>NZ_BAAAQG010000007.1:0-5883 GCF_039531545.1 Dietzia cercidiphylli
ACAACTTCACACGAGAGCCCCCGGATCGCATCACGCGACCCGGGGGCTCTCGTCATACCACCCCACCTTCACCGGGCCACCGCGCCCCACACCCGCCCCGCAAGGCCGGAGTCACGTAGTCCCTCCACGGAGACCACCGCACCCCGGCTGTCGGTGAGCGGGACACGCCAGTTGGGGTACTCCTCGGACGTCCCCGGCATGTTGACCGGCCGGCGATCTCCAGCCAGGTCGGCGACGGACACGGCGTACAGGAGAGAGGGCGCCGCGGACAGGAAGGCGTGGAGCGCCACCACCAGGTCTTCCGGGCTGTCGCCCTCGAGGAGACCGCGCTGCCTGACCGCCTCGGTGTAGGAACGGATCTCGGCCGCGGCATCGAGGCGCTCCTGCTCCGCATCGCCCGTCAGCTGGCCCAGCTCCTCGCGGACGTCGACGTGGACGAGATCGACATAACCTGCAGTCGGGGGGAGGTCGTGGGTCGTCACCGAGGCCATGCACAGTCGCCGGTAGTCCTCCGGAGGCGTCGGCCGGCCATCCTCCTGCTCGAACCACATCACCGAGGTTCCCATGACTCCTCGCTCGGACAGTTCCTCCCGAACCCCCGGTGCGACGGTCCCCAGGTCCTCTCCCACGACCACGGCTCCGGCACGTGACGCCTCCAGAGCGAGGACCCCGATCATCGCCTCGTGGTCGTAGCGCACATAGGTTCCCTCGGTGGGCGCGAGTCCCGACGGTATCCACCAGAGTCGGAAGAGCCCGAGGACGTGGTCGATCCGGATCCCTCCCGAGTCCCGCAGCGCAGCGCGCACGATGTCCCGGAACGGTCGGTAGCCATCCTCGGCGAGCGCGTCCGGTCGCAGCGGGGGTTGAGACCAGTCCTGGCCCAGCTGGTTGTAGGCGTCCGGCGGCGCGCCCACGGTGACCCCGCGTGCCAGTGAGCGGTGGAGGGCCCAGGCGTCGGCGCCGGTGGGATGAACCCCGACGGCGAGGTCGTGCAGGATGCCCAGACGCATCCCCGCCGACAGGGCCGCCCTCTGCGCCCCTGCACGCTGTTGAGCGACCTGCCACTGCAACCACTGGTGGAAACGGACCTCCTCCGCGTGGTCGTGCGCGTAGCGCGCCACCGCGTCGGAGTCCGGATCCCGGAGATCCTCGGGCCACCGCGACCAGTCCGGGCCCGCCTCGGCCGCCAGCGCGCACCACGTGGCGAAGCGATGGAGACCGGGTTCCTGTTCGACGACGAAGGCGTCGAACTCCCGTGCCCGATCATCCGACAGGGGAGCCGAGAACACCATCCGCAGCGCATCGAGCTTGGCACTCCAGGAGGAGTCGCGGTCGATGGTGTCCCGGGAGTTGTGCGGGTGCTGTGACCGCGCGAGATCATCGATTCTCCGCCTGTCCTCATCCGCCAGGGCGGTGTACTCCGGAATCTGCTCGGGACGGAGATACAGAGGCGAGGCGAACCTACGCGTGGTGGGTAGGTACGGGGACGGCTCCACCGGCGGGAACGGCTCCCCGGCGTGCATCGGGTTGACCAGGACGAAGTCGGCTCCGAGGTCCCGGCCCGCCCAGCCGGCGAGGTCGGCCAGATCGGCCAGGTCCCCGACCCCCCACGATTGCTCGGACCGGACCTGGTAGATCTGCGCGGCCAGACCGGCCGCGCGGCGTCGCGTGAGGTCCGCGGGAACCGGTATCGATTGCGGGGCCACCAGCAGGGTGGACTCGACCGTCCGGGATCCGGGAGCTGACGGGTCGGAGACCACGGCGACGAGCCGATGCCATCCGAGGGGGAGGGAGGCGGGGAGGTCGAGTTCGACGCGGTCGACGAGCACGCCGTCGACCTCCATCGACTCGGCAGGGGTGTCGGGGAGTTCCACATCGAGCGGTGCGGCCGAGTCCTCGAGATGGGCCGACAGCGTCACCGTGGCACCGCGTGGGACATGAACCGCGCACCTGGCGCTCGCCCCCCGCCTCGCCACTATCGTCGGTGGGAGCACCCGCCGCCACGGCCGCAGACGATTCTCCTCGAGGGCCTCACGGGCCGTGGTGCCGCTCTCGTCGTCGTCATCGCCGGCCCGGACGCCCATCGCGGCCAGAACCGCGCGCAGGGTCCGGGCGGTGATGTCCTGTCGGACTCCGCGCGCATCGGTGTAGCTCGTGGCGACCCCACACCTCTCGGCGAGCTCGACCAGGGCGGGGGGTACGGCGTCGGTCACGGTCACGGGGGTCCTCGCGTCGGGTCGGGCGGCGCCCCTGCCGGGACGCCGCGGACAGTCACGGTCCACTGTGCCATCGGAGCGCGCGGGGTGCGGGTCGACAAAAACGGACCGCACTCCGCGCGCGTTGGGTGGACAACGTAACCTGAGTTCGAACACGTATCAGTTCCGCCCAGAGAAAGGCCGTGGACAACCCATGACCGAGGCATTCATCTACGACGCCATCCGGACTCCGCGAGGCAAGGGCAAGCCTGGCGGCGCTCTGCACGGGGTCAAGCCGATCGACCTGGTCGTCGGTCTCATCGAAGAAATGCGGCGTCGGTTCCCCGACCTCGACGAGAACCGGATCTCGGACATCATCTACGGAATCGTCACCCCCCTCGGTGACCAGGGCATGGATCTGCCGCGCATCGCCGCGCTGGCCGCCAAGATGCCCGACACCGTGGCCGGCGTACAGATCAACCGCTTCTGCGCATCCGGCCTGACCACCATCAACATGGCCGCCCAGAAGATCCGCTCCGGATGGGACGAGGTCGTCCTCGCCGGCGGCGTCGAGTCCATGTCGCGTGTCCCGATGGGCACCGACGGCGGGGCCTGGGCCCTGGACCCGGCCACCAACTACGACACGTACTTCTCCCCGCAGGGGATCGGTGCCGACCTCATCGCCACCCTCGAGGGCTTCACCCGCGAGGACGTGGACCGCTACGCCGAGCGCTCGCAGCGGCTCGCCGCCCAGGCGTGGGAGGAGGGCCGGTTCACCAAGTCGGTCGTCCCGGTCAAGGACATCAACGGCGTCACCATTCTCGACCACGACGAGCACATGCGTCCGGGCACCACCGTCGAGAAGCTGGCCGGCCTCACGCCGTCGTTCGCCATGGTCGGCGACATGGGTGGCTTCGACGCCGTCGCGCTGCAGAAGTACCACTGGGTCGAGGAGATCAACCACGTCCACCACGGTGGCAACTCGTCCGGCATCGTCGACGGCGCCGCGCTCGTGGTGGTCGGTTCGGAGAAGGCCGGCAAGGAGATGAACATGACGCCGCGCGCCCGTGTCGTGGCCGCGGCCACCTCCGGCGCCGACACCACCATCATGCTCACCGGCCCGACCCCGGCAGCGAAGAAGGCTCTCGAGATCGCCGGCCTCACCTCTGACGACATCGATCTCTGGGAGCTCAACGAGGCCTTCGCCTCCGTCGTCCTGCGGTTCCAGAAGGACATGAACATCCCCGACGAGAAGCTCAACGTCAACGGCGGAGCGATCGCCATGGGCCACCCCCTCGGTGCGACCGGCGCCATGATCACCGGCACCGTGCTCGACGAGCTCGAGCGGACCGGCGGCAAGCGCGCCCTCATCACGCTCTGCGTGGGCGGCGGCATGGGAGTCGCCACCATCATCGAGCGCGTCTGATCCGCACCACCGACACCACAGCCTTGAGGAGTAGAGAACCAGTGAGCGAAAACATGTTCCGGTGGGAGCAGGACGGCGACGGCATCGTCACCCTCACCATGGATGACCCCGACCACGGCGCGAACACCATGAACGCCCGTTTCATCGACGACTTCTCGGAGACCGTCGGCCGCATCGAGGCCGAGAAGGACTCCATCAAGGGCGTCGTCCTGACCTCCGCCAAGAAGAGCTTCTTCGGTGGCGGCGACCTCAAGTCCATGATCACGGCGGGCCCCGAGGACGCCGAGCAGCTGTTCGAGCGGTCCATGGAGATCAAGGGCCGGATGCGCGCCCTCGAGACCCTCGGGGTCCCGGTCGTGGCCGCCATCAACGGTGCGGCCCTGGGTGGCGGCCTCGAGCTCGCGCTCGCGTGCCACCACCGCGTCATGGCCGACGCCCGCGGCGCCAAGGTCGGCCTGCCCGAGGTCACCCTCGGTCTGCTGCCGGGTGGCGGCGGGATCGTCCGGACCGTCCGCATGTTCGGCCTGGCCCAGGCCGTGCCCAACATCCTCATGTCCGGTCGGTCCTTCGCGCCGGCCAAGGCGCTCGAGGCCGGCCTCGTCGACGAGGTCGTGGCCCCCGAGCAGTTGATCGACGCCGCCAAGGCGTGGATCGGCACCGAGCCCGAGGCCACCCAGCCGTGGGACCGCAAGGGGTGGAAGCTCCCCGGCGGCACGATCAAGGACCCCGCACTGGCCGGCGTCCTGCCGTCCTTCCCCGCGAACATGCGCAAGCAGACCAAGGGCGCGCCCTCCCCGGCGCCGCGTGCCATCATGGCCGCGGCCGTCGAGGGCTCGCAGGTGGACTTCGCCACCGCGGAGAAGATCGAGGCGCGCTACTTCGTCTCGCTGGTGACCGGCGTCGTGGCCAAGAACATGATCCAGGCCTTCTTCTTCGACATGCAGCACTGCTCCTCGGGGGGAGCGCGGCCCAAGGCCGCCGACGGTTCGGAGATCCCCCGGACGCAGTTCACCAAGGTCGGAGTCCTGGGAGCCGGCATGATGGGCGCGGGCATCGCCTACGTCTGCGCCAAGGCCGGCATCGAGGTCGTGCTCAAGGATGTCGAGCAGGCCTCCGCCGACAAGGGCAAGGCGTACTCCGAGAGCATCGAGGCCAAGGCGCTCGAGCGTGGGCGCACCACCCAGGAGAAGTCCGACGCACTGCTCGCCCGCATCACACCCACGACGGACCCGCAGGCCCTCGCCGGCTGCGACCTCGTGATCGAGGCCGTCTTCGAGTCCCCGGACCTGAAGCGGAAGGTCTTCCAGGAGATCGAGGACATCGTCGCCCCCGACGCGTTGCTCGGTTCCAACACCTCCACCCTGCCCATCACCGACCTCGCGACCGGCGTCAAGCGGCCCGAGGACTTCATCGGCCTGCACTTCTTCTCCCCGGTCGACAAGATGCAGCTCGTGGAGATCATCTCGGGCGAGAAGACCACGCCCGAGACGCTGGCCAAGGCGATCGACCTCACCCTGCAGATCCGCAAGATCCCGATCGTGGTCAACGACTCCCGTGGCTTCTACACCTCGCGCGTGATCGGCACGTTCGTCAACGAGGCCATCGGGATGCTGGCCGAGGGCATCGAGCCCTCGACCATCGAGCAGGCCGGTCGCATCGCCGGATACCCGGCGGCGCCGCTGCAGTTGTCCGACGAGCTGAACCTCAACCTGATGGTCAAGATCCGTCAGGCCACCCGCGAGGCGGCGGAGGCCGCCGGGCAGGAGTTCGTGCCCGACGCGGTCGACCGGGTGATCCTCAAGATGGTCGAGGAGCTGGAGCGTTCCGGCCGTGCCGCCGGCGCAGGCTTCTACGAGTACGCCGACGGTAAGCGCGCCGGCCTCTGGCCGGGCCTGCGGGAGGCGTTCGACACCTCCCCGGAGAACGCGCCCCCGCTGCAGGACCTGGTGGACCGCATGCTGTTCGCCGAGGTGCTCGAGACGCAGAAGTGTGTGGACGAGGGCGTGATCGTCGACGACGCCGACGCCAACATCGGGTCCATCATCGGCATCGGGTTCCCGGCGTGGACGGGCGGGACCCGCCAGTACGCCAAGAACTACGCCGCACCCGGCGAGCACGTCGCCTCGGGCTACAAGGGTTTCGTCGCCCGAGCCGAGGAACTGGCCGCCAAGTACGGCGAGCGCTTCGCGCCCACCGAGTCGTTGAAGAAGGCGGCTGCCGAGCAGAACTGAACAGGCCACCGGCCGAGCGGTCCGCTCGACA
>NZ_BAAAQG010000007.1:5909-53620 GCF_039531545.1 Dietzia cercidiphylli
GAACCCCCGGGGGCGGCCGCCTTTCGTCGTTCCGCCGCGAACGTAGGCACGGTCTTAGAGTTCTCAGTCCCGGATGGGCGAGGATCTGGGGATCGGAGTCGAGCGCGGAAATCGCCGTACACTGGGAATACGGTGTTTAGGTAAGCCTTCCCTTGCAAAGGTTAGGCTCGCCTTGGTTACAGTGCTATCGTTGCCGCATGTTCAGACAGCGCTCAGGCTCGCTCCCGCTGGCCGTCGCCGCCATCCTGGCTCTCACGCTGACCTCGTGCGGGGTCGCGACCGGGCTCGGCGGCGACCCCGAGACGATCTCCGGGATCCCTCTGGCGTCCGAGGTCTCGGCGACCGCGGACCCGCGATCCTTCGCCGGCGAGCTCTCGCTGGAGTTGGTCGACGACCCGGTCGACCCCGTCACGACCGACCCGGTTCCGCAGCTGCCGGCCGTGGTCACGGACAACCAGGGAACCGTCGTCGAGGTCGCGGACGTCTCCCGTATCCTGCCCCTGGACGTCTACGGGGCGCTCTCCCGCATCGTCTTCGAACTCGGGCTGGGGGACAACGTGATCGGCCGCGACGTCTCGTCGGCCTTCCCCGAGATCTCCGATCGGCCCCTGGTGACGCAGGACGGGCATCAGCTCAACGCCGAGGCCATCCTCGCGCTCGACCCCAGTGTGATCATCACGGACACCTCGCTCGGTCCGTGGGACGTGATCCTGCAGCTCCGTGACGCAGGGATCCCCGTCGTCGTCGTCGACTCCCACCGGTCCCCGGACAACGTCGAGGCACTGACCCACTCCGTCGCCGACGGGCTCGGCGTGCCCGAGCTGGGGCGCGAACTGGGGGAGCGCACCCGCGCGAAGATCGTGGAAACCGAGGAGTCGATCGCCTCGATCGTGCCGGGGTCCGAGACCGCGCGGCTACGCACGGTCTTCCTCTACGCCCGTGGATCCGCCGGCGTCTACTACATGTTCGGCCAGGACAGTGGTGCGGACGAGTTGATCACCGCGGCCGGCGGATACGACGTGTCGACCGAGGTCGGGTGGAAGGGCGCCAAGCCGGCGAACGACGAGGGGCTCATCGCGGCTCAGCCGGACGTCATCGTCATGATGAGCAAGGGGCTCGAGTCCGTCGGTGGCGTCGACGGACTGCTCGAGAAGTTCCCGGCCCTGGCCCAGACGCCGGCCGGTGCGAACCAGCGGGTCGTCGCGATGAACGACGACCTCGTGCTGTCGTTCGGCACCAGGACCCCCGCGGTGCTCAACGCGCTCGCGGTGGCCCTCTACGCCCCCGACGCGCTGTGACGCTCACAGCGGAGCGGCGCGAGCGGGCCGAGCGCCCCTCGCCTGGTTCCCGACCCGCACGGACGGCCGGCGGGACCCACCGCCTGCTGACCGGTGGCCTTCTGGTCGCCGGGCTGGCGGCTGCACTCGGTGTCCTGGCCGTGGTGGCCGCGGCCTCGGGGCAGCTGTCCATACCGGCGCCGGAGGTCGCGTCCGGCTTCCTCCGCGGTCTCGGCATCGACCTGGGGCCCGCCGCGAGCCACCCCCGCGCCGACGCCACGCTGTGGAGCGTCCGCTTCCCGCGGGTGGCCATGGCGATGGTCGTGGGCGCGGCCCTCGCGGTGGCCGGGGCGCTCATGCAGGGCGCGTTCGGCAACCCGCTCGCCGAGCCCAGCGTGGTGGGGGTGTCCGCCGGGGCGGCCGTGGGCGCCGCGGCGGCGATCGTGTTCGGGCTGACCGCCTTCGGTGCCTGGACCAGCGTCGTCTGCGCTTTCGTCGCCGGCATCATCACCACCACCGCGGTGTACCTGTTCAGCCGGAGCAACGGCAGGACCGAGGTGGTCACGCTGGTCCTCACCGGCATCGCCGTGAACGCCGTCGCCGGAGCCGCGCTCGCGCTGCTCATGTTCCTCGGCGACACCCAGGCCCGCGAGGAGATCGTGTTCTGGCAACTGGGAAGCCTGAACGGCAGCCGGTGGGAGCACGTCCTGGTGGTGGCGCCTCTGGCGTTGCTCGGGCTGGTCCTGGCAGCGCGTCTGGCGCGACCTCTGGACCTGCTCGCGCTCGGAGAGCGCCCGGCCCGCCACCTGGGCGTCAACGTGGAGCGGTTGCGTGTCTTCTCGATCCTGCTGGTCGGCCTGCTCACGGCCGCTGCGGTGAGCTTCTGCGGCATCGTCGCGTTCGTCGGCCTGGTGGTGCCGCATCTCGTCCGCATGATCGCCGGGCCGGGCCACCGACTGCTGCTTCCGGCGTCGGCGCTGGGTGGTGCGGTGTGTCTGCTGGCGGCCGACCTGCTCGCCCGCACCGCCGTGAACTACGCGGAGCTGCCACTGGGGATGGTGACGGCCGCCGTCGGCGGACCGTTCTTCTTCTGGCTCCTCCACCGCACCCGTCGCACCGCAGGGGGCTGGGGATGAGCGTCACCGGGTCACGCGTACCGGTGCTGTCCGCCGAACGCGTCACGGTACGAATCGGTGGCCGGACCCTGCTCGACGCGGTCGACCTGGAGGTCTACGCAGGCGAGGTGCTGGCGCTGGTGGGCCCCAACGGTGCGGGCAAGTCCACGCTGCTCGGCGTGGTGGCGGGGGACACCGACCCGGACTCCGGCCGCACGGTGCTCGACGGCACCGATCTGCACCGGTGGCGTCTCGGCGACCTCGCCCGCCGCCGGGCCCTGCTCACCCAGGCCAACTCGGTCGCCTTCCCCTTCACCGTGCGGGAGATCGTCGCGATGGGGCGCGCCCCCTGGGCAGCGCTGCCCGAGGGGAACGACGACGAGGAGATCATCGAGGAGTCGTTGGCCGCCACCGACACCTCCTCGCTGCGGTCCCGGACCTTCCCGACCCTGTCCGGTGGAGAGAAGGCGCGCGCCTCACTGTCGAGGGCGCTCGCCCAGCGGGCCGGAGTGCTGCTCCTCGACGAACCCACCGCCGCGGTGGACCTGCGCCATCAGGAGATCGTCCTGGAGCTGGCCCGGACCGTGGCCGACGCCGGCGGGGCGGTGGTGGTGGTCCTGCACGACCTGGAGTTGGCCGCCGCGTGGTCCGACCGGCTCGTCATGATCTCCGGGGGTCGGATCCGTGCCGAGGGGCCACCCGACCGGGTCCTCACCGCCGAGCTGGTGGAAGAGGTCTATCAGCAGCCGGTTCTCGTCGACCGTCATCCCGTCACCGGGGACCTGTTGGTCACCCCGGATCGACGTCGATTCCGCACCGCCCGGACGCCGGCGGAGCCCGCGTTCCCGGCGACACTCGGGTCGGCCCTCGTCAAGGAGTTCACGTGATTCACACCCGGTCATCAACGATGCGGGCGTCCGCGATGCGGATGCTCGCCGTCCTGGCGCTGGCGCTGCTCGGTACGTCGGCGCTCGCCGTCCTCGCCGACGCGCCGGCGAACGCCGCCGCACGACTGACGGCGTCCAGCTCACTGGGCGGGGCGGTGGCGTCGACCTCGGGCCGGACCGGGTTCACCGTGTCGGGCTCGGGTTTCCAGGCCGTCGAGGGCGGATTCGGTGGCGTGTACATCGGCTTCGGGTGGGTCAACGGGTCAGGGTGGGGGCCGTCCCAGGGCGGCGCGACCGGCCGGACCTACGACTACGTCCCCGACGAGCAGTCGCGCAGTAACCAGGGCTTCCAGGCCTTTGTCGCCTTTCCCGGCTCGTCGACGTCGGGAGAAGCCCAGGCGACGATGGGGTCGGACGGGTCGTTCCGGGTGAACCTCACGGTCCCCGGCCCCACCTTCACCGGCGCCGGCGGCAAGAGCATCGACTGCACCAAGGTCACCTGCGGCTTCCTCACGTGGGGCGCGCACGGCGTGCGCAACGGCGCCAACGAGACGTTCACCCCGGTGACCTTCCGGGACGGGGAGGCGGCGCCCGCGGTCGAGCAGGCCCCGGCGGCGGGCGCGCCCGCCTCCGGTGCGCAGGCCGGTCGTCCGGCCGCGGCCGGACGGGCCGCCCCCCGTTCGCGCACCAGCGGGGCAGCACAGGGCGCCGCGGCCGGGACGGCCCAGGTCGCCGGGCAGCAGCCCGGGGGCGCGGGTGGTTCAGATGGCGGCGACACCGGGGCGGGGGGAGGGGCTCCCGCCGACGGCGGGCCCGCCGCGGCGACCGGGGGGACCACGACGGCGGTGACCGCGGTGATCGAGGTCGACCGCAAGGCCGCCCGGCCCGGCGGTGCCATGGGCTTCGCGGCAGCGGGATTCTGGCCCGGCGAGCAGGTCTACGTGGTGCTCGGTGAGGGTGACGCCGCCGTCGGCCCCGTCCTCGCAGGAGTCGACGGCGAGGTCGCGGGAGTGCTCGTGCTCCCGGAGGACATCGCCTCGGGGACCCACGAGATCCGCGCGGCGGGCGCTGGCTCGGGGTTGGAGGCCGCAGAGCGGTTCCCGGTGCGGACGGACATATCCCCGACGGCATCGGCCGCCGGACTCGGCGGGTCGGCGGGGTGGGTCTTCCTCGCCCTCGCGGCCCTGGCCCTGTCGGTCACCGCGGCGGTCGCCGTCAAGCGAAGAGTCCTCTCCATGGCCGACGGCGACGACGGACCCGACGGTGCTGACGGGCCCGACGGGCCCGCCGGGCCCGACGACGTCCACGAGGACGACGTGAACCACCACCCCACGACCGTCGTCCAGCACGAGGAGCCCCGATGACCAGTCACCTGCGATCGACCCACCGCCGGGCAACGGCCCTGGCGCTGACACTGGTGCTCGCCTTCGGCGTGCTCCTGGGCACTCCGGCTGCGCACGCACAGGGTTCCGAGGTCGAGTTGACCGATGCGGAGTTCCGATGGGGGCTCAGCAGACAGAGTGCCGGGCCCAGCCACGGCCCCGGGCTCAACTTCCTCTCCGCCGGGGACAGCTCGTCGGCGCTCGCCGGGTCCGGGGCGACGATCACCGAACAGACGTGGAGAGCCACGTCGGGCGACGTCACGATCGAGAAGCGATCCGCGACCGGGGCCACGGCGGCCGCCACCTGGGCCGGCACGCAGACCGACCAGTCGGGAACGCCGATCCGTGACGCCGCCTCGAGCAGGTACAGCGGACTCGAGATGGTCTTCGGCAACGGCACCGGGACGGTCGACGCAGGGGCGGGCACCGCCGAGATCGAGTGGAGGGGCACCGCCTCGGTCCTCTACTACTCGGGCCTGGTGTTCCTCAGCGTCACCGACCCGGTCCTCACCGTCACGCCCACGAAGGCGACCGTCACCGCGACCCTGGGTGGGCGACGGAGTTCCCAGGACAACCCCGAGGTGTCGGTCCCGATCCCGTCGCGCACCGTCGTCGTCGCGAACCTCCCCCGGAATCGCGTGGAACTGGGTGGGAAAAAGGGTTTCTCCGTGACCCCCGAATACCTCCGCGTGCCCTATTCCGCCAAGCCGGGAGAGAATCCCCAGACGAGAGACGGGAATGACTGGGGAGCATTCCCCGCTGAATTCGTCGACTTTGCCGCTGACGCCGGATCGGGAGGATTCTGGTATTCCACCGGGACCTCCGACAGCGCGAAACCCGCCCTCCCGATAGCGGTGAGTTGGAATCCGGATGACCCCGAGGAAATGCCGAATTCCGGAGGCTCGGGTGGGTCGAAAGGAATCGTGGGGCAGGTACTCGACAACACGGTCGAACAGGTCCTCCGCGCTGCGGGCGACGACGTCGCCGACACCGCGGCCGCCTGGATGGACGAGGCGTGGAAACCGCTCCAGCCCGATGCGGTGAGGGCGGCGCGGGAGGGGGCGGACCCGGGCGTGTCGCCCGAATCCCCGGCCGCCAAGGGGGTCCCCGTCGACGAGGTCTTCGAGGAGTACTTCGAGGAGTACTACACCTCCAACTCTCCGATGACCGCCGGCACCGTGGGCGGCACGCTCGCCTCGATCCCCGCGTCCTCCGCGAGTCCCTCCACAGGTGGCCCCGCGCCCGCGGCGTCGACCGCTCTCGCAGACCAGGCGACGATCCCGGTGGCGGCCAACTCGCCGCTCCACGGCGCCGACGTGGTCTACGCCCAGACTTCCGCCTCCCAGAAGGCCGGAGACCCCACCCACCAATGGCAGTGGTGGGTGGGGACCGCATTGCTCGCGCTCGCGGCAGTGCTGTTCTACCAGACAGTTCGACGAAAGGACTGATGTGAAGACTTCTCGATCCCGGCTCGCGCTCGCCGGCCGACGGGGCACGATGCTGGGGGCGACGCTCGCGTTGCTCGCCGGAGTCGTCGCCGCCCCCGCGGCCCAGGCGCAGGACGTCACCCCGGGCACCGTCTCGGACGCCTCGTTCGTCTGGGGCATCAGCGGATACGCGCAGAAGGGCATCTTCGGGCCGTGGCGGATCCTCGACGCCTCGGGTGACGCGTCGGCTCTCGTGGGGTCGGTCTCGGGGGGAACGCAGGCCGAATACACACCTGCGGCGTTCCCGGCCACCTCGATGCCCGTGAGTCTGATCGGGGGCCAGCAGGCGACCCCCAACGCGATCACGTTCTCCGACGGTGAGGGCGTCCGCGGTACGGACGGCACCGTCACCATCGACTGGGACGGCGAGATCACCTTCAACGCCTACCCGGCGAATCTCAACGCTCCCGACGAGACCCTGGCCGATCCGAAGCTGACCGTCAACGCCGACGGTTCCGGAACGCTCAACGCCGATGTCACCATCGGCGCGGCGAACGACATGAACGGCAACCCCACTCCCGAGGTCAACGCCGGTCGCACGACCGTCCTGTCGTTCGGGCCGGGTGCCGCCCAGGTGGCCCAGGACGGCACCATCACCCTGTCCCCCCGGTACGCGGGAGTGCAGCACAACGGTGGGACCCAGGACCGGACCTGCACCGCGCCGAACGTCTGGGGCGCGTGGACGCCCGAGTGGCTGGCGGCCGTGCCGGCGTCAGTGCACCCGCACTACTACAACACCGGCTGTGGCGGAGACCAGAATCTCAAGGGCCCGCTGCCCCTCCAGGTCACCTACGACCTGACCGAGGACGAGACCCAGGTGCCCGTCGGGACCCCGAAGATCCAGCTCTCCGAGACCACACTCGCCGCGGACGGCAGCCACCAGGTGACCATCACCGGCACCGGCTTCGACGACCGGTCCGTGGTGGGTGTCCGCCCGCCGCTGGCCGGAAAGCCCGCCGGGTTCTACCTGGTGTTCGGCAAGTTCGAGGACGCGTGGAAGCCGTCCGCGGGCGGGACCTCGGCGGCGCGCAAGGTGGTCGAGCAGAAGTGGGTCCTCGCCGCGGAGAACCACGCCGTCATCGGGGGCGCCGCCGCCGGTGCCGTCGAACTGCGCCCCGACGGCAGCTTCACCACCACCCTCACCGTCTCGAAGGACTCGGCCGACGCGAAGTCGGAGACGGGCGGCTACGGCATCTACACCTATGCGGCCTCCGGCGCGGTCCACGCGCCGTGGGAGCTCAGCGCGCCGATCACCTTCACCACCGGTGGGGATGACGACGACGATGACGACACCGGAAACGTCGGTGGCGGTTCGCTCGCGGGTATGACGAACCTCTTCGGCAGCCTGATGTAGGTCACCCGCGGAACGGGCGCGGCCCCGACACCCTCCCGGGGTGTCGGGGCCGCTTCTCGTCGGGTGGCCCGGGCGGTCAGCGAACGCCCTGGGCCTCCAGATCGAGGAAGATCCGGTGGTTGAGCTCGAAGGCCCGGGTGGCGGCGGCCAGCGCGGCTCCGCGGTCGGCCTCGCTCAGCGGGAGGGCGTCGAGCGCGGCCCGGTAGTCGTCCTTGTAGACCTTGGGCTTGGCGATGTCGAAGTCGTAGAAGCTCAGACCGGTCTCGATGCCGTAGTGGCGGCGCACCATCGTCCTGATGATCTGCCCGCCCGAGAGGTCGCCGAGGTAGCGGACGTAGTGGTGCCCGATCAGGGCGGCGAGGTCGGTGGCACACGCGTGCAGCTCGGCCACGTAGGCCTCGGTGGCGGGGACCAGGAGGTCGTAGGTGCGCCCCTGGGCGCGGTGCGACTCCAGGTCGGCACGCAGGGCGTCGGCCCGGTCGAGGCGCGGATCGAGGATGGCCGACAGGCGTGGGTCGGTGCCGGCCCGGCGGCAGGCGTCCTCGAGGGCCTCGTAGACGGGGAGTGACTGCCGCAGGAGTGCCACCAGACCTTCCGGCGTGCCCTCGCCGTTCATCAGGCGGGTGATGAACGAGGCGTTCTCCGCCTGTTCGTGCGCGGCCATCGTCGAGTCGTGTAATGCTCTCGACAGGGGTGCGGAAATGATCGTCTCCATTTGTCCTCCGGGCTTGTTAGGTATGCCTAAAGAGAGTACGGCAACAATAAGGGGATAGCCATACCGGTATTGATGTTGAGTAACGTGAACAATGCCGGGTGATCGGACGGGAATGTGCCGACCGAAAAGGCGAGCATCCGGATGTCGCGGAATTACCCGGGAGGCCGGTCGTCGAATGGAAGGGGATATCGGGTGGACACCATCGTCACCGCCGACGAGCTGACTCCGGGTGATCGTCTCGAGCTCGGGCATCTCACCCTCACGGAGGAGGAGATCGTCGGTTTCGCGCAGCAGTGGGATCCGCAGTGGTTCCACACGGATCCCGTGGCGGCCGCGGGCGGCCACCACGGCGGTGTGATCGCCAGCGGGATCCACACACTGGCTGTCCTCCAGCGGCTCTGCGTCGAGTCGGTCTACTCGAGGTGGGCGGTGATCGCCGGACGGGGGTTCGACCGTCTCCGCTTCACGGCCCCTGTCCGGCCGGGGGACACGGTGACCGGCTCGGTACACGTGACGGAGGTGAGTCCGGACGAGACCAGAGCTCGGGTGACGATGGATCTGGAGATGCGCAACCAGGACGCGGCCGTGGTGCTGACCGCCACGATGACGGTGTTCCTGTGGCGCCGTGGACACGGGCCCACCCGCCCCCGGGAGGAGGAGGCGGGGTAGTCGGGGTGAGCCGGGTGAGGTGGGTGTGCGGTGCCCCGTGCTCAGCCACGCTCCGCGGCGACGCGGCCCATCCGTGTGAAGGCCTCGGTGAGGAGCTCCTCCGAGCACGCGAAGTTCACGCGCGCGAACCCCTTGCCCTGGGAGCCGAAGGCGGGGCCGTTGCTCAGCGCCACGCGGCCGTCGTCGAGGAACGCCGCGGCGGGGTCGTCGCCGAGGCCGGGATAGGAGCGCAGGTCCAGCCACGCCACGAACCCGGCGTCGGGCCGCCGCCACCGGGCGCGGGGGAGATGCTCGGCCATGAGCCGGTCCATCAGATCGAGGTTCGCGGCCAGTGCGGCGTTCATGCTCTCCAGCCAGTCCAGCGACCCGGTCAGCGCGGCCTCGGCGGCGAGCGCCCCGAAGTGCCCCACGGCGCCCGACAGTGCCGAGCGCCGCACCTCGAATCGTTCCGGGTTGCCGTTGATCACGAACGCGCACTTGAGGCCGGCGAGGTTGAACGCCTTGGACGCCGACGAGATGGCCAGGCCCACCTCGCGGGCGGTGTCGGAGGCGGCCAGGAACGAGGAGAACCGGACCCCGGGCATGGTCAGGGGCGCCCAGATCTCGTCGGAGACCACCACGGCGTCGTATCGGGCGGCCAGGTCGGCGAGCCCGGCCAGCTCCGCCGTGGAGTGGAGGACGCCCGTGGGGTTGTGCGGGTGGCTCAGCAGCACGGCCCGGGCCCCGTCGGCCAGGGCGCGCTCGATGCCCGCCAGGTCCAGCCGCGGGTCCTCGCCGTCGTGGTCGACCAGTGGCACCGCGACGGGCGACATCCCCACGCGCCGGATCCACGGTCCGAACGGCATGTAGACCGGCGGCGTGTAGACCACCCCGCTGCCGGCCGGCAGGATCCGTGCGAGTGATTCCCGGACGCCCACGCCGACGTCGTTGACGGGGACCACCGACTCCTCCGGGACGTCGAACCCGAACCTGGAGTAGTAGCGGGCGCACACCCCGGCGAGTCGCTCGATCTCCGCGAAGTACCCGGTGTCGCCGTCGGCCACGGCGGCGGCGAGACGCTCCCGGATCGCCGGGGCCAGCAGGACGTCGGTCTCCGCCACGAACAGCGGCAGGACGTCCTCCGGGTACGCCACCCACTTCTGGCTCCGGCGCCTGCGCAGGACGGACTCGGGGACATCGAGGGGGAACGGCACGGCGGGGGTCCTTTCGACCGGGTTCACAGGACCCCCAGGCTACTCAGCTGCCGGGCACGTACCCGGGATGCACCCACACGTCCCACACCGGACTCGAACCGTGGGGGGAGAGCGGCATCGTGGTCGAATAGGTGCCGGCGAGGCTGCCGCCGGAATGCGGGGGGACGAAGACCCCGCCGGAGGTCGTCATCCAGCCCATCCGCCGCGCGAGGTCATAGAGGCCGGTGTACGCCGACGTCGTGGACCCGGTCTGCGTGAAGAGTGAGTGCCAGACGTCGTTGACCACGCTGTTGTGCCGCAGCTCCACAAGGCCGCCGTCCGGGTCGAGCTGCCAACACCGCCCGTACGGGTGGCCGCGGTCGTTCGTGCAGAACAGCGGGCGAGAGGACCCGTGCGGTGAGAGCAGTCGGACCCGGTCGCCGATCATCCAGAACGCCGGCTGGTCCGGGGTGATGGTCTGCCCGGGCGCCAGTTCGACGCCGTGACCAGGGACGAACGACGCCCGCCACGCCTCGGTGGGCTGGGCGGATGCCGCGGGCGCGAGGCCCGTGGCGAGGGCGGCGGCGGTGACGACGGCGCCGAGGGCGCGGGGTGTGAACCGGGGTGACATGACCCCAGTCCACCACGGTGGCAGACCCCTCACGGCGGGTTGCGTCCGGCGTGAGGACACCGTGACCATCACGTCATACCGGGTAGCGCCGGGGAAACAGGGCGTGCATACGGTCAGTTCGCAAGGACACCGAGGGGGTGTCCACGTCACGAGAGAGAGGGGGTCGACCTCATGTCGCGCTCACATGTCATAGAGAACTGGGATCCGGAGGACGACGCGCAGTGGAAGTCGGGCGGCAGGAAGACCGCCATGCGCAACCTCTACTGGTCGGTCTTCGCCGAGCACGTCGGGTTCTCCGTGTGGACCCTGTTCGCCGTCATGGTGTTGTTCATGCCCCAGGACGTCTACGGACTGGACGCACCCGACAAGTTCCTCGTCTCCGCGGTGGTCACGCTGACCGGCGCCTTCCTGCGCATCCCGTACACGCTCGCGACCGCCACCTTCGGCGGCCGCAACTGGACCATGTTCTCGGCCTTCGTCCTGCTCATCCCCGCGGTCGGGATGCTGTGGATCATGGCGAACCCGGGCCAACCGCTCTGGATGTACCTCGTCGTGGGCGCGATCGCCGGACTCGGCGGCGCCAACTTCGCGTCGTCCATGACCAACATCAACGCCTTCTTCCCCCAGCGGGAGAAGGGCTGGGCCCTCGGCCTCAACGCGGGTGGGGGCAACCTGGGCGTGGCCACGATCCAGGTCGTGGGGCTCATCGTGATCGCACTGGCCGGCAACCGGTCACCGCACTGGGTGATCGGCGTCTACATCGTCCTGCTCGTCGTCGCGGGGATCGGCGCCGCGCTGAAGATGGACAACCTCGCGCACCAGACGGTGGATGTGCAGAGCATGAAGGACATGGCCCGCGACAAGGACGGATGGGTGTTGTCGCTGCTGTACATCGGCACCTTCGGATCCTTCATCGGATTCGCCTTCGCGTTCGGTCAGATGCTCACCATGACCTTCACCGGCAACGGCCAGGAGCCGGCCCAGGCGGCCCTGCACGCGGCACAGATCACCTTCCTCGGACCACTGCTGGGCTCACTCACCCGCATGGCCGGTGGACGGATCTCCGACCGTTTCGGGGGAGCCCGGGTGACCTTCGTGACCTTCTGCGGGATGGCGGTCACCACCGTCGCGCTCGTGGTGACCTCGAACATCCAGGCGTCGAACGACGGCCGGCTCGCCGGTGGCGCCCTCGTCCTGTTCTTCGCCGCCTTCCTCACGCTCTTCGGGCTCACCGGGGTGGGCAACGCCTCGGTGTACAAGATGATCCCGTCGGTCTTCGAGGCGCGCAGCCACACACTCGGACTGGACGAGGCCGCGCGGACGTCCTGGTCGCGGGCCCACGCCGGGGCGCTCATCGGGGTCGCCGGCGCGGTCGGGGCCTTCGGCGGCTTCCTCATCAACATGACCCTGCGCACCTCCTACCAGTCCTCCGGTGCGGCCACGTCGGCGTTCCTCGTGTTCATGGTGTTCTACGTGGTGGCGGCGATCGTCACGCGCGTCGTCTACATGCGGGCCTCCGCCGGGGTCGACGCGGTCGCCGCGGCACCCACCGAGCCCCGGGTCCCCGTGGGCGCCGAGGCCTGACCGGCCTCGGTCGACGATCGAGACGAAGAGGACACATGGTGCACGCGTTGACGACGACCGGCCCGCCGACACACACCCACTGCCCGTACTGCGCACTCCAGTGCGCGATGTCGGTGACGCCGTCCGCCGGTGACGGACCGGCGACGATCACCCCGGAGCAGTTCCCCACCAACAGGGGCGGGTTGTGCCGGAAGGGGTGGACGTCGGCAGGGTTGCTCGACCACCCGGATCGGCTCACCACGCCGCTGATCCGGGTGGACGGGCACCTGCGGCCGACCGACTGGGACACCGCGTTGACCCGGGTCAGCGACGGCATCCGGCGGGCGCAGGCCTCGGGAGGCCCCGACGCCGTGGCGGTCTTCGGCGGGGGTGGCCTGACCAACGAGAAGGCCTACACACTGGGCAAGTTCACCCGCCTCGCGCTGGGGAGCAGACTCGTGGACTACAACGGCCGCTGGTGCATGTCGAGTGCGGCGGCCGGGGCGAACCGGAGTTTCGGGCTGGACCGGGGGTTGCCGTTCCCCGTGACCGACCTCGACGACGCCCGGGCGGTGCTGCTCATCGGTGCCAACCCCGCCGACACCATGCCCCCGTTCGTCCAGCACCTCGACACGGCCGCGGCGGCCGGCGGCATGGTGGTGGCGGACCCGCGCCTCAGCGCGACCGCGCACCGGGCCGTCGACGGCGGTGGGATCCATCTGAGGCTGCGGCCGGGCACGGATTCGGCGCTGGCCCTGGGGCTCCTGCACGTCGCCGTGGTGGGCGGACACCTGGACACCGAGTACGTCTCCACCCGGACGTCGGGTTTCGAGGACGCGTGGGCGATCGCGGCGGACTGGATGCCCGACCGCACCGAACGCGTCACCGGTGTCTCGGCCGACCAACTCGAACGCACGGTGGAACTGCTGGCGGGCTCTCGTGACGCGGGCACCGGTGCCTACGTCCTCACCGCCCGCGGTGCCGAACAACACTCACGGGGGACCGACACCGTCGGAGCCGTGATCGCCCTCGCGCTGGCACTGGGCCTGCCGGGCCGGACCGGCACGGGCTACGGCACCCTCACCGGCCAGGGGAACGGGCAGGGAGGCCGGGAGCACGGGCAGAAGGCCGATCAACTCCCCGGCTACCGGATGATCACCGATCCGGCCGCCCGCGCGCACGTCGCCGCGGTCTGGGGCGTGGGGCCCGAGGAGATCCCCGGGCCCGGGCTCTCGGCCTTCGAGCTCCTGGACGCGCTCGGGCAGCCCGGTGGGCCCACGGCGATGCTGCTCCACGCCTCGAACCCCGTGGTCTCCGCGCCCGACGCCGACCGGGTCACGTCCCGGCTCCGATCGCTGGACACCCTCGTGGTGGCCGACTTCGTCCTCTCCGAGACCGCCGAACTCGCCGACGTCGTCCTCCCGGTCCCGCAGTGGGCCGAGGAGGAGGGCACGCTGACCAACCTCGAGGGCCGGGTGCTGCGTCGACGCCGCTCGGTCACCCCGCCGGAGGGCGCCCGCGACGAACTGTGGATCTGGAACGAGCTCGCACGCCGACTCGGGCGGCGGCCTGATCGGTTCCCGACCGACCCGCGGGTGGTGTTCGACGAGTTGGCGCGCGCCTCCGCCGGGGGCAAGGCGGACTACTCGGCCATGGACTGGGACCGCCTCGACGCCGGAGAGGCACTGTTCTGGCCGTGCGGCGCCGACACCCCGGCCGGGACACCGCGCATGTTCCTCGACCGTTTCGCCACCGAGGACGGCCGGGCCCGCTTCGCCGTGGCCGCCGTGGACCCACCCGCGGAGGACACCTGCGCGGACTACCCGCTGCTGGGCACCACCGGACGCGTGCTCTCGCACTACCAGTCCGGTGCCCAGACGCGGCGGGTGCCGGAGCTGCTCTCGGCCGACCCCGAGATGTGGGTCCAGGTGCACCCGGTCGTCGCGCGGGCCGTGGGGCTCGACGACGGCGGACGCGCCCGGGTGGTGTCCCGCCGCGGGGCGGTCGAAGCGCTCGTGCGGTGCGACGAGGACATGCGGACCGACACCCTGTTCCTGCCGTTCCACTACTCCGGGGCCGCCCGCGCGAACCTGGTGACCCTGCCCGAACTCGACCCCTACAGCCGCATGCCGCAGTTCAAGGCGTGCGCGGTCCGGTTGGAGGCCGCGTGATGCGGGTGGTGGTGGTGGGGGCGGGGATGTCCGGTGCCCGGCTCGCCGAGGAGCTGCGGCGCGCCGAACCGGATCCCGAGACGATGTCTGTGACCGTCCTCGGCGCCGAACCCGAGGCGCCGTACAACCGGATCATGCTCTCGCACGTGGTGGCCGGGGGGATGGGGGACCCGGGATCCACCCGGCTCAAGCCCACCGGGTGGTGGGACCGCAACCACATCGAGATGCGCACGTCCGCCTCGGTGCAGGGGATAGACCGGGTGGCCCGGGAGGTCGAGCTCGCCGACGGCGAGCGCGTCCCCTACGACCACCTGGTGCTGGCGACCGGCTCCGAGGCCACCATCCCGCCGATCGACGGGGTCCGTGGCACGGACGGGGCGCTCGCCGCGGGAGTGTTCCCGCTCCGCGACGCCTCGGACTGCCGGGGACTCACCGCCCACCTCGAGGAACACCCCGGTCGGGTCGCCCTGGTGGGCGGCGGCTTCATCGGTCTCGAGGTGGCCTGCGCACTGGCGCGGTCGGGCCGCGATGTCGTCGTCGTCCACCCCCGGGCCTGGCCGATGGACTCCCACCTGGACTCCGGCGGCGGGCGCGTGCTCATCCGCGCGCTGGACGAGCTCGGCGTCCGGGTGGTGACCGGTGCGCGGGCCGCGCGATGGGACGGCACCGCACTGGGGCTCGACGACGGCACCGGGATCGAGTGTCGGACCGTCGTCCTCTCGGCCGGCACCAGCCCGCGCACCCGGCTGGCCGAGGCCGCCGGCCTGGAGGTCGGCCGGGGGATCGTCGTCGACGACACCCTCCGGACCTGTGACCCGGCCATCAGCGCGATCGGCGACTGCGCCGAACACCGCGGGTGCGTGACCGGACTGGTCGGTCCCGCCTGGGATCAGGCCGGCGTGGTGTCCGCCCGGATCACGGGCGCGGACCCCGGCTCGCGGTACCTCGGCGGCGTCGCGGTCACCAGGCTGAAGGCGTTCGGGGTCGACGTCGTCTCGCTCGGGGAGCTCACCGAGGACGTCCACGACCCGGGGGTCGAGGTGACCATGGTCTGCGAACCCTCCCGCGGGCGGTACGCGCGGGTGGACGTGGTGGACGCCCGGGTCACCGGCGCCGTACTCGTGGGCCATCCCGAGCCCGTGGGCTTCCTCACCCAGCTCTACGAACACGCCCTGCCCGTCCCCGACGACGTGCTGTCCGTGGTGCTCGGCCGGGCCGGCGCCGCGACCGCCGACACCCCGTCGACCATGCCCGCCGCGGCCGTGGTCTGCCGGTGCAACGGGGTGAGCAAGGCCGACCTCGTCCACGCCTGGTCCGAGGGTGACCGGGACGCGGCGGCGATGGCGACGCGGACCCGCGCCGGGACCGGCTGCGGCGGGTGCACCGCCGCCGTGGACGGCATCTGCGGTTGGTTGCGTGACTGCGCGTGACCGACCCCTTTCCCGGTGATCCGCCCACCCCCCGCCTCGACGGCGGGGAAACATGGACGACACACGACTGCGGCAGGATGGACATCGTGACCACCAACGACGACTTACCACTGCTGGGCCGCACGGTCGCGGTGACGGCTGCGCGTCGGGCGTCGGAACAGAAGGTTCTGCTCGAACGCCGGGGTGCGGCGGTCCTCCACGCGCCGGCGATCCGCATGATCCCCGTGGCCGAGGACGAACTCGTCCGCTCGGCCACCGCCCAGGTGCTCGCTGCTCCCGCCGACCTCATGGTCCTCACCACGGCGACCGGAGTCCGGTGGTGGACGCAGGTGTGCGAGGAGTGGGGTTACTCCCGGGACCTGCACGCCCTCATGGAACGGGTGCCGCTGTACTCGCGCGGGCCCAAGGTCACCGGGGCGCTCCGGGCCGCCGGTCTGCGCGAACACGCGTCGGCGGCGAGCGAGGCGACCCCCGAACTGTTGGAGATGCTGCTGGAGCGCGGGGTCGACGGCCTCACCGTGGCCGTGCAGCTCCAGGGTGCGAGCTCGGACTGGAATCCCATGGCCCCCCTGGTGGAGGGGCTCCGCGCGGCGGGGGCCGAGGTGATCGTGGTGCCGATCTACCGCTGGGAGCTCCCCGAGGACCTGGAGGCGTTCGACGACCTCGTCCGGACCGTCGCCCGGGCTGGCGTCGACGGGGTGACGTTCACCGCCGCCCCGGCCGTGGTGTCGATGCTCGAGCGGGCCGACCTGATGGGGATCCACGACGACGTGCTGGACGCCCTGTCCGGTCCGGTCGCCGCCCTCTGTGTGGGACCGGTGACCGCCGAACCGCTGGTCGACCTCGGTGTACCCGTGTCGATGCCGGACCGGATGCGCCTCGGTGCGCTCATGCGGCACGTCACCGACGAGCTGGTGGCGCGGTCCCGGCCCGTCACGGTGGCCGGCCACGAACTCACCGTGTGTGCGGCCGCGGTCCTGATGGACGGTCGGCCCATCGAGCTCTCGCCGGCGCCGCTGGCACTGCTGCGTGCGATGGCGGACCGGCCGGGCAAGTGCGTGAGCCGGGAGGAACTCCTCGCCGTGCTGCCCGGCGACGGCGCCGACCCGCACGCCGTGGAGACGGCGATGGGCCGCCTCCGCAGGGCACTCGGGGACCCCGGACTCGTGACCACAGTGGTCAAACGCGGGTACCGGCTCACGGTCTAGCTGACGGTCTGGCTCACGGTCTGCGGCCCCGCGGTCGAGGGGCCCCGCTCGTCAGGCGGCTTCCCTGGCGCACGCGACACGACGTCAGGCGCCACCACGTGGATCCACGCGGTGGCGCCTGACGTCTCTCGTGGGTTCCGGCGGTGCCGCCTCCGTGCGGCGATCCGGTGCGCCCGGCTACGCGGCGAGCCGGCTCCCCTGGTGCCGGATCGCGGCCTCGGTGGAGACCAGGACGGTGCCGTCGACGACCCTGGCCGGGAACACGGACAGTCCGTACGACTCGTCGTCGACCCCGCGCCCGTCCTCCAAGGCGTAGGCCTGCTTGCCGATGGGGGAGATGGCCACGGGGACCCCCCCGCGGTCGCCGACGAGACCACGGCTCATCACGGCGGCCCGGGCGATCGGGTCGATGTTGCACAGGGCGTGGACACTGCCGTCGTCCAGGAGGTAGACGGCGATCTGTCGGCCGTCGGGCAGCAGGGCGGCGACGCCCCGCCCCGGGATGAGCCGCTCGAGGGGGCAGACCTCGATCTCGGTGGGGGACAGGAGTGCGGTCATGACGGTGTCCTTTCGGGGGTTCGGGTTGGGTCAGACTCGTGCGGGCATCGCGGGGGAGCCGAGGAGGACCGGGACCTTGCGGCCGTCCTTCTCCTCGAACTCGACGGTGGGGTCCGGGGACTCGGGCGCGTTGACGAAGGACACGAACCGGGCGAGCTTGTCGGGGTCGTCCAGAACCGCGGACCACTCGTCCACGTAGCCCGCGACGTGGGCCTCCATCCGACCCTCCAGCTCGGCGGCCAGGTCGAGGGAGTCGTCGCACACCACCTCGCGCAGGTGGTCGATGCCGCCGTCCAGCGATTCGAGCCAGGGCGCCATCCGCTGGAGCCGCTCGGCCGTCCGGACGTAGAACATCACCGTGCGGTCGATGTAGCGGATCAGCTCCTCGTCGGTCAGGTCACCGACGAGCAGTTGCGCGTGCCTGGGCGTCGCGCCCCCGTTGCCGCCGACGTACAGGTTCCAGCCGGTCTCGGTGGCGATCACGCCGACGTCCTTGCCGCGGGCCTCCGCGCATTCGCGCGCACACCCCGAGACCGCCATCTTGATCTTGTGGGGCGCGCGCAGTCCGCGGTAGCGGTTCTCCATCAGCACCGCCATCCCGACCGAGTCCTGCTGTCCGTAGCGGCACCACGAGGTGCCCACACAGCTCTTGACCGTGCGCAGCGACTTGCCGTAGGCGTGCCCCGACTCCATGCCGGCGTCCACGAGCCGCTTCCAGATCACCGGCAGTTCCTCGACGCGCGCACCGAACATGTCGATGCGCTGACCGCCGGTCACCTTGACGTACAGGTCGTGATCACGCGCGATCTCACCGATCACGATGAGTTGCTCCGCGGACACCTCGCCGCCCGGCATCCGGGGCACCACCGAATAGGTGCCGTTCTTCTGGATGTTGGCGAGGAAGTGGTCGTTGGTGTCCTGCAGTGCGGCCTGTTCCCCGTCGAGGACGTGGTCGGAACTGGTGGAGGCCAGGATGGACGCGACGGTGGGCTTGCAGATGTCGCAGCCGGACCCGTGGCCGAAGCGCTCGATCAGACCGGAGAAGGTCCGGATCCCGGTGACCGTGACGATCTCGAAGAGCTCCGACCGGGACTGCTCGAAGTGCTCACACAGCGCCGTCGACTGCTCGACCCCCTCCGCTTCGAGGACCTGCTTGAGCAGGGGGATACACGAGCCGCACGAGGTGCCGGCCCGGGTGCACGACTTGAGGTCGGCCACGTCGCAGGCGCCGCCGCAGATGGCCTCGCGGACGTCGCCCTTGGTGACGGCGTTGCACGAGCAGATCTGCGCCTCGTCGGGGAGCGCCTCCACCCCGACCCCGGGATCGTTACCGGTGGAGCGGGAGATGAGCGAGATCGGGTCGGGGGACGGCAGCGTGCGGCCGACGAGTGGCTTGAGCAGCGAGTACGGCCCGGAATCGCCGACGAACACCCCACCCAGGAGGGTCTGGGCGTCGTCGCTCATGACCAGCTTGGAGTAGGTCCCCGCGACGGGATCGTTGACCACCACCTCGAGGCAACCGGGCGTGACGCCGTGCGCGTCGCCGAAACTCGCCATGTCCACCCCGAGGAGCTTGAGTTTGGTGGACAGGTCGGCCCCGGTGAACTCCCCCTCGCCGCTGAGGATCGTGGCCGCGGCCACCTCGGCGGAGGTGTACCCGGGACCGACGAGCCCGTAGCAGGTGCCGTCGATGGCAGCGCACTCGCCGATCGCGTAGATGTTCGGGTCCGAGGTCCGGCACGCGAGGTCGGTGAGGATGCCGCCCCGCTCGGCGGTGTCCAGACCGGAGAGCCGCGCGAGTTCGTCCCTCGGGCGGACGCCCGCCGAGAACACCACGAAGGCGGCGTCGACGACCGTGGTGACCCCCTCGTCGTCGGTGAGTCGGACGGTCAGCCCGTCGGGCGTCTCGGCGATCTCCGTGCCGGTCACCGAGAGGTGGATCTCGATCCCCAGTTCACGGATCAGAGACGCCAGGACATGGCCGCCACCGGCGTCCACCTGCAGTGGCATGAGCCGGTCGTTGCGTTCGACCACGTGCGGCGTGAGCCCGAGCAGGCTCACCGCGTTGGCCGCCTCGAGGCCGAGCAACCCACCGCCGATCACGACGCCGTGGGAGCCCGACCCGGCGCGTTC
Organism: Dietzia cercidiphylli; assembly: GCF_039531545.1. Taxonomy (NCBI): domain Bacteria; kingdom Bacillati; phylum Actinomycetota; class Actinomycetes; order Mycobacteriales; family Dietziaceae; genus Dietzia; species Dietzia cercidiphylli. The sequence continues at coordinate 25,662 of NZ_BAAAQG010000007.1, forward strand.
GGCGGCCGCGCGGATCCCGTCGAGATCGTCGAGGGTGCGGTAGACGTGACATCCCGGGAGGTCATGGCCGGGCACCGGTGGGACGAACGCCCGCGAGCCGGTCGCCAGGACCAGCGTGTCGTAGGCGATCCGCTCGCCCGACGAGAGTTCGACCTCCCCGGCCTCGCGGTCGATCGCGGTGACCAGGTGACCCGATCGCACGGTCACCCGCGGATCGGCGCCGTGCCGGGCGTCCTCGAGGTGGAGCGACTCGCGGTCCCACGCCCCGACGTAGGAGGAGAGGCCGACGCGGTCGTACGCCGGGTCCGTCTCCTCGCCGATCACCGTGACGGTGAGATCGGCGGTGGCCCACCGGGACGCGAGGGTGGAGACGAACCGGTGGGCGACCATTCCGTGTCCGACGACGACGATGTGCTCGGTCATGTGGAGACCTCCTTCTAGCCTGTGCCGACCAGGCTAGAAAGCGCGTGTTTCCGCGCAGTGGCGGCGGATCACGGTGCCGTGACGACTTGCTCACAGGTGGAGGAGCGTCGGGTGAGGCCCACGGTGTCGAGCGGTGGGAGGGCTCTCAGTCGAGTGGCACGAGGTTGGCCGGAGACGCCGACACCTCTCCGACCCGGTCGAGGTTCTGGCGCAGGGTCTCCCACTCGCCGGCCGGGATCTCCTTGGTCAGCCTCCGCAGCACGGCGGCGTCCGGGGTGGCCCAGGCGACGGGCATGGGGGAGATGAACTGGTAGAGGTTGTCACCTCCGCGGGCGCTGCGGTTGCCCACCACGGCGACGCAGGGGACCCGCGTGCCCACGCGGACGTCGTGGCCCGGGATCTTCTCACAGCTGCGGACGGCCAGAGCGGGGAGCGAGCCCGCGGACCGGTCGACGGCGCGGTCGACCAGGGCCAGCAGGGTGAGCCCACGCGGTCGCACCTCGGCGACGATCGCCGGGACGAGTTCGGAGGTGGCGTAGGTGTGCGCCATGGATCCCATCTTCCGGGGGATGTACCCGATCATGGCCAGGCACCCGATCGCGAAGACGCCGGCCAGCGCGGCGATGATCCAGCCCCACGGTTCGAGGCCCGAGTAGAGCAGCATCCCGGTCCCGGCGGCGAGGACGACGACCCCGAGGATCCCGGCGGACCACTGCAGACGACGCACCTCGGCCAGGCTCTCGTTGTTCTTCCGGACCCAGGCGTCGTCCACGGGGAAGTCGGCGAGGCGGTACTGCTCGTGAGGGGCGCGGGAGGTGCGATCGGAGGCCATGGACCCAGTATCCCAGGCGCCACGGCGAGGGTGGGACGCCCAGGGCGGGCCGTGTGCTCAGCCGATCCCGGGCAGCTCCGGGCCGAGCAGGTCGTCGGCGTCGGTGATCCGGTAGGCGTAGCCCTGCTCGGCGAGGAACCGCTGGCGGTGGGCGGCGTACTCCGCGTCGAGGGTGTCCCGGGAGACCACGGAGTAGAAGTGCGCCTGTCCGCCGTCCTTCTTGGGGCGCAGGAGTCGCCCGAGCCGCTGGGCCTCCTCCTGCCGGGAGCCGAAGGTCCCGGAGACCTGCACGGCGACGCTCGCCTCCGGTAGGTCGATCGAGAAGTTGGCGACCTTGGACACCACCAGGGTGGAGATCTCCCCGGCGCGGAAGGCGTTGAAGAGCTTCTCCCGCTCCTTGTTGGAGGTGGAACCCTGGATCACCGGGGCGTCCAGCTCGACCCCCAGTTCCTCCAGCTGGTCCAGATAGGCGCCGATCACCAGCGTCGGGGCACCGGAGTGCCTGGCCAGGATCTGCTTCACCACCGCGATCTTGGTGCGGGCGGTCGAGCACAACTTGTACTTGTCCTCGGCCTCGGCGGTGGCGTACATCATCCGCTCGTTCTCGGTCAGCGTCACGCGGACCTCCACGCAGTCGGCCGGGGCGATCCACCCCTGCGCCTCGATGTCCTTCCAGGGGGCGTCGTAGCGCTTGGGGCCGATGAGGGAGAACACGTCACCCTCCCGGCCGTCCTCACGGACCAGCGTGGCGGTGAGCCCGAGACGGCGACGCGACTGCAGGTCCGCGGTCATCCGGAAGACCGGTGCCGGGAGCAGGTGCACCTCGTCGTAGATCATCAGTCCCCAGTCCCGGGAGTCGAAGAGCTCCAGCGCCCGGTGCACGCCCTTGGTCTTGCGGGTGACGACCTGATACGTGGCGATGGTGACCGGGCGGATCTCCTTGCGTTCGCCCGAGTACTCGCCGATCTCGTCCTCCGTGAGCGTGGTCCGGGCGAGCAGTTCGCGCTTCCACTGCCGACCGGCGACGGTGTTGGTCACGAGGATGAGCGTGGTGGCCTTGGCGCGGGCCATCGCCGCCGCGCCGACCATGGTCTTGCCGGCCCCGCAGGGCAGGACGACGACGCCGGAGCCGCCCGCCCAGAAGGAGTCCGCGGCCATCTGTTGGTAGTCGCGGAGCTCCCAGGGCTCGGACTCGGTGGACAGGGAGATCTCATGCGCCTCGCCGTCGACGTACCCGGCCAGGTCCTCGGCCGGCCACCCCACCTTCAGCAACTCCTGCTTGAGCCGACCGCGCTCGGACGCGTGGACGATCACGGTGTCGGCGTCGATCTCCGCCCCGAGCATCGGGGCGATCTTCTTGTGTCGCCTGACCTCGGCGAGCACTGCGGCGTCGAGAGAGATGAGGGTGAGACCGTGGACCGGGCTCTTGACCAGTTGCAGCCGGCCGTAGCGGGCCATGGTGTCCGCGATGTCGACCAGGAGCGGCTGTGGGACGGGGAAGCGCGAGTAGGTGACGAGCACGTCGACGACCTGCTCGGCGTCGTGACCGGCGGCCCGCGCGTTCCACAGGGCGAGCGGCGTGATCCGGTAGGTGTGGACGTGTTCGGGGGCGCGCTCGAGTTCGGCGAACGGGGCCAGGGCCTGCCGGGCGTCGCCTGCCTGGTCGTGGTCGATCTCCAGCAGCACGGTCTTGTCCGACTGGACGATCAGCGGTCCACCACTCACTTCGGTTCTCCTCGGTTCTCGCGGGCCCGCGTGGGTCCGACCCTCCAGTGTCCCGGAAATCGCGACGGAGGGTCGGGCCGGCGGGTGGGGTCAGCGGGTGGGGTCCACATCGGCCACCGAGATCACGCGGTGCAACGGCAGGGTCACGGCCTCGGCGGAATCGGGTTCCACCCCTTCGATCCGGCCCCCCGCGACGGAGACGGGGATGACGAGTCGCGACGTCGAGCGGCCCTGCGCGTCGACCACGGAGACCGTGACCGCGGTGCCCGACCCCGCGGCCTCGTGCAGGCGGGCGATGGCGGCCTGACCCGTGTACCCGTCACCCGAGGAACCGCGCGCCGACCGCACGCGGTCGGCCGAGCGCATCGCCGTGATCGCCGCACGGAGCTCGCCGGTGGTGGCGGTACGCGTCGGGACCCGGGGGGTGCGGCCGGGGGAGGTGGCCCGGACCCGGGCCACCGGGCGGGTGAGTGCGACGACGGCGCCGGAGGTGTCCTCGACGACGGGCGCGTACCCGTGCTCCCGGAGGGCCTCGACGAGATCCAACGGACGGGCCTGGGAGATGAGGACGGTCGGGGCGACGGACCGCAGGGCGCAACTCTCCGCCACCGGGGAGCCCAGGACCTGGGCCACAAGCGACGGGTCGTCACAGCGGAGGAACGACAGCGCGGCCCCCGCCCGGAGTCGGCCGTGCCTCCGTGCGACGTCCTCGATGAGGTAGTCCAGGGACTGCGGGACCGGGGTGATCGAGGTCCGGGCGAGCAGGTCCCTGATCCCGGCGGCGGTACGTCCCGAGTCCAGCGCCCGGCGCAGGGAGGTCTCGGTCACGCGGTAGGTGGTGGCGGCCCCCGCGGACTCGACGTCGGCGAGCAACGCGAAGTCCGCCGCGAGCTCCGGGACGAGCGGCCCGGGGGCGAGGATGGTGAGGTCGGCCTGGACGATCACCTCGGAGACGGGTTCGGGGAGCGCCGCCCTCAGGACCGGCTCGAGCTCGTCGGCCGAGGGGGGACCGGCGGCGGGGGGGACGGAGACCAGGATCCTGGCCGCGCTGGTGGCGGTGGTCCCCACCACGAGGCCCAGCCGACGCGCCTCGCCGACGGTCTGTGTGCAGGTCCGTGACCCGGCCCGCGCGAACCACACCGGCGAGAACCACCGGACGACCTCCGGCAGCAGGTCGTCACCGGGCTCGGCCCCGGGGTCGAGCCGGCACAGGGCGCGCAGGACCCGGTCGCGCTCGCCCGCCGCGGGCGGGCCCACCGGATCGCCGAGGGCGGGGACCGTGCCCCCGCCCTCGATCTCGGAACCGACCCGCCACGGAGCACGGGGCATCGACCACCAGGCCAGGACGAGTTCGGCCCAGCGACGCGCGCGATCCCGTGAGGACCACACGTCCGCGGCCTCCGTGGGCGCCCACACCGAGTCGAAACCGGTCTCGCCGACGTCGGTGTCGCCGACGGCGATCAGGCCGGCGGCCGCGAGGACCTCCAGCAGCAGCGGGACCTCGGGCTCGTCGACGCCGGCGGCCCGGGCGACACGACGGAGTTCCCGCACGCCCACCCCGCCGGCCTTGAGGGTGGCGGCCGGGTGGCGGGACAGCGCCGCGAGGAGGGCGTCGCACCTGTGGAGGAGGTCGAGCGCCGCCACACCCCCGGAGGCGTCGGCCGTCTCCGCGGCGTTCCTCTCGGCGGCGCTCCTGGCGGCGGCTCTCCGCCCGGTCGGGACGCCCGCGGATCCGGGCCCACTCGCCGACGTGCCGGGCGCCGACGTACCGGGCGCCGACGTGCCGGGCGCCGACCACTCGGGCACGTCGAGGAGGGACGAGCCGCTCGGACGGGCTCCGTGCCGGGCCCGGTCCAGGGCGTGGGCGCGGGGCACCACCACCTCGCCCCCGGCGGTCCCGGTGACCGAGGCCAACCCGGCGTCCGCCAGTTCCCCGGCCGCCGCGCGGACGGTCTCGGACGCGGCGGGTCCGAGGGCTCCGACCGGCGTACGGCCGCGGGCGACGGCGCCGAGGACGCCCAGTGCACGGTCGGACAGGCCACTCCAGGCGGTGTCGAGGTGGGCTCCGACGGGTTCCCCGGGTACGGGGGCCTCGACGGGCGCCGCGTCGACGGCGGCCCCGGTGACCGGGACGATCCGGGCGTGGGCCGGGTCGCCCCAGAACAGTGCGAGATCCCGGAGGGTGTCCACGGCCGCGCGGAACGCCGGGTCGTCGTCGTCGACACCGAGGCGGCCCGACACCGCACCGATCGGCACCGGGCCGGAATCGGCCCCGAGCGCGGCGGCGGTGGCCAGCACGAGGAGGTCGGGCCACGTCAGGGTGCCCATCGCGCGCGCTGTCGACGCCGGCAACCGCAGGCGGGAGGCGAGCACGCCGAGCGAGGCCGGTGGAGGGGAGGCCACGTCCGCGCGCAGCTCGCACAGTCGCACCAGGGTGTCGTCGGACAGGCCGGCCAGCCAGGCGGGGAAGTCGGGTTCACCGCTGGTGGGGTGTCGGGGCGTGGTGCGCGAGGTCGACATATCCGTACCAGCCTAGTGAGATCCGGCCGGCGGTGAGTATCGGCGGCGGGGGTATCCGACCCGGTTGCTGACGGATCGGGCTCGAGGTGAGAGACTGACCACGTGGCTGCCAAGAAACTGACCTACGACAACCCGGGATGGCCCGACGACTCGTTCGGCGAGCACCCGGTGACCGAACTAGCTGCGCTCGTGGCGGGGGGGCTGTCGCCCTTCGGGCAGGAGATCTTCCCCCTGCCGCAGGAGCGCCTGAACTACGTCCACCCGGAGACCGTGGTCAACACGTCCGTGCCGACGCGCTGACCTCCCCGCACGCCGTGGGCACACGGTGTAGCTCGCACGGTGTAGCTCGCACGGTGTAGCTCGCACGGTGTAGACGCGAGAACGGGCCGCCACCCCCTTCAGGGAGTGGCGGCCCGTTCTCGCGTTCGGGTCGACCGGGGTCAGTTGGCCAGGTAGGTGGCGAAGAACCCGTCCACGGCGGTCTGGTTCTCGGCGTAGGCGGCGTCGACGAGATCCTTGTTGGCCTGGTATCCGTCCGTGATCGGCAGCGCGAGACCGCGACCCTCGGCGAACGCGGTGAGCGTCGCGACGTGCTCGGCGGCCGAGACGGCCTCCGGAGCGGCCGGCGCGACCGGGGCGGCCGGCGCGGGGGCGGGCTGGGCCACGTCGCGGGGCGTCGGGGCGGAGTTCAGGCCGAGCTTGGCGGAGCAGGCGGGCCATGCTCCCCAGCCCTGACCGGCGAGGGTCTTCTCGGCGATGGCGATCTGCTGCTCGCGGGTCGCCTGGTTGGCGGTCGGCGCGTACTGGGTGCCGCCGTAGGCCGCCCAGGTGCTCGGCGAGAACTGCAGCCCGCCGTGGTAGCCGTTGCCCGTGTTGATCCCCCAGTTGCCGCCGGCCTCACACTGGGCCAGACGGTCCCAGTCGGAGTCCGGGGCCGCGTTGGCGGCCGGGGCGAGGGCGAGCCCCGCGGCGGAGAACGCGGTGCCCGCGAGGACGACCTTCACCGCCGTCCTGGGCGCGGAGGCGGTGGCGGCAGCGCGGTGGCGTCCGGTGTTCGAGGTCATATACGCGTCAGTCCTTTTCACTCTGTGCCTACGGGGTGAGCTGTCGGGTTCGGACGGGTGCGCCCGGCCGCCTGCGGCGGCTTGACCCCAAGGCGACCTGTGGTCGCCGGCCCGAGGTGGGCCCTGATCGGGTCCCCCGTCCCCGCCCGGTAACGGTCAATGTCGCATCGGCCGCAGGGCGGGGTTCGGTGGTGCGTCCGATGCCAACTCGCTGACGAGTCTGCCCCGAACAGTAGCGGCTTGATGCCGGATCGTCACCATTCTGAGATAAAACCAGGTCACACAGGAGGGCGGGAGGTGACGTTATCGGCTTGTTACCTGGAACTTCGCCAGAGGGTGGGTTCCGTCACACCCTGGGCGGCCGGGAGCCGAGAATCGCGTACAGCAGCCCCAGGAGGAACCCGACCGGGGTGAACACCATCGCGCCGAGGTACAGGAAGGTCGGCGCGTCCCGATCCAGGACGAACGGGGTCAGTGCGGCGAGGACGGTGAACACCACACCGACGGCGAAGACGACCAGCGCCGCGATGAACAGGCCGCGGCGTCTGGGCCGGACCGGGGCGGGCTCGGCCGCGTGGGGTGCCCAGGGGTCGGGGTCGTCGGCTGGGGGTCGGGCGTCGGAGGTCACACGGGGGAGGCTACCGGCCCGGCGGGGGCGCCGGGCCACCGCCTCGGCGAGGGTAGTCTCGAGTCATTCGTGGTGGATGTCGGTCGCACGTGTGCGCGATCGTGTGGAGAGGTGGTTCGCGGTGCCCAGTGGCAGGGTCAAGTGGTACGACGCGGAGAAGGGTTTCGGTTTCCTGTCCCACGAGGGCGGGGAGGACGTCTACGTCCGGTCGGACGCGCTCCCCGACGGGGTGGACACGCTACGGCCCCGCCAGCGCGTGGAGTTCGACATGGTCTCCGGTCGGCGTGGCCCTCAGGCTCTGCGGGTGGTCGTCCACGAGGAGCCCACCGTCGTGCAGGACCGTGCCCCCCGCGGCGGCCCACGGCACTCGCCCGATGAGCTGCACGGGATGGTCGAGGACATGATCAAGGTCCTCGAGACGACCGTCCAACCCGAGTTGCGGCGCGGCCACCGTCCCGACCACAAGGTGTCGGGTCGCGTGGCGTCGGTGCTCCGCGCCGTCGCCCGCGAACTGGACGCGTGACCCGCCGGCTCAGTCCGCGTAGGTGATCCCGACGGACCACTCGCCGCTGAGGATCGTCTCGGAGCCGTCCGCCGCGTAGACCAGGGCGACCGCGCGGAGCGCCAGTCCTTCGATCCGTCCCTCGTCAGGGAGGGTGACCGGGATGAGTAGTTCGCCGGGGCCGTCGGGTTCGAGGGTGTATTCGCGGAACCCGTCCGCGCGGATCTCGTAGACGTCGAGCGTGGCGCGGCGCAGTTCCACCGGCAGCCGCACCGTGAGGGTGTGTTCACCGGTGACCGTGAACTCACCCACCGGGTTGGTGTAGCTCGTGCCGTCGAGGTCCGTCGCGGCGAACGGCAGTACCTCCACGTGGTCGCGGTCGGTGGCGACGGTGATCGCCGGCACCGCCCCGTGACGTGAGGCGGAGCCCTGCCACGCTCCGACGATCGCGGCGACCATGATGATCACCCACGCCAGGATCGCCCAGGTGACTGGGCGGACGCGGGTGCCGGACGCGGGGGCATCGCTGTAAGAGCTCACTCCTCCATTCTGCCGAGCAGGCGCGCGCCGAATGCACGGGGGTCACGTGGCGCTCCGGGGAACCTGGGTCGGTTGCCGCCGAGCCCCGGTACCAGGGTGGACCCGCGCGCGGTCAGGAGCGACTGGCCGAACAGCAGGGCGCCCACGACCGAGATCACGCTGAAGCCCACAGTGAAGTCCGGCGGGAGGAGGACCCCCAGCGCACCGCCCGCGACCCACGCCAGTTGTAGCGCCGTCTCGGACCGGCCGAACGCGGAGGACCGTGCGGAGTCGGGGATGTCCGTCTGGATCGACGCGTCGAGCGCCACCTTGCCGAGCGCGCTGCACACCGCCGCCACCAGTGCGAGGGGGGCCGCCGCCCAGATGTTGCCGAGGAACGCCGCGACCACCGCCGCCGACAGCGCTGCGCCCGCCGCCGTCGTGGTGATCCTGCCCGGTCGGCCCAGGGGGAGACGGGCGCCCACGGCATTCCCCACGAAGGTGCCGAGTCCTCCCGCCGCACCGGCGATCGCGAGCATCCCGGCCTGTTCCGCCGCGGTGGCGTTCTCCTGGGCCTTGGCCACGAACGCGAGGAACAGGGTGAGGAAGCCGGTCATGAACCGGACCATCGACACGGCCCAGAGGTTGGCCAGGACCTGACGGCCCAGCGGCCGGGTGAGAACGGCCTTGAGCCCGCTGACGAGCGGGCGGCCCCGGTCCACGCGCAGGGTCGCCGACTCCTCGTCGAGCGAGGCCTCGGCGTGTGCGGGGATGGTCATCGCGATGTACGCCGTCACCAGCGCCACCGCGGCGAGCAGCCACAGGGCCGCGTCGGAGCCCCACACCCACGACACGGCTCCGGCGAGGGCCCCTGCGATCAACGACCCGCCCACGTGGCCGAGCACCGTCAGCCGGGAGTTCGTCCGGACCAGGTCGAGCGCCGGCGGCAGGACGTGCGGGGTGATCGACGCCTTGACCACGCCGAAGGTCTTGGACAGCACGAGCATCCCCAGCGCGAGGGGATACAGCAGCCAGGAGTCGAAGTTGAGCGCGAGGATCACCGCGAGCACCGCCCGCAGGGTGAAGGTCAACGACACCGTGAGGCGCCGCCCGCTCCGCAGCCGGTCGAGGGCCGGTCCGATCACCGGGGCGATCAGCGCGAACGGGGCGACCGTGACGAGGAGGTACAGGGCCACGTTGCTCCGCGACTCGGCGGTGGCGGCGGAGAAGAACAACGTGTTGGCCAGGGCGACGGCGAGGATCGCGTCGCACGCGAAGTTGGCGACGGTGACGTAACTCAGCTGCGACAGGCCCGATCTGTCGGCCCCGTCGGCGTGGAAGACCCGCCGGACGCCCCGGCCGACGGTGGCCGCGGCTCGACGGGTCGGCCCGGGGGAGCGGTCAGCCAATGAGGCGCACCTCGTACATCGTCGGCCACAACTTCCCTGTGAGCAGCACGTTCTCCGAACCGGGGAGCGCGGCGATCCCGTTGAGAACCGCCTCCCGGCTGGCCGGCCGGGGTCGCTCGAGCGCCGAGGCGTCGTAGATGGCGGTGACCGCGCCGGTGGCGGGGTCGATGCGGATGACCTCGTCCGTCATCCAGACGTTGGCGAGGACGGTGCCGTCCGCGCACTCGAGTTCGTTGATCCGGACCACGGGTGTGCCCCCCGAGGTCACCGAGACCGTGCCGGTGGGCTCGAAGGTGACGGGGTCGCGGAAGGTCAGCTGGTCGGAGCCGTTGCTCATGATCAGCCGTTCGCCGTCGTGACACAGGCCCCAGCCCTCGCCCACGTACGGCACCTCGGAGCGCACCTCGAGGGTCCGGGGGTCCCGGTTGTGGGCGATCCCGTTGGTCCAGGTCAGGGTCCAGAGGGTGTCCGGGGTGACGGCCAGGCCCTCGCCGAACTCGTCGTCCGCCATCCGCACGGAGACGGTGGGCGGGCCGCCGGCGAGCGGGCGGCGCTGCACCTGCGAGCGGGTGAACTCACCCGTCGACTCGTAGATCTCGTCGCCCACCACCTGCAGACCCTGGGTGAACAACTCAGGATCGTGCGGCAGGGTCCGGACGACCTCGACCGAACCCCGTACGGGCCGGGGCTCGGCCGGGCCCACCGGCACCTGTCCGCCGGCCGCGTCGCCGGACCCGGAACCGGAGCCGGAGGGCATGCTCGACGACGCGAGGGAGGCGCCGGGGGACGTGGCGCTCCCGGCGTCGTCGGAACCGGTCGCGGTACACGCCGCGACGGCGCCGACGAGTGAGAGGGAGACCGCGAGAGGGCCGAGGGTGCCGAGGACGCTGCGCATGCGTCAAGGATGCCGTACTACGGGCCGGACCGCGACGCTGTCGCGATGACGCGCATAATGGGTCGGGTGAACACCGAGGTAGGCACGGATCAGGAGGCGGACCCCGTGAGCACCGATCAGGCCTCGGGCTTCAACGAGGCCCTGCGCGAGAGACTGGCCTCGGGCGTGGACGTGGCGCGTGCCGCCGTGGAGGAGTTCGCGGCCGACGGCGTGGGAGAGCACCGCGGGTCCGTGGTCGAGGCGCCGTTCACCACGACGCACCGGTTCGCCTCGGACCTCCCCGGATACCGCGGGTGGTACTGGGCCTGCGTCCTGGCGCTGGTCCCCGGTGGCGAGCTGACGGTCGACGAGATCTCGCTCCTCCCCGGTCCCGACTCGGTGGTGGCCCCGGAGTGGGTGCCGTGGGAGAAGAGGATCCGCCCGGGCGATCTGGGTGCGGGTGATTTGCTGCCCCCTGCGGACGACGACGAGCGTCTGGTCCCGGGACAGCTCCTCACAGGGGACGACGGACTCGACGAGGTCGCCGGCCCCGTCGGGCTCGGCAGGCCACGGCACCTGAGCCGGGAGGGCCGGTCGGCCGCCGCCGCCCGATGGGCCGCCGAGCGCGGCCCGGACACCGAGATCGCACGCGGTGCCAAGCACCACTGCGGGTCCTGCGGCTTCCTGGTGCCCGTCTCCGGCTCCCTCGGCACGATGTTCGGGGTGTGCGCGAACGAGTACTCCGCCGACGGGCAGGTGGTGCACCTCCAGTACGGCTGCGGCGCCCACAGCGAGGTACAGGTGGCCACGGAGTCCGCGACCCCGGTGGCCGAGGCGTACGACGACGCCGCCGTGGACGTGGTGGTGCTCCCCCAGCAACTGGCGGCCACCGCCGCCCGGGCGCGGGGGGCGGCTGAGCAGGGCGACGAGGTGGGGCAGGGCGACGAGGTGGGGCAGGCCGGTCCGGCGGGCGGTCCCGACCAGCCCTGATCCCGCCGGCCCCCGCCGCCGGTCAGGACTGATCCCGCAGGCATCTCAGGTGCCGACAGCTCAGATGCGGTCGAAGTCGAGACCGCCCTGTGCGCCCGCACTGCCGCGCAGGACGGCACGCCGCTGGAGCGCGTAGACGAGTGTGCCGACCGCACCCACGCCCACACCCACGGCGCAGAGGATCACCGCTCGCATGTCGACCTCGTCCATGAGCATCATGGCCAGGAGGGCGATCGTCCACGCGAGGGTCCCGATGAGGACGACGGGCCGCGGGTCCAGCAGGTAGGCCGGGATCCGGGGCACCTGCGGCTCTGCCGGGCTGTCCGTCATGACCGCGACGCTACCGCAGGCGGGGGGCCGGTTACTCTATGACGGTTCCTCACCCACCGCCAGGAAGGTCTCCAGATGTCGCAGAGCGCCGGGGCCCCGTCGCGGTCCCCCGTACGGATCGGGGCCGTCGACCGGTACTTCAAGATCAGTGAGCGCGGTTCGACGGTGGCCCGCGAGGTGCGCGGCGGGTTGGTCAGCTTATTCGCGATGGCCTACATCATCGTGCTCAACCCGCTGATCCTCGGTTCGGGTGTCGACGTCGAGGGCAACCAGCTGTCGATCATCGAGATCGCCGCCGTCACCGCCTTCACCGCGGGGGTGATGACGGTGGCGTTCGGCGCGATCGCCCGCTACCCGTTCGCCTTCGCGACCGGCCTGGGGATCAACTCCCTCGTCGCGGTCACCATCGCCAGGCAGGTCACGTGGGCCGAGGCCATGGGGCTGATCGTCATCGAGGGCATCATCATCGTCATCCTGGCGGTGAGCGGGTTCCGCAAGGCCGTCTTCGACGCCATCCCCTCGGACCTCAAGGCCGCGATCGCCGTGGGCATCGGGTTGTTCATCGCCATGGTCGGCTTCGTCGACTCCGGTTTCGTGCGTCGACTCCCCGACGCCGCGGGCACCACGGTCCCGGTGGGACTGGGGATCGAGGGGTCGATCGCCTCGTGGCCCACCGCCGTGTTCGCCTTCGGGCTCCTGCTGTGCGGTGTGCTCGTGGCCCGGCAGGTGCGCGGCGGCATCTTCATCGGCATCGTGGTCACCACCGTCGTGGCCATCATCGTCGAGGCCGTCGCGAACGCCGGACCGTCCTTCGTCGACGGTGAGCCCTCGCCCACCGGGTGGAACCTCGCGGTCCCGGGGATCCCCGAGACCCTGGGTGGGCTGCCCAACCTGTCCCTCATCGGGCAGGTGGATCTCTTCGGCGCGTTCGTCCGGATCGGTCCGCTGGCGGCCGGTCTGTTCGTCTTCACCCTGCTGCTCGCCAACTTCTTCGACGCCATGGGCACCTTCACGGGGCTGGGCAAGGAGGCCGGGCTCATGGACGAAAAGGGCAATCTGCCCAACATGAAGACCGCGCTCGTGGTCGAGGGCGTCGGTGCCGTGGCGGGTGGCTTCACCTCGTCGTCGTCCAACACGGTCTTCCTCGAGTCGGCCACCGGCATCGCCGAGGGCGCCCGCACCGGCCTGGCGAACATCGTCACCGGTGCCCTCTTCCTCGTCGCGATGTTCTTCACCCCGCTGTACGAGGTCGTCCCGGTGGAGGCGGCGGCCCCCGCGCTCGTGGTGGTCGGCGCACTCATGATGTCGCAGATCGTCAACATCGACTTCACGCGCTTCGCGATCGCGCTCCCGGCCTTCCTCACGATCGTCACCATGCCGTTCACCTACTCGATCGCCAACGGCATCGGCATCGGGTTCGTGGCCTGGGTCGTGATGGCCACCGCCACCGGCAAGGCCCGGTCCGTGCACCCGCTGCTGTGGGTGGTCGCGGCGGCGTTCCTCGTGTTCTTCGCGATCGGGCCCATCACCGACCTGCTGGCCTGAGCGGCGCGGGCAGTGCTCGTCGTCGACGTCTCCGATCCCGCCGATCCCAGGTTGGACGATCTGCGCGACCTCAACCACTCCGACCGTCGCCCCGACCTGCCGGGCGGCAGGGGCCTGGTGATCGCGGAGGGTACCTACGTGGTGGGTCGGATGCTGCTGTCCCGGTTCCGCCCGCACGTCCTGCTGGGGACCGACGCGCGCCTGCGGCAACTGCGGCGTGAGGCGACCGCCGAGGGCTGGGACGCCGATGAGCGCGCCGACGGCGCCGTGTACCTGCGCACCACCAAGGACGTGCTCAGCGAGGTGATCGGGTTCCGGTCCAGCCGCGACATCCTGGCCGCCGCCGACCGGCCGACGCCGCTCGAGGTCGACGCCGTCGTGGGCGGTGCCCGGACCCTCGTGGTGCTCGAGGGCGTCAACGACCCCGAGAACCTCGGGGCGATCTTCCGCAACTGCGCGGCGCTCGGCGTCGACGGGGTGCTCTTCGGCGCCGCCACCGGGGACCCCCTCTACCGGCGGGTGGTGCGCGTGTCCATGGGGCATGTCCTGCGGCTGCCGTTCGCGCACCTGCCGGGGACCCCGACCACCTGGCACCACTCCCTCGGGCAGTTGACCGCGCGCGGCTTCCGCACCGTGGCGCTGACCCCGTCGGCGGAGGTGCCGCTGTCCCGGGCCGTCGACGCGGACAAGGTGGCCTTCGTCCTGGGCGCGGAGGGTCCCGGTCTCACCGAGCACGCGATGCGGGCGTGTGACGTCCGGGCGGCGATCCCCATGACGGCCGGCACGGACTCGCTCAACGTGGCCACGGCCGCAGCGGTGGCGTTCTACGAGCGGTCGCGCGGCTGACCGTGGCGGTGTGTCACCGCCGGTTCGCCAGACGACGATTCATGGCCCCGCCGGCGCGCCGCATGGTGTCGCCGACGATCCCGGCGATCCTGCGGACGGCTCCGGCGACGGGGGAGGAGGCCCGCGCCACCGCGGGGACGAGTGGCCCCCGTTCGTAGTCGTCCTCGGCGTAGGGGGAGGACGGGCTCCCGCCGCTGGCCCCGGAGCCGACGTCGCGTGTGGTGGCGGCGTGGAGTTCGGCGCGACCGGGAGAGCCCACGACGTGGACCGCGGCGCCCGTGGGCGCGGTGCGCTGGCGGACCTCCCGCCGACCGTCGGTGGCGAACCCGTGCACGGGGACGTCGAGGCCGCCCGGGGAGAGATCGAACCCCAGCCAGGCGCGGTGGGCGGCGTGGAGTAGCGACGACGGCGCGAAGGGGAGCGCTAGCGGGGTGTCGGCCGCGGAGTCCAGGGGGAACTCACCCGCCCAGTAGGGCCGTTCGAACGGCAGAGGCATGCCCTCGTCCTCGACGATCCGGTCGTCGGCCCCGGCGAAGGAGCGCACGAGTCGGCCGGATTCCCAGCGGGCGAACCCGCTGACCCCGTCGTCGGGGTCGTGCGAGAACAGCAGGACCGTGGGTGCCTCGACGAGGCGTAGCCACGTCTCGTCGGTCGCGGACGGCAGGACGGGCTGCTCGAGCTGGGTCTGGAGAACGGTCAACCCGGGGTAGGACCCCACGTAGACCTCCCCGGGACCGGTCGATGCCGAGCGGTTGAGGGGGAACATTCCCAGCGAGGCGACGGTGACGGTCGGGTAGAGGCGGGAGAGCAGACGCCGGGCGAAACCGGGGTCCGACGGGTGGCCGGACCTGATGGGGGCGGACGGGTCATCGGTGCCCAGGTACCAGAAGGTCGCGACGTGGTGGCCCATGACAGGACTCAGTCATCCTTGCCGCGGACACCGAGCAGGACGTCCTCCCAGGAGGGCATGGTGGGATGCCGGCGGGTGGTGCGGCGCTCGGGTTCGGCCGGCGGGTGCTGGAGGAAGTGGTCGTCGACGGAGCCCACCGCAGCGGGCGATGCGGACTCCGGGGCGGGCTCGGCCGGGGGCTGAGTCCGCCCCACCGTGGCGGGGTCGGGTTCCCTCGACTCGGGTCGGACCGGGGTCGGCACGGAGCGAATCGGAGGAGGGCCCGGGGGGAGCGGGGGAGGGGACGAGACGGTGCGCAGGGCCGTGGCGCGGGATGGGTCGAGGATGCGCTGGGCCTCGTCGTCGAGCGCACGGGCCGACCCGCCGTGGGAGTCGGGGACGAACGACCAGGTCGCCGATGCGTCGTCCGACAGGCCGGCAGGCCAGGAGGTCCGCACGATCCACCCGCCGGCACGGTCGCGCCAGGCGTCCCACGCGACGACGTCCGGGTCCACACCACGATGATCGAGTGCGGACTCGACCCGGTCGGCGAGCGTGTCGAGCGCCGGCCCGTCCGGAAGGACCGGATGCGACGCGCGGGCGAGATCGGCGGCGTTCGCGCGCTCGAGGAGCACGGGGACCGCGAAACCCTCGATCCGGGACATCGGGACCCCGGCGTCGGCGGCGACGTCCTCGGGGGAGGCGCCGTGGCGGATACGATCCTGGATCTCGCGTGGGCGTAACGTGCCCGTCACGGGCACCCGCCGGGACTCCTCCGGGGGCACGGACTCCCCCCGCGCGGCGGCGCGGAACCGGTCGTCGAGGGGGAGGGCCAGCGTCTCGCCCGAGTCCGGGAGCTCACACTCGACCACGGACGAGTCGGCGTCCACCCCGATGATCCTCAGCTTCCGCATACCGCCTCCTCGACTCCTCGTGGGCCCGTGGGCGGCTGGAACGGCGCGTGCCCGGGTCCTGGGCGTTCCCCCCATGGTAGGTCAGCGCAGCCCACCCGGCGCGGTGACGGGCCGGGTGGGCTGCGGAAAAACCGTGGGCGGGCGCCCGGAGCGGCGCGCGGTCGGGGGTCAGCCGAGCTGGCCCACCACGTGGTCGATGCAGCGGGTTAGCCGAGTGACGTCCTCCGGCTCGATCGCCGGGAACATGCCGATGCGCAACTGGTTGCGGCCGAGCTTGCGGTACGGCTCGGTGTCGAGGATGCCGCCCGCCCGGAGGGTCTTGGCCACCTTCGCGGCATCGATGCTCTCGTCGAGATCGATGGTGCCGACGACCTGAGAGCGGTGGGCCGCCTCGGCGACGAACGGGGTGGCGTACTCGCTGGCCTCGGCCCAGTCGTACAGACGCGAGGACGAGTCCTTGGTCCGCGCGACGCACCAGTCGAGCCCGCCCTGGGTGTTCATCCACTCGATCTGGTCGGCGAACATCAGCAGCGTGGCCACGGCCGGGGTGTTGTAGGTCTGGTTCTTGGAGGAGTTGTCCACCGCGGTGGGCAGGGAGAGGAAGTCCGGGCACCAACGGTCGGTGGCCGCGATCTCGGCCACGCGCTCGAGGGCGGCCGGGCTCATGATGGACACCCAGAGGCCGCCGTCGGAGGCGAAGCACTTCTGCGGCGCGAAGTAGTACACGTCGGCGTCGGAGATGTCGACGGGCAACCCGCCGGCTCCGGAGGTGGCGTCGATGGCGACGAGTGCGTTCTCCGAGCCCGCCGGGCGGGTCACGGGGACCATCACACCGGTGGAGGTCTCGTTGTGCGCCCAGCCGATGAGGTCCACGGACGGGTCCGAGGTGGGCTCGGGAGCCGACCCGGGCTCGGCGGAGATGACGATCGGGTCGGCGAGGAAGGGCGCGCCGCCGGTGACCTTGGCGAACTTGGAGGAGAACTCGCCGTAGGTCAGGTGGAGGGACTTCTCGCGGACCAGGCCGAACGCCGCGGCGTCCCAGAACGCGGTGGTGCCACCGTTGCCCACCACGACCTCGTAGCCGTCGGGGAGGGAGAACAGGGAGGACAGTCCCTCGCGGACCCGGCCGACGACGTCCTTCACCGGCGCCTGGCGGTGGCTGGTGCCCATCACCGAGGTGGCGGCGGCGGAGACGGCCTCGATCTGCTCGGGGCGGACCTTGGACGGGCCGCAGCCGAACCGCCCGTCCGCGGGCTTGAGGTCGGCGGGGATGGTGGGCAGCTGATCGCTCATGCTCTTGGGGTGCCGTTCCTTGTGGTGGGATTTCCGAATCGGCTCCATCCTAGTCGGGGGCGCGTCGGGCCCGGAGTAGCGTCTGGGTCATGGAGGATCCCGCACTCGAACCGGCCGACTTCGACACGATGCGGGTCGGCTACGGCCTGAACGCGAGCCTGGACGTGGGCGATCTGCACGACGACTGGGTCGCGCTCTTCGCCTCGTGGCTGGACGAGGCCGGGCGCCGGGGGGTGCGCGAGCCCAACGCCATGGTGCTCGGCACCGTCGGTGCCGACCGCCGGCCGTCGACCCGGACGGTGCTGTGCAAGGGGGCGGACGAGCGGGGTCTGACCTTCTTCACGACGACGAGTTCGCGCAAGGGCGCGCAGTTGGCGCAGTCCGGCTACGCGTCGGCGACGTTCCCGTGGTTGGTGGTGGAACGGCAGGTCCACGTGGAGGGCGAGTGCCGACCGCTGGACCGGGCGGACTGCCTCGCCTACTGGCGTACGCGCCCCAGGGGGTCCCAGGTGGCGGCCTGGGCGTCCGAGCAGTCGCAGCCGGTGGAGTCCGTCGAGGAGTTGACCTCGCTCTACGCGATCGCGGAGAAGCGCCTGGCGGACGTCGAGGAGATCCCGATGCCCGACAGGTGGGGTGGGTACCGCCTCCGCCCGGACCGCGTCGAGTTCTGGCAGGGGGGCCGGGACCGGTTCCACGACCGGGTCGAGTGCCTCCGGGGTGACGGGGGGTGGACGGTCCGGCGACTGCAGCCCTGACGCCCGCCGAAGCCCCGACGCCGCCCGGTGGACGGGGCCCGGGGGGAGCGGACCGGTGCACGCTTCGAAGTGACGGCGACCGTCACGGTAGGGTGTGGCACAGCACATTCGTGGCGGGACATGGCCGCCGGGACCAGTCGTCGGAGAGGGAATCGCGTGACCGCAGGCTCGAACGGTTCGGACCGCAATGCAACACTGTCCTACCCCGGCGGTGAGCTCGAACTCGATGTGGTGGAGGCGACCTGCGGAAGCGACGCGGTGCAGCTGGGTTCGCTGCTGGCCAAGACGGGGATGACCACGCTGGACGTCGGGTTCGTCAACACCTCCGCGTGTACCTCCTCGATCACCTACATCGACGGCAACGAGGGCATCCTCCGCCACCGCGGGTACCCGATCGACCAGCTCGCCGACAACGCCTCGTTCCTCGAGGTCTCCTACCTGCTCATCTACGGTGAGGACCCCACCGAGGCCCAGCTCGCCGAGTTCACCGAGAAGGTGCTCGGGGAGACCGCGCTGCCCGGCCAGATGATGCCGTTGCTGCAGGCGTTCCCGCGCGACACCCACCCGATGCCCGTCTTCTCCGCCGGCGTGAGCCTGTTCGGAACGCACGGGGACGACCTGGACATCGACGACCCCAAGGCCGTCGACCTGGCCACCTCCCGACTGCTGGGCCGCGGCCCGACGCTCGCCGCCGCCATCGAGCGCATCCGCTCCGGTCACGGCGCCCTCGACCCGGATCCGTCGCTCGGGTACGTCCGCAACTTCCTCCGCATGACCTTCGGGCCGGACTACGAGGTCACCGACGAGGTCGCCGACGCCCTCGACATGCTGCTGGTGCTCCACGCGGACCACGAGCAGAACTGCTCCACCTCGACCGTCCGCATGGTCGGCTCCTCGGAGGCGCCGCTGTACGCCTCGATCACCGGCGGCATCAACGCCCTGTACGGGCCGCTGCACGGCGGTGCCAACCAGGCAGTGCTCGAGATGCTCGAGCGGATCGAGTCGGAGGGCGGGGACGCCACCGACTACATGGACCGTGTCAAGAACAAGGTCGACGGCGTCAAGCTCATGGGCTTCGGTCACCGCGTCTACAAGAGCTACGACCCGCGCGCCCAGATCGCCAAGAAGCACGCCCACGCGCTGCTGTCGCAGAGCAACGACCCCCTCCTCGAGATCGCGCTCAAGCTCGAGGAGACGGCACTGGCCGACGACTACTTCGTCGAGCGCAAGCTCTACCCGAACGTGGACTTCTACACGGGCCTCATCTACCGCGCGATGGGTTTCCCCACCGAGATGTTCACCGTCCTGTTCGCCCTCGGCCGGATGCCCGGATGGATCGCCCACTGGCGCGAGATGCGCGAGGATCCGTCCACCAAGATCAACCGCCCGCGCCAGGTCTACACCGGCCCGGCCGAGCGGAGCTTCACCCCGATCAGCCAGCGCTGAGCCCGGGAACCGGACTCCAGGAGGAGACACCATGGACAAGCCCGAGATCGACAGGCCGACGGGCCCCGCGCCCACTGACCTCCACAGCGAGGACCTCACGGTGGGGGACGGCGCCGAGGCGGTGGCCGGCGGCAACGTCACCGTCCACTACGTCGGTGTCGACTACGAGACCGGCGAGCAGTTCGACTCCTCGTGGGATCGCGGCGAGTCCATCACGTTCCCCCTCAACGGCCTCATCCAGGGCTGGCAGGAGGGGATCCCGGGCATGAAGGTCGGCGGTCGCCGCCAGCTGGTCATCCCGCCGGACAAGGCCTACGGCACATCCGCGGCCCTGCACCCGCTCGGAGGGAAGACCCTGGTCTTCGTGATCGACCTGCTCGACGCCTGACGAAGCGGCCGACGAGTCGCCCGACGCCCCGCCCCCACCTCGGGGGCGGGGCGTCGTCGTGTGCGCCTGGCCCGGCCCGCGCGCGGCGCGCGGGCGACCGCGGGTCCGCCCTACCCCTCCTGGTGGAGGGGCCGGCCCGCCCTTACCCCTCCTGGCGGAGGAACGGTGCGAGGGCGTCGAGCACGGCCGGGTCCTCGATCGTCGACGGGACGGTGACGTTCTCCTGACCGTCCGCGATCTGCCGCATCGTCTTGCGCAGGATCTTTCCCGAGCGGGTCTTGGGCAGGCCCTGCACGACCGTGCAGTCACGGAAGGTGGCCACCGCGCCGATCTCCTCGCGGACCATCGCCACCAACTCGGCGCGCAACTCCTCGGGGTCGCGGACCTGACCCGACTTGAGGACCACGTAGCCGACCGGCCGCTGGCCCTTGAGCTCGTCCTTCACACCGATGACCGCGGCCTCGGCCACGGCGGGATGGGTGGCGATCACGGCCTCCATGGAGCCCGTCGACAGGCGGTGTCCGGCGACGTTGATCACGTCGTCGGTCCGGCCCATCACGTAGACGTACCCGTCGGAGTCGACGTACCCGCCGTCCCCGGTGGAGTAGTACCCGTCGAAGACGGACATGTACGAGGAGATGAACCTCTCGTCGTCGTCCCACAGGCCCGACAGGGTGCCCGGAGCCATCGGCAACCGGATCGCCAGGTTGCCCTCCTCCCCGGCGGGGAGGGGGGTGCCCCGGGAGTCCAGGACGTGCAGGTCGTACCCGGGCACGGGCACCGTCGGGGACCCGGCCTTGATCGGCATAGGCTCGAGCCCGCGGAGATTGGAGGCGATGGGCCAGCCCGTCTCGGTCTGCCACCAGTTGTCCACCACGGGCTTGCCCAGTTTCTCCGTGGCCCACCGGTAGGTGTCCGGGTCCAGGCGTTCGCCCGCACAGAACAGGGTGCGCATGGCGGACAGGTCGTACTTGGCGATCTCGCCGCCCTCGGGGTCCTCCTTGCGGATGGCGCGGACGGCCGTGGGCGCGGTGAACAGCGCGGTGGCCCCGTGCTCGGCGATCACCCGCCAGAACGCTCCGGCATCCGGGGTGCCGACGGGCTTGCCCTCGTAGATGATGGACGTCGCGCCGACCAATAGGGGCCCGTAGACGATGTAGGAGTGTCCGACCACCCAGCCGACATCCGAGGCCGTCCACCACACCTCCCCGGGGCGGACCCCGTAGACGTTCCACATCGACCACGCCAGCGCCACGGCGTGGCCACCGTTGTCGCGGACCACGCCCTTGGGCAGGCCCGTGGTCCCGGAGGTGTACAGGATGTAGAGCGGGTCCGTCGCCCTGACGGGGACCGGTGCTGCCGGTTCCGAGGCCTCGACGGCACGGTCCCAGTCGATCCAGGTGGTGCCCGGTGTCTCGGGGAAGGTCTCGTCCGGGAACTGGTCCGGTCGGCCCGCCACGATCACGGTGCCCGGGGAGTGACGGGTGAGTTCCAGGGCCTTGGCGACCATGGGGAAGTAGGGGACCTTGCGGGTGGGCTCGATCCCGCCGGGCGAGGTCACCACGACCTTCGGCCGGGCGTCGTCGATCCGGATGGCCAGCTCCGGCGCGGCGAACCCCCCGAACACCACGGAGTGCACGGCACCGAGCCGGGCGCACGCGAGCATCGCGACCGCGGCACGCGGGACCATCGGCATGTAGATGACGACCCGGTCCCCCCGGCCCACGCCCTCGGCCGCGAGCGCGCCCGCGAAGGCCTCGACCTGCCCCAGCAGGCGGGAGTAGGTGATGGTCTCCTTGGCCCCGGTCACCGCCGAGTCGTAGATGAACGCGGCCTGATCCCCGCGTCCCGCCTCGACGTGACGGTCGATGCAGTTGTAGGAGGTGTTGAGCTCACCGTCGGGGAACCACCGGTAGAACGGCGGCCGTGAGCCGTCGACAGCCGTGGTGGGGGGAGTGGTCCAGTCGATCCCCCCGGCGGCCTCCAGCCAGAAGGCGTCGGGATCGGTGATCGAGAGCCGGTGGGCCTCGGCGTAGGTCGACGAGGTCGTGGAGTCCGACATCGGGTGAGCCCCTCTCGTGCGGGAGTGAAGCCCCCGATCAGCGCCGACGGCCTGTGACGCGCTTCACTCTAGTCCCAGGCCGAGGTCCCGATAGCGGGACATCCGCTCCGCGTACCTCCGCTCGGGGGGACGCCTCCGGACCTCGACCAGAGCCGCGGCGACGGCGTCGGCCAGCCGGTCGCAGAAGGCGTCCGGCTCGTCCGCCGCGTCGGGTCGCTCGGGTACCACCACGTCCACGATCCCCGCGCGGAGGAGGTCGGCCGAGGTGATGCCCTGCGACCGCGCCACCTCGGGCGCCCGGGAGGTCTCGTGGTACAGGATCGCGCTCGCCCCCTCGGGTGGGAGCGGGGCGAGCCACCCGTGTCGGGCGCACAACACCCGGTCGGCCGGGAGCATCGCCAACGCGGCACCGCCCGTGCCCTGGCCGAGGATCGCCGAGACGGTCGGGGTGGGCAGCGTCACCAGATCGGCGAGGCTGCGGGCGATCTCGCCCGCGAGGCCACCCTCCTCGGCTTCACGGGACAACGCGGCGCCGCGGGTGTCGATGAGCAGGACCAGTGGGACCCCGACCTCGGCGGCGATCCGCATCCCCCGCCGCGCGGACCGCAGCGCGGACGGGCCGAGCGGGCTCGTCTCGTTCTCCGCGTCACGGTCCTGGGCCAGCACGACGGCCGACTGGCCCCGGAACCGGGCGAGGGACAGCAGCAGGGACCCGCTGTCCTCGCCCTGCCCCGTGCCCGAGAGCGGGACCCGGTCCGGGGCGACACGTTCCAGGAAGGACCGGGCGCCGGGGCGGTCGGCGCGGCGGGAGCGGACGATGGCGTCCCACGCGTCCGGCGGTGCGGCGTCGTCGGTCTCCGGCTCGGGGACGGGACCGTGCGGCGGCGCCGGCTCGTCCTCGGACGGCGGGTCCTCACAGAGCACACGCAGTGCCCGGGCGGTGAGGTCGCGGACCCCCTCGGGAGGGAGCACGCCGTCGATCATCCCGCGGCGGGCGAGGTTCTCCGAGACCTGGACGCCCTCGGGGAAGGGCGCGTCGTAGAGCGCCTCGTAGACGCGCGGGCCGAGGAACCCGATCAGCGCGCGGGGTTCGGCGACGGAGACGTGGCCCAGCGAGCCCCAGGAGGCGAACACCCCTCCGGTGGTCGGATGGCGCAGGTACACCAGGTAGGGCAGTCCCGCCGACTTGTGCCCGGCGACGGCGGCGGAGATCTTGACCATCTGCAGGAAGGCGATGGTGCCC
Organism: Dietzia cercidiphylli; assembly: GCF_039531545.1. NCBI lineage: Bacteria > Bacillati > Actinomycetota > Actinomycetes > Mycobacteriales > Dietziaceae > Dietzia > Dietzia cercidiphylli. Next base: position 48,859 of record NZ_BAAAQG010000007.1, read on the forward strand.
TCCTGCATGCGGGTCCCCCCCGACGTCGGGGAGGCCAGGATCGGCAGGCGTTCGGCGGTGGCGCGCTCGATCGCGGAGACGATCCGCTCGGCCGCCGCGATGCCGATCGATCCGGCCAGGAAGTCGAACTCGCAGGCGATGAACACGACCCGCCGACCCAGCAGTCGTCCTTCGCCGGTGATGACGGACTCGTCCACCCCGGAGTCCCGCGCCGCGCGCTCGAGGGAGGCCTCGTAACCCGGGACCGAGTCGACCTGGGGCGAGCGCAGCGGAGCGGAGTCCCAGGACCGGAACGACCCGTCGTCGAGGACCATGTCGAGGATCTGCAGAGCTCCGGTTCGCGCCATGGACGCATCGTACGGTGAGCGCGTTCACCAGCAGGTATCGTCGGTCGCGGGGTGCAGGGTAGTACCCCCGCGGCGCACCGGACCGCGACGTACCAGGAGGCCCCGCCGCCATGATCGACACACGCAGGGACGGTTCCGTCGCCGTCGTCACCATCGACCGGCACAGCACCCGCAACGCCCTCGACGCGGAGGTGTGCACGGCCCTGCGGGAGGCGATCGAAGCCGCGGGTGCCGCGGCAGAGGGCGAGGACCCGGTCCGCGCGATCGTCGTGACGGGGGCGGGGACGGCCTTCTGCGCGGGAGCCGATCTGTCCGGCGGCGTGTACAACCTCAACTTCTACGACGCCCACGCGGGGATGCTCAGGGCGGTGGAGTCGGTGCCGGTCCCCGTGATCGCGGCCGTCAACGGGCCCGCCGTGGGCGCCGGGGTCCAGCTCGCCCTGGCCGCCGACCTCCGCGTGGTGGCACCCGGCGCGGTGTTCGCCGTCCCCGTCGTCAAGGTGGGCCTCGCGCTGGACAACTGGACGATCAAGCGGCTCGCCAACGTCGTCGGGGGCGGGCACGCGCGGTCGGTCCTCATGACCGCTCGTCCGGTCGGGGCGGACGAGGCGGCCCGGATCGGGCTGGCCAACGAGATCGGCGGCCTGGACACCGCGATGGAGCTGGCGGCCGAGATCGCGCGGTTCGCCCCGCTCAGCCTCCGGCACATCAAGTCCGTGATCAACGACGACGACGCCCGGCTCCTGCCCCGCGACGAGCACACCGAGCTGCAGCAGCTGGCCTGGCACAGCGAGGACATGGCCGAGGCGCGCGCCGCCCGCGAGGAGAAGAGGCCCCCCGTGTTCCGCGGGAGATGATCTGACCGTCAGCGGGCCCGGACGGATACCATTCCAGCGCCCGGATCCCGCCGACGTGGCGACTGGCATACGCCCCGGGGACCGGAGACTGACAGGGGGAGAGCCGCGGATGGCCGCCAGGCACAGTGCGTCGACACAGAGGGAGAGGTCGACGGCGCGCAGGGTCGTCCAGGTGGGGCTGGGTCTCCTGGCGGCGGTCCTCGTGGTCGGGGTCGTGGTCGCGGGCCTGTCCAGGGCCGGGGTGGGAGGGTTCTGCGTCGACGCGGCCGAGGTCACCGTGGCCGCCGAGCCCGACATCCTCGCACATGTCGAGACCCTCGCGGACGAGGCGGGGGGATGTCATTCGTACGAGGTCTCGGCGGTCTCGTCCGCGGACATGGCCGCTCGGGTCGCCGCCCGGCAGGCCCTTCCGGACATCTGGGTCCCCGATTCGGCCATCCGGCTCGCACAGGTCTCCCAGGACGTCCAGATCCCGTTCGAGACAGTTCTCAACTCCATCGCGTCGACCCCGGTGATCATCGCCTCGCGTGGGCCCGCGCCGGACATGCCCACGTGGACCTCCGCGCTCGCGATGCCGGGACTGGCGATGGGGGACCCGGTCCGGTCCGGAATCGCGGACGCCCCCATCCTCGCGGCGACCTCCGAGGTCGAGTCGATGCGCTCGACCCCGGAGGCGCTCGCCGCCTCCATGGCCGCGCTCGCGCAGGGCCGGGCGGGGCGCGCGGACGTGCCGCCGACCGCCCGCGAGCTGCTCGACCGGGTGACGGTCGCAGGGGGCACCGCGATCGTGAGCGAGCAGAACGCCGAGAGGGCCCGACGTGACGCACCGGAGGCGGGCCTCGTCCTGACCGCCCCGCGCACCGGCGCCGTCTTCCTCGGGTACCCCCTCGCCGTCACCACCCAGGATCCGGTGCGCAGGGACGAGGTCGTCGGAGCGGCCGAGGAACTGCGTGCCGCCACCGGCTCGCCCGGGTTCACGTCCGGCCTCGCCGAGGACGGGTTCCGGCTCGCCGACAGGTCACCGCTCGCCGGCGGGGCCGGGGTCGGGGAGGTCGAGGCCCTGGTGGTCCGCGACCCGAACCGCCTGCACGGGGCACTCCAGCGATGGCGGCTGCTCGCCATGCCCGGACGGTCACTCGTCCTGGTGGACACCTCGGGCTCGATGGGGTTCGCCATGGCGGACACCGGGGTCACCCGGATCCGGACACTCGTCGAGACCGCCGACGCGGGACTCGCGCGGTTCCCTGACGACGCCGCCCTCGGCCTGTGGGCCTTCGGTGGGGACGCGGGTCTGGACGGGCGCCCCTACCGCGAGGTCGCCCCGCTCACCCGCCTCGACGCCCCCACCCCCGAGGGGAGCCACCGCGATTCGCTGGCCGGCGCCCTGGCGTCGCTCCCCGGGCTGGTCGGCGGAGGGACGGATCTCCACCGGACCGTGCTCGACGCCTACGCGGCGGTCCGGTCGGGCTACGACCCCGACATGATCAACTCGATCATCGTGATCTCCGACGGGGCCGACGACACGGTGTCGGAGCTGACCCGGGACGACTTCCTCCTCGCACTCCGGGGCATGGTCGACCCGTCCGAGCCGGTGATCGTGGTGACCGTCGGCCTGCTCGACGACGCCGACCCGGAGACCCTGGCCGAGATCGCCCGGGTGACCGGGGGGAGCAGTCATGTCGCGCAGACGACCGACGAGATCGTCCGGGTGTTCGCCGACGCCGTCGGTCGACGGGGCGGTGCCTGACCCCGACGCCGGCGCCGACCCCCCCCGGATGAGGTGGCTCCGCCCCCCGATAGGGGTGGTGTCACCACCGCGTTTGCCTCCGTCGGCCCCCCGGGGCGGATTGGCCTCGGCAAACCCTTGTGTCCCGTGTCACACTTCTCCAGTCCTAGTCTGTGAGGCGCATCACTACAGAGGTGTGGCTCGAGAGAACTGAAACGGAGGACCTCCGTGTCCCAGCCAGCTGATCCCCCGGTGGGAGGATCGTCACGACGCAGCCCGGAAGCGGCTGACTTCGAGGCGATGCACTCCAGCCCGGAATTCCAGGAGTTGCGCAGCAAGTTCAGGGCCTTCGTCTTCCCCATGACGATCGCCTTCCTCGTCTGGTACTTCCTGTACGTGCTACTGGCGGTCTACGCGACCGACTTCATGGCGACCAGGGTCTTCGGGAACATCACCTGGGGGCTGATCATCGGTCTGGCGCAGTTCGTCACCACGTTCCTCATCACGTTCCTGTACATCCGGTTCGCCAACCGGGTGATCGACCCCCGCGCGGAAGCGATCCGCCACGAGCTGGAAGGTGAGGTGGCCTGATGGGCGACTGGCTGATCAACATCCGTGAGCTCACCCCGGGGGAGCAGGTCGGCTCCACTCTGCTCAACATGGTCGTGTTCGGCATCTTCATCGTCGTCACCATGACGCTGGTGCTGCGGGCGTCCAAGTCGACCAAGTCGACCAAGGACTTCTACACCGGTGGCTCCACCTTCACGGGGCCTCAGAACGGGTTCGCGATCGCCGGCGACTACCTCTCGGCGGCCTCGTTCCTGGGCATCGCCGGTGCCATCGCCATCAACGGTTACGACGGCTTCCTCTACTCCATCGGCTTCCTGGTGGCGTGGCTGGTGGCGTTGATGCTCGTCGCCGAGCTGATGCGGAACACCGGTCGGTTCACCATGGCCGACGTGCTGAGCTTCCGTCTCAACCAGCGGCCCGTCCGCATGGCCGCCGCCCTGGCGACTCTCGCGGTCTGCCTGTTCTACCTCATCGCCCAGATGGCGGGCGCCGGCGGTCTGGTCGCCCTGCTGCTCAACATCAACGATTCCACCGGCCAGGCGATCGTCGTCGCGGCCGTCGGGATCCTGATGATCGTCTACGTGCTGGTCGGTGGCATGAAGGGCACCACGTACGTGCAGATGGTCAAGGCCGTGCTGCTCGTGGGTGGCGTGCTGATCATGTGTCTGTTCGTCCTGGTGGCGGCGCGGGGCAACTTCTCGGCACTCCTCGGCGAGGCCGTCGCCAACTCGGGTAAGGACCTCCTCAGCCCGGGTCTGCAGTACGGCGCCACCGAGACCAGCAAGCTCGACTTCATCTCCCTGTCGATCGCCCTGGTCTTCGGTACCGACGGCCTGCCCCACGTGCTGATGCGCTTCTACACGGTCCCCACCGCCAAGGAGGCCCGTCGCTCGGTCACCTGGGCGATCGCGCTCATCGGGTCCTTCTACCTGTTCACCCTGGTCCTCGGCTTCGGTGCCGCGGCGATGGTGGGATCGGACGTCATCGAGGCGGCGCCGGGTGGCGTGAACTCGGCGGCCCCGTTGCTGGCCTTCGCGCTGGGTGGGGAGATATTCCTCGGCATCATCTCGGCGGTGGCCTTCGCGACGATCCTCGCGGTGGTCGCGGGCCTGGCGATCACCGCCTCGGCGTCGTTCGCCCACGACATCTACAACGGTGTGATCAAGCACGGCAAGGCCACGGAGAAGGCCCAGCTGCGCGTGTCCCGGATCACCGTCGTGGTGATCGGTGTCGCGTCCATCATCATGGGCATCGGCGCCATG
>NZ_BAAAQG010000007.1:53685-331495 GCF_039531545.1 Dietzia cercidiphylli
ACCTGCCGACCATCCTCTACTCGCTGTTCTGGAAGCGCTTCAACACCACCGGTGCGCTGTTCTCCATGTACGGCGGCCTGATCAGCACACTCGTGCTGATCGCGCTCTCGCCCGCGGTCTCGGGTGGCCCGAAGTCGATGATCACCAGTGTCGACTTCTCGCTGTTCCCCCTGTCCAACCCGGGCATCGTGTCGATTCCGCTGGCGTTCCTGCTCGGCATCATCGGCACGTTCCTCGGGAAGAAGGACGAGTTCCCGCAGAAGCGGGTGGAGATGGAGGTCCGCTCCCTCACCGGCGTCGGTGTGGAGAAGACCATCAACCACTGACCCGGCCCACCCGGGCGGAACCGATCCCGACCCGCCCGACCGCGAGACGCGGTCGGGCGGGTCGCGTCGTCGTCCCGGTGCGCCCCGGGGGTCGAACCCCGACCGACGGGAAGTCGGTGGACAAAGGGACTACCCTCGGTGACCACCACACCGATTCGGAGGCGGTCAGAACAGATGTATCCCGGACAGGACGACCAGACGCGGCGCATGGGGCAACCCGACTCGCGCGCGTATTCGCAGATGGGCGGAGACCCAGGGTACGACGAGCCCTACTCGAACGAGGCCGCTTATCAGGAGCGCCGTGAACCCCGCGGTCCCGCGATCGACGTGGGCAAGTTCCTCGGCAGCGTCGCGGCCACGGCACTCGTGGCGGCGATCGCCGGGTGGCTGATCGCCTGGGTGGTGGAGGCGGCGTTCGGCCGCTTCGGCCACCAGTGGGCGAACGGCGGCAACACCCCCACCATGTACGCGGTCTACGGGGCGGTGGCCGCGATCCTGGCCGGGCTCCTCTGGTACCTGCTGCTGGTGGGTACGGCGAACCCGCAGCAGTTCTTCTCGTGGACCGTGGGATTGCTGATCATCGCGGCGGTGGCGCTCCCGCTGCTGGTGACGGTGCCGTTCCTCGACGGGTTGGCCGCGGCGATAGTCCATCTGTTCATCGGCCTGCCGATCCTCGCGTTGACAGGGGCGTTCGCCGCGACCCTGCGACGCTGATCCCCGTGACGCACCCGAGCCCGCTGATGATCCATCAGCGGGCTCGGGTGCGTCCGGCCGGTCGGGCGGCCTACCCGTGACTCAGGCCGCGTGCCTGCAGGTCGGGCAGGAGCAGTCGTCGCACACGCAGTTCGCGCACTCGTGGCGCTCCCCGCAGTTGTCGCACGAGCACACGTTGTGGTTACAGGTCTCGCAGGTGCAGTCGGTACAGGTGCACACCGCGCAACTGTCGGTGCAGTTGTCGCACGAGCAGGTGGTGCACTCGTCGTAGTGGCCGTCGTGCTCGCGGTGCAGGTGACCGTCGTGCAGGTAGTCGACGTGATCCTCGTGGACCACGGCCTCGTGACCGCAGCCGGGTCCGTGGGTGTGCGAGTGGGGCTCGGCGTTGGGGTGGTCGGTCACGGTCATCGGTGTCGCTCCTGGTCGTCGCCGGCGTGTCGCCGCCGGGCATGGCTGGCGGATGTCACGGGAGTCGCCGGATCGCTCGCGGGTCGGCACTCGTCCATGGCATGCACAGATTGTCATACGTGCATGTATTGCTGTCAACGGCGTCAGTGGTCCCGTCAGGTCTGGCCGAGAGGCGTCGTGCGGCATCCGCGGTGGTGGGGCGGGCGTCGGATGGTCGGACGCGCGCCGTGGTGCCCTCGAGAGGAATCGAACCTCCGACACCGGCTTTAGGAGAGCCGTGCTCTATCCACTGAGCTACGAGGGCGGGAACCGGGGGAGAGTCTAACTGATCCGCGCCGGTCCCGTGATCGGCGAGTTGGAGTGTCGACAGCCGGGCGGTAGGCTTGGCCGCTGGCGTCCGTGTCGTCCCCGTGTCCCGGGATCGACGGACCGCCTCCGCGGGTCACCACCGGCCGCCGCGCGAGGGGGTGGGCGTCCGACAGGCCGGCAGCCCCACTAGACAGACAGAGGTATTGCCTGTGTCCACGTACACCCCCAAGCCCGGGGACGTGACGCGCGCCTGGTACGTCATCGACGCCACTGATGTGGTTCTCGGTCGACTCGCCGTGCAGGTCGCCAACATCCTCCGTGGCAAGCACAAGCCGCAGTTCGCCCCGAACGCCGACACCGGCGACTTCGTCATCATCATCAACGCCGACAAGGTCGCGATCTCGTCCAACAAGCGCGAGCGCGTCATGCACCACCGTCACTCCGGTTTCCCGGGCGGGCTCAAGTCGCAGTCCCTCGGCAAGGCCATGGACACGCGCCCCGACCGCGTCGTCGAGAAGGCCGTCAAGGGCATGCTCCCGAGCAACAAGCTCGGTCGTGCCGTCGCCTCCAAGCTGAAGGTGTACGCGGGCCCCGAGCATCCGCACGCCGCCCAGCAGCCCGTGCCCTACGAGATCAAGCAGGTGGCCCAGTGACCGACGAGAACATCACCCCCGAGGCCGAGCTCGCCGATGACACGGTGGCGGAACTCGCCGCCGAGGTCGCCGAGGACTACAGCGAGGCCGACTACGCCGGCGGTACCGACTACGTGGCCGACGCCGAGACCCAGCTGGCCCCGGTCGTCTCCTCCGGTCCGACACAGGCGGTCGGCCGTCGCAAGGAGGCCGTCGCCCGCGTCCGCCTCATGCCCGGCTCCGGCCAGTTCACCCTCAACGGTCGCACCCTCGAGGAGTACTTCCCGAACAAGGTGCACCAGCAGCTCGTCAAGTCGCCGCTCGTCCTGGTCGAGCGCGAGGAGCAGTTCGACATCGTGGCGCTGCTCCACGGTGGTGGCCCCTCCGGACAGGCCGGCGCGCTGCGTCTGGCCATCGCCCGCGCGCTGATCCAGTACGCGCCGGACGACCGCCCGGCGCTCAAGAAGGCAGGCTTCCTCACCCGGGACGCCCGCGCCGTCGAGCGCAAGAAGGCCGGCCTCAAGAAGGCCCGTAAGGCCCCGCAGTACTCGAAGCGCTGATCTCCGCGCTCGACACCGCAGAGCAGGCGCCCGCGATCGCGGGGGCCTGCTCTGGCTCGTTTTCCAAGGGACCTCACGGCCGGGGCTATCCTTACCCGGTCCGGAACACCCACCCCCAGTGCGGTGGCGGTCCCACTACCCCGGAGGATCACGCACCATGACCCGACTGTTCGGCACCGACGGGGTTCGCGGACTCGCCAATCGGACGCTCACCGTGGACCTGGCCGTCCGCCTCGGAGCGGCCGCCGCCTCCGTCCTCGCGGCCGAGTCCGGGGCACCGGGCGGTCAGGCCCGCCCACTGGCCGTGATCGGCCGCGACCCCCGTGCGTCGGGGGAGATGCTCGAGGCGGCCCTCGCCGCGGGTCTGGCCAGCCAGGGGGTGGACGTCCTGTGTGTCGGCGAGCTCCCGACCCCGGCCGTCGCCCATCTGACGGCCCAGCACGGCGCGGCGCTCGGTGCGGTCATCTCGGCCTCGCACAACGCGATGCCCGACAACGGGATCAAGTTCTTCGCCGCGGGCGGGCACAAGCTCGGCGACCACATGGAGGACCGGATCGAGGGTGCCCTGACGGAGGGCGCGATCACCGGCCCCACCGGGGCGGCGGTCGGCCGGATCTCACGCGCGTCGTCGGAGGACGCACTGGACGGGTACGTCCGGCACCTGCTCGACGCCACGCCCGGGCGGCTGGACGGGCTCGTCGTGGTGGTCGACTGCGCCAACGGGGCGGCCAGCGTCGCGGCGCCGCGTGCCTACCGCGACGCGGGGGCGACCGTGATCGAACTCCACGCCGACCCCGACGGGTACAACATCAACGACGGGTGCGGCTCCACACATCTGGATGACGTCCGCGCCGCGGTGCGCGAACACGGTGCGGACCTCGGTCTGGCGCACGACGGCGACGCCGATCGCTGCCTGGCCGTGGACGCCTCCGGCGAGGTCGTCGACGGTGACCAGATCATGGCGATCCTCGCCCTGGCGATGCGGGACTCCGGAGAGCTGGTGGGTGACACCCTCGTGGCGACCATCATGAGCAACCTCGGCCTCAAGGTGGCCATGCAGGCCGCCGGGATCCACGTCACCGAGACCAAGGTGGGGGACCGCTACGTCCTCGAACGGCTCCGCGAGGGCGGGTACAGCCTCGGCGGAGAGCAGTCCGGTCACCTCGTCCTCCCCGCCCACGCGACCACCGGGGACGGGGTCCTCACAGGACTGCGCATCATGGCCCGGATGGCGGAGACCGGCAGCCCACTGTCCGAGCTCGCCGGCGTGATGACGGTCCTGCCGCAGGTGCTGATCAACGTGCCGGTGGACGACAAGGCCGCGGTCGTGTCGTCCTCGGTGGTGGGCGATGCCGTGGCCGAGGAGGAGGCGCGACTGGGTTCGGGCGGCAGGGTGCTGCTGCGTCCCTCGGGAACCGAGCAGCTGGTCCGCGTCATGGTCGAGGCGGAGGACGCGCACTGCGCCCGCCAGGTGGCCGAGCGACTGGCGGGGCTCGTCACCGCGGTCTGAGCCCCGGTGCGGTGGCCGGGCCCCACTCCGGGTGACGCCCGGCTCAGCTCCCGGTGAAGCTCTTGGCCAGCTTGAGCAGCGGCGGCGCCCCCGCCACGAGGTCGTCGTCCTCCTCCTCCAGCATCGCGTCGGTCACCGAGACGGTGCCCTTGAGCTTCGTCTCCGGATCGGCGAACGCCGAGTAGGTGGCGTCGTCCGCGAGCGTGCTCAGGAGATACCCCGCCAGCAGCGGGCGAACCGCGCGTTGCGTCCGGCGGTCCGGGTCCGCGAGTCCGACGTACTTGACCAGCGGCGCGCCCTCGACCAGGCCGGTCTCGATGGCCTTCTCGAGACGGCGGTGCACGATCGGGCCGCGCCAGGCCAGGTGGAGCGCCCGCGCGTCCTCGGCGTGGACCCCGCCGGACGCCGACAGCAGCAGGGCCGGCGCGTCGATGGTGATGGCCCGGTCGGCGGCCGCCGGGACGGTCTCGGTGGGGAACGCCATCGCCACCGCGCCGATATCGGTGCGCTGGGAGGCCAGCAGGGCACAGACCCCGCCACCGAGCCCGTGACCGGCCAGCCCGATCCGGCGGGGATCCGCGCGGACGGTCCCGCGGCCGAGCCTGGCCTGCAGGACGTCCTCGATCGCGGCCGACAGGTGGTCGGCGAAGTGTTGGTGGTTCGGCCGGGGGGACCGATCGGTCGCGGGCGCGACCACGACGAAGCCCCACGAGGCGAGGTGCTTGAGCGTGTCCGTGTAGTCACGGGGGCCCTTGGTCCAGTCGTGGGCGAAGCCCACCACCGGGGCGGGTGACGGCGCGTCACGCGGGACGAACACCACGCCCGGCGTCCCGGTGAAACCGAGATCGCCCGTGTCGACCCCGTAGGGGCCCCGCCGGTTCACCTTGTCGAGCAGAGCTTTGGTCTTGATGGCCACGAGGGCCACAGTATCGCCTCCGGGGGGTCGACGGTGCCGGGGCGTCGGGACGGCGTGGCTACACTTAGCGGCCATGTGCGGAATCGTCGGTTATGTCGGGCATCAGGCTGCCCTCCCTGTCGTGGTCGAGGCCCTGAGGCGGATGGAGTACCGCGGATACGACTCCTCGGGCGTGGCCGTCCTCGACGGTTCGGGCGCCTCGCGCGTGGAGAAGAAGGAGGGCAAGCTCGCCAACCTCGAGGCCGCGCTGGACTCCGCCGGGCACGACAGCTTCCCGGGGACCACCGGGATCGGACACACCCGCTGGGCCACCCACGGGCGCCCCAGTGACCGCAACGCCCACCCGCACGTCTCGGGCGACGTGGCGATCGTGCACAACGGCATCATCGAGAACTTCGCCCCGCTGCGCGCCGAGCTGGAGGCCGCGGGGGTCGAACTGGTGTCGGACACCGACTCCGAGGTGGCCGCGCACCTGCTCATGTGCGAGATGGCGTCCGGACCGCACGCGGGGGACTTCGTCGCCTCGTGCCGGGCCGTGCTGAACCGCCTCGAGGGTGCCTTCACCCTGGTCTTCAGCCACGCCGCCCACCCGGGCACCCTCGTCGCGGCGCGTCGGTCGACCCCGCTGGTGCTGGGCGTGGGGAAGGGCGAGATGTTCCTCGGTTCGGACGTCGCGGCGTTCATCGAGCACACCCGTGAGGCGGTGGAACTCGGCCAGGACAACGTGGTGGTGCTGCGAGCCGATGGCTACGAGATCACCGACCTCGCCGGCGAACCCACCGAGGGCCGCCCGTTCCATATCGACTGGGACCTGGCCGCCGCGGAGAAGGGCGGCTACGACTACTTCATGCTCAAGGAGATCGCCGAGCAGCCGGCGGCGGTCGCCGACACCCTGCTCGGCCACTTCCAGGACGGCCGCATCGTGCTCGACGAGCAGCGGATCAGCGACCAGGACCTCAGGGACATCGACAAGGTGTTCATCGTGGCCTGCGGCAGCGCGTACCACTCCGGCATGGTGGCCAAGTACGCCATCGAGCACTGGACCCGCCTGCCCTGCGAGGTCGAGATCGCCTCGGAGTTCCGCTACCGGGACCCGGTGCTGGACCGGTCCACCCTGGTGGTGGCCATCTCCCAGTCGGGTGAGACCGCCGACACCCTCGAGGCCGTGCGTCACGCCAAGTCCCAGAAGGCCCGCGTCCTGGCGGTGTGCAACACCAACGGGTCGCAGATCCCCCGTGAGGCCGACGCCGTGCTGTACACCCATGCCGGCCCCGAGATCGGCGTGGCCTCCACCAAGGCGTACCTGGCCCAGATCACCGCCAACTACCTCGTGGGACTGGCGCTGGCGCAGGCCCGGGGCACCAAGTACCCCGACGAGGTGGCGGCCGAGTTCCGTCAGCTCGAGAAGATGCCCGAGGCCATCCAGAAGGTGGTCGACTCCCTCGACCCGGTCCGCGAGATCGCGCGGGAGCTGGCCGACTCGAAGTCGGTGCTGTTCCTCGGCCGCCACGTCGGCTATCCGACGGCGCTCGAAGGCGCGCTCAAGCTCAAGGAGCTGGCGTACATGCACGCCGAGGGGTTCCCGGCGGGTGAGCTCAAGCACGGACCGATCGCGCTGATCGAGGACGGCCTGCCCGTCTTCATCGTCATGCCTCCGGTCGAGGGTCGGGGAGTCCTGCACTCCAAGCTCGTGAGCAACATCCAGGAGATCAGGGCCCGCGGTGCCCGGACCATCGTGATCGCCGAGGAGGGGGACGAGGTGGTGCGACCGCTGTCGGACTACTTCATCCCGATCCCGGCCTCGACCACCCTGCTCCAGCCGTTGCTCGCGACCATCCCCTACCAGGCGTTCGCCGCCGAGGTCGCCGCGGCCCGTGGGTACGACGTGGACAAGCCCCGCAATCTGGCCAAGTCCGTCACGGTGGAGTGATCCGCCCCCGGGTCTGATTCCGTCTGGGATCGTGGACGTCATGTTGCGCGCGCACCCGGTCGAGGCGATCCGGGCCGCCGAGCGCCCGCTCATCGAGGCGGCCGCGGCGGCGGGGGACCCGGACGCCGTGATGCGCCGCGCCGCCTCGGGCGTCGCCCACCACACCGCCGCGCTCCTGCGGAGGCGGACCGGAGGGGTCTACGGCCGGTCGGTCATGCTGCTCGTGGGCAGCGGGGACAACGGCGGGGACGCCCTCTATTCCGGCGCGGTCCTGCGTGGGCGGGGGTGTCGCGTGGAGGCGGTACTGCTCGACCCCGAGCGGGTGCACGGGCGGGCACTTCAGGCCCTGCGCGGAGCCGGGGGCCGGGTGGCCGCAGCCGGGACCGGCACGGACTCGTCCACTCCGGACGTCGTGATCGACGGGGTCGTGGGGCTGGCGGGGTCGGGCCCGCTACGCGAGCCCGCGGCGGCGACGGTCGCCGCGCTCGCCGGGGCCGGGGTCCCGTTCGTCGCGGTGGACCTCCCGAGCGGGGTGGACGCCGACACCGGAACGGTGCACGAGGCGCACGTCCGGGCCGATGTCACCGTCACGTTCGGGGCCCTCCGGCGCGCCCACCTGCTCGCCTCTCCCACGTGTGGCCGGGTCGAGGTGGTCGACATCGGGCTGGCGGACATGGGCTCCGAACCGTTGACTGTGCTCCGCCCGGACCCGGCCGAGGTGGGTCGGGCGTGGCCGGTGCCGGGGCCGGATGACGACAAGTACACCCAGGGCGTGGTCGCCGTCCGCGCGGGTTCCGCGCGCTTCCCCGGTGCGGCCGTGCTGTGTGCCTCGGCGGCGGTGGCGGCGACCTCCGGGATGGTCCGGTACGTCGGCTCGGGCTCCACGGACGTGCTCGCGGGCCGTCCCGAGGTGGTGTGCCACCCGTCCGTCGCCGAGGCCGGGACCGCGCAGGCCTGGGTCGTGGGGCCGGGGGCGGGGACCGGGACGGAGGCGGTCGCCGACATCGACGCGATCCTGGCCCGGGGGAGGCCGACCGTCCTCGACGCCGATGCGCTCACCTGCGTCGCGGGGCACCCCGTGGTGCTGCGGAGCGCGAGCGCGCCGGTACTCCTCACCCCCCACGCCGGCGAGTTCGACAGGCTGACCGGAGGCCGGGACAGGACGGACCGGTCCGGTGCACTGCGCCGGTACGTCGCTGATCTGCGCGACCGGGGGATCCCGGCGACGGTGCTGCTCAAGGGGCGGGTGACGCTGGTCGACGACGGGGAGACCACCTGGTCGATCGACCCGGGGTCCTCCTGGGCCGCGACGGCGGGCTCCGGGGACGTGTTGTCCGGGGTGGCCGGCGCGTTGCTCGCGAACGGCTTGGGCTGCGGCGGGGAGGTCGCCTGGCCGGCGGTGGCCGCGGCGGTGGCCCACGGTGAGGCCGCGCGGGTGGCCGCGGGACGCACCGGCGGGGCCGGCGCACCGATCGGGGCCGGGGACCTGCTGCGCGCGTTGCCGTCGGCGATCTCCGCGCTGCGCGGTGCGTGAATGGCCTCCGGAGGCAGGGGTTTGGCAGAATGGACGAAATGGGTCCAATTGTCCCCCCGTCGCCGTGCCGCGCCGAGATAGACCTGGGCGCGATCGAGCACAACGCCCGCGTCCTGGCGCGAGCCGCGCGCGGTGCGCGGGTCATGGCGGTGGTGAAGGCGGACGCCTACGGCCACGGCGCCGTGCCGGTCTCGCTCGCGGCGCTGCGCGGTGGGGCGGACGCGCTGGGCGTCACGACGATCGCCGAGGCAGTGCAGCTGCGTGACGCGGGCATCGACGCCGAGATCCTGGCCTGGTTGTTCGGGGTGGGTGACGACGTCGGCGTGGCGCTCGAGGCGGATGTGGACCTGGCGGTCCCGAGCCCGGGCCACCTCGACACCGTTCTCGACGCCGCCCGGCGTACCGGCCGCCGCGCCAGGGTGACCCCCAAGATCGACACCGGGCTCGCCCGCTCCGGCATCACCCTCGACGAGTGGCCCTCCCTGCTCGACCGGCTGGTCGCCGCCTCCGACGAGGGCCTCATCGAGGTGACCGGGCTGATGGCGCACTTCGCGCACGCCGACGATCCGGGCAACCCGGTGATCGACCAGCAGGTCGACCGTCTGCACGCGTGCGTGGCGCAGGCCCGCGCCCGCGGGGTGCGGTGCCCGGTCAACCACCACGCCAACTCCGCGGCCACCCTGACCCGCCCGGACGACGGCTTCGAGATGGTCCGCCCCGGGATCGCCCTCTACGGGCTCAACCCGGTCGACGGTCTCGAGGCGGAGCTGGTCCCGGCCATGACGTTCTCCGCCGAGGTCCTGATGGTCAAGCGCATCGCCGCCGGTCAGGGGGTGAGCTACGGGCACACGTGGCACGCCCCGCGGGACACCACGGTGGCCCTCGTGGCGGCGGGGTACGCCGACGGGGTGTGGCGACTGCTCTCGGGCAGGCTCGACGTGTCGATCCACGGACGCCGGTACCCGAACGTCGGCCGCGTCTGCATGGACCAGTTCGTCGTCGACCTGGGACCGGACCCGGGCGACTCGGTCCGCGCGGGGGACACCGCCGTCCTGTTCGGTACCGGCTCCGACGGGGGCCCCACCGCCGCCGAGTGGGCCCGCACCCTCGGGACCATCCACTACGAGGTCGTCACAGCCGTCCGAGGCCGAGCGGTGCGCCAGCACGTTCTCGGGGCCCGCCACGCCAGCGGCGGGCAGAGGGAGGGTTCGCTATGAGTGGAGAAGACGACTCGCCCGGGCGCCGGAGGTCGATGCCCCGGCTCCGGTGGCCCCGGCGCCCTTCCCGGTCCGCTGCGGGGGATCCCGTCGAGGTCCGGTCACCCGAACTGGTGGGCGGGGAGACCGGGGACGCCGAGTCCGTCGAGGAGCAGATCCGGGCCCCGGGCGGTCTCGCCGCGGGTCTGAGCGCCCTCGGCGCCGCGACGATCGGATCCGTGGGCACGCTCCTCCCGGGACGCCGGGCAAGTGACCCGTGGGCCGGCGAGGACATGTGGGAGCTCGGGGTCGACCGGGGTTCGATGGTCGCCGCCTCGGACGGTGTCCCGCTCGCGGTGCGGGAGGCCGGCCCGACCGACGCGCCGATGACCGTGGTGTTCGCCCACGGGTACACGCTGTCGATGGACTCCTGGCACTTCCAGCGCCGGCACCTCCAGGACCGATTCGGCTCCGAGGTCCGCCTGGTCTTCTACGATCAGCGCGGTCACGGACTCAGCGGCAAGAGCTCGCGCGACAACTCGACCATCGCCCAGCTGGCGTCCGACCTCAACTCGGTGATCTCCGCCACGGCGCCGACCGGCCCGATCGTGGCGATCGGCCACTCCATGGGGGGCATGACGGTCCTCGGCTACGCCGTCCGCCACGAGGACGCGGTCCGCGAGCGCGTGCTCGGCGTGGGGCTGGTCGCCACGGCGATGGCGGAACTGTCGGAGTCGGGCCTGGGTGCCGTGCTCGACAGCAGGGCCGTCAGCAGATTCGTGGGCCTCGCCGGCCGCACGCCCGCGGTGTTCACCAGCAGCCGCAGGGCCCTCGGGGCGATCATCTCGCCGTTCATCTACGGCGGCTCGTTCGGCGACCCGGCCAAGATGAGCCCGACCGTCGCCAGGTTCGTGGACAAGCTCATCGCCTCGACGGACGTCCTGACGATCGCGAACTTCTTCGAGACCCTCACCCAGCACGACGAGTCCGCGGCCGTGCCCGTGCTCCGCGACGTGCGCACCACGGTGTTGTGCGGGGACCGCGACCTGCTCACCCCCCTCGACCGCTCGGTGGACATCGCCGAGGCGCTGCCGGACGCCGAGTTCGTGGTGGTCCCCGGAGCGGGGCACATGGTGATGTTGGAGGAGCCCGCGCACGTGTCGGAGGTCCTCGGCGACCTCATCGCGGACGCCATCGTCGAGTGGCGCGCACGCACGCGGGAGAAGTCGAGCGGCACCGAATCGTCGAAGGGCACCGGATCGTCGAGTGGCTCAGGATCGTCGAGGGGCACCGGATCGTCGAGTGGCTCAGGATCGTCGAGGGGCACCGGCCCGTCGTCCCGCAGTGGCCCGTCGTCCCGCAGCGGCCCGTCGGCGCGCCGTAGCGCGGCGTCGTGACGATCGGGGTCCCGGGGGAGCGGACACTGCCGACGGTGGACGACACCCGTGCGCTCGGCGTCGAACTGGCGGGGCTGCTCCGGGCCGGTGACGTCGTGGTGCTCGACGGGCCACTCGGCGCCGGGAAGACCGCCCTCACCACGGGGATCGCCGCCGGCCTCGGTGTCCGCGGCCGGGTGACCTCCCCGACCTTCGTGATCGCCCGGCGGCACGCCCCCGGGACCCCGGACGGCCCCGGGATGGTCCACGTGGACGCCTACCGGCTGGTGGGGGGCCAGAACCCCGACGGGTCGCAGCCCACGACCGTCGACCTGGCCGACCAGCTGGAGTCCCTCGACCTGGACTCCGCGCTCGACCATGACGTGGTGGTGGTGGAGTGGGGCGCCGGGTTCGTGGACTCCCTCGTCGCCGCACCCCTCGTCGTCACCCTCGAGCGTGGTGCGGACACCGAGGTGCGCTCGGCCACCTGGCACCGGGCCGGGCGGCCGCCCCACCCGGCGGTACCCTGACCCCCGTGCTGGTCCTCGCCGTCGACACCTCGACCCCCGCCGTCACCGCCGGGGTCTGCCGCCTCGTCCACGGGGACCACGGCCCGGTCGTCACACCCCTGGCCACGCGGGTCACCGAGGACGCGCGCGCCCACGCGGAGCTGCTGACCCCCCACATCCTGGACTGCCTGGCCGAGGCCGATTTGACCCCCGGCGACCTCGACGCGGTGGTGGTGGGCGTGGGGCCGGGGCCGTTCACGGGTCTGCGGGTGGGGATGGCGACCGCGGCCGCGTTCGCCGACGCCCTCGGCCGACCCGTGCACGGCGTGTGTTCGCTCGACGGGCTCGCGCAGCGGGCGCGCGCCGCCGGGATGACGGGCGAGCTCGTCGTCGTCACCGACGCCCGCCGACGCGAGGCCTACCACGCCCGGTACGCCCCGGACGGCGTCCGGGTGTCCGGGCCCACGGTCGGCCCCGCGGCCGACATCGCCACCGACGGGGTCGATCACGTGGTGGGCGACGCGACCCGACTCGGGGAGCTCGTCTGGGGTGAGCCGCACGCCGGGACCGGCGGCCAGGTGGGGGCCACCGCGCCGGACCGGGTGATCGCACCGGACCCGGCCGGGCTCGTCGCGGCCGCCGCCGCGGATCTCCTCGGCGGAGCGGTCCCGGCCCCGCTGGAGCCCCTCTACCTGCGCCGACCGGATGCGGTGCCGCCACGCCGGGTGGAGCCGTCCCCGGCGTTGCGGGGCGTCGAGGCCGGAGGGCCACCGCGGTGAGCGGTCCGGTGCCGGGCGGCGGCGCCGTGGACGGGGTCGTCTACGATCCGCTGGTCGCGGGCGACGCGATGCGGTGCGCGGAACTCGAACGAGTGCTCTTCCGCGGTGACGGACCGTGGTCTGCCGCATCGTTCCTGTCCGAGATCGGCTCCGGGCACACCACCTGTCTGGCCGCCCGGTCGGAGGGCACGCTGGTCGGGTACGCCGTGCTGGCGGCACTCGGGCGGGCGGGGGACCGTGAGTTCGAGGTCCACACCATCGGCGTCGATCCGGCCTTCCGGGGTCGGGGGATCGGGCGCACGATGCTGCGTCGCCTGCTCGCGGTGGCGGACGCGGAGGCGGCCCCGGTGGTCCTGGACGTGCGGACCGACAACGTCCCGGCCCGCGCGCTCTACGAGGCCCACGGTTTCGAGGTGGTGGGGCTACGGCCCCGGTACTACCGTCCGAGCATGGCCGACGCGCACCTGATGGTGCGTCCGGCGCACCACGGACCCGACGCGGGAGGAGGAGACAGTTCATGAGGACCGTTCTGGGGATCGAGAGTTCGTGCGACGAGACGGGCGTGGCGATCGCCCGGGTGCACGATGACGGGCGCGCGGAGCTGCTCGCCGACGTGGTGGCCTCGTCGATGTCCGAGCACGCGCGCTTCGGCGGCGTGGTGCCCGAGATCGCCTCCCGCGCGCATCTCGAGGCGCTCGTCCCGACCGTGCGTGCGGCGCTCGCCGAGGCGGGTGTGGACCGGCCCGACGCCGTGGCCGCGACCATCGGGCCCGGGTTGTCCGGTGCACTGCTGGTGGGCTCCTCGGCGGCCAAGGCCTACGCCGCCGCGTGGGGCACACCGTTCTACGCGGTCAACCACCTGGTGGGACATGTCGCCGTGGCCGGGTTCGACGGCGGACCGCTCGACGAATGCGTGGCGCTGCTGGTCTCCGGCGGACACACCCAGCTCCTGCACGTGCGCTCTCTCACTGATCCGGTGGTGGAGCTCGGCTCGACGGTCGACGACGCGGCGGGGGAGGCCTACGACAAGGTCGCGAGGCTCCTGGGACTGGGTTACCCGGGCGGTCCGGTGATCGATCGACTCGCGGCGTCCGGTGACCCGGCGGCCATACCCTTTCCCCGCGGGATGACCGGGCCCCGGGACGCCCGACACGACTTCTCCTTCTCCGGGCTCAAGACCTCCGTCGCGCGCCGGATCGAGGCCGCCGAGCGCGACGGGGTGCACCTCGAGGTCGCCGACGTGGCCGCGTCGTTCCAGGAGGCCGTGGCGGACGTGCTCACCATGAAGGCCGTGCGGGCCTGCACAGATCTCGGGGTGTCGACCCTGCTCGTCGGCGGCGGCGTCGCCGCGAACTCCCGGCTGCGGGAGCTGGCGGCGCAGCGGTGCGCCGAGGCCGGGATCCGCCTCCGCGTCCCCCGGCCGCGGCTGTGCACGGACAACGGGGCGATGGTCGTGGCGGTGGCGTCCGCGCTCCTCGCGGCGGGTGCCGAACCCAGTGCCCTCACCGTGGCGGCGGATCCGGGGCTCACGGTCGGGGTGACCCAGCTGGTGTGAGGCGGGTGGTGTGAGGAGGGTGGTGAGGCGGGTGCCTCAGAACCCGAGCAGTGCGAAGCCGTACCCGGTGAACAGCAGCATCCCGCAGATCAGCAGGGTGATCAGGACCAACCACAGGTACCCCACCGCGAGGGCGGTGAGGGCGAGACCGCGCCCGGCCTGTCCGGTCCGGTTGATCCTGGCCAGGGCGAGATGGCCGAGCAGGACCGACGCGAGCGCGAAGATCGCGGGGACCGCGGGCAGGAACAGTCCGAGGAAGGACCCGAACACGACGTTGCCCACCGCCAACACGACCGCGGCGAGCGCCGTCCCGTTGACGTCGGGGGGACCGGCGTGCGACTCGTCGCCGGGGTCCTCCGGATCCCGCCGGCCGGACGCGTCCGCGTCACCGGAGGGGGTACGGGACATGGCGACGACTCCTCCCGGGGGCGGCGGGACTTCCCGCTGATCGTACGCGGGGCCCGCGCGCCCGGCGGCGTGCTCGAGCGGGTGTGTGGGGGCCGGGTGGTGTTCGCCGTCCGCGAACGGGGCCGGATCGGGCACCCGGGACACTTGAGTGCTGGCACTCGCGCATATAGAGTGCCAATAGGCATGGACCCGGTCGCGTCACCCGCGACGACGCCACCCCGGTGCCCCGCCCCCCTGAACACACCAGCCATCTACACACGGAGGATCCATCGTGGCGATCAAGCCGCTTGAGGACAAGATTCTCGTCGAGGCCACCGCTGCCGAGACCACCACGGCGTCCGGCCTCGTCATCCCGGACACCGCCAAGGAGAAGCCCCAGGAGGGCACCGTCGTCGCGGTCGGCAAGGGCCGCTTCGACGAGGACGGCGACCGCATCCCCATGGACATCAAGGAGGGGGACAAGGTCATCTACTCCAAGTACGGCGGAACCGAGATCAAGTACGAGGGCAAGGAGTACCTGATCCTCTCCTCGCGCGACGTTCTCGCGGTCATCGACTGACGTGAGTCGGTACAACCCCGCCCCGGTGGCGCCGGCCAGTGTCCGGCCCGCCGGGGCGGTGGTGTCTCACCGGTGTCGCACCGGTCCGTTACGCAGTACGACCCGTCCGTCCCGAACACCCTCTTCCTTCCAGGAGTCCCATCAATGTCCAAGTTGATAGCGTTCGACGAGGAGGCCCGTAAGGGCATGCTCGCCGGTGTCGACCAACTCGCCGACACCGTCAAGGTCACGCTCGGCCCGAAGGGTCGGCACGTCGTGTTGGCCAAGGCCTTCGGTGGCCCCACCGTCACGAACGACGGTGTCTCCATCGCCCGCGAGATCGAACTCTCCGAGCCGTTCGCGAATCTCGGTGCCCAGCTGGTCAAGAGCGTCGCCACCAAGACCAACGACGTGGCCGGTGACGGCACGACCACCGCGACGGTGCTCGCGCAGGCGCTCATCCGTGAGGGGCTGCGCAACGTGGCCGCCGGATCCAACCCGATGGCCATGGGCAAGGGCATCGAGAAGGCCTCGGCCGCCGTCGTCGAGTTCCTCAAGTCCGCCGCCACCCCGGTGTCGGGGTCCGAGGGGGTGGCGCAGGTCGCCACGGTCTCCTCCCGTGACCCCGAGGTGGGCCGGATGGTCGCCGAGGCCATGGACGCCGTGGGTGTCAACGGCGTCGTGTCCGTCGAGGAATCCCAGGGCCTGCACACCGAGGTCGCCGTGACCGAGGGCATCGCCTTCGACAAGGGCTACCTCAGCCCCTACTTCGTCACCGACCCCGACGAGCAGAAGGCCATCTACGAGGATGTCCTGGTCCTGCTGCACCGCGAGAAGATCAGCTCCCTCCCCGACCTGCTCCCGCTGCTCGAGAAGGTCGCCGAGACCGGCAAGCCGCTGCTCGTCGTGGCCGAGGACGTCGACGGCGAGGCGTTGTCGACGCTGGTCGTCAACTCGATCCGCAAGACCATCAAGGTCGTCGCGATCAAGGCCCCGTTCTTCGGCGACCGCCGCAAGGCCTTCCAGGACGATCTCGCTATCGTCCTCAAGGGTCAGGTCGTCAGCCCGGACCTGGGCATGAAGCTCTCCGACTGTGGCCTCGAGGTGCTCGGACACGCCCGCCGCGTGACCGTCTCCAAGGACGAGACGATCATCGTCGACGGTGACGGTGACCAGGCCGACGTCGACGCCCGGGTGGCGCAGCTGCGCCGCGAGGCGGAGAACACCGACTCCGACTGGGACCGCGAGAAGCTCGAGGAGCGCATCGCCAAGCTCTCCGGGGGCGTCGCGGTCATCCGCGTCGGCGCCGCCACCGAGACGGAGCTCACCGAGCGCAAGCTCCGCGTCGAGGACGCGGTCAACTCGGCCAAGGCCGCCGTCGAGGAGGGCGTGATCGCCGGTGGCGGTTCCGTGCTCGTCCAGGCCGCGGCGTCGCTCGCCCGGCTCGCCGAGGACACCACCGACGCCGACGAGGCGGTGGGGGTGAACGTCGTCCGCAAGGCGCTGGCGGCGCCACTGTTCTGGATCGCCGCCAACGCGGGCGAGGACGGCTCCGTCGTGGTGAGCAAGGTCGCCGACCTCGGTCCGAGGGACGGCTTCAACGCCGCCACCGGCGAGTACGGTGACCTCGTCTCGGCGGGCATCATCGACCCGGTGAAGGTCACCCACTCGGCCGTCGTCAACGCCTGTTCCGTCGCGCGGATGGTGCTGACCACCGAGACGGCGATCGTCGAGAAGCCCGAGCAGGAGGCGCCCGGCGGGCACTCACACGCCGGTCACTCGCACTGATCCCGTCCCGACCGGGCCCCGGTCCCGCACCCGCGGGACCGGGGCCCGCTCGTCGTCCGGCGACCGGTGATGTCGTCTCACCCCGCTCCGAGCGGCTACGCTGGGCCCTCACCGGATGACCTCCGGCACAGGGGTCGCAGAAGTATCCTGTGCCCACGCCCCGCCGGCCGCGACGGTCCGGACGTGAGACCGCGACGGTCCGGCGCCGCACCCCGACAGAAAGGCCGTGCCCCGTAGCACACCCGTGTAACGAGAGGCCCCCCTAAATCGATGACAGGTACAGCAGACGAGTTGGAACTCGCCGTCGCCGCCGCGGTCAAAGGAGACCGTTCGGCGGCCACGCGGGTACTCGAACTCGTCCGTCCCGGGGTGGTGCGGTATTGCCGCTCCCGCGTCGGGGGTGCGGAGAGGGTCAACCTTTCTGCTGACGATGTCGCACAGGAGGTGCTGATCGCGGTGCTCTCGGCGTTGCCCGGGTACCGGGATCAGGGTCGTCCCTTCATGGCCTTCGTGTACGGGATCGCCGCACACAAGGTCGCGGACGCGCACCGGGGCGCCGCACGGAACAAGTCGGATCCCGTCGAGTACCTCCCGGAGGTGCTCTCCACGGAGACGGGACCGGAGGATCACATCCTCGACGGCGAGGTGGCCAGGGCGATGAGTCGTCTACTGGGAACCCTGCCCGAGAAGCAGAGGGAGATCATCCGACTGCGGGTGGTCGTGGGACTCTCCGCGGAGGAGACCGCGGAGATAGTGGACAGCACGGCCGGAGCCGTGCGGGTGGCCCAACACCGGGCCATGAAGCAGCTCCGGACCAGGATCGAGCAGGACGGAGAGGAGCGATGGCGATGAACGACGACGATGTCGACCCCGGCACCCGGGACGACGCCGCCTCCCTCGACGCGCACGGTCCGGATCCGGAGGCGGTGGAGCGTGACGACGAGCTCCTGCGCGTCCTCGGGGTGGGCGACCGCCCCGCCGGCTCCGACGCCCTGGCCGCGCTGCTCGCCGACTGGCGCGAGGAGGTCGACTCCGCGCCCCTGCCCGATCTGCCGGGGCAGGAGGAGATCGAGGCCGCGCTCGCGCCGAACGTCTCCCGCCTGTGGCCCCGCCGTGGCTGGGCCAGGTCGCATGAACACCACCACGGGCAGCGCCCCGCGTTGTGGCAGGCGGTGACCGGGGCCGCGGCCGTGGCGGCCGTGATCGTCGGCGGTCTGTCCGTCGCCGCGCACAGCGTCATGCCCGGGGACCCGCTGTGGGGCGTCTCCAAGACGATCTTCGCCGACCGTGCCGGGGAGGTGGAACTGGTCAGCGACCTGAGCGAGCACCTCGCCGCCGCGGATCTGGCGGCCCGCGAGGGCGACCGTGAGAGGGCCGAGCGTCTCCTCGACGAGGTGTCCGGCCGGCTGGACGAGGTCTCGGACGCCAGCGAGCGCGTCGAGTTGATGAAGCGCCGCGACGCGATCAGGCGCGATCTGAGCAGGGTCACGCCCAGTTCGGTCCCGTCCCCCGCACCTGCTCCCGCGCCCGCCCCCGCCCCGGCCCCCGGTCCGGGTCAGGGCCCCGCGACGCTCGTTCCCGGGGTGCCCGTGCCGCTTCCGTCCAACCTGATCCCGCCGCCGCCCCCCGGTATGCCGGTCATCCCGCTGCCGCTGGACGGGCTGCGGATCTCGACGACGCTGCAGATCCCGATCGACACCCAGCGGATCCAGGACTTCCTGGCGCCCACCACGGGTCGGCCGCAACCGGGCGAGGTCGACGGGACGGGCCCGGCGCCGTCACCGACACGGACCACCGTGACCCAGGTCCCGACGTCGGGGCCTGCGGCCACCAGCGCTCCGGCGACCACCCAGCCCACCAACTGACCCCCTCCCCGGTGGGGCGGAACGGGGAGGTAATTGCGGACCCCAGTGGTCGCGGACCGGTCGTGGCCGCGGCCCGGCGGGTCAGCGACGCCAGTAGAGACGACGCGGGCGCATCGTGCGCACCGCGTCGGCGTATCCGCGGCAGTAGTCCCACGAGACGTAGTCGTCCGGGATGGGGTCGAACGCGGGCTCGTGGGGCAGGAGTGAGCCGTCCTCCAGGAGCTGCATGAGGTTGGCGCGGAGCATGTCCCACTCGTGGTAGTGCTCCTCCGCGCAGTCCTCGCACTGCACGGCCACCCCCTTGACGCCGGTGGGGGCCAGGAGTTCGCGGAACTCCGCGAGATCGGCGAGGTCCTCCTCGATCGCACGGCGTTCCTCCGCGTCGAGCGGCCCGGAGGGGATGCCGTCGTCCACGGGGTCGAGCCCGGCCAGTTCCGAGGTCGGATCGTCCGGATCGCCGGCGAACGGGTCGGGCGGCATTCCGTGCCGTAGGGGATCGTTCACGCTCCCACCGTACCCGTGGGCACCACCTGGCGGGGCCGACGGTTCGAGCCCGGGACCCCGGACGCACTATCCTCGGACTCCAGACCCAGACGACCCCCAGGAGGACGGCAGATGAGCGAGTCGCGAGGCCCCGTGCGCACCGGCGGCGACGATCCCACCAAGGTCGCCATGGTGGGCCTGACCTTCGACGACGTGCTGCTGCTCCCGGCCGCCTCCGAGGTGGTCCCCAGTGAGGTCGACACGAGCACCCGGCTCACCCGGGACATCACGTTGCGGGTGCCGCTGGTGTCGTCCGCGATGGACACCGTCACCGAGGCCCGGATGGCCATCTCCATGGCCCGCCAGGGCGGGATCGGGGTGCTGCACCGCAACCTCTCCGTGGCCGACCAGGCGGCCCAGGTGGACACGGTCAAGCGGTCGGAGGCGGGCATGGTCACCGACCCGGTCACCTGTGCTCCCGCCAACACCCTCGCCGAGGTCGACGAGATGTGCGCCCGTTACCGGATCTCCGGCCTGCCGGTGACCGACGAGCGGGGCGAACTCGTGGGCATCATCACCAACCGGGACATGCGTTTCGAGGTGGACAAGTCGCGTCGGGTCGACGAGGTCATGACCCGCGCACCGCTCGTCGTCGCGCGGGAGGGTGTCACGGCGGAGGCCGCCCTCGGACTCCTGCGACGCCACAAGATCGAGAAGCTGCCGATCGTGGACGGCGACGGTCGCCTCACCGGGCTCATCACGGTCAAGGACTTCGTGAAGACCGAGAAGCACCCGGACGCCACCAAGGACTCCGACGGTCGACTGCGCGTGGCCGCGGCGATCGGGACCGGCGAGGACGCCTGGCAGCGCGCCGGGACCCTCACCGACGCCGGTGTGGACGTCCTCGTCGTCGACACCGCCCACGCCCACAACCGCAACGCACTCGAGATGGTCGCCCGCGTCAAGCGTGAGCTCGGCGACCGCGTCCAGGTGATCGGCGGCAACCTCGCCACCCGCGGCGCGGCCCAGGCCATGATCGATGCGGGCGCGGACGCGATCAAGGTCGGCATCGGTCCCGGCTCCATCTGCACCACCCGCGTCGTCGCGGGGGTGGGGGCCCCGCAGATCACCGCGATCCTCGAGGCCTCCGTGGCGGCCCACGCCGCGGGCGTCCCCGTGATCGCCGACGGCGGAATGCAGTACTCGGGGGACGTGGCCAAGGCGATCGCGGCCGGGGCGTCGGCGTGCATGTTCGGTTCGCTGCTCGCGGGCTGCACGGAGTCGCCCGGGGAGCTGATCTTCGTGGACGGCAAGCAGTACAAGGTCTACCGGGGGATGGGGTCGGTCGGCGCGATGCGCGGCCGGGGCAAGCCGGGGCAGGAGAAGTCGTTCTCCAAGGACCGCTACTTCCAGGACGACGTGCTGTCCGAGGAGAAGCTCGTCCCCGAGGGTATCGAGGGACGGGTGCCGTACCGCGGCGACGTCGCGCAGGTCCTGCACCAGCTCACCGGTGGACTGCGCGCGGGGATGGGGTACACGGGATCGGCCACGATCCCGGACATGAACCGCGCCCAGTTCGTCCAGATCACGGCGGCGGGGCTCAAGGAGAGCCACCCCCACGCGATCCAGATGACCGTCGAGGCCCCCAACTACAACGTCAAGGACTGAGGGCGCGTGCGCAACGTCGTGGAGATCGGAATGGGCCGTGAGGCCCGACGGATGTACGGGCTCGGCGAGGTGGACATCGTCCCCTCCCGACGCACCCGCAGCTCCAAGGAGGTGTCGACGGCCTGGCAGATCGACGCCTATCAGATGGACCTGCCCGTGATGACCCACCCGACCGACGCGGTGGTCTCACCCGAGTCGGCGGTGGAGTTCTCGAGGCTCGGTGGCCTGGCCGTCCTCAACGGAGAGGGCCTGTGGGCGCGCCACCAGGATCCGGAGGCCGCGATCGCCGAGCTGCGCGAGCTCGCTCTCGAGGACGTGACCGGCCACCGGGCCGTGGCGCGTCTCCAGGAGCTGCACCGCGCCCCGATCGACCGCGAGCTGCTCGCGGCGGCGGTCCGGCGGATCCGGGACGAGGGCGGCACGGTCGCGGTCCGGGTGTCCCCCCAGCACGCGCGCGACCTCACGCCCGGTCTGGTCGCGGCCGGGATCGACCTGCTCGTCGTCCAGGGCACCATCATCTCCGCCGAACACGTGAGCGGCGAGGACGAGCCGCTGAACCTCAAGGACTTCATCCACGAGCTCGACGTGCCGGTGATCGCCGGCGGCGTGGTGGACTACAAGACCGCCCTGCATCTCATGCGCACGGGTGCGGCCGGTGTGATCGTGGGTTACGGCGGCGTCGAGGGGGTCACCACCACGGGTTCCGTGCTCGGGATGGAGGTCCACATGGCCACCGCGATCGCCGACGCGGCGGCCGCGCGACGCGACTACCTGGACGAGACGGGGGGCCGGTACGTGCACGTACTGGCCGACGGCGACATCTACACCTCGGGTGACATCGCCCGTGCGGTGGCGTGTGGCGCCGACGCCGTGGTGTTGGGTCCGTTGCTGGCCGGGTCGTTGGAGTCCCCGGGGCGGGGTGTGTACTGGGACGCCGTGTCCGCCCATCCCAAGGTCCCCCGTGGACACGTGGCGGAGATCGACGACGAGACGGCCCTGGCGCCCCTGGCAGAGGTCCTGGAGGGGCCGACGAGCGTCCCGGACGGAACCCGGAACCTCATGGGTGGCCTCCGTCGCGCGATGGCCAAGTGCGGGTACTCGGACGTCAAGGGATTCCAGAAGGTGGACCTGTCCGTCCGCCCCTGACGCGGTGGACAAAACGGGAGCTACTGTCGGGTAGGTTCTTGGTGCTCGGGTACTGTGACCTACACCTCGACCACCAGGGAGCCCCACCATGACGTCACCCACGCCGTCGGCCTCGTCCACCGCCTCCACCTCGAGCCCCGACACGGATGTCCTCGTCATCGGGTCCGGGTTCGGCGGTAGCGTCACGGCCCTGCGCCTGTCGGAGAAGGGGTACCGCGTCACGGTGGTCGAGGCCGGTCGCCGGTTCGAGGACTCGGACTTCCCCAAGACGTCGTGGCGGCTCAACCGGTACGTCTGGGCGCCCAAGCTGAAGCTGTTCGGCCTCCAGCGCGTGCACCTGCTCCGTGACGTCATGGTCCTCGCCGGGGCGGGCGTCGGCGGCGGCTCGCTCAACTACGCCAACACCCTCTACAAGCCCACCTCACCGTTCTTCAAGGACCGGCAGTGGGGTCATATCACCGACTGGGAGGACGAGCTCACGCCGTTCTACGACCAGGGACGCCGCATGCTCGGAGTGGTCACCAACCCCACCCACACCCACTCCGACGAGGTCATGAAGTCCGTCGCCCGCGACATGGGCGCCGAGGACACCTTCGTCTACACGCCGGTCGGGGTGTTCTTCGGGGAGAAGACCGGGGGAGAGGGCAAGCCCGGCGAGACCGTCCGGGACCCGTACTTCGGGGGCGCGGGCCCGGATCGGACCGCCTGCATCGAGTGCGGCGAGTGCATGACCGGCTGCCGGCACGGGGCCAAGAACACCCTGCTCAAGAACTACCTCGGCCTGGCCGAGCGGGCAGGGGCCCGGGTGCTCGACCGTACGACCGTCAGCGGCGTGACCGAGCGGACCGACGGCACGTGGGAGGTGACGCTCGAGCGCACCGGCGCCTGGACCAGGTGGGGTAAGCGCGTCACCACCGTGACCGCCTCGCACGTGGTGATGGCGGCAGGCACCTGGGGTACCCAGCACCTGCTGCACTACGCCAAGGACGACGGCTCGTTGCCCCGGCTCTCGGGCGCGCTCGGGAAGCTCACCCGCACCAACTCCGAATCGATCCTCGGGGCGATGCGCCCCAACTACCTTCCGGAACAGGACTTCTCGGAGGGCGTGGCCATCACGTCGTCCTTCCATCCCCGGTCCGACACCCACATCGAGCCCGTCCGCTACGGCAAGGGCTCCAACGCCATCGCGATCCTGCAGACCCTGCTCACGGACGGTGACGGACCGCTCCCGCGGTGGCGCACCCTGGTCAACGAGGTCCGGCGCAAGCCGAGCATGTTCCTGCAGCTGTTCTACCTGCGGCGGTGGAGCCAGCGGTCGGTGATCGCCCTGGTCATGCAGAACCTCGACAACTCGCTGGAGACCTCGGTCAAGCGCCGCGGCCCATTCCGGTACGTCACCAGCAAGCAGGGCCACGGCGAGCCCAATCCGACCTGGATCCCCGCCGGAAACGAGGCCACCAGGCGGATCGCCGAGAACATCGGCGGCCTGGCCGGCGGGACCTGGGGCGAGATCGCGAACATGCCGCTCACCGCCCACTTCCTGGGAGGATGTGCGATCTCCGACTCGCCCGAGAACGGCGTCGTGGACCCCTACCACCGGGTGTGGAACTACCCGACGATGCACATCGTGGACGGGTCCGCGATCTCCGCGAACCTCGGTGTGAACCCCGCGTTGAGCATCACCGCGCAGGCCGAGCGGGCCATGTCGCTGTGGCCCAACAAGGGCGAGGCGGACCCCCGGCCCGCGCAGGGCGAGCCCTACCAGCGCGTGACCCCGGTGGCTCCCGTGTCGCCGATCGTCCCGGAGGCGGCGCCCGGCGCGCTGCGTCTGCCGATCGTCGGGGTCTCTAGTGGGGGTGCTCCCGCTCGCGCGTGAGCTCGAGCAGTTCCTCGAGCCCGGCCCCGATCCCACGGGCGATCACGTCCGGGTCGGGCACGAGGTGCTCGCACGAGATCACGCCCAGGTCGATGTGGCCGTCGATCGACACACCGGTCACCGACAGCCCCGCACCGTGTAGCAGCGGGCCGAAGGGGTGCATGTGGGTGATCCGTGCGCCGAGGAAGTAGAGCGGCTTCCGGGGTCCGGGCACGTTGGAGATGATCAGGTTGTAGATCACCGGGTGGACGTCGGCGAGTCTGAGCGCCTCGTACAGCCGCATGCCCACGTCGAGGAGACCGCGGGGGCTCATCCGTCCCCAGTTGTCCAACAGGGTCGGCCGGATACTCCCGGCCTGCTCCTTTGCGGTCGCCGACGCGGAGACTATCCGGTGGTGGCGATCGAGCGGATCGGGCAGATCCGTGGCGAGGGAGGCGAACATCGCCGAGACCTGGTTCGCGCCGCCGGTCGCCAGATCCGCGCGGGTGGACATGGGGACGATCGCGACCATCGAGGAAGTGGGGGCGCCACCCCGGTCCTCGAGGTAGGACCGGACCGCGCCGCCGACCACGGTGAGCAGGACGTCGTTGACCGTGCCGCCGAGTCGCGCGGTGACCTGCTTGACGGCCCCCAGGTCGAGTGTCACGGTGGCCACCGCGCGGTGCGGGGTGAGGGAGCGGTTGAACAGGGTCCGCGGCGCCGTGAAGGGGGCGGGCATGGACGGGCCGCCGCCCGACCGGCCCCGGGCCCGCTTCATCGCCATCGGTACGGACAGCGTCTCGGGCAGGAGGCGGAGGAACGCCAGGGGTCTGCCGATCAGGTCCCGCGCGCCCCCGGCGATGAGCTGGACGGTGTTGGCGCGGCCGACGTGGGTACGGACGAGTTCGGGATCCTGGGTGGGCGTGGAGGCGTCAGTGGCGGCGAGGGTGGCGAGCATCTCGGCGCCGAGCATGCCGTCGATGAGCGCGTGGTGGACCCGGCAGAACGCGGTGACGGCGGGAGTTGCCGGATCACCCCGCTCGATGATCCACACCTGCCACAGCGGGTGGGAGCGGTCGAGCGGCGTGGAGGCGAGCCCCCCGCACGTGGCCAGAAGGTCGTCCTCGCTGCCGTCCGGACCGAGCGTGATCCGGTGGACGTGACGAGTGATGTCGAAGTCGAAGTCCTCCACCCATGCCGGGTGTCCCAGGTTGAGGCGGAGTCATGGATCCTGCGCCGGAACGGGGGGACGGACTTGACCCGCCGGGCGAGTCCGGACCGGAGTCGCTCGAAGGAGTACCCCTCGGAGATGGTGGAGACGTCGAGGTGGACCACCCCGTTGATCACCATCATCTGCTCGTCGGTCTCGAGGTACAGGAAGCTGGCGTCGAGGCCGCTCATCCGTTCCACGGGTCACCCCTCCTCGGTCGTCGTGGACCCCGGTTGGTTCGTCCCGGTGTCCTCGGCCCCGGCCGCCGTCTCCCGGGTCAGTTCGAGCAGGCGGTCCATCGATTCCCTCAGCCCGGTGGCGAACAGTTCGGGGTCGGGCACGAGGTGCTCGCACGCGTTGATCCCCACGTCCAGCTGGCCGCCCAGGGACATGGCGGTGACGGACAATCCGGAGCCGTGCATCAGCGGACCCAGCGGATACATGTGCTTGACCCGCGCGCCGAGGAAGTTCAGCTTTCTCCTGGGGCCGGGGAAGTTGGAGACGGTGAGGTTGTGCACGACCGGGTGCAGATCGGCGAGGTTGAAGTCGCCGTACAGGCGCATGAGCAGAGACAGGGGCGCGGCCGGGGCCAGGTTCGCCAGGTCCTGGATGAAGTCCGGGCGCATCCCGCTCTTCGTCTGCTTCTTGCCCCGTCGGGTGCGCGCGGACACCGCCCGCAGACGCTCGAGCGGATCCTGGATGTCGGTCCCCAGGGAGGCGAACAACACGGTCACCCTGTTGTTGCCCTGGGGCCCGTCGTCCCCCGGGTGGAGACGGGGACCACGGCGATGAGTGGCTTCTCGGGGAGATCGTCGTGGAATCGCAGGTATCGACGGAGTCCGCCGCCCACCACGGACAGGAACACGTCGTTGACGGTCACCCCGAAGGCGGTCTTGACCTCCTTCATCTCCGACATGTCGAGCGTGGTGCCCCAGACCGCCCGGTGCGGGGTGATCGTCGCGTTGAACCGGGTCCTCGGGGCGGTGAACGGCGCAGCCCTGGGGATCGGGACGTCGCCGGCCTCCTCGGTGAGGTCCGGCCTCTCCACCACGGTCTCCTCCTGCCCGGCCTTCTTCTCCGCCGTCGCCCTGCGCAGTCGGAGCGGTAGCATCGCGGCCTCGGGGAGCAGGCGCGCGATGGTGAGTGGGCGTCGCACGTAGAAGTCCCACAGCCCACCGGTGACCAATTGGATCGGGTTGGCGCCACCGGCCTGGATCCGCACGAGGTCCAGGTCGCGGGAGGAGGGCTTCTGCCCCGCGGCACTGAGCTTGCGCAGGATCGCGGCGCTGCTCGTGCCGTCGAGCAGTGCGTGGTGGGCGCGGAAGAAGACGGCCACGGTGTCCGGCGCGGACAACCCCTCGAGCACCCACATCTCCCAGAGCGGCTTCGACCGGTCGAGCGGGCGACTGCTGATGGTCCCGCACATCTCGAACACGGCGTTCTCGTCACCCGGGGCGTCCACCTCGACGCGACGGACGTGCTCGGTCACGTCGAGGTCGTACTCCTCCACCCACGCGGGGTGCCCGAGATTGAGAAGGGAGTCGTAGATCTTGCGGCGGAACTCGGGGATCTCCTTGACGCGCCGTGCGAGCTCCGTCCGGAGCCGCTCGAAGGAGTACTCGAACTCCAGTCCGGAGACGTCGACGACGAGGATCCCGCCCACCACGAGCTTCTGTTGCGAGGTCTCCAGGTACAGCAGGCTCGCGTCGAAGCCGGTCATCCTCTCCATCGGTGTCCCCCCATTGATGGTGTCGGCCACACGCCTCGGCCGTGATGCGCTCCATTGTGAACACCCCGGGGGCGAAAGTGGCCGAGTTCGGCGGAGTGGCCACGGGGCCTAGACTCTGGTCCGTGGCCGAGAACGCACAGACCGACTCCCAGATCACCGCCGGAACGACAGGAGCCCCCGCCCCGCCGCGGCCGGTGCTCGTCGTGGACTTCGGCGCCCAGTACGCGCAGCTCATCGCGCGACGGGTGCGCGAGGCGCGGATCTACTCCGAGGTGATCCCGCACACCGCGACGGTGGAGGAGATCCGGGACAAGGACCCGGTCGCCCTGATCCTGTCCGGGGGGCCGGCCAGTGTCTACGCCGACGGTGCCCCTGCGCTCGACCCGGCCGTGCTCGAGCTCGGGTTGCCGGTCTTCGGCATCTGTTACGGCTTCCAGTCCATGGCGGGTGCGCTGGGGGGCGAGGTCGCGCACACCGGCAACCGCGAGTACGGGCGCACCGAGGTGGGCGTGTCCGGTGGGGTGCTGCACGCAGGACTTCCCGCGACCCACCCGGTGTGGATGAGTCACGGCGACGCGGTCACGTCGGCGCCCGAGGGATTCACCGTGACCGCCTCGTCCGCCGGCGCCCCGGTCGCGGCGTTCGAGTGCGTCGATCGACGGATGGCCGGCGTCCAGTACCACCCCGAGGTCCTGCACTCGCCCCACGGGCAGCAGGTGCTCACCCGCTTCCTCACCGAGATCGCGGGCCTGCAACCGACGTGGACCGCGTCCAACATCGCGGAGCAGCTCGTGGAGGCCGTCCGCGACCAGATCGGCGAGGGCCGCGCGATCTGCGGTCTGTCCGGCGGCGTGGACTCCGCCGTGGCGGCCGCGCTGGTCCAGCGGGCGATCGGTGACCGGCTCACCTGCGTGTTCGTCGACCACGGGCTGCTGCGCGCGGGGGAGCGGGAGCAGGTGGAGAACGACTTCGTGGCCGCCACCGGAGCCCGCCTCATCACGCTCGACGATTCGGAGATCTACCTCGGCCACCTCGCCGGTGTCAGCGACCCCGAGACCAAGCGGAAGATCATCGGTCGCGAGTTCATCCGGTCGTTCGAGCGGGCTGTGACGCAGGCCCTCGAACTCCAGGAGTCCGGGGACGGCGTGGACGCCTCGGTGGATTTCCTCGTCCAGGGGACCCTCTACCCGGACGTCGTCGAGTCCGGCGGGGGTGCGGGGACGGCCAACATCAAGAGCCACCACAACGTGGGCGGCCTGCCGGACGACATCGAGTTCTCCCTCGTGGAGCCGCTGCGCCTGCTGTTCAAGGACGAGGTCCGCGCCGTGGGTCGGGAACTCGGGCTGCCGGAGGCGATCGTCGGCCGGCACCCCTTCCCCGGGCCGGGCCTGGCCATCAGGATCGTCGGAGCGGTCGACAAGGACCGGCTCGAGACCCTGCGCGCGGCGGACGCGATCGCGCGCGAGGAGATGACCGCCGCCGGGCTCGACGCCTCGGTGTGGCAGTGCCCGGTCGTGCTGCTGGCCGACGTGCGCTCCGTGGGCGTCCAGGGCGACGGTCGCACCTACGGCCACCCGATCGTGCTGCGACCGGTGAGCTCCGAGGACGCCATGACCGCGGACTGGACGCGCGTGCCGTACGAGACGCTCGCGCTGATCTCCAACCGGATCACCAACGAGGTCCCGGACGTCAACCGGGTCGTGCTGGACGTGACCAGCAAGCCGCCGGGCACCATCGAGTGGGAGTGAGTCGGGCCCGGCTCTGACGGATCTGCCCCCGGCTTCGACGGGGTCAGCGGCGGATGACCATCGCCAGACCGACCAGGACCAGCAGTACCAGTGACGCGGTGATCACCACGGTCGTCGTGATCACCGGTGCGCCCAGGGTCGCCCACACGGCGACCCCCAGCGAGAGCAGCCCGGCCACGGCGAGCACCGGCGATCCGGAGCCCTCGCGCCGCGCCACCGCGTCCGTCGCGGGCTCGGGCTCGTAGGCGACCCCGTACCCGGGGGAGGCGCCGTACCCGGTGGGGGCCGCGTACGCGGGGGCGACGCCGTACCCGAACCCCTGCGGGTCGGTGAAGCCGGTGCCGTAGGGGAGCGGGTCGTGGAGCGGCTGGTCGGGGCGGGTGGTGGTGTCGGAGTGCAGGTCGTGGCCGGTCATCTCGGTGCTCCCGGTGGGTTGCGGTTCGGTGGGGTCGGTCTGATCGTCGTCGGGCCGGGCGTTCACGGCGTCACCACGATGCTGCCGACGCCGGTGTACACGCTGAGGGTCAGGACGGGGCCGGAGGCATCGCCGGACAGGCCGGTCGGGCAGTCCGTGCTCCCGAGGTCGGTGGTGCAGTTCGTGGTCACGGCGACCCCGTCGGGCAGCAGCACCTGCACCTCACCGACGTTGTTGGCGATGCTGTAGCTGCGGTCGCGGTCCAACTCCAGCTCCCGCATGTCCACGGTGATGCTGCCGATCCGGTGGTTGATCGGGGCGTCCAACTGAGCGGGGTCGGTGATCTCGATCAGCTGTTCCCCGGTGCCCTCCCAGCCGCCGTCGGGCACCTGGACCAGGGAGGCGAGCAGGACGAAGCCGGCGAGGGGGCCGGCGACGACCAGCAGTCCGTGTCCCCGGCGGGTGACGGCGCCGACGAGCAGGCCACCGGCCACCACGGCGAGCGCGATCGCGGCGATCCTCGTGGCGTCGAGCCAGACCACCCCGCCCAGGGTGGCCAGTCCCACGGCCACCGCCACCGCGATGAGCGCCAGGCCGAGGGTGACCTTGGTCAGCCGGGACCGGGGACGGGTCGGCACGGGTGCGGGCGGGGGCGTGGTCCCGGGGTCGGGCAGGTCCCAGGCGAACGGCGCGGCGCCGAGGGGGTCCCACGAGGGCGGGACCGGCGGGCCGTAGGGGGCGTCGGGCCCGGAGCCCGGTTCCTGCGACGCCCCGGCGGCACGGCTGGTGCCGGCGCGCGTCGACCGCGGTCGCACGGCCGACACCTCGGACCACCCGGTGGGTGGCACGGGGGTGCGGCGGTGGAGTCCGTACCAGCCGGCGAGCATGGCGACGCCCATGAGGAACCCGGCCCCCACCACGAGGCTCTCCCCGGAACCGCCGAAGGTGGGTGCGCTGAGGAGGACGACGACGACGAGGACCGCGGCCGTGATCCGGGAACCGGATGCCCGGCCCTTCCCGATCAGCGCCTCCCCCTTGGAGACCTCGTCTCCGGCGGAGCGCAGGAGCAGCCACATCAGTGCGTACAGGAACACCCCGGCCCCGCCCCAGAGGGCGGCGATGACGAAGGCGATGCGGAAGAGGACGGGGTCCACCCCGTAGCGACGGCCGAATCCGCCACAGACGCCGGCGATCTTGGCGTCGTCCGGGGTCCGGACGGGTCGGGTCCGCCACAGGGAGCGGAGCTCTGATGGGACGTCGTGGGTGCTGGTGCTGGACATGACTCCATCGTGGTGGGCCGGCCGTGTTTCCACATCGGGGGCCGACCCTGATATTCGACCCTGAGAGCACCCGGCGGGGATGATGGCGGCATGGTCGACACCGTCGTGGGATTCCTGAGCTCGGACGACCCTCTGCGGTTCTTCGGTGTGACGATGGTCGGCGTCAGCGGACGCACCGTCCTCAAAGTGCTCCTCAGCGTGGCGCTGCTGGTGGTGCTGTCGCTGTTCAACTCCGCGTCGCGCACGATCATGCGGACGGTCACCGGCCCCGCGGGATCCGCATCCAGATTCTGGACCAAACAGGGTCTCCAGCTCCTCACCGCGGTCGTGGCCGTGCTGGGTCTCTTCTCTATCTGGGTGACGCCGGGGACCGACCTGACCGTGGGGATCGGGCTCGTCACCGCGGGGCTGGCCTTCGCCCTGCAGAAGGTCATCGCGAGTCTCGCGGGGTACTTCGTCATCCTCCGGGGCAGGGTCTTCGCCGTCGGTGACCGGATCGCCGTCGGGGAGGTGCGTGGCGACGTGATGTCACTCGGCTTCCTGCGGACGACCGTCATGGAGATGGGGGCCCCGTCGTCCATGACCGGATCGGAGACCGGGAACTGGGTACCGAGCCGCCAGTTCACCGGGCGGGTGGTGACCGTGTCCAACGGCGTGATCTTCGACGAGGCCGTCTTCAACTACTCCCGCGGCTTCCCCTTCCTCTGGGAGGAGATCTCGGTCAACCTCCCCTTCGACGTCGATCTGCGCGCTGTGGACGAGATGTTCTCCGCGTGCGCCGAGCGGCACACGCGCCGACTCAGCGACGAGGCGATGGCGAGTATGCAGCGGATGAGCCGCGTCTACGCGGTCGACGTCCGCGAGTTCGGACCGCAGGTCTTCGTCTCCCTCCAGGAGGACTGGATCCTCGTGACCGTCCGCTTCGTCGTCGGCAGTCACGGGGCGCGGGCGGTCAAGGACGCCATCTCACGTGACCTGGTGGCCGGGCTGAAGGAACTCGGGATCACTCCGGCGAGCGTGGCCTACGACATCCGTGCGGTGGGCGGGCCCCCTCCCGGGACGGACGAACCGGGGGAGATCCCCGATACCTCTCGGGGTCGTGATCTGTGACCATTGCGGGTATGAGTGAGAACGCGACCGATCAGGTATCGGCACCCGCGCCGCGACCGCCGGTCGCTCCACGGCGGCCCATGACCGCCGTGCAGCCTGCCGGCTTCCGGTGGTATCCGCCGCTGACCAGGATCTCCGACGGGTCCGTCGTCGCCGGCGTGTGCGCGGGGCTCGCGGCCCACCTGGGGGTGCGGGTCACCCATGTGCGCCTGGCGATGGTGCTGCTCGCCACACTGTCCGGCGCGGGTGTGCTGTTCTATTCCGCCCTGTGGGCTCTGACCCCGTCGGCGCGGGCGCAGGAGGGGACCGCCTCCGCGGACGCGCGGGAGCGGCGGCGTGGCATGGCCCTCGCGGTCGTGGCGATGGTGGGGTCGGTGCTGTCGTTCATGGTGACCACCGCGACGGGGCTGCACGTGATCGTGCCCGTCCTCATCGTGGCGCTGGGGGCCGGGCTGGTCTGGCAGCAGTACGACGGCGGGGGGCGGGTGGCTCCCCGGTCCGTCTTCGACTGGGCCAGGGTCACCACCGGTGCCACCCTCGTCGTCGTCGGTCTCGCCGTCGTCGTACTGGGGCAGGTCGAGTTGGCCGCCCTGCGGTCGTCCTTCCTGGCGGTGCTGGCGACCCTGGTCGGAGTGGTGCTGCTCAGCGTCCCCGTGGGGCTGCGGCTGTGGCGGTCCCTCGAGGAGGAACGTGCGGCCCGCATCCGTGAGGCCGAGCGCAGCGACATCGCCTCCCACCTCCACGACTCCGTGTTGCAGACGCTCGCGTTGATCCAGAAGCGATCCGACGACCCCGCCCAGGTGTCGCGGCTGGCCCGTCGGCAGGAGCGCGAGCTGCGGCAGTGGCTCTTCGGGGCCGGGTCGCGCATGTCCTCGGGTGCGGCCACCATCGCCGGGGCCGTCGAGGTGATCGTCGGGGACGTCGAGGACGCCTACGGTCTGCGTGTGGACCAGGTGGTGGTGGGCGGGGACGGCCCGGCGGGCGACGCCGAGGAGGCGGTGCTGGGCGCCGTCCGCGAGGCCCTGGTCAACGTGGCCAAGCACGCCGGCGTCGACACCGCTGACGTGTTCGTGGAGAACGACGGTCAGGTGCTCAGCGCCTTCGTCCGGGATCGCGGCTGCGGCTTCGACCCCGACGACGTGGGTGATGATCGACACGGGTTGTCCCAGTCCATCCGGCACCGTGTCGAGAGCAGGGGCGGCAGTGTGACGGTGCGCAGTACGCTCGGTCGCGGAACCGAGATCGGGATCGAGATGCCGCTGGAGGGCGAATGACGGACGAGCCGGTGGGTGGCGTCAGGGTGTGCCGGGTGTTCCTCGTCGACGACCACGCGGTGTTCCGCAGCGGTGTCCGGGCCGAACTCGCCGGCCAGGCCGGCATCGAGGTGGTGGGCGAGGCGGGGTCGGTGGCCGAGGCCGTCGCCGGCATCGGTCGGGTGCGGCCAGACGTGGTGCTGCTCGACGTGCACATGCCCGACGGTGGCGGGGTGGCCGTGCTACGCGCGGTGCTCGGGGCCGACCCGAGCGGCGCCTCCGACGCGTCCGGCACGACCGGTGCATCTGGTGCGTCCGACGGGTCCGACGCGCGCGTGTCCACCTTCCTCGCCCTGAGTGTCTCCGACGCCGCGGAGGACGTGATCGCCGTGATCCGAGGCGGGGCGCGCGGATACGTCACCAAGACCATCTCCGGTGGGGAGCTCGCCGACGCCGTGCGCCGCGTGGCCGACGGGGACGCTGTGTTCTCCCCGCGCCTGGCCGGGTTCGTCCTGGACGCGTTCGCCCGCGCCGCTCCCGGGCCGGAGGAGCGGGGTGAGCCCGTCCACGACCCCGAGGTCGACTCCCTCACTCCGCGGGAGAAGGAGGTGCTGCGGTTGTTGGCACGCGGGTACACCTACAAGGAGATCGCCGAGAAGCTGTTCATCTCGGTCAAGACCGTGGAGACGCACGCCTCCAACGTGCTGCGCAAGACCCAGCAGTCCAACCGGCACGCGCTCACCCGCTGGGCGCAGTCCCGACACCTGGACTGACGGGCGACGCCCCCCCACCCGGCGCGCCTGTTCGTCGGAAGAGCGTTCCACACACATCGCCCGGGAGTGGGGTGTGCGGAACACTCTTGGCGTTTTCGCCGGCCAGCTACCGTGGCGTAGTGAGCGAACCGCGCGACCTCCCCGTCTGCATCATCGGTGACTCCTTCGTGGCCGGGTACGGCGACGAGACCGGACGTGGATGGACCGCGCACCTGGTCGAGGAGGGCGCCGGGGTGGGCCTGAGCCTCCACACCACCGTCGCGGGGATCGGCGGGGACACCTCCGAGATGATCCTGGCCCGTTGGGACGAGGTCGACCGCCGACGGGCCGCGTTCCCGACCACGGCGGTGATCGCAGAGTTCGGCGTCAACGACGTGATGGAGCACGAGGGTGCCCTTCGCGTCGAGGAGGCGGGCACGGTCTCGGCGCTGCGGGGGATGATCGCCCGTGCTCCCGAGGGGCGGTTCCTGGTGGTGGGGCCGCCACCGGTCATGTGGGAGCAGGTCAACGAGCGGATCGCCGCCCGTGCCGCGGCCATGGCCGCGGTGTGCGCCGAGGCCGGGGTGCCGTTCGTGCCGACCTTCGATTCCCTGCGGCCCGGCGGGGCGTGGATGCGCGAGGTCACCGCCGGCGACGGGGCGCACCCCGGTCCGGCGGGGTACGAGGAGTTCGCCGGGGTCATCTCCGGCCCGGTGCTTGAGTGGCTGCGCTCCCTGCCGGACGTCGAGCCGGGCTAGCGGGAACTCTTCATGGCGGTTCTGATCGTCACGGACGGGTCGGTCTGCAGTTCGGCCAGACGGTCCGAGCCCATGGGCAGCAGCGCGATCCTCCCGCCGGAGTCGAAGTGCATCGCCCAGCCGTACGTCTTGGTCAACGGGGAGGTGCGCAGGCAGGGTTGGCCCTTGGAGAAGAACTGCTCGCGTTCGGCCGCGCGGTCGGCCTCCCCGATGCCCTTGCGAGCGCAGTGGACGTCGAAGAGCAGGTCGTCGCTCGTCCAGGTGTAGTCCGCACCCGAGAGCCTCTCGTACTGCAACTCGGCG
Source organism: Dietzia cercidiphylli (assembly GCF_039531545.1). Classification (NCBI taxonomy): domain Bacteria; kingdom Bacillati; phylum Actinomycetota; class Actinomycetes; order Mycobacteriales; family Dietziaceae; genus Dietzia; species Dietzia cercidiphylli. The sequence continues at coordinate 88,249 of NZ_BAAAQG010000007.1, forward strand.
ATCGAGCGTTTCCCGGCCGGCGGTGCCGTGGCCGTCTCGGCCCTGGTGTCGGGTGCGGGCAGGATCAGTGTGTCGGTGTAGTCGGTGCTGTGCATGGCGCTCTTTCCTGTTCCCGTAGTGACCGCGATGGTGTTCTCTCCGTCGCGCCCGGGGTCGGTGGTCTCCGGTAATCTGAGTATCGCCGCACGCCCCGTACGGCGGCAGGAGGATGAATCATGACGAGTCCGCAGAACCCTGACCGCATCGGCCAGCATTCCGAGGAGCCCGCGGACAAGGCCCGGTATGACCACGACGACGCGGTCGCCGACGAGTGGGGCGACGAGTCGTTCCCGGCCAGCGATCCCCCCGCGACCCCCTGACTCAGCGCAGTATCTCGAACTGCTCCGACACCGCCCGCAGCGCAGACGCGCTGCGGGCGAACTGTTCGGTCTCGGTGGCGTCGAGTTCCAGCTCCACCACGCGCTGTACGCCGGTCCGGCCGATCACCGCGGGGACGCCGATGAAGATCCCGTCCTGGCCGTACTCGCCCCGCAGCAACGTGGAGACCGGTAGCGACACCTGTTCGTTGCGCAGGACGGCGCGCGTGATGCGGGCGAGCCCCATGCCGATGCCGTAGCTGGTGGACCCCTTGGAGTCGATGATCCGGTAGGCGGCGTCCCTGGTCTCCGTGAAGATCTGGGCCAGCCGTTCCCGCGTGGCCGGGTCCCCGTCGAGATCCCGACGCAGTGGCACCCCAGAGACGTTGGCCGACGAGAAGACCGGTAGTTCGGTGTCGCCGTGCTCGCCGATGATCGAGGCGTGCACGCTCATCGGGGCGACGTCGTAGTACTCGCCCAGCATGAACCGGAAACGCGCGGAATCGAGGATCGTTCCGGAGCCGATGACCTGCGCGGAGGGCAGGCCGGAGTAGCGCCACGAGGCCTGGGCGAGGATGTCGACGGGGTTGGTGGCCACGAGCAGGATGCCGTCGAAGCCGGTTGCCATGACGTCGCCGACGATCCCCTCGAAGATCGCCATGTTCCTGCCGACCAGGTCGAGCCGCGACTCACCGGGTCGCTGGGCGGCGCCGGCGCAGATCACCACCATCGTGGCGTCCGCGCAGTCCTCGTAGGTGCCCTCCGTGACGAGGGTGGGGGAGGGCGCCCAGACGACGCCGTGGTTGAGGTCCATGACCTCGCCGACCAGTTTGTCGTGGTCGATGTCGATGATGGATAGGTGGTCGGCCAGGCCCTGGTTGACGAGCGCGTAACCGTAGGCGATGCCCACGTCCCCGGCGCCGATGAGCACGATGCGGTTCCCGATGGAGGCCTTCATGCCCGCCAGGGTAGGTGCGCGGGGTGACCGCCGGGGCGACACCGGGTGAACGTCGGTCTCTCCCGCCGGGCTCTCACCCCCCACCCCCGGGCCGCCCGCTCTATCCGGCGGCCTCGAGCACGGCGCGGTGACGACGCTCGATGGCGACCCGGTCGTCGGCGTTACGGGTTGCCCCGAGGGCGTCGTCGCGGAGTTTCGTGGCGTGGCGGGTGACGACCGCCCGCCGGCCGGGGTCGTCGAGAACCCGCGCCGCGACGGCGAAGACTTCGAGCATCCGAATGCTGACTGCCGGAGCACCCGCACCGAACTGCCGCATCTGATCGAACATCGTGTCGACGAGTCCCCCGAAGTCCGAGGTGGCCGCGACGAGGCGGACCTCGCCGTCACTCGAGTGCACCCCGGTCGGCCACTCCCGGTCCTCGAGGGTGCACAGGGCGTCGCCGAAGCGGTCGATGACGTCGATCGCCGTGAACGGGTCGTTGGTGCTTGGGCTCAGCGCACGGGTGCCCACCTCGGCGAGCAGACGGACGGCGTGCTCGACGTCCTGCTCGCGGGTCCTGGAGGTGCCGACCGTGAGCCGGGAGTAGATGCCGTCGGGCAGGGTGGGCACGCCCTCGGCGATGGGGGAGTTGGGGTAGAGGTAGTCCCCCGGTCGGACCAGAAGTCGGATCACCGTCCCGGTCTCGACGGCGAGATCGACCAGCCCCTCGTGGTCCACCAGCTGCAGATACCCGCCCTTCTTCGCGGATAGTGTCTCCGCTCTCGCCCAGAACTCCGCGCCCGGCGGCGGTAGGACGTCCTGTTCCGGGTCCGTCTGCTCGGTGGCGGTGAGCAGGGAGGACCGGAGGTCTGCCGCGAGGAGGTTGACCACACGGGTGGTGTTGATCGAGCTGGTGACATGGCCGAGGAAGAACACGAGAGCAGCGATGCAGCAGAGCGCCAGGATGAGCGCCAGGGTGACGTTGTAGTGGGGGACGAACGGGTCTCCCTCGTCGCCGCCGGTGACCGTGCGCAGGCTGTAGAGGCTGAAGGCGAAGGTGGAGATGAACACACCTAACGTGACCTGGTTGCCGCGGTCCTCGGTGAAGTTCTGGAGCAGGCGCGGACCCATGGTGCCGGCGGCATAGGAGAGGGCGGCGATGGTGATGGAGAACACTGTGCCGCCGACTCCGATCGAGCTGCTCGCCACGGCGGCGAGGATGCTCCGGGAACCATCCACTCCTCCGCCGTAGAGCCAGGTGGGCGCGCCGTCGTTCGTTCCCGGATTGGTGGACAACCATGTCCCGAGCTGAGCGAGAGCCAGTGCGGCGAGGGTCATGACGGCGGGGAGGAACCAGAAGCGTCGGCTGATCTGGCGGAGTCGGAAACGCAGCCCGGCCATGGTTCTCCTCTCGATGGTGGACACAGCGTATCCGACCAGTCCGACGCCAGAACCTCGCTCGGCTATGTCGAACAGGTGTTCTTGCGCCGTGTCGTACCGATGGTGTTCACTGTGCTCGTAGTCGAAAAATAGTTCGATTGACGAGGTTGGCGGCGCGTCGTCCGGGACGGGAGGTTCTGATGATGGTAATGGGCACTTCTGCTGTTGATCTGTCTGACCTCGGCACGGCGGATCGTGTCGCGGAATTGCGTCGTCGCCTGGCTGCGATGCCGGGTGGGGGCCCGCCCGCGGCCGCGCGCTCGGGGGCACCCGTGACCGTACGTGCGGAAGGGTCTGCGACTGCGGTCGCGCCCTTTGATCCGGCCCCGGACGTGCCCGCCGCGGTGTCTTCGGATGCGGAGGCGTCCGGCGCGTCGGTTCCCGGCGTGGCTGCGCCGGGTTCCGTGGCACCCCTGTTGCCGGGCGGGGTGCTGCCGGCGGGCCGCGTCACCGCGGTCTCCGGCAGCGCCACTCTCCGGGTGGGCCTGCTCGCTGCGGCCACCGCCTCCGGGGCGCGGTGCGCGGTCGTGGGCTGGCCGGAACTCGGGGTGGCCGCGGTGGCGGAACAGGGCGGCCGACTGGACTGTCTGGCGCTGGTCCCGGACCCCGGCCCGGACCCGGCCGCGGTGGTGTCGGTGCTGCTCGACGGCCTGGACCTGGTCCTGCTGGGGCCAGGCGTCGCGGCGGTCGCCCCGTCCCGGGCCCGCGTGCTCGCCGGTCGGGTGCGAGCCGCGGGGGCGGTGCTGCTCGTGGGCCCGGGCTGGCCCGGCGCGGAGTTGACGCTGGCGGGGCGGCACTGCCGCTACAGCGGCCTGGGTGCGGGCGCGGGCAGGCTGGCCTCGGTGTCCACCGTGGTGCGGTGTTCCGGTCGGGCGGCCCCGTCCCGTACGGCGGAATGGGTGGCGGCGGGATGAGCGCGCGGGTCATGGCGGTGTGGTGCCCGGACTGGCCGGCGGTCGCGGCGGCCCGGGCGGAGGGACATGGCCTGCATCTGCCGCTCGCGGTGGTGGGCCCCCGCGGGGTGCTCGCATGCAACGCCGTCGCGCGCGCGGTCGGGGTTCGGCGTGGGCTGCGCCGGCGTGAGGCGCAGTTCCGGTGCCCGGAGCTCGTCGTGGTGGCGGCGGATCCGGCGCGGGACGCCGTGTGGTTCGAACCCGTGGTGCAGGCACTGGACGCAGTGGTGCCGGGCATCGAGGTGCTCCGGCCGGGTCTGTTCGTGTTCTCCGCGACCGGGGCGCTGCGGTTTCACGGCGGTGTAGAGGAGGTCGTCACCCGGGTCGTGGACGCGGTGGCGACGGCCGGGACGGAGTGCCAGGTGGGGTTGGCGGACGAGCTGCCCACGGCCGTGCTCGGCGCGCGCGGGTCGGCGCTGCTGGAACCGGGCGGGGACGCCGACTACCTCGCCGGGCTACCCGTGGACGCGCTCGTGGTGGAGCCCGCGCTGGGTGATCCGGATGAGCTGGCAGAGCTGGTCGGGCTGTTGCATCGGCTCGGTGTCCGGACGCTCGGGGACTTCGCCGCGCTCCCGCTGCGGGACGTGGCCACACGCTTCGGCGAGGCGGGCGCGGTGGCGCACCGCATCGCCCGTGCCGTGCCGTGGCGGCCCCCGTCGGTGTCCGCGGTGCCCACGGGGTCGACGGTCGAGCACCGGTGCGATCCGCCCCTGGAACGAGTCGACGAGGCGGCGTTCCTCGGGCGACGGCTCGCGGGGGAGCTGCACGCCGTACTCGCCGCGGCCGGGGTCGCGTGCCTGCGTCTGTCCATCACCGCGCGGGTCGAGGGGGGCGTGGAGGTCAACCGGGTGTGGCGGTGTTCCGCTCCGCTCACCCCGGAGGGCACCGCTGACCGGCTTCGCTGGCAGTTGGAGGGCTGGCTCACCGGTACCGCGATCGCCGGTGGTGTCGGAGGGGCGGTCACCGCTCTCGTCCTGGAGCCGGTGGAGGTGGTGCCCGCCGGCCGCGTCCAGGAGGGGTTGTGGGGCGAGGCGGGGTTGGCGGAGGCGCGTGTGCACCGCGCACTCGTGCGGGTGCAGGGGCTGCTCGGACCGGAGTCGGTCCGCGTCCCCGTGGAGGTCGGCGGCCGAGGTCCGGGCGATCGCGTGCGGTCCCTGCCGTACGGGGACGCCCAGGCCGACCCCGTCACGGAGGGGCCGTGGCCGGGGGCTCTGCCGGCACCGTCGCCATCGGTGGTGTGGCCGGGGTCGGGCTACCGGCTGGAGATCCGTGAGAGTCGTGACCCCGGGTCAGGGGTCGTGGCACGGGTTCCCCTCGCCGGGGGTGTCCTGCTGCGCACCGCGGCGGGGGCGCCGGTCGGGGTCGGTCCGCGCGGCCTGCTCACCGGGCGGCCCGAGTCGGTCGAGATGACGGGCCGTCGATGCGCGTTGCTCGGCTGGTCGCGGCCGTGGCCGATCGACGAGGCCTGGTGGGAGCCGGGTCCCGGTGGTGAGCCCCGCCGGTCGAGGGCCCGGATACAGGTCGTCCCCGAGCGGGCGGCCGCGTTGCTGCTGTGCTGCCTGGTCGGGGACGAACCGGGGAGTTGGACCGTCGAGGGGGTATACGAATGAACCGTCCACGGATGAACGTGTTCGCGGCCCCCGTCGCTCGCCGGGCGTGCTCAGCGCTCGATGTCGACCACCAGGCGGGTCGGGTTCTGGAGGAGGAAGGCCGAGAAGGCGCGGTCCGTGCCCTCGAGGCCGATGACGGATTGCGCCTGGCCCTCGAACTGACCCGCGAAGGCCACCCCGGCCACCCCGGTCGCCTCGTCGCTCGAGACGGTGCCCACGGGGACCTCCGTCATGGAGGTCATGGTGGGCAGGACCTGGTCGCGGATCATCACCTGGAGGAACGAGTCCCCGGGCACCTCCACGGGGAAGCCGCTGCCCTGCTGGGCGGGGGCGTCAACGTAGTCCACGGAGTATCCCGGGACGCCCTGGCCCTCGAGTTCGAAGACCACGCGGTCCTTGCCCTGGTAGTCGCCCACGCGGATCTCGGTCACGACGAGCTGGGCGCGCTCGGCGGCATCGCCGGGGTCCTCGCTCTTCGGAGCGGAGTCCGCGGGTCTGGCAGAGGGATCGGAGGTCTCGGTCTCGTCCGGTGCCAGGGCTCGGGCCAGCGCGGCCGGGGAGGATCCCGCCGTGGTCGTCTGGCTCGTGGTGGGGGTGTCGGTCGAGGTGTCGGCTCCACACCCCGCCAGACCCAGGGACACGACGGCGGTGAGGGCGGCGGCCGCGGCGAGGCGGCGGTGACGGGTACGCATACCTCCAGCCTAGGTCCCTCTGGTCACTTTTGTCCCACAAGGTGGCTACAGTTACGCCTCCCCGCGGGATGGGGCACCATGGGGTCGTGTCAGATACCGATTCCGCCACACAACCGGACTGGTGCTCCTTGCAGTCGGCTGACGAGCCGCCGGCCGGCACCGCCGCCCACGAGGAGTCGTGGGTGCTGCTGGAGGTCCCCGGACGGTGGGGGCGTGACATCTTCGACGGTGAGGCGCTGGGCGAGGACCTGTCCCGACGTCTCAAGGAGCACGTCGCGGCCTGTGGATCGCGCATGCTCTTCATCCGACGGCCCGGCCGCGAGGGCCAGCGCCTCGACCGGCACCGCTTCTATCTCTGTGACACCCGTCCCGGTCGGCGGAGCATCCGCACCGGCCGTGTCGACGGGCCCGAGGAACTGCTCGGGCTGGACCTGTCTCCCGACGGGCACGTGGCCGGGACCCGCGAGGTCGCGGCACCTGTCCCACTCGTGTGCACCCACGCCAAGCGAGACCAGTGCTGCGCCGTGCGGGGGCGCCCGGTCGCGGCCGCGCTGGAGGCACTGGTGGGCGGGCGCCTGTCCGCGCTCGATCCCGATGCCGCGGTGTGGGAGTGCTCCCACACCGGAGGGCACCGCTTCGCCCCGGTCCTGTTGCTCCCCGGCACCGGTTACACCTACGGGCCCGCGGAGGTGGCCCACGCGGCCGGGATCGTCGAGGCGGTGCTGGACGGTCGGGTCGTCACCGAGAACCTGCGGGGCCGCAGTACCTGGCCACCGGCCGGGCAGGTGGCGGAGGTCGCCGTGCGGAACTCCGGCGTGGAGGCGGGGGTGGACGACCTCGTCGTCACCCTCGACCCCGATTCCCCGCGCGTGGCCGTGGTCCGTCACACCGACGGGCGCGCCTGGCGCGTCGAGGCGGGCACCCGCCCGCTCCCCCCGCGGTCCCAGAGTTGCCGCAAGCCGCCCGGCGACGCCTCGGCGTGGGTCGTGGAGTCGTTCACCGAGCTCTGAGCCCACGCACCGGACACCGGTGGGTGAGGCCCGGTGAACTGGTACCACGGCCCCAAGACCTGGACCGAGCTCGAGCGGGTACTGTCCGGGCGTCCGGACCCGCGTGGGCCCCAGAACCCGCACCCCGGCGACGGCAGCGATGCCCCCGCCTGGTCCCGTCGACGGGGGGAGTACACCCCTCCGCAGCGGCCCCGCACACAGGGGAGCGTGCCCTACGCCGAGCTCCACGCCCATTCCGCCTTCAGCTTCCTGGACGGCGCCTCCTCGCCCGAGGCGATGGCGGAGGCGGCAGCGGAGCTGGGACTGACCGCGCTGGCGATCACCGACCACGACGGGTTGTACGGAGTCGTCCGCTTCGCCGAGGCGGCCTCCGAGCTGGGTCTCGCGACCGTCTTCGGTGCCGAACTCTCTCTGCCCGGGGGTGAACACCTGCTCGTGTTGGCCCGCGGAGGGGAGGGCTACCGCAGACTCTCGCGTGCGATCGCCCGCGCCCACCTGAGGGGCGGGGCCAAGGGCGAGCCGCGGTACGAGACCGCCGAACTCGCCGAGGCCGCCGGCGGCCACTGGTACGTGCTCACCGGCTGCCGCCGGGGACGGGTGCGGCGGGCCCTCGAGCGGGGCGGCGCGGGCGCGTCCGACTTCGACACCGCAGCCGCGGGCGCGGCGCTGACCGAGCTCGTCGAGCTGTTCGGCAGGGACCGGGTGGTCGTCGAGTTGACCTACCACGGCGTGCCCGAGGACACCGAGCGGTGTGACGCGCTGGCCACGCTCGCCGCCGCGGCGGGTCTGCCCGTCGTGGCCACCACCGCCGCGCACTGTGCGGGTCCGGAGGACGCCCGTCTGGCCTCGGTCATGGCGGCGCTCGGAGCCCGCAGCGCCTTGGAGACCCATGCCGCGCACCTGCCCGCGGCCGGCGGGGCGTACCTGCGCCCGGGGGAGGAGATGGCAGAGCTGTTCGACCGCTGGCCGGACGCCGTCACCGGCGCGGCGAGACTGGGCCGCGAGTGTGCGTTCGACCTCAGGCTCATCGCCCCCGAGCTACCGCCGTTCGACGTTCCCGAGGGCCACACCGAGGACACCCGGCTCGCCGAACTCACCTATGCGGGGGCCGAACGGCGCTACGGGAGGCGTGGGTCGGCACCGGAGGCCTACGCCCAGATCGACCGCGAGCTGGGGGTGATCGCCGAGCTGGGGTTCCCCGGCTACTTCCTGGTCGTCCACGACATCGTCGAGTTCTGTCGTAGGGAGGGGATCCTCTGCCAGGGCAGGGGTTCGGCCGCCAACTCGGCGGTCTGCTACTCCCTCGGCATCACCAACGTCGACCCGGTGGGCGCGCACCTGTTGTTCGAGCGATTCCTGTCCCCGGAGCGGGACGGTCCGCCCGATATCGACGTGGACATCGAGTCAGGTCGCCGGGAGGAGGCCATCCAGTACGTCTACTCCCGCTACGGGCGGGACCACGCCGCGCAGGTGGCCAATGTCATCACCTACCGGGGGCGGTCCGCCGTGCGGGACGTGGCCCGGGCACTCGGCTACTCCACCGGGCAGCAGGACGCGTGGTCCAAGAGCATCGACCGGTGGTCGGGGCTGAAGAACCACGATCGGGAGGCCACCGAGCACACCGTCCCGGCCGACGTGCTGGCGCTGGCCCGCAGACTCGTCGGACTGCCCCGGCACCTCGGCATCCACTCCGGCGGCATGGTGATCTGCGACCGGCCGGTGGCCGACGTGGTGCCCGTCGAGTGGGCACGAATGGCCGGGCGGACCGTCCTGCAGTGGGACAAGGACGACTGCGCGGCGGTCGGTCTGGTCAAGTTCGACATGCTGGGGCTGGGGATGCTCACGGCGCTACACCACGCCATCGACCTCGCGGCCGAGCACAAGGACCTCGAGGTGGACCTGGCCCGACTGGACCTCTCCGATCCCGAGGTCTACGAGATGCTGTGCCGGGGTGATTCCGTGGGGGTGTTCCAGGTGGAGTCGCGGGCGCAGATGGCCACGCTGCCCAGACTCCGGCCGCGGACGTTCTACGACCTCGTGGTGGAGGTGGCGCTCATCCGCCCCGGCCCCATCCAGGGCGGCTCCGTGCACCCCTACATCCGTAGACGCAACGGGCGGGAGGAGGTGGTGTTCGACCACCCCGCGCTCGAGGCGGCCCTGGGGCGGACGCTGGGGATCCCGCTGTTCCAGGAGCAGCTCATGCAGATCGCCACCGAGATCGCCGGGTTCACCGGGGCGGAGGCGGACCAGCTCCGCCGGGCGATGGGGGCCAAGCGCTCACCCGAGCGGATGGCGCGGCTGCGGGAGAGGTTCTTCGCGGGCATGCGTGACCTCCACGGCATCGGCACCAGCCCACCCGGTACGCCGGTCACCGGGCCCGAGGTGGGGGAGCGGATCTGGGAGAAGATGTGCGCGTTCGCCAACTACGGCTTCCCCGAGAGCCACTCCCAGTCCTTCGCGGCGATCGTCTACTACTCGGCGTGGTTCAAGTGCCACCACCCGGCCGTCTTCTGTGCGGCGCTGCTGCGTAGCCAGCCGATGGGGTTCTACTCGCCGCAGTCCCTCGTGGCCGACGCCCGCAGGCACGGCGTCACCGTGCACCGCCCCTGCGTCAACCGCTCGCTCGGCGGTGCCACGTGTGAGAACGGGGGCACCGAGGTGCGCCTCGGCCTGGAGTCCGTGCGGGCGATCGGCACCGACCTCGCCACGGCGATCGCCGACGAGCGCGATACCCACGGCCCGTTCCTCTCGGCCGCCGACCTCGCCGGCCGCACCGGGCTGACCGTCCGACAGATGGAGGCGCTGGCCACTGCGGGGGCCCTCGACGCGCTCGGCGTCGGGGGGCGGCGGGCGGCCCTGTGGTCGGCGGCCACCGCGGCCCGGCAACGGCCCGGGATGTTGCCCGGGCTGAGCCAGGTCGACGCCCCGGCACTGCCGGGGATGAGCGTCCTGGAACTCACCTCCGCGGATCTGGCCGCCACCGGGATCAGCCCCGAGGAGTACCCGACGGTCCACGCCCGGCCGTGGCTCGACTCCCGGGGGGTGTGCACCACCGCCGGGCTCGCCCACGTCCCCGACGGCAGCCGGGTGGAGGTCGCCGGTGCGGTCACCCACCGTCAGCGGCCCGCCACCGCCGAGGGGGTGACCTTCCTCAGCCTCGAGGATGAGACGGGCATGACCAACGTCGTGTGCTCGGTGGGCCTGTGGGCGCGCTACCGCCCGATCGTCTCCTCCGCCCCGGCGCTCATCGTCCGCGGCACCGTGGAGAACCGCTCGGGCGCGGTGAGCGTGGTGGCGGACAAGATAGAACGCCTCCACCTGGGGATGGCGATCGGCCGCAGCCGGGACTTCAGGTGATGACCACTACCCGGCCCCGGCCGAATCCGGGTTCAGCCGAGGCCGGGTTCAGGCCGAACCCGGAATCAGATGTAGCGGACGTCCTCCCCGCGCGCCCACTGCACCAGCCTGTCGGCGGTGTCCCGGCGCGAGGGCGGGTGGTAGCCCCGGGGCCATGAGGAGTACGACCGCCACGACGACACCACACGGGCCGTGTTCGACGGGGTCTCACACACCGCCCCCGTGGTGGGGGCGGCGGCGGTTCTCGTGGCCGTGATGTTCCTCGGGAGGGCTGATCGCCGGGGACCCCGTCCATCCACATGCGCCCCCGCAAGGGTTCGTCGTAGGTTCGGGTCATGATCCTGGACGACCTCCGTGCCCGCCTCGACAGCGCCTCCGTGCTCACGGACGCGGACGTGCTCGAGGGATACCGCCAGGACTGGGCCAAGGCCCCGGACCCGGGGATGCCGCTCGCCGTGGTGCGCGCGCGGTCGACCGAGGACGTGCAGGAGGTCATGCGCTGGGCGAGTGCGCACGGCGTGCCGGTGGTCCCGCGGGGGGCCGGTTCGGGACTGTCCGGGGGAGCGACGGCGGTCGAGGGCGGCATCGTGTTGTCCACCGAGCTCATGCGCGACATCGACGTCGACCCGGTCACCCGCACCGCGACAGTCCAGCCGGGTCTGCTCAACGTCGAGGTCAAGCGGGCCGTCGCCGAGCACGGACTCTGGTATCCGCCGGACCCCTCGTCGTACGAGATCTGCTCGATCGGCGGCAACATCGCCACCAACGCCGGCGGTCTGTGCTGCGTGAAGTACGGGGTGACGACCGACTACGTCCTCGGGATGACGGTGGTGTTGGCCGACGGCACCGCGGTGCGACTGGGCGGCGCGCGGCTCAAGGACACCGCCGGGTTGAGCCTGACCAAGCTCTTCGTGGGGAGCGAGGGCACGTTGGGGATCGTCACCGAGATCATCGTGCGGCTCATCCCCGAACAGCCGCCCCGTTCCACCGTGGTGGGGATCTTCCCGGACGTGGTGGCGTGCAGCGACGCCGTCCTGGCCGTCACCCGCCGGATCCGCCCGGCGATGCTCGAGTTCATGGACAACGTCTCGATCCGGGCCGTCGAGGCGGACCTGAGGATGGGCCTGGACACCTCGGCCGGTGCGATGCTGCTGGCCCAGTCCGACCTCACCGGACCCGACCGCGCGGCCGAGACGGAGTTCATGGCCGAGGCGTTCCGCACCCACGGCGCGAGCGAGGTGTTCGCGACCGACGATCCCGAGGAGGGGGAGCAGTTCACGGTCGCGCGTCGGGCCGCGTTCACCAGCCTGGGCAAGACCGGGACGCTGCTCCTCGAGGACGTCGGCGTGCCGTTGCCCGCGCTTCCCGAGCTGGTCGCCGGGATCGAGGAGATCTCGGCCCGGCGTGATGTGCCGATCGCCCTGGTCGCCCACGCCGGTGACGGCAACACGCACCCGATCATCGTGCTGGCCGACGACGACCCGGACCGCGCTCACCGGGCCCAGGCGGCGTTCGGCGAGGTGATGGACCTGGCGATCGGGATGGGAGGGACGATCACCGGCGAACACGGCGTGGGACGCCTCAAGGCGCCGTGGCTGCCCGCCCAGCTGGGCGAGGACGTGATGGAGTTGAACCGCCGCATCAAGACGGCGCTGGACCCGCAGGGGATCCTCAACCCGGGGACGATGTTCTGACGTCACCGGGGCGGCGGTCCGCTCGCGAGGTTACTGCGCGACCTCGTCGTCGTCGTCGACGTTGTTGTGGTCGCCGCCGCCGCCGTCGTCGCCGGCCGGAACCCGGACCCGCACCGCCGCCGCGACCGGCGTGCCCACCGGCACCACCCGCCCGCCCAGGGCCACCGTGATGATCCCCAGCTCGACCTGGCGGGAGACCACCTCGACCGGCGAATCGGGGCGCAGGCCGATCTCGGCCAGGTGCCGCAGGACGGAGTTGTCCCGGTCGGACACCCGCGTGACCACACCGGCGCCGCCCTCGGGCACCCGGTCCAGGGGGACGTCGGCGAGCTGGTCAAGCCGCCCGTCGCGGGTGGGGATGGGGTCGCCGTGCGGGTCGCGGCGCGGGTGGTCGAGGAAGCCGTCCAGGGCGTCGACGAACCGGTCGGAGACCACGTGCTCGAGGGCGTCGGCCTCGGCGTGCACCTCGTCCCACGGGTAGTCCAGGCACCGGGCGAGGAACGTCTCGAGGATCCGGTGGCGGCGGACCATGGCCACCGCGAACGACCTCCCGGCCTCGGTGAGCTCGACGGGCGCGTAGGGGCGGTGCTGCGCCAACCCCATGGCGGCGAGCTTGCGGACGCCCTCGGTGACGGAGGAGGGGGAGGCGCCGAGACGGTCGGCCAGCGCACCCGGGGTGACGGGCCCGCCGCCGGCCCCCAGGTGGTGGGCGGCCATGAGATAGGCCTGGATGGTCGGCGTGAGATCGGCGAGGCCTCTGGGTGCATTTGCACCGGGTACATCTGCACGGGGCGGGTCGACGGTCATGCCGTTATCATCCCCGATCGCCGGGCCCGGGCGCCCGCCGCGGCCCGCGGGATCACGCCGCGCCGGGGGGCGAACAGCTGCGCCGCGGTGAAGATGACGGCCTGCGCGAGGACCACTACCGGGCCCGGGGGGAGGTCGGCGTAGTAGCCGGCGTACAGGCCGGTGACGCCACCGACCAGGGCGACGACGACGGCGACGATCATCGTCCCCCGCATGGTGTCGGCCACCAACTGGGCGGTCGCGCCGGGGATGATGAGCGTGGCCACCACCAGGATCACGCCCACCGACTGGACCCCCGCCACGGTGGCGGTGGCGAGGGTGGCGAGCAGGAGCCCGGTCAGCGCCCGCGTCCTGAGCCCCAGGGTGTGGGCGTGCAGCCGGTCGAAGGCCAGCATGATGAGATCGCGGCGGAAGGCCAGCAGCACGATCACCGTGAACGCCGAGACCGCCAACACCTGGACGAGGTCGGAATCGCGCACCCCGAGGACGCTGCCGAACAGGATCGAGTGCAGGTCCTGCCCGCTGGGGAACCGGGCGATGAGGACCAGTCCGAACGAGAACAGGGCGGTGAAGACGATGCCCATGGCCGCGTCCTCCCGCACCGTCCCCCCCTCTCGGACCGCGCCGATGAGCGCCACCGCGACCAGCGCGGCGATGAGTGCGCCGACCGCGAACGGGATGCCGATCAGGGCGGCGATCACCACACCGGGCAGGACGGCGTGGGAGACCGCGTCACCCATGAGAGACCAGCCCATGTGGACCAGCCAGCAGCTCAGCAACGCGCCGGCCACACCGGAGGCGGCCACCACGAGCAGGGCGCGCCGCATGAACTCGTAACTCATCGGCTCGACGAGCAGATCGATCATCACAGTGCTCCCTCGGCGGTCGGCGTCCGGTCGTCGACGGCGGGCAGCCGCGCCCCGAGCAACGTGGACAGGATCTGGGGGGTGGTGGTCTCGGCCACGGGGCCGTGCGCCACCAGCCGACCGTTGAGCAGGGCGACCGAGTCCGCGAGCCGCTCGACCGTGCCCAGGTGGTGGGTGGAGACCAGTGCGGTCCGCCCCGAGGCGGTGAGCTCGCGCAGCACGTCGATGTAGACCTCCTCGCTGCCGGCGTCCATGCCGCTGAACGGTTCGTCGAGGAGCAGCAGCTCGGCCTCCTGGGCCAGGCAGCGGGCCAGCAGGACCCGTCGCCGTTGACCGCCCGAGAGCTCGCCGATGCGCCGCCCCGCGATCGGCGACAACCCGACCCGGTCCAGGGCCTCGTCGACCGCCAGTCGGTCGGCGGCGGACGGGCGGCGCCACGGACCGGTGAAGCGGCGGCGGCCCTGCATGACCACCTCACCGGCGGTGACCGGGAACCGCTCGTCGAGTCCGTCCGACTGGGGCACCGCCGCCACCCGTCCGGTGCGTAGCGCGCGCCGGACCGGGGAACCGAGGAGGCGCACCGATCCACCGGTGGGGGTGACAAGGCCGAGCAGCGACTGGAGCAGGGTGGACTTCCCGGACCCGTTGGGGCCGAGCAGCACGGTGATCTCCCCGGTCGGCACCGAGAGCGACACCGAGTCGAGCGCGCGGATCTGGCCGCGGTCGACGGTGAGGTCGGTGACGACGACGGCGGGCGGGCCCGTGTGCACGGAGAAGGGCAGTGGGCGGTCGGTCATGACGTCAGCTCCCGGGTGATCGTCTCGAGGTCGTGGTCGAGCAGGTCGAGGTAGGTGGGCACCGGGCCGCTGGGCGCGGAGAGGGAGTCGACGTACAGCAGGCCGGCGACCCTGCTGCCCGTTTCGGCCGCGACCTGCTCCATCGCCGCGCCGGAGACCGTCGACTCGCAGAAGACGGCGGGGATCTCACGATCACGCACCTCGTCGATCAGGGCGGTGACCTGACGCGGCAGCCCCTGGGACTCGCTGTTGACCGGCCACAGGTAGAGCTCCTCCAGGCCGAGGTCCCGGGCCAGGTAGGAGAACGCGCCCTCGCACGTGACCAGGACACGGCGGTCCTGCGGCACCGCCGCCACGGCCGCGCGGGCGCGGGACGCCAGCTCGTCGAGTTCGGCCACGTAGTCCTCGGCGCGAGCGAGGTACCCCTCGGCTCCCTCCGGGTCGACCTCGGTCAGGGCGCGGGCGATCGTCCGGATGTATCTCGCGCCCTCGTCGGGCGACATCCACGCGTGGGGGTTGGGCCGCCCGGTGTAGTTGCCGGAGCGCACCGGCAGCGGGTCGACCCCCTCGGAGGTGACCACGTGGCGTGCGTCGGTCCCGTCGATGAAGCGCAGCAGCCAGTCGTCCATGCCGAGACCGTTGCTCACCACCAGGTCCGCGCCCTCGACCCGCTTGAGGTCGTCGACGGACGGCTCGTACTGGTGGATGTCGGCGCCCGGGGTCGTCACCGACTCCACCCGGACCCGGTCTCCACCGACGCGGCGGGCCATGTCCGCGAGGATCGTGAAGGTCGTGGCCACCACGACCCGGTCGTCGGCCTCCCGGGCGGCGAACCGGGGCCGGTCGTCCACGTCGACCGCTCCCCAGGTGCCGGTGGTGCAGGCGGCCGCCACGATCGCGGTCACGAGTGCGACGACGACCGCGGCCGCGGGGGACCAGGGTCGCCGGCGACCGGCCCGGGGATTGCGGCCCCCGGCCAGATGAGATTTCGGCATACCGAAATATTAAGTCAAAGTGGCGGAATATCCATACCGCCTGGGTAGCCCTGCTGCCTCCAGGCCTCGTAGACCACCACGGCGGCGGCGTTGGACAGGTTCATGGAGCGGCGACCCGCCAGCATGGGGATGCGCACCGTCGCGGTCACGCGCTCGTCGGCCAGCACGTCCGGGGCCAGACCGGTGGGCTCGGGCCCGAACAGCAGGACGTCACCGGGGGAGAACCGGATCTCCGGCAGCGAGCGGTCGGCCCGCACGGTGAACGCCCACACCCGCGCCGGGAGTAGTCGCGCGTACGCGGCCTCGAGATCCTCGTGGACCTCCACGTGCGCCAGGTCGTGGTAGTCGAGCCCCGCCCGCCGCAGCTGCGGTTCGGACAGGTCGAAGCCCAGTGGCCCGGCCAGATGGAGTTCACACCCCGCCCCCGCCGCCAGCCGGATCGCGTTGCCGGTGTTGGGGGGGATGCGGGGTCGGTCGAACAACACACGCACGCCGGCTCCGGTCATGGCGGCCATTCTCGCAGTGCGCTGGCGACGTGGCCGCTCCGGAGTGGGATACTGGCGCCCGTGACCGCTATCAAGCTGGACGGAAAGCTCACCCGCGACGAGATCGTCGCCGACCTCACCGACCGGGTCGCCGCGTTGCGCGACAAGGGCACCACCCCGGGGCTGGGAACGGTCCTGGTGGGCGACGACCCGGGCAGCCACTCCTACGTCAAGATGAAGCACCGCGACTGCGAGCAGGTCGGCATCGCCTCCATCCGGCGTGACCTGCCCGCCGAGACCGGTCAGGCCGAGCTCGAGGCCGTGATCGACGAGCTCAACGCCGATCCCGCGTGTACCGGGTACATCGTTCAGCTGCCGCTGCCGAAGCACCTCGACGAGAACGCGATCCTCGAGCGCATCGACCCGGCCAAGGACGCGGACGGACTGCATCCCGTCAACCTCGGCAAGCTGGTCCTCAACGCGACGGCCCCTCTGCCGTGCACCCCCAACGGCGCCATCCACCTCCTGCGGCGATTCGGTGTCGAACTCGACGGGGCACACGTGGTGGTGATCGGCCGCGGGGTCACCGTGGGGCGCCCGATCGGGCTGATGCTCACCCGCCGCAGCGAGAACTCGACCGTCACCCTGTGCCACACCGGAACCCGGGACCTGGCCGCCGAGACGCGGCGGGCCGACGTGATCGTGGCCGCGGCCGGGGTGGCCCACATGCTCACGCCGGACATGGTCAAGCCGGGCGCGGCGATCCTCGACGTGGGGGTGTCCCGGCTCGACGGGAAGCTGGCCGGCGACGTCCACCCGGACGTGTGGGACGTCGCCGGTGCGGTCTCCCCGAACCCGGGTGGCGTCGGTCCGCTCACGCGGGCGTTCCTGCTGGCCAACGTGGTCGAGCGCTGCGAGCGGCTCGCCGCGGGGACGTCCTAGGCCCGCATGACCCACCCCGCCCCCGACCGGCCGCGGCCGACCGATGCCCGGCCGCGGCGCACCCGGCCCGCGCGGCTGCGCTTGTCCCAGATCCGGGCCCAGTGGCCGCTCGCGCTGGTGCTCGTCGGCATGGCGGTGTCACTCGGGTTCGTGATGTTCGAGCGGTGGCGCCGCGGTGCGTTCCTGCTGGGCCTCGTGGCCCTGGCCGCCGCGGTCCTGCGGGGGGTGGTGCCCGACGAGCGCGCGCGGCTGCTCGGCGTGCGGAGCAAGGGCTTCGACGTGGCCTTCTACGTGGTGATCGGCGCGGTCGTCCTGTGGCTCGCCACGTCGATCGACTCCCTCGGGACGGGCTGAGGCCGACCCGTCACACGCCCGACCAGGTCAGCTCCGGACCAGGTCAGCTCCCGGACCAGGTCAGCTCCGGACTAGGTCAGCTCCGGACTAGGTCAGTCGCAGGGGGACGCCCTCGCGGACGTGGTCGCGGACGCCGTCCGAGGCGAGCAGCACCCCCATCGCCACCAGAGCGCACAGCGAGAGCACGCTCCCCAGCACCGAGATGAACGTGACGCTGTCGACCACCATCCGCGCGAGCGAGCTCACGACGAGCAGCGCCACCGCCACCGCGATGACGACGCGGGCCGCACGGTGGGCGCGCCACAGCAGCACCGCGCCCACGATCAGCAGCACCCCCAGCGCCAGCGACGACGCGGCGGTCACCGCCATCGGCCCGTACTCGGTGGTGTCGCCGCCGCCGCTGGCCGTGGCGGTGATCCCCAGCAGCGTGGCGAAGCCGATGGCCACGCCGATGATGCCGAGCCCCACTGCCAGTCCCGTCAGGCCGAGGGCGGCGGGCCGGGGGCTGTGATCGCGGTCGGTCATGCATGTCCTCGGGTTCGGTCGGGGGATCCCTGTGCGGCGAGTTCGAGCGTCCTGGCGAGCATGGGGCCCACCACGTCGGACTCGGTGAGGAAGCCGTCGTGACCCGCCGGGCTGTCGATCACCACCAGTGGATCGGCGCCGGGCAACAGCGCGGCGAGCTCCTCCTGCTGGCGCAGGGGATAGAGGCGGTCGGTGGTCACCCCGCCGATCACACAGGGAACGGGACAGGAGCGCAGGGCCTGTTCGACCCCGCCTCGTCCCAGGCCCACGTCGTGACGGTTGAGTGCGTCGGTGAGCAGGACATAGGTGCAGGCGTCGAAGCGGGAGACGAGCTTGCCGGCCTGGTGGTCGAGGTAGGACTGCACGGCGAAGCGCCCCGACATCGACAGGTCCTCGCCCCGGGGGTCCTCACCGGGTTGCGGACGGTTGGCGAACCGCTCGTCCAGTTCCAGCTCTCCCCGGTAGGACAGGTGCGCGATGCGACGGGCGATCCCGAGTCCGGCGACGGGGGTGCGGCCGGTGCCGTGGTACCCGCCCTGCTGCCAGTGGGGGTCGGAGGTCACGGCCATGATCTGCGCGGTCTGCACCCCGATCTGGTCCGCGGAGGCGCGCGCCCCGACCGCGAGGACACAGCCCGCCCGGACGCGGTCCGGATGGGTGACCATCCACTCGAGGGTCCTGGCCCCGCCCATGGAACCGCCGATCACCGCGGCCCACCGCTCGATCCCCAGCAGGTCGGCCAGGACCCGCTCGGCCTCCACCATGTCGCGGACGGACACGGCCGGGAAGCGGGCGCCCCAGTAGTGGCCGTCGGGGTGCAGTGAACTGGGGCCCGTCGACCCCCGACACCCGCCGAGCACGTTGACCGACAGCACGCAGTAGCGGTCGGTGTCCAGCGGCAGCCCGGGCCCGACGAGTCCGTTCCACCACCCGGGCGTCGGGTGGAGCGAGTCCACGGAGCCGACCACGTGGGAGTCCCCGGTCAGCGCGTGTTCGACCAGGACGATGTTGGACCGGTCCTCCGAGATCCGGCCCCACCGCTGCACCGCGAGGGTCACCCCCGGGAGGACGACACCCGTGACCAGCGTGAGGTCGCCGATGGCGACACGGCCGAGGGTGCCGTCGCCCGGGGGCAACAGCGCGAGTGGATCGGTGGGGCGGACCATGCGGGCGGACGTCAGGAGAGCGCGGCGAAACCGAGCTCGAGGTCACCGATGATGTCGTCGACGGCCTCGATGCCCACCGACAGACGGACGGTCGCCGTGGTGACCCCGGCGATCGCGTTGGCCTCGGGCGTGCCCTGGGAATGGGTGGTGGTGGCCGGGTGGCACACCAGCGACCGGACGTCGCCGATGTTGACCAGGCACGAGTGCAGCTTGAGCGCGTCGATGAACGTCCACGCCCGCGTCGTGATGTCCTCCTCGGACGCGCCCTGCGGCACCGCGAGGTCGAACGTGACGATCGCGCCCGCACCCTTGGGGGACAGCTTCTTCTGCAGCGCGTTGTACGGCGAGGAGGCCAGGCCGGCGTACTGGACGCCCGCCACGTCCTCGCGCGCCTCGAGCCACTCGGCCACCCGCTGCGCGTTGGACACATGGCGCTCGATGCGCAGGCTCAGGGTGTCGATGCCCTGGACCAGGGTCCACGCGTTGAACGGGGAGGCCGCCGCGCCGGTGTCGCGCAGGAGCGTCACGCGGGCCTTGAGCGCGAGGGCGGGCGCCCCGAGGTCGGCGTAGACCAGACCGTGGTACGCGGGATCCGGGGTGGTGAAGGACGGGAACACGTCCTGCCCGTCCCGCTGCACGCGCCAGTCGAACTTCCCGCCGTCGACCAGGACGCCGCCGAGGGAGGCGCCGTGGCCGCCGAGGTACTTGGTGGCCGAGGAGACGACGACATCCGCCCCCAGCTCCAGCGGGCGGATGAGGTACGGGGTGGCCACCGTGTTGTCGATGACGAGCGGAACCTGGTTGCGGTGCGCGACCTCGGCGATCGCCGGGATGTCGAGGATGTCGTTCAGCGGGTTCGAGATGGACTCGCCGTAGAACAGCTTGGTGTCCGGCCGTACCGCCGCCTGCCAGGAGGCGGGGTCGTCCGGGTTCTCCACGAACGTGGTCTCGATGCCGTACTTGGGCAGCGTGTGCCGGAGCAGGGTGTCGGTACCGCCGTAGAGGCGGGGGGAGGCCACCACGTGGCCACCGGACTGCGCGATCGCCTGGATGACCGCGGTCTCGGCGGCCTGGCCGGACGCGAAGAGCAGCCCGGCGACGCCGCCCTCGAGCGACGCGATGCGATCCTCCGCGGCGGCGACCGTGGGGTTGGTGATCCGGGTGTAGATCGGGCCCATCTCGGCGAGCGCGAACCGGTCCGCGGCCTGCTTGGCGTCCGCGAAGACGTACGAGGTGGTCTGGTAGATCGGCAGGTTGCGCGCACCGGTGTCGGAGTCGACCGGCTGACCGGCGTGGATCTGGCGGGTCTCGAAGGCCCAGTCGGGATTGCTGTTGTCGTACGTCATCGGGGCGGAGCCCCTCCTCTCGTCAGAAGGGTCCGGCCGCTTGACGACAGCGGACCCGCGCTTGCCTGTCACCCGGGTGGGTGGTGGCCAGGTCGTCTCCCGGGGCACCCCACCGCGGTGGAGGGTTGCCGTCCAGCGAGCCGGGGCTTGTCGCTGGAACTCATGACCTGGGGAGAGGTTAGCCTAAGCCGCTCGGCGGCGGCAACGAGGGGTAACGGCGCGCAGGGGCCTCTCGGGAACCGGGCGGATCCGTAAGATGAGGCGTACGTCACAGTGGTGCCGACACGCGGGCCCCGGAGGGGCGAGCGGGGAGAGAGGGTCCGATGGCCAGGATCAAGGTCGAGGGGACGGTCGTCGAACTCGACGGCGACGAGATGACCCGCATCATCTGGAAGTTCATCAAGGACGAGCTCATCCACCCCTACCTGGACGTGGACCTCGAGTACTACGACCTCGGCATCTCCAACCGCGACGCCACGGACGACCAGGTCACCGTGGACGCCGCCAACGCCATCAAGAAGCACGGGGTGGGGGTCAAGTGCGCGACCATCACGCCGGACGAGGCCCGCATGGAGGAGTTCGGTCTCAAGCGGATGTACCGCTCGCCGAACGGCACGATCCGCAACATCCTCGGCGGGACGATCTTCCGCGCCCCGATCATCATCTCCACCGTCCCCCGCCTGGTGCCGGGCTGGACCAAGCCGATCATCGTCGGCCGGCACGCCTTTGGCGACCAGTACCGCGCCACCGACTTCAGGGTGCCCGGAGCGGGCACTGTCACCATCACCTACACGCCGGCCGACGGTTCCGAGCCGATCGAGCACGAGATCGTCGAGATGCCGGACGACGGCGGTGTGGTCATGGGGATGTACAACTTCACCGAGTCCATCGAGGACTTCGCACGCGCGTCGTTCAACTACGGACTGCAGCACGGTTACCCGGTGTACCTGTCGACCAAGAACACGATCCTCAAGGCCTACGACGGCGCGTTCAAGGACATCTTCCAGGACGTCTTCGACCGCGAGTTCAAGGCGGATTTCGACGCCGCCGACCTGACCTACGAGCACCGACTCATCGACGACATGGTCGCCTCCGCGCTCAAGTGGGAGGGCGGGTACGTCTGGGCCTGCAAGAACTATGACGGCGACGTGCAGTCCGACACGGTGGCCCAGGGCTTCGGCTCGCTCGGCCTGATGACCTCGGTCCTGCTCACTCCGGACGGGAAGACCTGCGAGGCCGAGGCCGCGCACGGGACGGTCACCCGCCACTTCCGGCGGCACCAGCAGGGCGAGCCCACCTCCACCAACCCGATCGCGTCGATCTTCGCCTGGACCCGCGGGCTCGAGCACCGGGGCACTCTCGACAACACCCCCGAGGTCATCGAGTTCGCGCACCAACTCGAGGACGTCGTCATCTCGACCGTCGAGGGCGGCCAGATGACCAAGGATCTCGCCCTCCTGGTCGGCGAGGACCAGGACCACCTCACCACCGAGGATTTCCTCGCCGCCCTGGACCAGAACCTCAAGAGGGCCCGCGCCTGAGCGGCTACGGTGTCGGACAGTGGTCCATCTCACATGAGGGCCGCCGTCCGCCGACCCGCGAGCACCCGAGGAGCACCACGTGGACCAGAGTCCCCTGATCGACATAGGCCTGCCCGTCGCGCTGGCGATCATCATGGTCGGCATCGGGCTCAGCCTGACCAAGGAGGACTTCGCGGTCCAGGCCAGGTCGCCGTGGGCCACGATCGTCGGACTGTTCGGCCAGCTGGTCCTGGTGCCGCTGACGGGCGTGGTCGTGGCCCTGGTCTTCGGGCTCCCCGCGATGCTGGCCCTCGGCGTCGTCCTGGTCGCGGCGACCCCCGGCGGGGCGACGTCCAACCTCATCACCTATCTGGCCCGCGGCAACGTCGCGCTGTCGGTCATCCTCACCGCCCTGACCTCCGTGGCCGTGATCCTCACGCTGCCGATGTGGTTCGGTATCGGCGCGCGGGTCATCCCGGGGGCCTCCGACGCCGAGGTGACCGTCCCGCTCGGCCAGACCTTCGGGCTCCTCCTGGGTGTCATCCTCATCCCGGTCCTTCTCGGCATGCTCCTCCGCGCGAGGAGGCCCGCCCTGGCCGCCCGCATCGAGCGCTTCGTGGGCATCGTCGGACTCGTCGTCCTGGTGCTGCTCATCGTGGGCATCGTGCTCGGCGAGAGGGACCGCATCGTCGACCTCGTCGTGGCCGTGGGACCCGCGGTCGTCGTCCTGAACCTGGCTCTGATCGTGGTGGGCGGACTGCTCGCCTGGGTGTGCCGGCTGCGCCGCGCCGAACAGATCGCGATCGCGGTCGAGTTCGGCATCAAGAACACCACGTTGACCCTGCTCATCGCCTTCACCGTGATCGGCGACGAGGAGGTGGGGCTGGCCGCCGCCGTCTACAGCATCGTCATGTACGTCACCGCGTTCCTGGTGGTCTACGGCGGTCGGCGCCTCATGCGCACCGCCCCCTGATCGGGTCTGTCAGGGCGGGCCCGCGCAGGGGTGGGCGTAGCCTGCTCCGGTGACCACGAGCCCCGCCACCGGCCCCGCGCCGACCCCCCGCCGCGTGGCGGTCGCGATCCTCGCCCTGGCGCTGGGCGGGTTCGGCATCGGCGTCACGGAGTTCGCGGCGATGGGCCTGTTGAGGTCGATCGCCGACGACTTCGGGCTCACCGAACCACAGGCGGGACACGTCATCACCGCCTATGCGCTCGGGGTGGTCGTGGGCGCACCGCTGTTGACCGTGTGGACCTCCCGGTGGCGCCGCCGCACCCTGCTCCTGGTGCTCATGGCGTTGTTCACCGTGGGCAACACCGCCGCCGCCTTCGCGCCCTCCGCCGAGATCCTGGTGGCCGCGCGCTTCCTCGCCGGCATCCCGCACGGGGCCTACTTCGGTGTGGCCTCGCTGGTCGCGGCCTCGCTCGCCGGCCCGGGCAAGCAGGCTCGCGCGGTGTCGCTGGTCCTGCTGGGTCTGTCGGTGGCGACCGTGATCGGTGTCCCCGCGGCCACGTGGCTCGGGGAGGCCGCCGGGTGGCAGGCGGCCTTCCTCGCGGTCGGGGTGATCGGGGCACTGACCGTGGCGGCCATCTTCGTCGTCGTCCCCGAACCGTCGGGCGCGGTGGTGGTCAGGGCGCGCGAGGAGTTGGCCGCGCTGGCCCGCCCGCAGATCCTGGCGACCCTGGCCGTGGGCGGTGTGGGGTTCGGCGGGATGTTCGCCGTCTACACCTACATCCAGTGGACGATGGTCGACGTCGCGGGGATCGACCGCGGCTGGATGCCCGCAGTGCTGGCCGTCTACGGTCTCGGCATGGTGACCGGCAACCTGCTGGGCGGCGTGGTCGCGGACCGGGACCTCGACCGCGGGTTGGTCGCGATCGCCTCGGCCATGACCGTGGTCCTGGCCCTGTTCACGGTGGCCGCGCACCATCCGGTCACGGCACTGGTGGGCCTGTTCCTCGTGGGGGCGACGGGGTCGGCACTCGTGCCCGGACTGCAGGCCCGGCTGATGCAGTACGCGGGCCGGGGGCAGACGCTGGCGGCCGCGCTCAATCACTCGGCGCTCAACGCCGCCAACGCCCTGGGGGCGTGGCTCGGCGGAGTGGTGATCGCGCTGGGCTTCGGCTACACCTCCCCGGCCCTCGCGGGGGCCGCCCTCGCGGCGGCCGGATTGGCGATCCTCGTAGGCGCGGTTCTGGCCGCCCCCCGACCGGACCGGGACGTGGTCACGACGGGGTGAGCGCCGGCACGAGCCACCGGTCGAGCAGCGCCCGGACCTCGTCCTCCGGGCGCGGCACGTCCGTGGAGGAGTCCAACAGCGAGATGAGCAGTCGCATGATCATCTCCGCGAGACCGTCGAGGTCGGCGTCGGAGACCCCGGCGTCCGCCCACTCCACGGGGAACCGGCGCAGCATCGCCGAGCCGTAGTCGAGCATCATCGGCGAGGTGGCCGCCCGGCTGAAGGTGGCGGTGTCGCCGAGTTGCAGCAGCAGGTTGAGTCGTGGGTCGCTCGGCACCGTGCGCAGACAGAACAGGATGCCCTCGACCACGGCCTCCGCCGGGGTCCGGCTGCCCTCGAGGTGGGAGACCATCCGGTCGACGAAGTCCTCGGCACCACGAGCCGCGACGACGCTCACGATCTCGCCGATGCTCCCGAGGTGTCGGTACACCGTCTGCCGGGTCACGCCGAGCTCGGCCGCGACGTCGGAGAGCGTCGTCTTGGCGACCCCGTGCCGGTCGATCAGGCCGGCGGTGGCGTCGATGATGCGCTGACGCGCCTCCTCCTCGTCCGCCGGGGGCCGGCCGCCCCACCCGTGTCTCGCCATCGGATCAGGGTGTCACATCGGCCCCGCGCGTCCGCGGATCCCCGGTGCCCGCGGTGGTGCCGGGGGCGGAGTCGACCTCGCCGGAGGGGGACCGGGTCGCCAGGAGCGCCGCGACGACGAACCAGGTCGCGACCGCGAAGCAGGCGAGCGCGTACCACCCGCTCCCGATCGGGGTGCCTCCGGCGGTGACCCCGTCCGTCGCTCCCAGGAAGGCCGGGAGTGCCGCGATCCAGAACGCCGCGTGTACACCGACGTAGAGGGCAGGGTAGACGCGGACGAAGGCCGGTGAGGCGACCGGTGGCGTGGAGCCCCGCCAGGTCCGGCGGGTCCCGTCCGCCAGCAGCCACAGGCCGACGAGCCAGAGGATGCCGAGGAACGTCCAGAGGATGGTCCGTTGGAGGGTTCCCTCGCTCTCGGCGTCCACGCCGACCCTGGTGGGCGCGGCCAGGATCACCATGAGCACCGGGGTGAGCACCCCCGCGACGACGGTCCGCCAGGCCACCGAGCCGCCGCCGATGGGCGTTCCGGTGCGCCCGGGCCCGCCCAGGAGCGTGACGACGAGCCACACCATGACGCCGAAGGACACCGAGGCGAACACCCACATGCTGTTCATCGGTACGGAGGCGAACATCGGCGTGTTGATCATGTTGTCGGGGTTCCACGCCCACCACCTGAGCTGGGGCCCGAGTTGGTCGAAGATCTCGTAGAACACCTGGCTGGCGAACGCGGTGGCGATCGCCCCGATCGCGGCCCCGCGCCGGGCGAAGATCCCCAGGGCGCGGACGAGCTCGTAGGTGAGCTGTGAGATCACCGGGTAGAACGCCACGATGTACAGCGGCAGTCGGTCGAACATGAACTGCACGGTGAAGACGTTGTGGGAGAAGATGAAGCCCACGTAGTCCTGCAGACCGAACCACTCGGGGAAGTACAGCGGCGGCTCGATGACCGCCAGGTAGATCAGGGAGGCGAACCACAGCCCGAGGTTGACCGGGTCGCCGTCGCGCCTCCAGCGCCGCCACGCGTGCACGAGGGCGAAGACCGCACCGGCGATGATCAGCACCTCGAGCAGGGGCATGGTCCAGTGCTCGAGGGCGAACGGTGAGCGAACGGCCCCCACGGGGTGTGCGTCGTCGCAGGAGAAGCCGAGGAAATCGGCGACCTGCCGGGCATCGGGTTCACAGGAGTACGCCATCGCTCAGCCCTTCGTCTGTCGGGTCGCCGACCGGACGGCGGAGGCCGCCGGTTCGACGGGGTTCGCGGGATCGGAGTAGTCGGTACCGGGCGGGTCGAGGCGGATGTCGAAGCCACCCGGCACGCGGGTGCGGCCGAGCGCCTCGCGGACCTTGTGGCGCAGCAGGCCGTAGACGAAGCGCGGGTCCGTCATCATGTCGCGGAGCGACTTGTCGAGGTTGAACACCGCGGTGAACGTCTGCTCCACGTGGTCGTCCTCACGGGCGGCGGCGGTGATGGCGTTGAACACCGGCCACGACACCCGGGACATGATCCTGCGTCGCCACGCGGGCGCGACCTCCGTGCCCTCGGCGAAGTCGTATCCCTGGTCGCGGGCCATGGCCAGCATCCACGGCACTTCCAGCGACGCGCGCTGCCGGTCGAGGAACGCGCGGGTGAACGAGGAGTCGAGTGACCGGTGCTCGGCCAGGATGTCGGAGAGCACGACTGCCGAGCGGGCGGCCGAGCTCATCCCCTGCGCGTAGAACGGATTGAAGGCGCAGGCCGCGTCCCCGATGGCCACCAGGCCCAGCGGTGGGTGTGCCAGCTCGTCGTAGCGGCGCCACTTGTTGCCCGTGGCGCGGGTGAGGTGCACCTCCGAGATCGGGGTGCCGGCCCGCATGGCGGCGGCGAAGGTGGGCGCGCGGAGTCGGTCGGCGGCGGCCTCGAACGTCTCGGGCGTGCGCGGCATCCGGATCCCCCACGAGCCCATGCACGAGATCGCGAGGTCACCCTCGACAGGGAAGAAGTTGGAGAGGAACTCGTGCTCCTGCGGATGGGGGCCGGTGTCCTGGGTGGGGGTCAGGACCAGGTGCTTCCACCACCAGTTCGGCGGCCTCTCCGAGGCATCCGGGAGTTGGTACCAGCGGGAGGTGTAGGTGACCTTGGCGTCGAGGGTCTTCTCGGGGACGGCCGGCCAGCCGGCGGCCGCGATCCAGTCCCGGACCGAGGACCCGCGGCCCAGGGCGTCCACCACGAGATCGGCCTCGAGGATCCGGGTCTCGCCGTGCGCGTCGCGGTACTCCACCCCGGTCACTCGCCCGGCCGGTGTCCCGCCTCCGGTGGTGGACAGGCCCGACGCGGTCACGCCCTCGCGGATCTCGATGGTCGGCAGGTCGCGGACCTTCTCCCGCAGGACACGCTCGATGAGGATGCGGGAGGAGTAGATCATCGTCATGGTGCTGGTCTTGCGCGGCCCCCAGCCGTCCATCTCGCCGTAGGCCGCGTCCATCGAGGGCATCAGCAGCATCCCGCCGGCCTCGATGAGTGACTCCTCGAACCCGGGGAAGATCGTGCCGATCGCGCGTCGCCCGGCGTTGAGGACGAAGTGCGGGTGCTTGCTCTGGGGGACCCCGCGCCGGTGCTCGGCGCCGGGCGGAAGCTCGTCCCGCTCGAGGACCACCACCCTGTCGAAGTGCGGCGCCAGCACGCCGGCCGAACACAGGCCCGCCACGCTCCCGCCGAGGACCACTGCCGTCGCTCCGTGCATCCCGATCTCCTTCATTCATACAATGATTGTCGTAATGTATGAATGTATGCGCGGTGTGTCAACGGTCACTCTTCGGACGATCGGTAACCTGATCGGCGTGAGCCTCACCGTCAGCACCGTCAACGTCAACGGGATCCGCGCCGCCGTCAAGCAGCGGTCGGAGACCAACCTCGGATTCCTGCCCTGGCTGGAGGGCAGTGGCGCGGACGTGGTCGCGCTCCAGGAGGTCCGCGCCGACGAGGGCCAGACCCGTAAGGCGCTCGCTCCGGCCCTCGACGCCGGCTGGCACCTCGTCGGCTCCGCCTCCTCGCTCAAGGGCCGGGCCGGCGTCGCGCTGTTGTCCCGGCACGAGCCCGCGGAGGTGCGCATCGGGCACGGTGATCCCGAGTTCGACGAGTCCGGCCGCTACATCGAGGCGGTGTACCCCGGCGCCGTCGACGGGGAGACCGTCACCGTGGCCAGCCTCTACCTGCCCTCCGGGACGGCCGAGACCCCCAAGCAGGACGAGAAGGACCGCTTCATGGCGAGCTTCCGGGAGCACCTCGCCGAGAGCGCGAAGGTGGTCGGCGCCCGCGACGGTCACGAGATGATCATCTGCGGCGACTGGAACATCGCCCACCGCGAGGCGGACCTGAAGAACCACAAGGGGAACCACAAGAGCTCCGGCTTCCTGCCCCACGAGCGTGAGTGGATGTCAGAGTTGTTCGCCGACGCCAGCGGGTGGACCGACATCGTGCGCCATCGTCGCCCCGACGAGATCGGCCCGTACTCGTGGTGGAGCCAACGGGGCAAGGCCTTCGACAACGACGCGGGCTGGCGCATCGACTACCACGTGGTGACCGACGGCCTGGTCGATCGTGCCGTGGCCGATCGGGTGGACCGTGCGAGTGCCTACGACATGCGGTGGTCCGACCACGCGCCGGTCACCGTCGTCTACGAGTGACGACGACGAGGGCGTCCGCACCGGAGGGGCCCGCGATCGCGGATGCCGCGCGGCGAGCACATCCGTAACCTCGGCTCCATGCCGACGTATGCGACTGCCGACCGTCCTGACCGAGCCGGACTCGAGGAGTTCCTGCGCCCGCGGCACCGCGCGGTGCTCATCACGCGGAAGTCCTCGGGAGGGTTGCAGAGCTCGCCCGTGACCTGTGGTGTCGACTCTGAGGGCAGGCTCGTCGTGGCCACCTACCCGCAGCGGGCGAAGGTCGGGAACATCCGACGAGACCCGGCGGTCAGCGTGTGCGTCCTGTCCGACGATTTCACCGGCCCGTACGTCCACCTGGACGGCACCGGCGAGATCGTCGACCTGCCCGGTGCCGTCGAGCCGCTGGTCGAGTACTTCCGCAGCGTCGCCGGCGAACACAGCGACTGGGACGAGTACCGCGAGGCCATGGTGCGGCAGGGCAAATGCCTCATCCGGGTGACGATCGACGACTGGGGGCCGGTGGCGACGGGCGGGTTCCCGCCCGAGCAGGACCGGTCCACCGGCCGATGAGGGCGTGATCGGGGGGCCGGGGGCGCCGTGGGAAGATGGGCGCCATGTCTGAGCAGTCCACTTCCGCAGCTCCTGCGCCCACGACCGCCGCGACCGGGGCGCCCGCGACGCGCCAGCGCGTCCTGTCCGGCATCCAGCCCACCGCCGACTCCTACCATCTCGGCAACTACCTGGGCGCCGTGCGGCAGTGGGTGGACCTGCAGGACGACTACGACGCGTACTACTTCATCCCTGACCTGCACGCGATCACCGTCAGGCAGGACCCCAAGGAACTGCGCGAGCGGGTGTTCCGCGGGTGCGCGCAGCTGCTCGCGCTCGGGGTGGACCCCGCCCGCTCGGTGTTGTTCGTGCAGTCGCACGTCCCCGAGCATGCCGAACTGGCCTGGGTGCTGGGGTGCATCACCGGTTACGGTGAGGCCGCTCGGATGACGCAGTTCAAGGACAAGTCGTCCAAGCAGGGCACGGACGGGACCACGGTGGGGCTGTTCACCTACCCGGTGCTCATGGCCGCCGACATCCTGCTCTATCGCCCGCATCTCGTGCCCGTGGGGGAGGACCAGCGTCAGCACCTCGAGCTGACCCGCGATCTGGCGATGCGGTTCAACTCCCGCTACAAGAAGACCTTCGTGGTGCCCGAGGGCAAGATCCTCGAGGGGTCGGCGAAGATCTACGACCTGCAGGACCCCACGGCCAAGATGAGCAAGTCGGGGGAGAACCCCAAGGGGATCGTCAACCTGCTCGACGACCCGAAGGTCTCCGCCAAGCGCATCCGCAGCGCGGTGACGGACTCCGATGGTGACATCCGCTTCGACCGCGAGATGAAGCCGGGTGTGTCGAACCTGCTGACCATCCAGTCGGCGTTCACCGGGCGGCCGGTGGCGGACATCGTGGCCGATTACCAGGCTGCGGGGGCAGGGTACGGTGCGCTCAAGACCGACACCGCCGATGCCCTCGAGGCCTTCGTCACCCCGTTGCGCGGTCGGTTCGACGAGTACATGTCGGACAGGGCCGAGCTCGAGCGGATCCTGGCCGACGGAGCAGATCGTGCGAGGTCCGTGGCCGGGCCGGTGCTCTCGCAGGTCTACCAGGCGGTCGGGTTCACCGCTCCCCGCCGCGGCTAATCGGACCCGCTGATCCCGCTGCCGGGGGCTCAGCCCTCGCGGGTGCCCTGCTGGTAGATCTGCTTCCAGTCGTCGCCCGTGCGCTGCCAGATCGAACTGTGCACCGACGACGCCCCGCGGGGGCCGGAGGCACGCCACAGCAGGAGCACCACGTCATCGGCCAGGCGTCGCGTCTCCACGACCTCGAGTTCGACGCCGCCGGGGGAGACGTCGGCATCACCGAGTTCGCGGCGGGTCCACGTCCTGCCCGCCGGGTCGACCTGCCGCCACCGCACGTCCAGCAGCCGGGTGAGCTTCCTGCGGTCCCGGCGGACAGCGTCGGTGAGCAACGCCCGCTCGAGGTCCACCACCAGTTCCTCGGCCGCCGGGTGTGACGCGGCCGCGTCGGAGTCCATCGAGAACAGGTCGGGCTCGGACGTAACGGCGGGCTTTGTCGTCGTCGTGGTGTCCGCCGACCCGCTCGACCGCCGCGCCCCCGCGGACCCGGTGCCCCCGTCGGCGGCCGGGGGGACGGCCGGGTCGTCACCCGCGCCCACCGCCTGCGCGCCCGGGAACCCGGGGCCGGCCTCGGGCTCCCGACGCGACGCATGGGCCTTGGCGGCCCCGTTGGCCAGGACGTCCGCCTTCTCGTTGAGCTCGTGGCCGGCGTGACCCTTGACCCACTCGAAGGTGACCTCGCGGCCCGTCATCGCCTCGTCGAGCGCCTTCATGACCTCGACGTTGAGAACGGGCTTGCCGTCGGCCTTCTTCCAGCCCTTGCGCTTCCAGCCGACCATCCACTTGGTCACCGAGTTGATGACGTACTGCGAGTCGCACAGGATGTGGAGGGGCTCGGGGGAGTGCGCGGTCTGGCGGAGGAGATCCAGGACCGCGGCGAGCTCGCCCTGGTTGTTGGTTCCGCGTGTCCAGCCGCCGCAGCGCCACCGCGACTCGTCGATGTACCAGGCCCATCCGGCCGGGCCGGGGTTACCGAGAGCGGAGCCGTCCGCGGCGGCGATGATCGTCACGTCGAGCGATGATGCCACCGTGGCCGGGGGGAGGCCCCACCGGCCACGGTCATCGGGTCACCAACGGTCTCATCCCTGCAGTTCGCCGTCCTCGATGCCGTCCAGGTCGATCGCGGGAGAGTGCTTGCGCTCGTCGAGGCGGGCGGCCCGGGCTGCCTCCCTCATCTCGATCCCGTCGGTGACGAAGTCACCGACCTCCTTGGCGATGGACCCGATCGCGTCGGTGATGATGACGGCGATGCGGCCGACGAGGGACGCCCCCGCCTGGACACCTGCCTGGACCTGGTCCTTGTTGCGCTCGAAGTCGCCCATCGATGCGCTCCCTTCGTCAGTGGTGTCCACGAAGTTACCCCGGCTCAGGCCGCGGGTGTCACCTTCCTGCGCTCGATGAGCACGGCCGGCGTGTCCGCCGGGGTGGGCGACAGCGGCAGGGCGAGCCGGAACATCTTGGACCACACGTTCGCCACCTGCTTCCACAGCGGGCCGGTCGTGTACGGAAGGCCGTGCTCCTCGCAGAGCGCCCGGACCTCCTCGGCGATCTCCGGGTAGCGGTGCGCGGGCAGATCGGGGAAGAGGTGGTGCTCGATCTGGTGCGAGAGGTTGCCGGTGGCCAGGTGCATGAACGGGCTTCCCGAGATGTTGGCCGAGCCGAGCATCTGGCGCACGTACCACTCGCCGCGGGTCTCCTCGGCCGTCTCCTCCTGGGTGAAGACCTGCGCGCCGGAGGGGAAGTGCCCGCAGAAGATCACCGAGAACGCCCAGACGTTGCGGACGAGGTTGGCGGTGAGGTTGCCCGCGAAGGTGAGCGGGAACAGCGGGCCGGTGAGCGCCGGGTGGACGATGTAGTCCTTGGCGACCTGGCCGCGCATCTTGCCCCACCACCCGGCGAGCAGGCCCTTGACGTCCGACCACTTGCGCTTGCCCTTGAGCACGTTGTCGTACTCGAGGTCGTGGAGCATCACGCCCCACTCGAACGCCATCATGAGCCCGAATGCGTACAGCGGGTTGCCCAGGCGCAGCGGGGTCCACTTCTGCTCGTACTCCATGCGCAGGATGCCGTATCCGATGTCCCGATCGAGGTCCAGGATGTTGGTGTGCGTGTGGTGCATGTAGTTGTGCGAGTGTCGCCACTGGTCGGACGGGCACACGTTGTCCCACTCGAAGCTGGACGAGTGGAGCATGTCGTCGCGCATCCAGTCGTACTGGCCGTGCATGACGTTGTGGCCGATCTCCATGTTGTCGAGGATCTTGGAGGCGCTCAGCGCGGCCACTCCTGCGAGCCACGCGGGCGGCAGGAAGCCGAGGAACATCAGGGCGCGCCCGGTCAGTTCGAGTCGACGCTGCATGCGGACCACGCGGAGGATGTAGTCGCGGTCGGCGGTGCCCAGGTCGGCCACCACGCGGTCGCGGATGGCGTCGAGCTCACGGCCGATGATCTCCACCGATTCGGCGGACAGCACCACGGGCTCGGGGCCGGTGGCGTCGGGCTTCTCGGTCTTCGGCTTCGTGGAGCGGATGGTGGGGAGCTGCAGGAGGGTCATGACGGGAGTCCTTCCGGTCGTTCCGGTGGGAGTACGGGTTGGGATGTGACTGTGTCGGGGAGGTCTAGAGCTCGATCTCGACGTCGCCCACGGGCGCGGAGACACAGATCTGGACTAGGCAACCGGGTTCGGTGTCGACCTCGCCCGTCCTGAGGTCGCGGGTGGCGCCGGAGACCCGGACGGCGGTGCAGGTGTGGCAGATGCCCATCCGGCAGCCGTGCTTCGGGGACAGCCCCGCGGCCTCCGCGCCCTCCAACAGCGTGGTGCCGGAGTTGAGCGCCGACACACCGCTCCTGACGTGGGTGACGGTTCCGCCGTCGCCCTCCGGCACGGGTCCGTTGGAGGCGGTGAACCGCTCGCGGAGGACGTCCGCGTAGCGGTCTGCTCCGAGTGCGTCGGCCAGGCCGTCGGCCAGGCCGTCGGGCCCGCAGAGGAAGACGGTGGAATCGGCGTGCCACGGCGCCACCTCGTCGAGGTGGCCCTCTGTCAGGTGGCCGACCAGGTCCCGCGACGACGGGTCGGAGGTGACTGACGGGTCCGGGTGGCCCGAGGTGTCTGACGGGTCCGGTGCCACGGTGGGGACCACCCGGACCTCGACACCGGCGCGCGAGAGTTCGCGGATCCGGTCACGGAACGGCACGTCCTCGACCCGGCGGGCGTAGTGGAGCCACGCGACACGGCCGGTGGCCCCCTCCCCGCAGTGGCCCTCCCCGGCGAGGGTGGAGGCGATGGAGAGCATCGGGGTGATGCCGCTGCCGCCGCTGACCAACAGCACGTCGGTCGGGCGTGCGTCCGGGAGGGTGACCTCCCCGACGGGGTTCCCGAGGAGCAGTCGCATCCCGGGAGCGGCCTCGGACCACAGGTGTTCGGAGACCACGCCCCCCGGATGCCGGCGGACGGCGATCGTCGCCAGGCCGTCGGACCGCGCGGCGGAGTCCACCGGGGAGTAGTGACGGCGGTGGACGACGCCGTCGACCACCACGCCGATCTCGAGAGCGGCTCCGGGGGCGGGCCGGTCGACCCCGGCCGGGAGCCGGAGCGTGATGACGGTGACGTCGGAGACGGGCCGGTCGACGGCGACGACCGTCGCGCCGGTCGGGTCGTCGGACCAGCTCACTCCGAGTGAGCGGACGTAGTGCTCCACCGGGTGCGGGGTGAGCAGGGTGCGGGTGATCCCGCGGGAGAAGAGTCGGCTGATGGTCGGGGCGGTCATGAGGACCTCCGGAAGGTAGTGGTCGGTGTGGTCGTGCGCCGTCGGACGCGGCCTACTGCCGTGATGTGCGGTCCCGACCTCACGGTCGCGGCTGCACCACGGGGGCGTATCCGGCCGGTTCGACCACCGGACGAGTTTGAGTGTACATACGTTCTCTCAAATGGAAAGGGGCCCGCCGCTGTCACGTGGGTCACACTCCGACGGGGGGTTCCCCACATGCGGATACAGGCCTCAGGCGATAGCATCACGGGCGTGGCGACACCAGGTACCCGGGCGGAGCAGAAGCGGCACACACGTGCACTCATCGTTGCCGCGGGCCGCCACGCGGTGGCCACGCGGGGATTCTCCGGCCTGGTCGTCCGCGAGCTCGCACGCGAGGCGGGCATCGTCCCCACCGCGTTCTACCGGCACTTCGAGTCGGTGGACGCCCTGGCCACCGAGATCGCGGCGGGGGCTGCCGAGGCGCTGGGCGAGCTCGTCGACGACCTCGTCGCAGGGCCGGCATCGGATCCCGTCGTGGACTGGCCCGGTCGGGCCTCGGCCGCCGCCGTCCGGGACCCGCAGACCTGGTCGGTGCTCGCCCGCGGGCTCGTCGACACCGCCCATGCCGACCACCGGGTGCTCTCGGCGGCCGTCGACTCCGCACGCCGACGGCTGGGGATCACCCTGGGACGGCTCGAGACGCTCTCCGGCGCGGACGGAAGCGCGGTGGATATCGCGGCAGACCTCGTCGTCGTCGTCCTGTTGCGACTCCTCGTGGAGGTGGCGGTGGGCTACGACGCCCGCGCGGCTGTCGAGGAGTGCACCGGCCGCCTGAGGGTCATCCTCGCCGGAGCCGGCACGGTCTCCTGACGGTTCGGCGTCGCGCGGTCCACGGCCCGCGGGTCGGTCAGCGGCGCGACCGCAGTGCCATGACCGCACCGGCCGCCACGACCAACCCCGCCGCGCCCACGGCCAGCCACGGCCCGTACTGCACGAGTACGGAGCCCCTCGTACCGGACGGGTCGAGCTGAGCGGCCGTACCCACGGCGCCGAGAGGGCCGGAGGCCTGATGCTCGGTCCCCGCTCCCGGATCGGCCGGCGGTCCCGTCACCAACCGCCCCACGGAGTCGTCGGTGTCGAAGCCGGCATCGAGCAACCGCGCCGCCTGTTCCCACGGCGACGCGGGCACACGGGTGCCGTCGAGGAGAACCACCGCCAGTCGTCGTCCGTCCCGCTCGGCCGCCCCGATGAACGTGTGTCGGGCGTCGTCGGTGAAGCCGGTCTTGCCGCCGATCGCCCCCGGGTAGTTGTAGAGCAGCTGGTTGTCGTTGGCCAGCACGAAACCCGGGTTGACCACGGTCCCGTCCCCGCGCGTCGTCGGACCGGTGAGGGCCGGCGCGGCGGCCGGATCGGGTGCGCCCGCGCCCTCGCCCGCGGGATACCCGGGGAACCCGGACATCTCCGTGCCCACGATGCCGGCGAACCCCGGGCGGGTCATGGCGTCGCGGAAGATGAGCGACAGGTCGTACGCCGTCGACATCATCCCGGGCCCGTCCAGGCCGTTCACGGTCGCCGCGTGAGTGCTCACGGCGCCGAGCCCGGCCGCGTGCGCGTTCATCGCCTCCAGGGTTTTCTCGACCCCGCCCATCCGCCGGGCGAGCACGAGGGCCGCGTCGTTACCCGAGGACATGAGCAGGCCCCGCACCAGGCGGTCGACCGAGTACTGACCGCCCGGGCCGATCCCCACCAGGCTGCCCTCGGCGCCCAGGAGGTCCTCGTCGGACACCTCGATCACGCGGTCCGCGTCCAGGGTGTCCAGGGCCACGGTGGCGAGCAGGGTCTTGATCAGACTCGCCGGGCGGTAGCGACCATGCGGATCGCGCGCGGCCACCACCTCGCCCGTGTCCAGGTCCGAGATCATCCACGCGCTGGCGGTGACGTCTCGGGGCACCTCGAAGCCGTCCGGTGCCACGACGTCACACCCGGCGAGCGAGTCGCCGCCCGGGGGCGTCTCGGGCACCGGGGGAGGCACGGGCGAGGTCCGGCCGGGCAGCGGGACCTCGGATTCGTCGACGGGGGCGGGCGGGGAGGTGCGGTACGGGCACCCGGTGAGGTCGCGGGGGGTGTCGAAGTACTCGAGCGACGTGGTTGACGGCAACACCGCGGCCGGGGGCGGCTCGGTCAGGGCGGTCGCCCGCTCCGGCTCGACGGCCGTAGCGGGACCGGCGAGGGCGAGCGGACCCAATCCCACGAATGCTGCCGTGACGAGGCCGACTGTTCTGAGCGCGGGGCGTCGTCGAGGGCCGGTCACGGGTACCGAGTCTACGTCCGTGTGGGGCCGTTCCGGACGGGACCCGCCCGGGAAGACGCCGGCGGGGCCGCACCCTCCGCTCAGAGAGGGTGCGGCCCCGCCGGGGAGACCACGGGAGGTCAGCGCGCGAACAGCAGGGCGCGCTTGACCTCCTGGATCGCCTTGGTCACCTGGATGCCACGGGGGCACGCGTCGGTGCAGTTGAAGGTCGTGCGGCACCGCCAGACCCCCTCGGCGTCGTTGAGGATCTCGAGTCGCTCGGCCGCACCCTCGTCACGGGAGTCGAAGATGAACCGGTGCGCGTTGACGATCGCCGCCGGGCCGAAGTACGACCCGTCCGCCCAGAACACCGGGCACGAGGTCGTGCAGCAGGCGCAGAGGATGCACTTGGTGGTGTCGTCGAAGCGGGCCCGGTCCGTCTGGGACTGGATCCGCTCGGCCGTCGGCTGGTTCCCGGACGTGATGAGGTACGGCATGACGTCACGGAACGACTTGAAGAACGGCTCCATGTCGACGTACAGGTCCTTCTCCACCGGCAGCCCGCGGATCGGGGCGATGGTGATGGTGATGGACTTGCCGTCCTTGGGGAGCATGTCCTTCATGAGGACCTTGCACGCCAGGCGGTTGACCCCGTTGATCAGCATGGCGTCCGACCCACAGATGCCGTGTGCGCACGACCGGCGGAACGCGAGGCTGCCGTCGATGTAGTTCTTCACGTACATCAGCAGGTTGAGCAGACGGTCCGACGGCAGGGCCGGGACCTCGTACTCCTTCCAACCCGCCGAGTCCGGATCCTCCGGGTTGAACCGGGCGATCTTGAGCGTGACCATGGTGGAGCCGGGCGGCACCGGGCGGTTCGAGCCCGGGTCCTTGCCGTCGGTGGCCTTGGTGGTGTCGACTGCGGTGGTCATCAGTACTTACGCTCCATCGGCTCGTAGCGGGTCTGCACAACCGGCTTCCAGTCCAGCCGGATCTCGGAGAGGAGGCCGAGGCCGTCCTTGAACGCCATCGTGTGCTTCATGAACTCGTCGTCGTTGCGGTCCGGGTAGTCCTCGCGGGCGTGTCCGCCACGGGACTCCTTGCGGTTGAGCGCACCCACGACCGTGACCTCCGCCAGCTCCAGGAGGAAGCCCAGCTCGACGGCCTCGAGGAGTTCGGTGTTGAACCGCTTGCCCTTGTCGCTGACGGTGACGTCGGCGTAGCGCTTCTTCAGGGCGCGGAGCTCGTCACGCGCCTCGGTGAGCGACTGCTCGGTGCGGTACACCGACGCCTTGTCGTCCATCATGGCCTGCATCTCGGTCCGGATGTCGTTGGCGTTCTCCGCGCCGTGGTCGGCGAGCATGCTCTCCATCCACTCACGGACCATCTTCTCGGGCTCCTCGGGGAGTTCGACGAAGTCGTGGCCTGCAGCGTAGTCCGCGGCGGCGATCCCCGCCCGGCGGCCGAACACGTTGATGTCCAGCAGCGAGTTGGTGCCCAGACGGTTGGACCCGTGCACGGACACGCACGCGCACTCGCCGGCGGCGTAGAGACCGGGCACCACGTCGTTGTTGGTGCGGAGGACCTCACCCTTGACGTTGGTCGGGATGCCGCCCATGACGTAGTGACAGGTGGGGAACACCGGGACCAGCTCGGTGACCGGGTCGACACCCAGGTAGGTGCGGGAGAACTCGGTGATGTCGGGGAGCTTCTCCTCGAGCACGTCCGCGCCGAGGTGGGTCACGTCGATGTAGACGTAGTCCTTCTCGGGCCCGGCGCCGCGGCCCTCGCGCACCTCGAGGACCATCGAGCGGGCGACGATGTCACGCGGCGCGAGGTCCTTGATGGTGGGGGCGTAGCGCTCCATGAAGCGCTCGCCGTCCGCGTTGCGCAGGATGCCGCCCTCGCCGCGGACGGCCTCGGAGATGAGGATGCCCAGGCCCGCGAGTCCCGTCGGGTGGAACTGGTGGAACTCCATGTCCTCCAGGGGCAGGCCCTTGCGGAAGACCACGGCCATGCCGTCACCGGTGAGGGTGTGGGCGTTGGAGGTGGTCTTGTACATCCGTCCCGAACCACCGGTCGCGAAGACGGTGGCCTTGGAGTGGAAGACGTGCAGGTCGCCGGAGGCGAGCTCGTAGGCGACGCACCCGGTGGCGACGGGGCCCTCGGGGGTCTCGGTGAGGCAGAGGTCCAGCACGTAGAACTCGTTGAAGAACTCCACGTTGTGCTTGACACAGTTCTGGTAGAGCGTCTGCAGGATCATGTGACCCGTGCGGTCGGCGGCGTAGCAGGCCCGTCGCACGGGCGCCTTGCCGTGGTCGCGGGTGTGACCACCGAAACGACGCTGGTCGATCTTGCCCTCGGGCGTGCGGTTGAACGGCAGGCCCATGTTCTCCAGGTCGATGACCGCGGTGATGGCCTCTTTGGCCATGATCTCCGCGGCGTCCTGGTCGACGAGGTAGTCGCCGCCCTTGACCGTGTCGAACGTGTGCCACTCCCAGTTGTCCTCCTCGACGTTCGCGAGGGCGGCGCACATGCCGCCCTGGGCGGCGCCGGTGTGGGAGCGGGTGGGGTAGAGCTTGGTGAGGACTGCGGTACGGGTCCGCGGGCCCGACTCGATGGCCGCGCGCATGCCTGCGCCGCCGGCGCCGACGATTACCACGTCGTACTGGTGCTGGTGGACCTGACGATCGGTCATGGGATTCTCAGTGCTCGCTTTCGAAGTGGAACGGTCCGCAGGCGTCGATCAGACGTCGTAGGCGAGGCCGAAGAGGGCGTAGGTGCCCAGGGCCAGGACGAGGACGGTCGCGGCGATGAGGATCGCGTTGAGCCAGAACCGCGTCGAGTCCTTGCGCGAATAGTCCGCGATGACCGTCCGGACGCCGTTCGCGCCGTGGAGCTGTGCCAACCAGAGCATGAGGAGGTCCCACGTGGCCCAGAACGGGCTCTGCCAGCGATCCGCGACGTAGGCCCAGTCGATCCGGTGGACTCCCTCGTCGATCATCAGGCCCACGGTGAGGTGGCCGAGCGTGAGGATGACCAGCGCGACGCCCGAGGCGCGCATGAAGATCCACGCGGTGCGCTCGAAGTTGCCGCGTGAGCGCAGGCGCGGGGAGCGCGGCTGGGCGAGCGAGGCGGGGCGATCGTATGACGTCTGGAGAACAGGTGCGTCTGCCATGGTGATCGTTCTCCTTAGATGTGCTGGAAGAGAAGGAAGAGGAGGCGGGCGGTCGCCGCGGCGAAGACCACGACCCAGATCGCCAGGACGGCCCAGAGCATCTGGCGCTGGTACTTCGCGCCCTTGGACCAGAAGTCGATGGCGACGATGCGCAGACCGTTGAGCGCGTGGAAGAGGACCAGAGCGACCAGGCCGACCTCCAGGAGCCCGACGATCGGGGTCTTGTACGAGTCGATGACCGCGTTGTAGGTCTCCGGGCTCACCGTGACGAGCGAGGTGTCCAGCACGTGCACGAAGAGGAAGAAGAAGATCGCCACGCCCGAGATGCGGTGCGCGACCCACGACCACATCCCCGGGTCACCCTTGTAGATGCTGATCTTCTTATTGGGGGCCGGACGCGCCGGCGCCTGCGCAGTACTCATGGGCTTGTCGTGCCTCCGAATCGTCTGGGCGTGGTGCCATCGGCGCGCGTTCCCTGCCCGAGAGCACAGCGGGCGCCTACTAGGACTTTAGACCTGAGAGGACGCGGACGAGAAGCAGGGTGGGTACGGTGGTCCGAACGGGTAATGCCTGTTAGGGGACCCTAATCGAAGTTACCGGAGGGTAGAAAAGGGTGTCGGTCGACGAAACCGCAGCACAGAGGAACGCGGCCGTCAACGGTCTGCGCGAGGCCGCGCTGGCGGCCGCCCGGAACGCCTACCGGCCGTACTCAGGATTGGGGGTGGGGGCCGCCGCCCTGGCGTCGGAACCCGGCGGCGACGAGTGCAGGATCGTAACCGGGTGCAACGTCGAGAACGCCTCCTACGGGCTCACACTCTGCGCGGAATGCTCGCTCGTGTCCGACCTCCACCGCACGGGTGGCGGGAGACTGCTCGAGCTCGTCGTCGTCGGCCACGACGGTGACCCGCTCTCACCGTGCGGGCGGTGCCGCCAACTCCTCCACGAACACGGCGGCCCGGACCTGGTCGTCCACACCGCCCGCGGCCCCGTCCGCCTGGGCGAGCTCCTGCCGGACGCCTTCGGGCCGGAGGACCTGACGTGACCCGGTCGATCGACGCCGTGCGGATCATCGAGGCCAAGCGCGACGGCAACGAGCTCGACGACGACGAGATCGACTGGATCGTCGACGGGTACACCCGCGGTGTGGTGCCCCCCGAGCAGATGTCCGCGTTGGCGATGGCGGTGTACTTCCGGGGCATGACCGATCGCGAGATCGCCCGCTGGACCGCGGCGATGGTCGACTCCGGCACCCGGTTGGACCTGTCCGACCTGACGCGCGCCGGTCGTCGCGTCCCCACGGTGGACAAGCACTCGACCGGCGGTGTGGGCGACTCGGTGACGCTCGTGCTGACCCCCCTGTTGGCGACCTGGGAGCTGGCGGTGCCCCAGCTCTCGGGGCGCGGGCTCGGTCACACGGGCGGGACCCTCGACAAACTCGAGGCGATCCCCGGCTGGCGCGCCGACCTGGACGCCGCCACCAGGCGCCGGATCCTCGAGGAGACCGGGGCCGTGATCTGCGCGGCCGGAGCCGATCTCGCGCCCGCCGACCGGGCCCTCTACGCCCTACGGGACGTCACCGGGACCGTCCCGTCCATCCCCATGCTGGCGGCGTCGATCATGAGCAAGAAGATCGCCGAGGGCACCGGCGCGCTGGTGCTCGACGTCAAGTGCGGGTCCGGGGCCTTCCGACCCGACCGCGCCGACGCGGACGAGCTGGCCCGGGTGATGGTCGCCATCGGCACGGCGGCCGGCGTCCGGACCAGCGCACTCGTGACCGCCAACCACACGCCACTGGGTCGGGCGGTGGGCAACGCCGTCGAGGTGGCTGAATGCGTAGAGATCCTCGCCGGGGGCGGCCCGCCCGACATGGTCGATCTGACCTGCGCGTTGGCGCAGGAGGCCCTGGCCGCGGTCGGGATCGACGACGACCCGCGCGAACGACTCCGTGACGGGCGGGCCATGGACTCGTTCCGCGCGATGATCAGCGCCCAGGGCGGCGATCCCGACGCCGCGCTGCCGGTGGCCGCGCACACGGAGGAGCTGCGGGCGCCGGACTCGGGGGAGTTGACGTGGGATGCCCTGGGTGTGGGCCGCGCGTCGTGGTTGGCCGGTGCCGGGCGTACCCGACCTGGCGAGACCGTCGACCCCGCCGCCGGCGTGCTGCTGCATCGCGTCGAGGGCGACCCGGTACGGGCCGGCGAGGTGGTCGCCACCGTCCACGCAGGGGACCCGGGGCGGGTGCCCGCGGCGCTCACCGAGCTGGCGTCCGCCCTGGAGATCGGGGCGCCCGGGACCGCGCGGGGGCCGGCCGGGGTCGTGCTTGGCCGACTACGCGGGTGGTGACGCACCAGCCCGCCGAGCAGCCCTCGACCCCCTCGACCCCAACCCCCCATCGAGAAGACTGTTTCGACCGCATCTCCCGAGTGGAAGTGTGCGGAACGCTCTTCTCGATGAGGCGAGGCGACGCGAGGCGACGCGAGGCGACGCGAGGCGACGCGAGGCGACGCGAGGCGACGCGAGGCGACGCGAGGCGACGCGAGGCGACGCGAGGTGAGGTGAGGCGAGGTGAGGTTAGGCGATGTCGGGGGTGGTCATCAGGCGTTCGACGTCGTCGACCAGGTCGCGCCATTCGCCGGCCTCGTCGTCGAACGGCGCACTGGGCTCGAGCAGCCTGGCGTCGTCCGGGTTGAGGACGTAGTGCAGGAACCGGCGCAAGGAGGTCCCGCGGCCGGTGACCGCGGACTCGAGGTCGGAGTCGCCCACGTAGTTCGCGAGGTCGGTGACCAGCTCCACCGCGAGCGCGAGCTGACCGGAGTCGACCATCCCGGGGCCGACCTCGATGTCGCGGTCGAGGCCGGCGAGGACGTAGGTGTTGTCCTCGGTCACGTGGATGTCCAGGCTGCCGTCGATCGCCGCGAGTTTGACGCGCTCGTAGGTCGCCACGTGGCTGAGCGTCTCGTCGTCGTTGTCCGCCAGGTACCGGGACAGGCCGCGGGCGCTGGTGAACACGTACGCCTGGTCGCCGTCGCCGAGGAACACCGGCCGATCGCCGAGATAGCAGCGCAGGCTCAGGTACTCCTGATCGGCGAAGATGATCTTCACGGGGTCGATCCCGACCGTCTCCCACAGCGAACCCTCCGGGTACCCGGTGGGGGCGGCCTCGGGCTCGGGCGCGGGCTCGGGGAGCGCGGCCTCAGCGGCCTCCAGGTCCGCTCGGGCGCGATCGACCTCGGCGCGCGGGACCTCGGGGGTGGTCATGACGTCCTGGATCGCGTCGAGCACGTCGTCCCAGCCCTTGGCGACGGTCTTCCGGATGGACTTCCACAGCTTCAACCCGTCCCGCCCGTAGAACTCGTCCATCCCGCGGGTGACGGCGGCGAGGATCGGGTTGCCGTTGAAGAACTTGGTGACGGTGTCCAACTCGCACACCTCGCCGATCGAGCGGGCGATGGTGAAGGACTGGTCGATCTCGTCGACCGAGGACTCCGTGGGGTTCTCGCCGAGGAGTTCGAGGACGCCGACGAGGTCGTAGCAGTTCTCGTCCGCGGCGCGGAACGCCAGCACGTCGGAGGTCGCGAACTCGTCCCAGGACGGGTGGTCCTGCAGATCATGTTGCGCGCCGCTCCGGACCAGGGCCAGGAGTTCGGCGGTCGAATCGAACGCGTAGAGGTCCTCGTCGAGGCCGAGGAACGCCTCCCAGTCGTCGTTGTCCTCCCGCCAACTGGGCGCCCAGAGGGTCGTGACGTCTCCCTCAGGGAGACCGAGCTCGATCGGGACTATGTCCTTGGCCATGCCGGTCAGCATATCCACGGCCCGTCAGCCGGTGCCACGGCCCGCCGACAGGGCACCGGCTGAGTCGTCCCCGGCGGCCTCGGCGGCCTGCGCGCGGCCGCTCACCGCGAGGGCGACCGACCCCGAGACCAGCTCGGCGCGTCGGGCGTTGGCCTGCCTGACGGCACTGGAGGTGGCCTCGAGGATGGCGGACGCCACCGTCTCGCAGCCGTGGGCGCGCAACCCGGCCGACAGTACGAGGTCGATCACCGCGCCACCGGAGTCGGCGGTGGCGGTGGCGATCCGGTCCGGGCTCGAGGCCACCACCCGCAGTGTCTCCAGTTGGTCGTGGGCGGACTCCCACTCGGCGGCGATCCCGCGCAGGCGATCGAGGAACGCCTCGACGTCCAACCCGCCGCCGCTCACGTGGCACCCCCCGTCGGGCCGTCGCTCGTGTCCGCCCGGCCCGCCTCCGGGGTTTCCCACCCCTCCGCGCCCCGGTCCGCGTCATCCCAGTCCGCTAGCTCCCATTCCTGCCCGTCCCATTCCTGCCCGTCCCATTCCTGCCCGTCCCATTCCTGCCCGTCCCATTCCTGCTCGGCCAGTCGGTCGAGCAGCTCGCGGGCCTCGCACGCCGCTGCCGTGAGAGTGCGCAGTACCGCCCGCGCGACGTCCGCGGGCCCGCGGTCGAGCAGCTCCGCGGGCAGCGCCAGGCCCACCGGCACGCCGTCGGTACCGACCTCGGCGACGACCCCGGTCATCGGGTCGGTGTGGCGGCAGGTCTCGGCCGTCATCCGCCGGTCGGACGGTAGAAGCCGTAGAAGGACATGCCGATGTTGTCGGTACGCAGCCCCGAGACCGACACGGGGTCACCGGCCTCGACGAGTTGGCCGTTGCCGATGTACATCGCGACATGGCCGTCCCACACCGCCAGGTCGCCAGGCATGAGGTCCGACCGCGACACCTGTGCCCCCACTCCCTGTTCCTGGGCCAGACGGGGGATCTCGACCCCGGCGTCCCGGTACGCCCACTGGGTCAGGCCGCTGCAGTCCAGACCCTGGCCGGGAGTGGTCCCGCCCCACACGTAGGGCACACCCTGCTGGCTGAGCGCGTTGCGGACGGCCCCGGCGGCCTGCTCGTTGGGCGCGGTGGCCACGGACCCGTCGGGCAGCACGACGTCGACACCGCCCCCGAGCACCCCTGCCCCGGCCCCTGCGGAGTCTCCCGCTCCGCTCGCTGACCCCCCGGCGCCACCCGGGTCCCCGGCGCCACCCGGGTACGCGGCGCCACTCGGCGAGATGCCGTCCGCGGAGGCGGTTCCCGAGGAGCCGAGCGAACCGGGTCCGGAGCCGGTGTGGGCGGCGGTCGAGGCGTTGATCGCTCCGCCCGTACTCGAGTCCGTGATGCCCCCCGGTACGCCCGGGGCATCGGGGATGCCGGCGGCGACGGCACGCAGCTCGAGGGTCGGTCCCTTGAGCTCGAGTTGGACCCGCTCGGCCACCTGGATGCCGCGGGCCAGGTGTTCCGTCGCCAGACCCAGCAGCGCGACCTGGCCGGGCGGGGTCATCAGCGTGGGTCCCAGCGCCGCGGCGCGGGCGATGAACTGCTGCACGATGCCGATGACCTCGATGGTGCCGCGGACCACGATGTCGGCGGCGACGGCGGTGACCCTCGCGATCTCGACCGCGGACTCCG
Source organism: Dietzia cercidiphylli (assembly GCF_039531545.1). NCBI lineage: Bacteria > Bacillati > Actinomycetota > Actinomycetes > Mycobacteriales > Dietziaceae > Dietzia > Dietzia cercidiphylli. The sequence continues at coordinate 132,937 of NZ_BAAAQG010000007.1, forward strand.
TGAGCGCCCCCACCGTCCGACCGATCTCGGCCACCGAGTGGGCGGCGCCCAGTGAGGCCAGCGAATCCCACGTCTCCGAGAGCAGTCGCTCGAGCGGTGGCCCGAGCCGCTGGGCCACCTCCAACCCGTCACTGACCGGTCGCATGACGTCCCGGGCCGGCTCGGGGACGAACTCCTCGGCCGAGAGCAGGTCGAGGATCTGCCGGATGGGCCCCGCGTAGGCCAGCGCGTCAGCGATCATCGGCCCGGCACCGTGATCCCGGCGACGTCGGTCCCGGCGGCGCCGAGGGCGTCGGCACCCGCCGCGTCGGTCTCGGAGTACAACCGGCCGGTCTCCAGGACCAGCTGCCCTGCGGCGTCGCTGACCCGCGCCACCCCGGCGAGCACCTCCCGGTGCCGCGCGGTGGCCGTGAGCAGCGCCGACATGAAGTCGGCCCCGACCGGTCCGAGTACCGGTGCCACCGCGTCGATGGGTAGCGAGTCCACGGCCCCGAGCGTTCCCCCCAGGACCTCGGCCAACGTGGTCAGCCCCGTACCCAGCTCCCGCAATCCGTCCTCGTGGACGTCGATCGCTCCGTCCGCCATTGCCTCGCCCCTCGTCGCCTCTTGTCCCGTCACAGGGTTCGACGCTTCGCGGACTCGCTCCGGTTCCGCCCGATCGGAGAATTCTCCGTTGTGGAATCCTGTCGGGCATGGACATCATCGTCGTGGACCACCCGCTGGTCGGAGACCGGCTCCGTACGCTGCGGGACTCCGCCACCGACACCGCCGGCTTCCGGGCGGCGATGGACGCGCTCGGCACCATGCTCTGCTACGAGGCCTTCCGCTCCATCCCGACCACCGAGGTGCCCGTCACCACGCCCGTGGCCGAGACGACCGGTGTCGCGGTGGACGGCGTCCCGCTCGTGGTGCCGGTCCTGCGGGCGGGACTGGGTCTGCTGGACCCGGCCACCCGGTTGCTCCCCGGAGCGCAGGTCGGGTTCGTGGGCCTGGCGCGCGACGAGGAGACCCACGTCCCGGTGTCCTACCTGTGCTCCCTGCCCGACGACCTCTCGGGCCGGCACGTGGTGGTGCTGGACCCGATGCTCGCCACCGGGGGCTCACTGGTCTCGACCCTGGAGACCCTCGCCGAGCGCGGCGCGACCGGGGTCACGGTGGTCTGTGTCCTGTGCGCACCGGAGGGCATCGAGACGGTGCGGGCGTCGGGGCTGGCGGCCCGGCTCGTCACCGCGACGGTCGACGACCGGCTCGACGACGACGCCTTCATCGTCCCCGGACTCGGCGACGCCGGCGACCGCCTGTTCGGCCCCCGCTGACCGGGACCCGGGACGCCACCGCTGGGACGCCACCGCTCGGAAACCCTCCGCGCGGTAGCCCTCCGCCGGGAGCCCTCAGCTCGGACGCCCCCCGCTCAGGAGGCGACGGCCGAGGCGACCGAGTCGGCGAGAGCGGCCACCCGTCGCGCCGCGTCCGCCCGGTCGGACGCGGACGGTCGTGCCGGGGTCCACGCCTCGACGTAGGTCTTGAGCAGGGGCTCGGTACCGGACGGACGGATCACCGCGCGGGCGCCCGGGGTCGAGACACGGAAACCGGCGGAGCCGTCCAACGGGGTCACCGTGCCGGTCGAGACCAGCAGATCGGCCGCCCGCCGGAGTTCCACGGCGGGGTCGGAGCCGGGCTGAAGAGGGAGCGGGACGTTGCGCCGCACATGCGCCCCGAACTCCTCGGCGAGCGCGTCGAGCCTCGCCCCGACCGGCGGGCCGCCCGATCCGATCATCGCGCACCACGCGCCGGCCGCGGAGATCCCGTCCTTGTCCGCCACCACGTCCGGCAGCACACAGTGGCCGATCGCCTCCTCGTACGCGTAGCGGAGGGGATCGCCGGCCCGGACCAGCCACTTGAACCCGGTGGGCGTCTCCACGTGTCGGCCCCCGCGGGCCGGGACGAGGAGCGAGGGCAGTCTCGAGGACACGATGGTCGAGGCCACGACCGGCGCGCCGGAGTCGCTCCCGACGGTCCGGGCCGATCCGGGGAGCGGGGAGGTCAGCAGGTGATCGGCGAGCAGCCCGCCGGTCTCGTCGCCGTCGAGCATCCGCCACCGGCCGTCGGCGCCCACGAACCCCGTGGCGCAGCGGTCGGCGTCCGGGTCGAGCGCCAGCGCCACGTCGGCGCCGATCTCCTCGGCCAACCGGCGAAGCCGCAGGGTGGTGCCCGGTCGCTCCGGGTTGGGGGAGTCGACGGTGGGGAAGTCCGGGTCCGGGCCCGCCTGCTCGGCCACCAGCGTGACGTCGTCGACCCCGATCCCGGCAAGGACGCGGCGGCAGATCTCGCCTCCCACGCCGTGGACGGGGGTCAGGGCCACGCGCGGGGGCCGAGCGGGGGTCGGTAGGCCGGTGACGACGGAGGCCACGTAGTCGTCGACGAGTGTGGGGTCCACCAGCACGCCGGACGCACCGGCGTGCGGGACGTCGACCCCCTCCCGCGCCGCGGCCGTGAGGTGCCGCTCGATCTCGGCGTCCGTCGGCGGCACGATCTGCACGCCGCCGGGGCCGTAGACCTTGATCCCGTTGTCGGTGGCGGGGTTGTGCGAGGCCGTCACCATCAGGCCGGCGACCGCGCCCCGCGCCCGCACCGCTGCCGCGACGACGGGGGTGGGGACGGGCGACCCGGGGACGACGACGACGAGGCCGTGGGCGGCCAGGACCGCGGCGGCCACCTCCACGAACCGCGCGGACCCGTGCCGGGCGTCACCCCCCACGATCACGGTCGAGCCGGCGGGTTCACGCATCCGCACGTGGCGGGCGACGGCGGTGGCGACCAGGGCGACGGTCCCGGCGTTCATCCGGTCCGGCCCGGGACCCAGCGGGGCGCGGACGCCGGCGGTGCCGAAGGTCAGGGACACGGCGTGCTCGCGGGCATGTCCTGCTCAGCCCCGCGCGACGGCGGGGACGAGCGCGCGCAGGGCGCCGATGAGTCGCCCGGCCCCCGCGGAGCCCGCGGCGAGGACCTCGGCGTGGTCGAGGGGCTGCCCGGTGACCCCGGCCGCGAGGTTGGTCACCAGGGACAGGGCCAGCACCCGGAGTCCGAGCCCCCTGGCCGCCACGGTCTCCGGAACGGTCGACATCCCCACCAGGTCCGCGCCGAGGGTGCGCAGCATGCGTATCTCGGCGGGGGTCTCGTACTGGGGTCCGGGCATCGCGGCGTAGACGCCCTCGCCGGGCCGGGTCCCGGTGGCCGCCCGGAGCGCCTGCGCGGCGGCCTCGCGTAGGCGGGGTGAGTAGGCGTCCACGAGGTCGACGAACGCGGCACCGGTCAGCGGGGAGCGGCCCGTGAGGTTGAGGTGGTCCGAGATCAGGAGCAGGTCACCGACCGCCAGGCCGTCCCGCACGCCGCCGGCGGCGTTGGTGAGCACCAGGACGTCGGAGCCGACGGCGGCCGCGACGTGCGCGGGGTGGACGACGGGGTCGGTACCCAGTCCCTCGTAGAGGTGGCTCCGCCCGGCCACGGACAGCAGTGGCACCCCGTCGACCAGACAACTCGTGACCGTTCCGCGGTGGCCGGCGGCCGACGGCGGCGCGAACCCCGGCAGATCGGCCATCGGGATGGTGACCGCGGTCCCGGGGTCGGCCAGGCCCACGACGACCTCGGACCAGCCCGAGCCCAGGACCAGGGTCACCTCGTGCACCGACCGGCCGCACGCGCGGGCGACGGCGTCGGCGGTCGCCCGGGCGTCCGGGGTGGGGGTGAGGAGCGGAGACACGGGGGTGGGCGGCAGGGGGACGGACGGCACGACGCTAGGCGCCCGGGCCCACGTTGCGGGATTCCCGGGTGCGCAGCTGCCGCACGTAGGAGTCGGGGGCACCCGCGCACTCGGCCGCGTCCGCCAACAGTCCGAGGTAGCGCGCCGACGGCAGGCCCCCCTCGAAGGCGTCCATGACGTACAGCCAGACCAGCTCGGTGCCCTCGGGCGCGGTGGGGGAGGGCGAGGCGACCGCGAACTCGGACTCCTGGGCCCCCACCGGGGGGCCGGGGGGGACGGTGGGACGGCGCTCCACCCGGACCCGGATCTTCCGGGCCGGGATCCGGTCCGTGCCCTCCCATCGGTCGAGGGCGCGGGCGTCCTCGTCGGGGACGTCGTAGAGCACCACGAACACCCTCGACTCGGGGTCCTCGACCACGGTGGCCACGGCGCCCTCCCACGTGGGGTCCTCGCCCGCGAAGGTCAGGCGCCAGCCCTCCAGCCAACCGGTTCCGGCGAACGGGGAGTGCGGCGCGCGGGCGTTCATCTGTTCGGGATGCATGTTGGTCCCGTACGCGGCGTAGAGAGGCACGGCGACCAGAGTAGTCCCTCCGCCGGGTGTGGCCCCGGCGTCCTCCGGCCGCGTGCCGCCGGTTCGACTACCGTGTACGGCGGACGCGACGCGGTCCACCACAGTGGCCCGCGGCGCCCGGCCCCGACCCCGTGACCCGTGGAGGACCACCTGTGACCCAGCGCATCATCATCATCGGCGGCGGACCCGCCGGTTACGAGGCCGCGCTGGTGGCCGCGCAGTACGGTGCGGACGTCACGATCGTGGACGCCGAGGGGATCGGCGGCAACTGCGTGCTGACCGACTGCGTGCCGTCCAAGACGTTCATCGCCACCACGGGTGTGCGCACCGACATGCGTCGCGCCGAGGAGATGGGCGTCGAGATGCACTTCGACCCCACCGCGTACCGGCTCGGCCAGGTCAACGGTCGGGTCAAGTCCCTGGCCCGCGCCCAGTCCGCCGACATCAGGTCCCAGCTCCAGCGCGAGGGCGTGCGACTGCTCTCGGGGACCGCGCGACTGCACGACTCGCAGCCGGGCATGGCGTCGCACCGCGTCCACGTGTCGCTGGACGGCGGCCGGGAGAAGATCCTCGACGCGGACGTGGTCCTGGTCGCCACCGGGTCCAACCCGCGCATCCTCTCCGGCGCCGAGCCGGACGGGGAGCGGATCCTGACCTGGCGGCAGCTCTACGACCTCACCGAACTCCCCTCCCACCTGGTGGTCGTGGGTTCCGGTGTGACCGGCGCCGAGTTCGTCTCCGCGTTCACCGAGATGGGCGTCAAGGTCACCATGGTGTCCAGCCGCGACCGTGTGCTGCCCCACGAGGACGCCGACGCGGCGCTGGTGCTGGAGGAGGCGCTCAGCGAGCGTGGCGTCTCGCTGGTCAAGCACGCGCGTGCGGACGCGGTCGAACACCACGAGGACGGGATCATCGTCCGACTGGGCGACGGCCGGACCGTCAAGGGTTCGCACGCACTGATGTGCGTCGGTTCGGTTCCCAACACCGGCGACCTCGGGTTGGAGAGCGCCGGCATCGAGGTCCAGCGCAGCGGTCACATCAAGGTCGACCGCGTCTCGCGGACCACCGCCGCCGGCATCTACGCGGCGGGCGACTGCACCGATCTGTTCCCGTTGGCCTCCGTCGCGGCGATGCAGGGCCGGATCGCGATGTACCACGCGCTGGGCGAGGGGGTCAGTCCCATCAAGCTCCGCACCGTGGCCTCGGCGGTGTTCACACGGCCCGAGATCGCCACCGTGGGAATCTCCCACGCGCAGATCGAGAGCGGTGAGGTCCCCGCCCGCGTCGAGGTGTTCCCGCTGGCGGGCAATCCGAGGGCCAAGATGCGCAGTCTGCGCCGCGGTTTCGTCAAGCTGTTCTGCCGCCCCGCCTCGGGTGTGGTCATCGGAGGGGTGATCGTGGCGCCGACCGCCTCCGAGCTCATCCTGCCCGTCTCCGTGGCCGTGCGGAATCAGCTCACCGTGGGTGACCTCGCGGGGTCGTTCTCCGTCTATCCCTCGATGACCGGGTCGATCACCGAGGCCGCCCGGCAGCTCATGCGGCACGACGACCTGGACTGATCCCGGGCCGGTGGACCGGCCTGAGCGCCAGGATAAGTTTAGGCTAAGCTCACACCCGGTGCCCGTGACGCGGCACCGGGACTGTGAGGGAGGAACCGTGATGATGCGACGCCGCCTGGCCGCGATCGCCGCTGCCGGTTCGCTCGTGGTGGGTCTGGCGGCCTGCACCACGGACGGCGCCGGAGACGACTCGGACGCGTTGGTGGTCTACTCGGGCCGCAGCGAGAACCTCGTCGGCCCGCTGCTGGCCCAGATCGAGGAGAACACCGGCATCGACCTGGAGGTGCGGTACGCGAGCACCCCCGAGATGGCGGCGCAGATCGCCGAGGAGGGCGAGGCCAGCCCGGCCGACATCTTCTTCTCCCAGGACGCCGGCGCGCTGGGCGCGTTGTCCAAGGAGGGCCTGCTCACGCGGCTCGACGAGGCGACGGTCGCACAGGTCCCCGCCGAGTACCGGGCCACCGACGGGACGTGGGTCGCCACGAGCCTCCGCGCCCGTGTCCTGGTCTACGACTCCGAGGTGCTCGAGGAGTCCGAGGTGCCGGACACCATCGACGCCCTCACCGAGCCGGAGTGGCGGGGCAAGGTCGGCTACGCCCCCACCAACGCCTCGTTCCAGTCGTTCGTCACCGGGCTGCGGGTCGACCGCGGCGACGAGGCGGCCGAGCAGTGGCTCCGCGACTTCCTGGCCAACGAGCCCAGGACGTACGACAACAACGTGGCCCTCCTCGAGGCCGCCGACACCGGAGAGGTCGAGCTCGGGCTCACCAACCACTACTACTGGTACAACACCGCCCAGGAGAAGGGCGAGGAGAACATGCGGGCCCGGGTCCACTACCTGACCAAGGGCGACCCCGGCGCACTGGTCAACGTGGCCGGCGTCGGCGTGCTGGCCTCCACGGACCGGCCCGAGGACGCCCTGCGCGTGGTGGAGGAACTCCTCGGCGAGCAGGCCCAGCTCTACTTCCTCGAGGAGGACAGCGAGTACCCGGTGGTGCCGGGCATCACCTCGGAGGCCGTCGGCCTGCCCCCCCTCGAGACCCTGGGAGGCCCCGACATCGACCTCGGGGACCTCGACGGGCTCGAGCAGACCCAGCAGATGCTCACGCGCGTGGGCATGATCTGACGGGTCCGTCATAGACGTCCGTTCCCGTCTCCGTGGCGGTCGCCCCCTCCTCGGGGTGGCCGCCACTCTGGCGTGCTCCGCGGCCCTCATCCCGCTGGTCTATCTGATCATCCGGGCGGGGGAACGGGGCCCGGCCTACGCCATCGAGGTGGTCCGGTCCGGTCGGTCAGCCGAACTGCTGGTCAACACGGTCGTGCTGGTGGTCCTGGTCACCGCGGCGAGCGTCGTGGTGGGTGTCGCGCTCGCGTGGTTGACGGTGAGGACGGATCTCCCCGGGGCCCCGGTGGTCGGCGCACTGCTCTGCGTGCCACTGGCGATGCCCTCCTACGTCCTCGGCTACCTGTGGGTCGCGGACTTCCCGCAGTTCCTCGGCCTGCCCGGCTCCGTCATCGTGTTGACGATCTCCTGCTATCCGTACGTCTTCCTCCCCGCGGCCGCGGCGCTGCGGGCCGTGGACCCCGGGCTGGAGGAGGTGGCCCGGACGCTGGGGCGCGGATCGGTCAGGGCCGTGCTCGGGGTGACGTTGCGTCAGATCCGGCCCGCGGTCGCCGCGGGGGCGCTGCTGGTGGCGCTGTACACGCTGTCCGACTTCGGAGCCGTGGCCATGCTGCGGTACGAGGCGTTCACCGTCGGGATCTACCACAGCTACCGCGCCTCGTTCGACCGGGTGCCCGCGGCGGTGCTGGCCTGCGTGCTCATCCTGGTGGCGCTGGTGGTGATGGTGGGAGAGCGGCGGGCCCGACGGGGCGAGGTCGCCAGGGTCGGTGCCGGTGTGGACTCCCTTCCCGACCGGGTCCCGCTCGGACGGTTCAGAACGCCGGCGCTCGTGGTCGTCGGATTCGTCCTGACCGGTGGCGTCCTCGCCCCGCTCGTCGGGCTGGTCCGGTGGGTGCGGGCCGCCGCCGAGGTGGACGTGGCGTGGGGACCGGTCCTCGCGGCGGCGGCCACCACCGCGGGGGTGTCGGGCATCGCCGCGCTCGTGACGATCGTGTTGGCCCTGCCCATCGGCATCCTCGCGGCCCGGTCGAACGGCCCGGTCGCCCGGGCCACCGAGGCGGTCGCCCAGATCGGATTCGCGCTCCCCGGGATCACGGTCGGGTTGGCCGTGGTGTTCGTGGGGATCCGGCTGGTCCCCGGCCTGTACCAGCAGTTGCCGATGCTCGTGTTCGGGTACGTGGTGCTGTTCCTCCCGCTCGCCGTGGGCGTGGTCCGGTCCGCGATCGGCGCGATCCCGACCGCGCTCGAGGACGCCTCGGGAGCGTTGGGCTCCGGCCGGTTCCGGACCTTCCTCCGCGTCGTCGCCCCACTATCGATGCCGGGTGTCCTCGCGGGGGGCAGCCTGGTGTTCCTCAGCGTGGCCAAGGAACTGCCCGCGACCCTTCTCCTGCGCCCCACGGGGACGGAGACACTGGCCTCCGCGATGTGGGCCCACACCGAGGTGGCGGCGTACTCCCAGGCCGCTCCCTATGCCGCGATGCTCGTGGCCGTGGCCGTGATCCCCGCCGCGGTCCTCGGCAGGTCGTTCGGGTGGGGCGCGGGAGGGTCCGGGCGAGGCGTCCCGGCACGGACCGCCATCGCGGCCCGTTCGGAGGAGACACAGGTGGGTGCCACATGACGGTGAGGAAGCGCCCCGGCGGCGTGCTCGAGCTCCGCGGCGTGACCGGTGGGTACGGGGGCACCACCGTCGTCCGGGACCTCGATCTGACAGTGGGCTCCGGTGAGGCGCTGGCCGTTCTCGGTGCGTCCGGGTCGGGCAAGACCACCGTGCTGCGCATGATCGCCGGGCTGCACCCGGTCTCGGCGGGACGCATCCTCGTCGACGGCCGCCGCGTGGACCCACTGCCCGCCCAGCACCGCGGGATTGGACTGGTCCCCCAACAGGGGGCCCTGTTCCCGCACCTGTCCGTGGCCCGGAACGTCGGGTTCGGACTCGTACCGGTCGATCCCGTGGCGCGGTGGCGCAGCCGCGCCGAGCGGGCGGCCCGGGTCCGTGAGGTCCTCGAGTTGGTGGGGCTGGCGGACCGGGCCGACGAGCGTCCCTCCCGGCTGTCCGGCGGGCAGCAACAGCGGGTCGCGCTCGCACGCGCGCTCGCCCCGGGCTCGGGACTGATCCTGCTGGACGAACCGTTCAGCGCGCTCGACGCCGCCCTGCGGGGACGGGTCCGGGCGGAGGTCTCGACCCTGCTCGCCGAGTCCGGCGCGACGTCGGTCCTCGTCACCCACGACCGCGCGGAGGCGCTGGCCACCGCCGATCGGGTCGCCGTGCTCATCGACGGCCGCCTCGCCCAGGTCGACACCCCCGAACGGCTCTACTACCACCCGGTGAGCCGCGAGGTCGCCCAGCTGGCGGGGGAGGTCGTCCTTCTCCCGGCCACCGCGGACGGAGGGGTCGCACACACCACCATCGGCGCCGTCCCACTCGACACGCCCGCACGCGGGTCCGGCACCGTCCTGTGGCGCCCCGAGAGCCTGACGGTCCGTCGGGTCGGGCAGGAGGGGCACGGCGTGTGCACCGGCGTCGAGTTCGTCGGCGCGTCGACCCTCATCCGGATGTGTGTCGACGGCACCGAGCAGAGCTTCGCGGTCCCGGTCTCCGGCGGGGAGGTCTTCGAGGTGGGGGCCCGGGTGGAGGTCACGCCCTTGCGTCCCGCCGTCTTCCACGCGGGGCCGTCGGTGCCCGCCTGATCAGCTCTCGGTGGCGGCCCAGCCCAGGGTCCGTTCGACGGCGTCGTTCCAGCGGCCCCACAGGCGCGCGCGCTCGTCCTCGGCCATGCGTGGCTCCCACCGCCGGTCCTCCCGCCACAACTCCCGGAGCCGGTCGGGGGAGTCCCACTGGCCCACCGCCAGCCCCGCGGCGAAGGCGGCACCCAGGGCGGTGGTCTCGGTGACCTCGGGCCGGATCACGTCGATGCCCAGGATGTCGGCCTGGAACTGCATCAGGTAGTCGTTGACCACCATCCCGCCGTCGACACGCAGCGCGTCGGCGGTCTCGCCGGCGTCGGCGGCCATCGCGTCGGTCATCTCGCGGGACTGGAACGCGGTGGCCTCGAGCGCCGCTCGCGCCAGGTGTGCCCGGGTGTGGAACCGGGTCAGGCCCACCAGGGTGCCACGCGCGTCCGGGCGCCAGCGAGGGGCGAGAAGTCCGGAGAACGCGGGCACGAGATAGCAGTCGCCGTTGTCCTCCAGTGACGTCGCCAGTTCCTCGGTCTCCTCGGCGCTCGAGATCACCCCGAGGTTGTCCCGTAGCCACTGCACAAGCGAGCCCGCCACCGCCACGGAGCCCTCCAGCGCGTACACGGCGTCGGCGTCCCCGAGCTTGTAGCAGACGGTGGTGAGCAGCCCGTTGTCGCTGAACTGGGGGGTGGTGCCGGTGTTGAGCAGCAGGAACGCGCCGGTCCCGTAGGTGTTCTTGGCGTCGCCGGGGTCGAAGCAGGTCTGGCCGAACATGGCCGCCTGTTGGTCGCCGAGGATCCCCGCGATGGGGGTCCCGCCGAACATGCGACGCTCGGTCACGTGACCGATCACCCCCGAGGACGGCACGATGTCGGGGAGCATCGCCCGCGGCACCCCGATCTCGCGGCAGAGCTCGTCGCACCACTCCAGGGTCCGCAGATCCATGAGCAGGGTGCGGGAGGCGTTGGTGACGTCGGTGACGTGGAGCGCCGGTTCGCCGTCGGTCCCGCCGCGGCGGCCGCCGGTGAGATTCCACACCAGCCACGAGTCGATGGTCCCGGCCAGCAGCTCGCCGGCCTCGGCCCGCTCGGTGCCGCGTCGGCCCTCGGCGTCGAGGTGATCGAGGATCCACCGGATCTTCGGACCCGCGAAGTAGGTGGACAGGGGCAACCCGGTCGCATCGCGGAACCTGTTGTCTCCGTCGGGGTGGCCCTCCGCCAACCGGGCGCAGATCCCGGAGGTCCGGGTGTCCTGCCAGACGATCGCGTTGTAGACCGGCTCACCGGTCTCCCGCTCCCACACCACCACGGTCTCCCGTTGGTTGGTGATGCCGATCGCGCTCACCAACGCCGGTTCGAGGTCGGCGTGACCGGCCACCTGGGCCATGGTCGTCCGCACGTTCTCCCAGATCTCCAGCGGGTCGTGTTCCACCCATCCGGCCCGGGGCAGGATCTGCCGGTGTTCGACCTGGGCGGTCGCCGCGGGCACCGGCAGACCGTCGTGGTCGAAGAGGATGGCCCGCGAGGACGTGGTCCCCTGGTCGATCGCGAGGATGAACGTGTTACGCGTCACGTCGTCAGACTACGTCCGCCCGGGCGTAGAGTCGGGCGCAACCGGCCGGAAACCGATACCCGGCCCCGGAGGGAGCACGATGCCCACGATCAGATCACGGTCCGTCCTCGGTCCCGAGCGCCGGGCCGAGGCATGGCGGAGGTTGTCGGAGGAGTCCTTCGACATCGTGATCGTGGGTGGCGGTGTGGTGGGCACCGGCAGCGCTGTCGACGCGGCCACGCGCGGCCTGAGCGTCGCGGTGGTGGAGGCCCGCGACTTCGCCGCCGGGACCTCCTCGCGCAGCTCCAAGATGTTCCACGGCGGGCTCCGGTATCTCGAGCAACTCGACTTCGGGCTCGTCGCCGAGGCCCTCCACGAGCGCGAGCTCAGCATGACCCGACTGGCCCCGCACCTGGTCAAACCGCTCAAGTTCCTCTTCCCGCTCACCCGCCGGTTCTGGGAGCGCCCCTACATGGCCGCGGGATTCGTCCTCTACGACCTCATGGGCGGCGCCAAGAGCGTCCCGCCGCAGAAGCACTACAGCCGCGCCGGTGCACGGCGCGTGGCGCCGGGTCTGCGCGAGGACGTCGTGGTGGGGGGGATCCGGTACTGGGACACGTTGGTCGACGACGCCCGCCACACCCTCACGCTCGCCCGCACCGCCGCCCTGCACGGCGCGGTGGTCGCCAACTCCACGCAGGTGATCGGCTACCTGCGGGAGGGCGAACGAGTGACCGGCGTGCGGGTCCGCGACGCCGAGACCGGACGGGAGACCGACGTCCGGGCCGGGGTGGTGCTCAACGCGGCGGGGGTGTGGACCGACCACCTGCAGGAGATGCTGGGGGAGGAGGGCGGCTTCACGGTGCGTGCCTCCAAGGGGGTCCACATCGTGGTGGACCGTGACAAGGTCGACTCGGAGGCCGCCCTCATCCTGCGCACCGAGAAGTCGGTGCTCTTCGTCATCCCCTGGGGCGAATACTGGATCATCGGCACCACCGACACCGACTGGCAGCTCGATCTGGCACACCCCGCGGCGACGGGTGCGGACATCGATTACATCCTCGGGCACGTCAACGCCGTGCTCACGACCCCGATCGGGCGGGACGACGTCCGCGGTGTCTACGCGGGACTGCGCCCGCTGCTCTCGGGCGGGGCCGACTCCACCGCCAAGCTCTCGCGGGAACACGCGGTGATGCGCGCGGCTCCCGGGGCCGTGGTGGTGGCGGGCGGCAAGTACACCACCTACCGGGTCATGGCGGCGGACGCGGTCGACGCCGCGGTGGCCGAGCTGGGACCGGAGCGCGCGGAATCCGTTCCGGCCTCCACCACCGATCGCATCCCCCTCCTCGGTGCCGACGGCTACCCGGCGATGGTCAACCGCGCGGACCGGATCGCGGACCACTACGAGATCAGGGAGGAGCAGGTCCAGCACCTGCTCGACCGCTACGGTTCGCTTCTCGAGGACGTGCTGGACCTGGCGGCGGACCGCCCCGATCTGCTGGAGACCCTCGACGGCGCCGATCGCTACCTCCGGGTCGAGATCGTCTACGCCGCGCTCGCGGAGGCCGCTCTGCACCTGGAGGACGTCCTGGTCCGCCGGACCCGGATCTCCATGGAGTACCAGCACGGAGGGGTGGCGTGCGCCCGCGAGGCCGCGCAGCTCATGGCGGAGGTGCTGGACTGGGATACCGACCGCGTCGAGCGGGAGGTCGAGATGTTCGAGCAACGGGTCGCCGCGGAGCTGGCCAGCCAGGTGACGGACTCCGACGACGAGGCGGACGGCTTCCTCCGCGGCGTCCCCGAGGTCCGCGAGTTCCTGGTGGAGGCGACCGTCGACCCCGCGAGCGCCGAGCCGGTCGTCGACCACCCGGCCTGACCGAGGGGCCACCCTTCCCGACCGAGGGACCACCTATCCCGACCAGCGCGTGATGGGGGTCGGAACCGGCACGGCCGCGCTCCGCACCCCCTGACACCGGAAATCCGCTGCCGCCCTGCGCGATCGGCTGTCCGGTGGGGCAGCGGATGGCGCAGGAGAGCAGCGGATCCGGGGGAGGGGCGGGCCCGACGGCGCGGCCCGGGGTGGACGACGCCGTCAGCGGGTCACTTGATCTCGCAGAGCACCGTTCCCTGGGTGACCGCGGCGCCGGCGTCCACGGACAGGTCGGTGACGACGCCGTCCTTGTGGGCGGTGACCGGGTTCTCCATCTTCATGGCCTCGAGCACGGCGATGAGCTCACCGGACTTGACCTCCTGGCCCTCCTCGACGGCCACCTTCACCACGGTGCCCTGCATGGGGGCCGAGACGGCGTCCCCGGAGGCGGCGGCACCGGCGGCCCCGCCACGGGTGCGGGCCTTGGCCTTGCGGCGGACGGTGCCACCGTTGTGCGACCCGCCGAAGGCCAGGTCACCGGGCAGCGAGACCTCGACGCGGCGGCCGTCCACCTCGACGACGACCTTCTTGCGCTCGACCGGCTCGTCGTCGTCGGCGGGGGCGCCGGTGGCGCTCCACGGCTCGATCGGGTTGTCCCACTCCTCCTCGATCCACTTGGTGTAGACGTCGAAGCCCTTCCCGTCACCCACGAAGGCGGGGTTGGCGACGACGTGGGCGTGGAACGGGATGACGGTGGCCATTCCCTCGACCGTGAACTCCGCGAGGGCACGGGCCGACCGCGCGAGCGCCTGGTCGCGGTCCTCGCCCCACACGATCAGCTTGGCCAGCATCGAGTCGAACTGGCCACCGATCGTGTCGCCCTGCTCGACGCCGGAGTCGACGCGGACGCCCGGCCCGCTGGGCTCGTGGTAGCCCGTGATCGTGCCGGGGGCGGGCAGGAAGCCGCGTCCGGCGTCCTCGCCGTTGATGCGGAATTCGAACGCGTGGCCGCGCGGGGTCGGGTCCTCGGTGAACTCGAGCACCTCACCCTCGGCGATCTTGAACTGCTGCAGCACGAGGTCGATGCCCGCGGTCTCCTCGGTGACCGGGTGCTCCACCTGGAGGCGGGTGTTGACCTCGAGGAAGGAGATCGTGTCGCCCTGGACCATGTACTCGACCGTGCCGGCGCCGTAGTAACCGGCCTCCTTGCAGATTGCCTTGGCGGAGTCGTGGATCCGCTTGCGCTGGTCGTCGGTGAGGAACGGGGCCGGGGCCTCCTCGACGAGCTTCTGGAAGCGACGCTGCAGCGAGCAGTCGCGGGTGCCGGCGACGACGACGTTGCCGTGCTGGTCGGCGAGGACCTGGGCCTCGACGTGGCGCGCCTTGTCGAGGTACTGCTCGACGAAGCACTCGCCGCGACCGAAGGCGGCGGTGGCCTCACGGGTGGCCGAGTCGAAGAGCTCGGCGACCTCGGACATCTCGTGGGCGACCTTCATCCCGCGCCCGCCGCCACCGAAGGCGGCCTTGATGGCGATGGGCAGGCCGTACTCCTCCGCGAACTTCACGACCTCGTCGGCATTGGCGACGGGGTCCTTGGTGCCGGCCGCCATCGGAGCCTTGGCGCGCTCGGCGATGTGGCGGGCGGTGACCTTGTCGCCCAGGTCGCGGATGGCGCTCGGCGGGGGGCCGATCCAGATCAGCCCGGCGTCGATGACGGCCTGCGCGAAGTCGGCGTTCTCGGAGAGGAAGCCGTACCCGGGGTGGATGGCGTCGGCTCCGGACTTGGCGGCCGCGTTGAGGATCTTGTCGAAGACCAGGTAGGACTCCGCGGAGGTGGTGCCCCCCAGGGCGAAGGCCTCGTCGGCCAGCTTGACGAACAGGGCATCGGCGTCGGGCTCGGCGTACACGGCCACGCTGGCCAGACCGGCGTCCTTCGCCGCGCGGATCACACGTACAGCGATCTCGCCGCGGTTGGCGACGAGGACCTTGGTGATGTGAGAGCTGGCATGACTGGGCACTCAGGGCCTCCTGGTGATGGACGTCTCTTAGACCGGTGCGCCCGGTAGGGGCACCGATATTCTCCAGCAGTCTAATGAGAGGCCCCCCTCATGTGTGGGTTTGGGGGTCGAAGGGCTGCCCCACGGGGGCGGGCCGAGCAGATCGTCGCCTCTCTGACCTGCTGTTCAGCTGCGGAGCTCGGGGCGCCACAACTGGTGCGCGTGGATCCCGGCCCCCTCGAGGAGGCGCCGCAACAGCGGCAGGCTGAGTCCGATGACGCTCGACGGGTCGCCGTCTATCCGGTCGATGAACCAGCCGCCGAGCGATTCGATGGTGAAGGCGCCGGCGCATTCGAGGGGCTCGCCGGTGCGCAGGTAGACGTCGAGGTCGGCGTCCGACGGGGCGCCGAAGTGAACCGTGGTGTCGGAGGTGTCGGACCCGCTCCGGGTGACGACGAGGGGGCCGTCCCCGGTGAGGTCGGCGACCATCAGGGCGTGGCCGGTGATCAGGACCCCGTGACGACCGCGCATCCTGCGCCACCGCGCCATCGCCCGCTCGTAGGTGTGCGGCTTGCCCTCGAGCCGGCCGTCGACCAGGAGCATCGAGTCGCAGCCCACCACGATGAGCGTGTCGGCACCCGCGGCACGGGCCTCGGCCGCGAGTGCCCCGCCCTCACGATCGAGGACGTCCTGCGCCTTGGCGCGGGCCAGTTCCTCCACCACGCGCACATGCGGGGTGCCCGCGGGGAGCGCGGCCTGGAGGGCGTCCTCGTCGACCTGCGGGTGTCGGATGAGCGGGTCCACGCCGGCCTGCTGGAGGATCCGCAGTCGGGACGGGGAGGCCGAGGCGAGGACGAACGTGATCATGGGCCCAGCGTAGCCAGGGCCTCAGGCCCGCGGCAGCAGCATGGTGACGGTGAGCGTGGTGGGCTCGAGCGCGCGCACCGAGTGCCGCAGCCTCGGTGTGAGGTGGAGTACCTCACCGGGCACCAGGACGACCGTGCGGTCGGGCAGGCCGAACTCCACCCGGCCCCGGAGCACCTGGACGAGGACCGGGTGGTGGGCCGCGTGGTCGCCGAGCTCATGACCCTCCCCGAATTCGAACGCCACGATCTTGGCGGACTCGTCCTCGTGCACGACGGAGGCCCGCGGCCGGTTCTCGAACGGCTCCTCGCGACCGATGATGTCGGTCAGGTGGGTGGCGGTGCCCTCGGTGGTCCCGGCGCGGCTGCCGTGGTCACGGTCGTCGCGCGTGGAGTCGACGGAGGTGGGGGCGGGGGTGGCGGGCTCGGGGGTGGTGGGCTCGTCGGACATTCGGCGCCTCCTGGCAGTTGGTGTACCCCAACCTACGGGCCGGGCGCCCGGTGTGGTTGCCGCGCAGCCGGTCCGCATCCGCCCGCGCGCCTGTACGGACAGACCGTAGCCGCCCCCGGCCCTGGACGCCCGCCTGCGCTTTGGTGCGCGCAGGCGGGCAGGGACGGGGGCGGCTGTGTGGTCGGGGGCGGCTGTGTGGTGCTGCCGTGTGTGGGCCGGGTCAGTACTGGCGGCGGTTGAGGAACGACGTGGGGTTGTACCCGAACGGCGGCCGCAGTCGGTCCTCGTAGGACCCCCAGTCGTCCTTGATGCCCGTGGGGAACTCGCCCTCGTGGACGGCGTTACCCTGCGCGGTCGCCAGTACGGCGGACAGGATGCCCACCTCGACCGCGGTGGGGTTGCCGCGCACGACCTGGAAGAACGGCGCCGCGGCCTTGTCGTCCGTGGCCGACTTCTCCGCGTCCTGCTGCTGCTCGGCGGCGGTCACAGCGGGATGTTCCCGTGCTTCTTGGCGGGCACCTCGACGACCTTGCGGTCGAGCAGTCGGAGCGCCTGGGCCACCTGCAGCCGCGTGTGCGACGGCGGGATGACGGCGTCGACGTAACCCCGCTCGGCGGCGACGTACGGGTTGACGAGGGTGTCCTCGTACTCGGCCTGGAGCTTCAGTCGGAGCGCGTCGACGTCGTCCCCGTTCGCGGCGGCCTGCTTGAGCTGGTCGCGGTAGACGAACCCGACGGCCCCGGACGCGCCCATGACGGCGATCTCGGCCGTCGGCCACGCCAGGTTGATGTCGGCGCCCATGTGCTTGGAACCCATGACGTCGTACGCGCCGCCGTAGGCCTTGCGGGTGATCACGGTGACCTTGCCGACCGTGGCCTCACCGTAGGCGTACAGCAGCTTCGCGCCGCGGCGGATGATCCCGTCGAACTCCTGGCCGGTCCCCGGCAGGAAGCCGGGGACGTCGACCAGGGTGAGGATGGGGATGTTGAAGGCGTCGCAGGTGCGGACGAAGCGTGCGGCCTTCTCGGAGGCCTTGATGTCCAGGCACCCGGCGAACTGGGTGGGCTGGTTGGCCACCACGCCGACGCTGCGGCCCTCGACCCGGCCGAACCCGACGATCACGTTCATGGCGTACTGCGCCTGGGTCTCGAGGAACTCGCCGTCGTCGACGATGTGCGAGATGACCTCGTGCATGTCGTACGGGCTGTTGGAGGAGTCCGGGATGATCGTGTCCAGCTCGTGGTCCTCGAGGGTGAGGTTGTCCTCGATCGCGCCCTCGGTCGGCGGGACCGGGAACCGGGGGGCCTCGGCCCGGTTGTTGCTGGGCAGGTAGGACAGCAGGTCCTTGACGTAGTCGAGGGCGTCCTGCTCGTCGTTCGCGGTGTAGTGGGAGACGCCCGACTTGGTCATGTGCGTGGTGGCACCGCCGAGCTCCTCCTGGGTGACCTCCTCGCCGGTGACCGTCTTGATGACGTCCGGGCCGGTGACGAACATCTGCGAGGTCTTGTCGACCATCACGGTGAAGTCGGTGAGGGCGGGGGAGTAGACGTGGCCACCGGCGGAGGGGCCCATGACCAGGGACACCTGCGGGATCACCCCGGATGCCTGGACGTTGCGGTGGAAGATCTCCCCGTACAGACCGAGTGAGACCACACCCTCCTGGATGCGGGCACCGGCTCCGTGGTTGATGCCGATCATCGGCCGGCCGGTCTTGAGGGCCAGGTCCATGACCTTGACGATCTTCTCGCCGTAGACCTCACCGAGGGAGCCGCCGAAGACGGTGGCGTCCTGCGAGAACACGCAGACGCTCCGGCCGTCGACGGTGCCGTACCCGGTGATCACACCGTCGCCCAGCGGCCGACGCTCGGCCAGGCCGAAGGTCGTGGCACGGTGGCGGGCGAGCGCGTCGATCTCGACGAACGAGCCCGGATCGAGCAGGTTCTCGATCCGCTCGCGGGCCGTCATCAGGCCCTTGTCGTGCGTCCTGTCGACCGCGGCCTGTCCCATCGGTGCACGGGCTTCGTCGAGCCGCCGACGCAGCTCGGACAGCTTCCCGGCGGTCGTGTGGATGTCGGGCGTCGCAGCGTCGGTCTGGACGTCGTCACTCACGTCCGGTTCTGAGGCAGTCGTCATGTTGTAAGACTCTAACGACTCGGGTGGCTCCGTGGCGACGTGACCCGGCCTACTCCCCCGACACCGACCCCGCCGTCGGGCGGGGTTCGGACCTACTCTGGACGTCGTGCACGCAGACCCCGGACCCGAATCGCCGCGCCCGCTCGACGCCGATGCCCTCCGCCGGGAGCTGGTCGAGGGGCCGGGTGCGCCGTACACCTCGCTCGAGGTGCTCGAGGAGGTCGGGTCGACCAACGCCGAGGCGATGAGGCGAGCGGGACTGGGTGCCGCGGACCGCGGTGTGCTCCTGGCCGAGTACCAGGCCTCGGGACGCGGGCGGCTCGGACGCACGTGGACGGCGCCTCCGCGGACCCAGGTGGTGGTGAGCGTCCTGCTGCGGCCCGGCGCGGTCTCACCCACCCTGTTCGGGTGGCTGCCCCTGGTCACTGGTCTCGCGATCCGGGACGGGCTCGTGGCGGCGGGCGGGGTGGACGCCACGCTCAAGTGGCCCAACGACGTGCTCGTCGACGGGGGCAAGATCGCGGGGATCCTCTCGGAGATGACGACGGTCCCCGCGGAGGGGGACTTCGAGTTGCGCCTTCCCGCGCTGGTGGTGGGTGTGGGGATCAACGTGACACTGACGCGGGAGCAACTGCCCGTCCCGCACGCGACCTCCCTCGCCCTCTCCGGTGGGACGACCGACCGTGACGTCGTCGCACGGGCGGTCCTCGAGGCCCTGGCGCACCGGCACGAGCAGTGGCGTCGATGCGAACGCGGGAGCGGATCGACCATCTCGGACGAGCTCATGGCCGAGTACTCGGCGGCCTGCTCGACCGTCGGGGCCGAGGTCCGCGTCGAACTGCCGGGCGACGTCGTACGGACAGGGCGAGCCGCACGCGTGGACAGGGAGGGCCGCCTCGTCGTCGTCACCCCGGACGGGGAGCTGTCCGTGGCCGCCGGGGACGTGACCCACGTGCGTCCGGCCGCCGGCCGGTGGGGCGGCTGACCCGTGGGGTTCGTCCGTTCGGTCGTCTCTCCGGGGGAGACGCTGATCGTCCACAGCCACCCGCACTGGCGCGCGCTCGTGCGCCCCGCACTGGTGACGGTGATCGGCGCCGGTCTCGCCGGGATCGCCGGGGGGTTCATCGAGACGCAGGTCGTGCACTCGGGGGACCGGGCCGCGACCTGGGCGATGGTGGCGGGGATCTACCTCCTCGTTGTCCTGCGCTTCGGCCTGTGGCCCGCGCTGCGGTGGGCGCGCACCGACCTCGTGGTGACCGACGAGCGCGTGCTCTACCGGCCGGCCGGCTCGACGCGACGGTGTGTGGACGTGCCGTTGCGCCGGATCAGTGCCGTGCGGTTCCGGCACACCCTCACCGACCGGGCCCTGGGCACCGGGTGTCTCATCCTCGAGTGCGGACACCTGCCCCCGGTCGAGATCGACCATGTCCCCGCCGTGGCGCGGGTCCACGCCACGGTCTACGACGAACTGCTCCGTCTGCCCGCGGTGCCCCCGCCCGGCCCCCTCGCCCCGCCACCCCGCTTCCGCTGGGGGCTGCCGGGGCGTCGGTGACCTCCCCACCACCCGTGAGAACATGGACCACGTGAACGACGACTCGCGCATCCGCCGCAATCCTCTCGGTTCGCCCGTCGTGGCGATGATCGGAGGCGGGCAGCTCGCCCGCATGACGCACCAGTCGGCGGTGGCGCTCGGCCAGACCCTGCGCGTTCTCGCCGCCGACCCGCAGGACCCGGCCGCGCAGGTCACCCCCGACGTCGTGATCGGCGCCCACGACGACCCGGACGCGGTCCGGGGTGTCGCGGCCGGCGCCGACGTGATGACCTTCGACCACGAGCACGTGCCACCGGAGATCCTCGTCGAGCTCGAGTCCGCCGGCGTCGCGGTGCGGCCCCGGGCCTCGGCGCTCATCCACGCCCAGGACAAGCTGGTCATGCGCCGCGCGCTCGAGGAGATCGGGGCGCCGATCCCGCCGTTCACGGCGGTCGACTCCGTCGAGGACGTCCGGCGCTTCCACGGCGAGCAGGAGGGGCACATCGTCCTCAAGGCCGCGCGCGGCGGCTACGACGGCCGCGGCGTGTGGATGCCGGGCTCGCTGGAGGAGGCCGAGCGCATCGCGACCGAGCAACTCGACGCCGGTGTGCCGATGATGGCCGAGGCACGCGTGCCGTGGACCCGGGAACTGTCCGCCCTGGTCGCCCGCTCGCCCTTCGGACAGGGAGCGGTGTGGCCCGTCGTGGAGACGGTCCAGCGCGACGGGATCTGCGCGGTGGTGGTGGCACCGGCCACCGGGCTGCCCGACGATCTCCGCTCCGCGGTCCAGGCCACCGCCCTGCGCCTGGCCGAACACCTCGACGTCACCGGGGTGATGGCGGTCGAACTCTTCGAGGTCACCGGCTCCGACGGCCGCCCGGGTGTGCTGGTGAACGAACTGGCGATGCGACCGCACAACTCCGGACACTGGACCATGGACGGAGCCACCACCAGCCAGTTCGAGCAGCATCTGCGGGCCGTTCTCGACTATCCGCTGGGTTCCACCGTCCCGACGGCCCCCGTGACCGTGATGGCCAACGTGCTCGGCGCGGCCCGGGCCCCGGAGATGAGCATGGACGAGCGGGTGCACCACCTCGGGGCCCGGTTCCCGCACGCCAAGGTCCACCTCTACGGGAAGTCCGAGCGGCCGGGACGCAAGATCGGTCACGTCAACGTCCTCGCCGACCCCGGGGTCGACCCGGATGACGCCGACCAGGTGGCCACGGTCCGCGCGGTGGCCGAGCACGCCGCCCACTGGCTCTCCCACGGGGAATGGGCCGACGGCTGGGACCCCCACACGGGGGCGCCGGTCGGGGACTTCGACCGCTGACGTCACCCCCTTCGACGAAAGGCACCACCATGACCGCACCACAGGGCGGGCCGCAGGTCGGTCTGATCATGGGCAGCGACTCCGACTGGCCGACGATGGAGGGCGCCGCCGAGGCGCTCGCCGAGTTCGGGATCCCCTTCGAGGTGGGCGTGGTCTCGGCGCACCGGACCCCGCAGAAGATGCTGGACTACGCCCGCTCGGCCGCCGGCCGGGGGATCCGTGTGGTGATCGCTGGTGCCGGCGGGGCCGCGCACCTGCCCGGGATGGTCGCCTCCGCCACCCCGCTGCCGGTCATCGGCGTACCGGTGCCCCTCAAGCACCTCGACGGCATGGACTCGCTGCTCTCGATCGTGCAGATGCCGGCAGGGGTGCCCGTGGCCACCGTGTCGATCGGCGGGGCCCGCAACGCCGGGCTCCTGGCGGTCCGGATCCTCGCCGCCTCCGACCCCGCGCTCCGGTCCCGGATGGAGGGTTTCCAGGCCAAGCTGGAGGCGATGGTGGAGCGTAAGGACGCCGCCCTGCGCCAGAGCCTGCTGGGCTGATCCACCCCGTCCTCCGCGGCCCCGTCCTCCGCTGCCATGCCCGCCCCGCCCGGGAGGCCCGCCGCCCGGGCGGGGCGGGCGGTGCCCGACTGGTAAATTGGGTGGCCGGGCGCGGCACGTCAGACCCCGCGGCGATATCGACGGATAAGGTGCGTCGTCGACATCGCCGGGAGGTGCCCCGGACGGTGTCCGCCGCGCGATCTGCACCGACGATTCCCTCTTGGAGGACCGCACATGTCCGGTAACCCCGACTTCGACCTGTACCAGCCCGCGGAGGAGCACGAGGAGCTCCGCGCGGCGATCCGTGCCCTCTCCGAGAAGGAGATCGAGCCGCACGCCGCGGACGTCGACGAGAACGAGCGGTTCCCGCAGGAGGCACTCGATGCGCTCAACGCCTCGGGTTTCAACGCGGTCCACGTGCCGGAGGAGTACGGCGGGCAGGGCGCGGACTCGGTCGCGGCGTGCATCGTGATCGAGGAGGTCGCGCGCGTCTGCGGTTCGTCCTCCCTGATCCCGGCCGTGAACAAGCTCGGCACGATGGGCCTGATCCTGGCCGGTGGTGAGGACCTCAAGCAGATGGTCCTGCCCGGGATCGCCGAGGGCGCGATGGCCTCGTACGCCCTGTCGGAGCGCGAGGCAGGGTCCGACGCCGCGGCCATGCGCACGCGGGCCCGTCAGGACGGCGACGACTGGATCCTCAACGGCGGCAAGGCGTGGATCACCAACGGCGGAAAGTCCACCTGGTACACCGTCATGGCCGTCACGGACCCCGAGAAGGGCGCCGGCGGCATCTCCGCGTTCATGGTGCACGCCGACGACGAGGGTTTCGGCGTCTCCAAGACGGAGAAGAAGCTCGGAATCAAGGGTTCGCCCACCGCGGAGCTCTACTTCGAGAACGTCCGCATCCCGGGCGACCGGATCATCGGTGAGCCGGGCACCGGCTTCAAGACCGCGCTGCAGACGCTGGACCACACCCGCCCGACCATCGGCGCCCAGGCCGTGGGCCTGGCCCAGGGTGCGCTCGACGCGGCGATCGCCTACACCAAGGAGCGCAAGCAGTTCGGCAAGGCGATCTCGGACTTCCAGAACACCCAGTTCATGCTCGCCGACATGGCGATGAAGGTGCAGGCCTCCCGCCTCATGGTGTACACCGCCGCCGCCAACGCCGAGCGCGGCAGCGCGCCGGGTGGGCAGAAGCTGGGCTTCATGGCCGCTGCGTCCAAGACGTTCGCCTCGGACGTCGCGATGGAGGTCACGACCAACGCCGTGCAGCTCTTCGGCGGCGCGGGCTACACCCGCGACTTCCCGGTCGAGCGCATGATGCGCGACGCCAAGATCACCCAGATCTACGAGGGCACCAACCAGATCAACCGCATGGTCATGGCGCGTCAGCTCCTGGGCTGATCCTCCGGGCGCCGGCCCGCCGACCGGCACACGAGAGCCGCCACTTCCGACCGGGGGTGGCGGCTCTCGACGTGGATGCACGGCCGCGGGGTGGCGCGGTGCCGCGGCGCCGGGCCGTCAGAGGGTGAGGGTGGTCCGCTCCGTGGTGGCCACGTCGGCGACCCCCGGCGCATCCGGGTCCGCCCCGGTGACCAGGACGGCGGAGCCCCCGGAGGCGAGGATCCGGGCGAGGACGGTCACGACGTCGTCCCGCTCGCGGCCGGCGACGAGCGCGCGGCCCGACACCGTCGGGTCCGCCAGGTGCTCGATCGACTGCCCGTCCAGGGCGTGCGGACCCTGCCCGGACGGCACGAACGCGTCCGGGTGGATCCGGCACGACTCGGCCAGGTCGATGACGCCCGGGGGGACGTCCACGCCGACCGCTGCCAGTGGGCGACCCATCGGGTCGGTGGTCATGAGGAGCGTCTCGACATCGGCCGGGTGGCGTTCCAGGCGGTCGGCGGTGGTGATCACCGCCACGGCGTCGTCGGCCGGCCCGGTCCGCACCTCGGCCCCTGCCCACCAGACACCCAGCAGCACCCCGGCGGTGAGCCAGTGGGCCGGCAGGTCGCACACCACGACGTCACCCGGGGCCACGCTCACCTCGTCCCGCAGCAGCCCGGCGATCTTGGCGGCCCAGTTGGCGGTGGAGGTCACGGACAGCTCGATCCGGGACGGTGCGCCGAGGTCGTAGTGCGTGACCAGCGGCGCGCCCGGGTCCGCTGCGAGGAGCGGCTGGAGCACGGTGTCTGCGGCGGTGTTCACGGGTCGTCCTCCGGACGGTCGGTCGGGTGCGGCTCGGTCAGTTCACACAGGGGACGTCCGAACCACCGGCGTCGAAGGTCGGACGCTGCGCGATCGACGGTGGCAACGGGGCGTAGGTGGTGGTCTCGGGGGAGTAGGACTCGGTCGCGGAGGCGTCCCCCGTGGGACCGCTGTAGTCCTCCGCCAGGACCACGCGGACCGCCCCGGGGGGCACCGCGGGATCCACCTGGACGGGCAACCCGCCCAGCGCGTCGGAGACCGCGAACGCCGAGGGGTCGTCGGCCGAACCGGCGGCGACGTGGGAGGTGTACGCCGCTGCCGGATCGGTGAGCAGGTCCCCGACGGCATACCCGAGTTCGGACAGGGAACCGGAGACCCGGGCCGCCAGACCGTCGATCGCGGTGGTGTTGACCACCGAGACGGTCACGGCGGCGGGGTCCACCCCCGGGGTGCCGGTCTGCTCCTGTTCCTCCTCCACGTCGTCGGTACTGGCGAATCCGCCGACGAACTCCGCGACCTGGTCGGGGTCGACGGTGACGATGGACTCGCCCCATTCGGTGAAGGAGTCGATGCTCGTGACCGGGATGGTCTCGAACCGCACGTTCCCGCCGCTGATGTCCTGGAGCTTCATCGCGAAGTCCACGAAGTCCCAGTTCTCGTCGATGACGAACGACCGTCGGGCCGCGTCGACGAGCGCTCCGAGCTTCGTCGGGTCCGCGAGGGTGCCGGCGGACAGGGTCTTCTTGACCAGCTGGGACATGAACGCCTGCTGGCGGACGATCCGGTCGAGGTCGCCCGCGGGCAGGTCGTGCCGCTGACGCACGAAGCTCAGGGCGTCGGAGCCGGACACGGTCTGGACCCCGGCCCGGAAGTTCGCGCCGGACAGCGGTTCGTCGACGTCCTCGTTCAGGCACACCGGCACGCCACCGACGGCGTCGGTGAGCAGGACGAATCCCAGCAACCCGATCTCGGCGTAGTGGTCGGCCTGCACGCCGGTGAGATCGCGGACGGTGTTGATCAACCCGTTACGACCGGCCTGGACGGCGTCGCGTTGGTCCTGCTCGGTGAGCGCACCGTCGGGGTCGTTCGCCACGGCCTCGTCGAGGTACGTCTGCTTGTATCCGGCGTAGACACCGTTGATCTTGCTGCCCCCGATGTCCCGGGTCTCCACGTAGACGTCCCGGGGGATCGAGATCGCGGTGGCCGAGCTCCCGTCCTCCGGGATCCGGATGAGCAGGATCGTGTCCGTGTTCTCGCCCTCGTCCTCGCCGGTCCGGACGGTGGCGAGTTCCTCCTGGCTGAGCGCGTTGCCCTGGGCGTCGGTGCGGTTGTCCGTCCCCACCAGGAGGATGTCGACGGCGCCGTCGAGCCCGCCGTCCCCCACGTCGAGACCTCCGGCGGAGGACAGGTCGGAGCTCAGACCGTTGAACAGCGACCAGCCCACGCCGGTCACCAGGAGGCAGAACACGGATGCCAGAGCGGCGAGGGTGCGGGCGATCCGCGAGCCCAGCGGGCGGGAGGGGGTCGCGTGGCGCCGACCGCGCCCGGGGGCGGGTGCGCGCCGGGGCGTCGCTGGTAGCTCGGCGCTCATCCACCGTCCTTGTCGTCGAATCGGGGCGGTCGGTCCGCTCTCGTGAGAGGGGTGACCGGCCCGCGGGGCGGTGCCGTCGGTGCGGCACGGGGGCCGCGCGAGGCCGCCGATGATGACCCCACGGTACCGCGCCGCGCGCCGGGCGTCGGAATCGGCGTGCGGCGTCGTAGGGTGTTGCGCGTGACGACCCGACTGCCCGTCGTGACGGTGACCTATTCTCCCGGCGACCACCTCCGCCACTTCGTCGAGACCCTGCCCGGGTCCACGACGCGGCCGGTGGGGTTGGTGATGGCGGACAACGGCTCCACCGACGGCGCGCCCGAGGCGGCGGCGGCCGCGCACGACTTCGCCGAGTTCTTCCCGACGGGCGGGAACCTGGGGTACGGGACCGCCATCAACCGTGCCGTCACCGAGATCGCCCGGCGCCTAGGGGAGTTCGACCAGGAGTTCGTGCTGGTCGTCAACCCGGACGTGTGGTTCGAGCCGGGTTCCGTGGACGCGCTGCTCGCCGCCGCCCACCGGTGGCCCCGGGCGGCGGCGTTCGGCCCGAGGATCGCGGAGACCGACGGTTCGGTGTACCCCTCGGCCCGCGCCGTACCGCGGCTCGGCGCTGGTATCGGTCACGCCCTGCTGGGTCCGATGTGGCCGGGTAACCCGTGGACCGCCCGGTACCTCGACGACTCCGACATGGATTCCGAGCGGACCGCGGGGTGGTTGTCCGGGTCGTGTCTGCTGCTGCGGCGCGAGGCGTTCGACGCGCTCGGCGGGTTCGACGAGCGGTACTTCATGTACCTGGAGGACGTGGACCTGGGGGACCGGCTCGGCCGAGCAGGGTGGCAGAGCGTCTACGTGCCGTCGTCGGTGATCCACCACGACCAGGGGCACGCGGCCAGGACCGTGCCGGAGTTCACGCTCCGGGCACACCACGACAGCGCGTACCTGTTCCAGGCGGACAGGCATCCGGCCGCGTGGCAGGCACCGATACGCTGGGCGCTCAAGGCGGGTCTGGAACTACGGTGCCGCCTCGCGATCCGGTCCGCCCGGCGCGATCTTCGCTGACGCGCCGGACGAGACCATCCACCGGCCCGTGTGGGCCGCGCGAGCGCGCGGCCGGGGCCCCACGACATCGGGAGTAGGACTGTGACCTCGACGACCCCCTCCAGCGCCGAGCCGCGCGATCTGATCGCCGACACCGAGGCGGTGGTCCTGGTGGGCGGCAAGGGGACCCGCCTGCGGCCGCTGACCATCTCGGCGCCCAAGCCCATGTTGCCCACGGCCGGTCTGCCCTTCCTCACCCATCTGCTCTCGCGGATCCGGGCGGCGGGCATCCGGCGCGTGGTGCTGGGCACGTCGTTCAAGGCGGAGGTGTTCGAGGAGCATTTCGGGGACGGGTCCGACCTCGATCTGGAGCTGACGTACGTGGTGGAGACCGAGCCACTGGGCACGGGCGGCGGCATCCGCAACGTCCTGGACGAGCTCACCGCCTCGACGATCATGGTGTTCAACGGCGACGTGCTGGGCGGGACCGATCTCACCCGGATCCTCGATCTCCACCACGCCAAGAGCGCGGATCTGACCATGCACCTGGTCCGGGTCTCCGATCCCCGTGCGTTCGGCTGTGTGCCGACCGACGACGACGGTCGGGTCCTGGAGTTCCTGGAGAAGACGCAGGACCCGCCGACCGATCAGATCAACGCCGGCTGCTACGTCTTCCGGCGCGACCTGATCGCACAGATCCCCGAGGGCGTCCCCGTCTCGGTGGAGCGCGAGACCTTCCCGCAGCTGCTCGCCGAGGGCAAGCGGGTCTTCGGATTCGTCGACTCCGCCTACTGGCGCGACATGGGCACGCCGGAGGACTTCGTGCGCGGATCGGCGGACCTGGTGCGCGGGATCGCCCCGTCGCCGGCGCTGCACGGCCACGCGGGGGAGTCCCTGGTGCACGAGGGCGCCGGTATCGGGGCGGGCGCCGTCCTGGTGGGCGGGACCGTCGTCGGTCGGGGCGCGGAGATCGGGGCCGGTGCCCGACTGGACGGCGCCGTGGTCTTCGACGGCGCCCGTATCGAGGCCGGGGCGACGGTCGAACGGTCGATCATCGGCTTCGGCGCCCGCATCGGGCACCGGGCGCTGATCCGCGACGGGGTGATCGGCGACGGCGCGGACATAGGTGCGCGCTGCGAGTTGTTGCGCGGGGCCCGGGTCTGGCCCGGGGTCGTGATCCCCGACGGCGGGATCCGTTACTCCACGGACATGTAGCTCCGCTACTCCACGGTCAGGTAGCCGTCCCCGGCCGGGCGCGGGACCCGGGGCGGGACCTTCTCGGCCGGGACGCCGACGGCCACCGCCCCCAGGGGCCGCCAGGACGCCGGCAGGGCGAGCTCCCGGCGCGTGGTGTCGGCGGCGAAGATGGTCGACCCCACCCAGCAGGACCCCAGTCCGCGCGCGGCCAGGGCCACCAGCAGCGACTGCACGGCGGCGCCGCCGGCCACGGTGAACATGGTCTCCTCGCAGGTGTTGCGGCGCGGGTCCGGGTAGTCGTGGGCGCCGGCCGAGTCGTCGACGAACGGCAGGATCAGCTCCGGGCAGGTGCGCAGCAGATCGCCGCGGGCCAGGCGTCGGGCCAGGACGTCGCCGGAATGCCCGTCCGCCCGCAGGTCCGCCTCCCAGTCCGCGCGCAGCGCGTCGAGCAGCCGGTGCCGCGCGTCCCCGGACACCCGGACGAACCGGATCGGGGTGCTGTGGTGCGGAGCCGGCGCGGTGAGCGCGTCGGCCACCGCGTCGGCGAGCACCTCCGCGGGGACCGGCTCGTCGGAGAACCGGCGGACCGAGCGGCGGCCGGGCACGGCGTCGCGTCGTCCCTGAGCCAGCGCCTCGGCGGTGCCCAGCCGGAACAGGTCCGAAGCGCTGTCCCGGACCAGGTCGCGGGCCCGCCGGGGGCCGATGTCCTCGTCGTCGTCCGGGAGTAGCAGGTGTCCCACCCCCCGCACCACCGCGACGGGTCGGGCGCCCAGCTTCCCCTTGACCAGGTCGGCCGCCGCGGCGATCTCGTCGGCCACGGCGACGTCGGTGACGAACAGCTCGTTGCCCTGGCGGTCCACGGCACCGTCGTACCCGACGGAGACCCGCAGACCCGCGGCGCCGATCGCCACGTCGGTCTGTCCGGTGCGCCAGGCCCGCCCCATGGTGTCGGTCACCACCACGCCCACGCGCGCCCCGGTCAGCCGGTGGAGGTCACGGGCGAGGGCGGCGGCGGAGGCGTCGGGGTCCTCGGGGAGCAGGGCGAGCTCGCGGGCGTCCACGTTGGAGCCGTCGACCCCGGCGGCGGCCTGGACGATGCCCAGCCGGTTCTCGGTGATCAACGTCCGGTTCACCCGGGCCACCACCCGCACGGACTCCTCGTCGACGAGGCGTCGGCGCAGGGCGTCCCGCTCGTCGGGGTCCGTGGGGGCGGGCACGATCCGTCCCTCGGTCTTGGACAGCACCTTGGAGGTGAGCACCACGACGTCGCCGTCGACCAGGCCGTGCGGGTCGGCGGTGAGCGCGGTGGCCAGGATTCCCGCGAGGTCGTCGCCCGGCCGGAACTCGGGCAGGCCGTCCGGAGCCCACAGCCCGAGGTCGGCGGGGGCGGCGTGTTCCCCCGACCAGTGCCGGATCTCGGGGACCGCGTCGTCGGTCATCGCCCGGACCGCACGGGGACCTCGAGCCCGGCCAGGTCGATCGCGGCGGCCACCATCCGCGCCGTGGCGTCGGGATCGGTCATGAGCAGCGGCGCCTCGCGGACGGCGATCCCGTCCACCTCGCCGGTGGCGTCGGTGGGGCCGTCGCCGGGAGCGACCAGCCATCCGTCGAGCAGACCGGTGCCGGATCGGGCCCCGAAGTGGCGGGCCACGGCCAGGGCGGAGGTCTCCACCCCGATCGCGGTGAGGCACGCGTCGGCCATCCCGCGCAGCACGGCGCCACCGATCACGGGGCTCACCCCCACGACCGGCGCGGAGGTGGAACGCAGCGCGGCGCGGATCCCGGGGACGGCGAGGATCGCGCCGACGGAGACCACGGGGTTGGACGGGGCGACGACGACGAGGTCGGCCGCCTCGATGGCCTCGAGCGTCTCCGGGGTGGGCCGGGCCGCGTCGGCGCCGATCTGTACGAATCCGGAGGCGGGCAACGCGGCCCGGTGCCGGACCCACCATTCCTGGAAGTGGATCGCCCGCTCACCGTCCCCCTGAGCACCATCGGGGCCGCCGGGGACCACGACGTGCGTCTCGCAGCGGTCGTCGGTCACCGGCAACAGCCGGACGCCGGGGGACCAGCGGGTGGACAGGGCCTCGGTGACGTCGGTCAACCGGTAACCGGCGCCCAACATCTGGGTGCGGACCAGGTGGGTGGCCAGGTCCTTGTCCCCGAGTCCGAACCAGTCGGGCTGCACGCCGTAGGCGGCGAGTTCGTCGCGGCAGTTCCACGTCTCGTCCGCGTGGCCCCATCCGCGGTCGGGGTCGATGCCCCCGCCGAGGGTGTACATGCAGGTGTCGAGGTCCGGACAGATCCGGACGCCGTGCATCCACGCGTCGTCCCCGACGTTGACCACCGCGTCGAGGCCGTGGACGGGCTCGCCTCCGGGGGGCGGGGTGCCCGCGGCCCCGGACGCGGGGTCCAGCCCGAGAAGGCGGCGCGCGCCGAGCAGGAAACGGGCGCCACCGACGCCACCGGCCACTACACAGATCCTCACGTCGACCAAGAGTAGTGACGGGGTGGCGGTGCGGCCCGGGTGGCCGGGTGTTCGGACCCCGGCCCGACGCGCGATGGTGTCCCACGCCACACAATCCGCGGCGTGTCACTCGCGGGGCCCACGCACGAAAATGCTAGGTATCCCCGATTTCGCTTGACCTGGGCGACTCGCATGTGTGTAATCACAGGTGTGTCATTCGTATCGGAGCGGCACGCCGGGCCGGGCAGACGCACGAGCGACGAGCAACGTAACACGAGGGGATGACCGTGGATCGACAGTCACGCACCGCAGCGGGACCCGAGCTGACCCTGGTCGACTTCGGCACCGGTGCGCTCTTCGTGGAGGACGAGGAGGAGAGCTGGCAGGACCGGGCCCTCTGTTCCCAGACCGATCCCGAGGCGTTCTTCCCGGAGAAGGGTGGCTCGACCCGCGAGGCCAAGAAGATCTGCACGGGATGCGAGGTCAAGGCCGAGTGCCTCGAGTACGCGCTGGCCAACGACGAGCGCTTCGGCATCTGGGGTGGACTGTCGGAGCGCGAGCGTCGACGGATCAAGCGAGAAGCCGTGATGTGAGCCCGTCCGGGGCCCGTGGGACCGGGGCTCTCCACGGCACCTGCCTCACCACTGACTGACCACCCCACGGGGTGGTCAGTCGTCGTTGGGGCCGGCCTCGACCTCGTCGGGTGAGATCTCCAGGTGTTGCGACACGAGTTCCACCAGGACCGAGTAGACCAGGTCGCGCAGGTCGTCCCCGCCGGGTGCCCGGCGGGTGAGCGGCCTGCGGAACAGGACCAACCGGGCCCGTGTGGGCTGGCCGGCCCGGTCGACGCCGGCGGGGACCAGCCGGGCGAGCGGCACCAGGCCGTCCGCCACGACCTCCTCCGGCCAGGTCTCACCGGGCTTCAACCGCATCCGCGGCACCATGTCGACGGCGAGGTCCAGGTGCACAAGGCGGGAATGCCAGTGCTGGTCGATCTCGGCGAACGCCTCGAGCGCGGCGGCGTCGAACTCGGCGGCGCGGCTCCGCCAGCGGGGGACCTCCGGGGGCAGGATCGGACCGCGCGGGCCGTGCCCCCGCCGGGCGGCACGTCGGGAGGTCACCACTCGCCGACCACTGCGTCCGGGGTCGCCCGGGAAGTCCCGGACCGAGATCCTGCTGCCCGAACACACGTCGGTCTGGCCGGCGCCCGGGATCGCGTTCCCTGTGGGCGGCCGTCCGGGGACCGGTGCGTGTGGGCTCATGACGCGAGGGTAGCCGCCGAGCCACGGGCTCCGCGGCACCGGCGCGGCGGGTCGGGGCGCACGAGGCGGCCGCACGGGACTACTCTGGGGTCTCGTGAGTGAGAACCGTCGTTGCTGCCGCCCGGGGTGCCCCAATCGTGCGGTCGCCACGCTCACCTACGTCTACGCGGACTCGACCGCCGTCGTCGGACCGCTCCCGGCGATCCGGGAACCACACTCGTGGGACCTCTGCGCGGCGCACGCCCTGCGCATCACCGCCCCCCGGGGGTGGGACCTGGTCCGCCATCCCGATATCGACGCCTCGGCGGAGGACTCCGATCTCACCGCCCTGTTGGACGCCGTGGCCGGCGGGCCTGTCGGTGGCCGGAGAGCGGGAGCCGCCCTCGTGGACGCGGACCGGTTGCGGCGGTTGGGGGTCTCCGACCCCGGGCCCGTGCTCGCCGAGGCACCGGTGGAGCCCTCCGGCGGTCGCCCCCACCTGCGGGTGGTCCCCAACACCCCCGACGGCGACGAGGCCCCCTCGGCGGTGCCCGTCGACCGCGCGCGGGAGCCGGGGCCGGGTCTCGGCTGACGGGACACCGACCGGCCCGTGGCCGCAAGCGACGGCCCGGCCGGGAACCCGGCGGGTAGGGTCGAATGATGACACCGTCCGACCGCCTCTCATCCCTGGAGCAGCACGTGGCACGCAGCGCCGAGTCCGTCCGAGCCGTCATCAAGGCCTACGATGTCCGCGGCGTCGTGGGCGAGCAGATCGACGAGGACTTCGTCCGTGAGGTGGGCGCGTCGTTCGCCCGTCTGATGCGGTCCGAGGGGTCGGAGACCGTGGTGGTCGGCCATGACATGCGGGACTCCTCCCCGTCATTGTCCCGGGCGTTCGGGGACGGCGTCACCTCACAGGGTCTGGACGTGGTGACGATCGGTCTCGCGTCGACCGACCAGCTCTACTACGCCTCGGGACTGCTCGACTGCCCGGGCGCCATGTTCACCGCCAGCCACAACCCTGCCCGGTACAACGGCATCAAGCTGTGCCGTGCGGGCGCGAAGCCGGTCGGTCAGGAGTCCGGACTCCGGACGATCGCCGACGAGGTCGTCGCGGGGGTACCCGCACACGACGGTGAGGCCGGGACGGTCTCCGAGCGTGACGTCCTCGATGGCTACGGTGCCTACCTCCGGGAGCTGGTCGACCTGTCGGGTATCCGTCAGCTCAAGGTGGCGGTCGACGCCGGGAACGGGATGGGCGGCCACACCGTGCCCGCGGTCCTCAGCGGACTGCCGCTGGAGATCGTCCCGCTGTACTTCGAGCTCGACGGGAACTTCCCCAATCACGAGGCCAACCCCCTCGAACCGGCCAACCTGGTCGATCTCCAGGCGCTGGTCCGTGAGAGCGGGGCGGACATCGGCCTCGCCTTCGACGGCGACGCCGACCGCTGCTTCGTGGTGGACGAGCGGGGCGAGCCCGTCGCCCCGTCGGCCATCACGGCGCTGGTGGCCGGGCGCGAGCTCGACAAGGAACCCGGCGCCTCGATCATCTACAACCTCATCACCTCGCGGGCCGTCCCCGAACTGGTCGAGGAGAAGGGCGGCGTCGCGGTCCGTACCCGCGTCGGCCACAGCTTCATCAAGGCCCAGATGGCGGACACCGGTGCGATCTTCGGCGGCGAGCACTCGGCGCACTACTACTTCCGTGACTTCTGGGGCGCCGACTCGGGGATGCTCGCCGCGATGCACACCCTCGCCGCCCTCGGGGAGCAGGACGCCCCGCTGTCACAGGTGATGGCGGAGTACACCCGGTACGCGGCGTCCGGGGAGATCAACTCGACGCTGGACTCCGCGGAGGAACAGGTGGCCCGGATGGAGGAGGTCATCGACGCCTTCTCCGGCCGTGCCGTGTCGGTGGACCGACTCGACGGCGTGACCGTCGACCTCGGCGACGGCGCGTGGTTCAACCTGCGGGCCTCCAACACCGAACCGCTGCTGCGACTCAACGCGGAGGCGCCCACCAGGGAGGACGTCGCCGCGGTGGTCGACGAGGTCCTCGCGATCGTCCGTGCCTGACCTGACCAGCGACACCGGGGCCGGCCGGGTGGACCTGGACGACGCCGAGGCCCTGCGCTCCTCCGACGCCACCGGAGCCCTGCTCCACGCGTCGATGGCCGGGGCACAGCTCCGGTCAGTCGCGACGGCCGTCGACTCGGGGGCGCTGGACGGCCTCACCGGGTTCCGGCCCCGGGCGCTCGTGTGGGTCTCCGGTCGCTCGGACCGGGCCCGCCACGCCGCCCGGGTGGTCGCCGCCCTCTGCGAGGTCGTCGGCGGAGCCGCCGTCCCACCGCTGGTCCACGCCCACACCCTCCCCACCTGGGTCGGGGCCCTGGACGTCGTCCTGGTCTCCGGAGACGATGCCGGCGACCGGGACCTCGCGTCCGCCGTCGAGTCCGCCGCCCACCGGGGTGCGATGGTCGTGGTGGACGTGCCGAGGGAGGGTCCCGTCGGCGAGTCCGGAGGGGGTCGGGCCGTCTGGCTGCCCCCGCTCCCGTACCTCCCGCCGCACCGCGGGGTCCTGCACCACCTGGCCGCCGGGATGGCGGTCCTGACCGCCCTCGGGGTCCCGGGACTGGATGTCGGCGTGGCCGCGGACGCGGTCGACGTCGAACTCGAGGGTCTGGGGCCCGATCTCGCCACCCCGGTCAACCCGGCCAAGCTCCTCGCCACCGCGGTCGCCGGGACGGACCCGCTCGTCTGGATCCACGCGGATCCGTTGTCCGCGGCCTACTGCGACAGGGCGGTGGCCGCGTTCTGCGACGCCGGCCGGGTCACGGCGACCTCCTCGGTCACAGACGCCGTCCGGTCCCAGGCCGAGCGCGCCCGTGGGCTGCCCGCCGTGGACCCCCTCGCGAGTCTGTTCCACGACGACCAGCTGGACGGCGAACGGGAGGACAGGACCATCCGGCACCTCGGTATGGTGTTGAGCGCGGACGAGGAGTTCGTCCGCCTGGCCGCGGGCCCGCTCGCGGACGTCGAGTGGATCTCCGATCGTGGTCGGGACACGGTCGGTGCCGCACCGGCCCCGTTGAGCGGAAAGGTGGCCGCGCTCATGGCACGGACCGAACTCTCCGCCGCGTACCTGTTGGTGGGGGGGCTCTAGACCCGTGGTGGCTCTCATCCCGGTGGTCCAGGCGTACGCATGGGGCTCCCGGACCGCGCTCCCCGAGCTGTGCGGAACCCACTCCCCGGCACCGCACCCGGTGGCCGAGCACTGGTTCGGCGCCCACGACTCCGGCTCGTCGCTCTGCGCCGACGGGCGGGGGTTGGACGCGCGGATCGCGGCCGACCCCGAGGGTGAGCTCGGGACGCGGGTGGCCGCGGAACACGGGGGCGGTCTGCCGTTCCTCGTCAAGCTCCTGTCCGCCGAGCAGGCGCTCTCCCTGCAGGCGCACCCGTCCCCGGAGAGGGCGAGGGAGGGTTTCGCCGCCGAGGACGCGCGGGGGATCGCCGTCCACGCCCCCGATCGCAACTACCGCGACACCAACCACAAACCCGAGATCCTGGTGGCACTGACCGAGTTCCACGCGCTGGTGGGATTCCGTCCCGTGGCCCGGACCGTGGCGTTGTTCGACGCCCTCGACGTGCCGGCCCTGCGCCCCTACCGCGACATGCTGGACGGCCAGCCGGACGCGGAGGGTCTCCGTGCGGTGTTCACCACCGTCGTGACGATGCCGCACATCGCGCTGGAGACGGTGGTGGCGGACCTGGTCACCGGTGCCGTGGGGTACCTCACCGCGGAGGGCGTCGCCGGCGAGTGGTCGAACGAGGCCACGACCGTGGTCGAGCTCGCCGAGCGGTATCCCACGGATCCCGGGGTCCTGGGTGCCCTGCTGCTCAACAGGGTGGTGCTCCGGCCGGGACAGGCCGTGTACCTGGGACCCGGTCAGCTCCATGCCTATCTCCGCGGTGTCGGGGTGGAGGTGATGGCCAACTCGGACAACGTCCTGCGCGGGGGCCTGACACCCAAGCACGTCGACGTCCCGGAGTTGATGCGGGTGCTCGCGTTCGACCCGCTGGCGGACCCCACTGTGCGGCCGGTCCCCGCCGACCGCGGGATCCCCGGGGAGATGGACTACCCCACGCCCGAGCCCGATTTCGCGCTCTCGCGCATCGCGCTGCCCGCCGGCGCCGGCCCGGTCAGCTACCGGACCGACGGCCCGGAGATCCTGTTGTGCACCTCCGGCCGGGTGTGCGTGTCCGAGAACGGGGCCACGGAGACGCTGGGGCCCGGCCACGGGGTGTGGGTCCCCGCCTCGACACCGGTCGTGGAGCTGGAGGCCGCAGGAGGGGCCACCGTCTTCCGCACCCGGGTCGGCGGTCCGGAGACGGGGACGGCGTACCGGTAGGGCTCCCCGCTAGTGTGGTGCGGAAGTCTTTTCCGAACTACGAGGAGCTGGTCGCACACATGTCCGCTGATCTGCACGTGCAGTCCGTCAACGGTGTCGAGTTCAAGGTGGCGGATCTGTCGCTGGCGGAGGCGGGCCGCAAGCAGATCCGTCTGGCCGAGCACGAGATGCCCGGCCTGATGGCGCTGCGTGAGGAGTACGGGGCGGAGCAGCCGCTGGCGGGGGCCCGGATCGCCGGGTCCATCCACATGACGGTGCAGACCGCCGTGTTGATCGAGACCCTGACCGCGCTGGGCGCGGAGGTCCGGTGGGCCTCGTGCAACATCTTCTCCACCCAGGACGAGGCGGCCGCCGCCGTCGTCGTGGGCCCGGAGGGCACGCCCGAGGCCCCGTCCGGCGTGCCGGTGTTCGCGTGGAAGGGCGAGACGCTCACCGAGTACTGGTGGTGCACGGAGCAGATCATGACCTGGCCCGGCACCGATCCCAACATGATCCTCGACGACGGTGGCGACGCCACCATGCTCGTGATCAAGGGCAAGGAGTTCGAGCAGGCCGGGGCCGTGCCGTCGGACGACCCCGCCTGGTCGGCGGAGGAGAAGGTCTTCCACGCGCTGCTGCGCGAGTCCGTGCCGGCCCACCCGGGCAGGTACACGGCCATCGCCGAGTCGGTCCAGGGCGTCACCGAGGAGACCACCACCGGCGTACACCGCCTGTACCACTTCCACGCCGAGGGTGTGCTGCCGTTCCCGGCGATCAACGTCAACGACGCGGTCACCAAGAGCAAGTTCGACAACAAGTACGGCACCCGCCACTCGTTGCTGGACGGCATCAACCGCGGCACCGACGCCCTCATCGGAGGTAAGAAGGCCCTGGTGTGCGGTTACGGCGACGTGGGCAAGGGGTGCGCCGAGGCCCTCGCCGGCCAGGGCGCGCGCGTCCAGGTCACCGAGATCGACCCGATCAACGCGCTGCAGGCCCTCATGGACGGCTTCGACGTGGTGACCGTGGACGAGGCCATCGAGGCGGCCGACATCATCATCACGGCCACCGGCAACAAGGACATCATCACCTTCGACCACATGAAGCGGATGAAGAACAAGGCGATCCTGGGCAACATCGGCCACTTCGACAACGAGATCGACATGGCCGGACTGGAGTCCGCGGCGGACGTCACCCGCATCAACATCAAGCCGCAGGTCGACGAGTTCGTCTTCGACTCCGACGGCCGCTCGATCATCGTGCTGTCGGAGGGGCGTCTGCTCAACCTCGGCAACGCCACCGGCCACCCGTCGTTCGTGATGTCCACCAGTTTCTCCGACCAGGTGATCGCCCAGATCGAGCTGTTCAGCAAGGCCGACCAGTACCCGATCGGCGTCCACCTGCTGCCCAAGATCCTCGACGAGAAGGTCGCGCGCCTGCACGTCGAGGCACTCGGTGGATCGCTCACCACGCTCGCCAAGGACCAGGCCGAGTACATCGGTGTGGACGTCGAGGGCCCGTACAAGCCCGACCACTACCGGTACTGATCCGATCCCGTGGTCGCGCGTCTGGTCGTCGTCGAGGGGCTCGACGGCGCGGGCAAGAACACCCTGACGACCGCCCTGGTCGGTGAGCTCACCGACCGGGGTGTGTCGGTCGGGCGTCTGGCGTTCCCCCGGTACGGGACCCTGCACGCCGACCTGGCCGCCGACGCCCTGCACGGCGGCCAGGCCGGTACGGCCGACTCCCCGCACGCGATGGCGTTGCTGTTCGCCCTGGACCGACACGCGGCCCTCGCCGAGCTCCGCGAACTGGCCGCCTCCCACGACGTGGTCCTGCTCGACCGGTACGTGGCCTCCAACGCCGCCTACACGGCGGCCCGGCTCGGACCCGGGCGGGAGGCGGAGGTGATCCGCTGGATCGGTGAGCTCGAGTTCGACCGACTCGGTCTGCCGCTGCCGGACCTGCAGATCCTGTTGGACACGCCGACCGCACTGGCCGCCGAGAGGGCTGGTTCCCGGGAGTCGGCGGACCCGGGTCGCACCCGGGACCGCTACGAGAGGGACGCGGCCCTCCAGACGGCGACGGGGGAGACCTACCGTCGGCTCGCCGCGTCCGGATGGCGCTCGCCCTGGCGGGTGCTGGACGTCGACCCCGACGTGCGGGAGCTGGCGGACCTCGTGGTCGGTTCCTGAGTTCTCGGATCCCGGGTTCTCGACTCCTGCGTTCTCGACTCCTGCGTTCTCGACCACCGGGTTCTCGGCGACCGAGCCGAACCGTGGGCCCGGCCCGTCGGTGCGGCCGGGTAAGGTCTCCATGGACACATGCCGACACTCACGCCGACACAAGTGGTGACAATGACCCCGAAGATCCTCGTCGTCGACGACGACGCCGCACTGGCAGAGATGCTCACCATCGTCCTGCGGGGCGAGGGGTTCGAGACCGAGGTCGTGGGCGACGGCGTCCAGGCCATCGAGACCTTCCGGGCGGTCCAGCCCGATCTGGTCCTGCTCGACCTCATGCTCCCGGGCCGGAGCGGGATCGACGTGTGTCGGGACATCCGCGGCGAGTCCAGGGTGCCGATCGTCATGCTCACGGCCAAGACGGACACCGTGGACGTGGTCCTGGGGTTGGAGTCCGGAGCCGACGACTACATCATGAAGCCGTTCAAGCCCAAGGAGCTCGTGGCCCGCATCCGGGCGCGTCTGCGCCGGGGTGAGGACGAGCCGAGTGAACTCCTGCACATCGGTGATGTGACGATCGACGTGCCCGCCCACACCGTGACGCGTGAGGGCACGCCGATCCCGCTCACGCCGTTGGAGTTCGACCTGCTGGTGGAGCTCGCCCGCAAGCCCCGCCAGGTCTTCACCCGCGAGGTCCTGCTCGAACACGTCTGGGGCTACCGTCACTCGGCCGACACCCGGCTGGTCAACGTGCACGTCCAGCGCCTGCGCGCGAAGATCGAGAAGGACCCGGAGAACCCCGAGGTCGTCCTCACCGTGCGCGGAGTCGGGTACAAGGCCGGTCCGGTCTCGTGACCGCACGTCGTCCGGACGACGCGGCGGCGTCCTCCGGCGACGAGCGCGACACCCGGGACATGACCGACTCGTCGTCGACCCTCCTGGAGCGGATCCGGGACCTGGACCTCACCGTCCTGGGGATGCGGTTCGCGCGCATGTGGCGGCGATCCCTCCAGCTCCGGGTGGTCACCTCGACCCTCGCGCTGTCCATGGGCGTGATCCTCACGATCGCGTTCATGCTGCAGAGCCAGATGGCCGCGCAGTTGCTCTCGACCAAACTGGACGCCGCGGTCGAGCAGGCGGGCCGGCTGCGGGTCACCGTCGAGGCGCAGATCGCCGCGACCGACGAGGGGACCAGTGAGCAGTCCCGCCTCGACCAGGCGCGCAGCGCACTGGGGGAGCGGGGCATCGCCTCCGACGGGGAGTCGGTGCACGCGGGCACCTTCGACCCGATCCTGGTGGTGCCCGACCAGACCGGGCGCGGGCAGGTCGTCAGCCCGGCCGACTCGCAGGTGCCCCCGGAGTTGCAGTCGCTGGTCCAGCGGGGCCGGGTCGCCTACCAGTACGTCACGGTAGATTTCCGGGGAGAGCCCGCCAAGGCGCTGATCATCGGGACGCCGACGGACTCGTCGATCCCCGGGCTCGAGCTCTACCTGGTCTATCCGCTCATCGCCGAGGAACAGACGCTCGGGATCATGCGCGGGATCGTCGCGACCGCCGGCCTGGCGATCATCGTGCTCAGTGCGGCGATCGCGTGGATGGTCGCACGGCAGGTGGTGCTGCCGGTCCGCCAGGCGGCGTCGATCGCGCAGCGGTTCGCCAACGGTCACCTCAAGGAACGGATGGTGATCCGGGGAGAGGACGACGTCGCCCGACTGGCGATGGCGTTCAACGACATGGCACAGAGCCTGTCCGACCAGATCACCCAGCTGGAGGAGTTCGGCGACCTGCAGAAGCGTTTCACCTCGGACGTCTCGCACGAGCTGCGCACCCCGCTGACCACTGTCCGGATGGCGGCGGACATCATCTCCGACTCCGCCGGTGACCTCGACCCCCCGACCAAGCGGGCCGTCGAGCTGCTGGAGTCCGAACTCGACCGGTTCGAGAGCCTTCTCACCGACCTCCTGGAGGTCTCCCGCCACGACGCCGGAATGGCAGAGCTCTCGGTGACCGCGCTGGACGTGCGGGGGGCGGTCGAGGACGCGGTGTCCACCGTGTCGCACATCGCGGAGTCGGCGGGCGTACAGGTCGAGCTGGACATGCCGGCCGAGCCGGTGGTGGCCGAGGTGGACTCCCGACGGGTGGAGCGCATCCTGCGCAACCTGGTGGCCAACGCACTCGACCACTCGGAGTCCAAGCCCGTCCGGGTGACCCTCCGCGGGTCCGAGGCGGCGCTCGCGGTCTCGGTGCGCGATCACGGCGTGGGGCTCAAGCCCGGCGAGGAGTCGCTCGTGTTCAACCGCTTCTGGCGGGCGGATCCCTCCCGGGTCCGTCGGTCGGGCGGGACCGGACTCGGTCTGGCGATCGCGCTCGAGGACGCCAGGCTGCACGGCGGCCGGCTGGACTGCTGGGGCAGCCCCGGGGAGGGGTCGTGCTTCCGGCTGACCATCCCCCGGCGCCACGGGGGCACCCTCACCTCGAGCCCGCTGCCGTTGACCCCGGAGGACGAGGCGCGGCTGGTGAGCACCGGGTCCCCGACCCCGCTGGACCGCGTCCCCGGGACCGAGGAGGCCCGCTCGTGAACCGCGTGAGGGCACTGGCCGCGGCGGTGGCGCTGGTCTGCGCGGCCGCGCTCGGTGCCACCGGATGCGCGACGCTGCCCTCGTCGTCGTCGCCCCAGGTCATCGACACCTTCTCGCCGTCCGGGGCTGGCCTGGCCGTTCCCACCCCGGTGCCCGACCAGGAGCCGGACCTCCTCGTCCGGGACTTCCTCAAGGCGGCCGCGATCGCCGACCAGCGACACGCGGCGGCCCGGCAGTTCCTCACCCCGGAGGCGGCGGAGACCTGGGACGATTCCGCGGAGACGACGATCGTCCTCCGCGCGGACCTCAGCGCGGAGGGTGGCCGCGGCGCGGACCGGGCCGAGTACACGCTGCGCGCCGAGAAGGTCGGTTCGCTCGACCCCGGCGGCATCTTCAGGGAGGACGTGGGGCAGCTCGAGGTGACGATCGGCCTGGCCCGGCAGGACGGCCAGTGGCGCATCGACCGGTTGCCCCCGGGGGTCGTGATCGAACGGACCGAGTTCGTCTCCACCTACGCCCAGCGCGACCTGTTCTTCCTCTCCGGTTCCGGGGACTCGCTGGTCCCCGACACCCGGTGGACGGCCGCGGACCGGACCGACCTGGGTTTCTCGCTGGTCAACCTGCTCGCCACCGGGCCCCGCCCCGGGCTCGAGTCCGCCGTGCTGTCCCGGGTCCCCACCTCGGTGTCGGTCCGCCCCGACCAGACCGCCGACGGGGAGGAGGTCAGCGGGACCTCCATCGACTTCACCGGCCTGCCGGTGCTGAGCAGTCAGGCCACCACACAGTTCGCCGCCCAGGTCGTGTGGACCCTGGCCCGCGCGGATGTGCCCGGTCCGTACCGTCTCGAACGGGACGGCGCGCCTCTGGACGAGCGCTTCGTGGACGGGTGGACGACGGAGGACGTCCGGACGTTCGACCCGTATCCGCCGGTGGAGCCCATGCGCAACGCGCTCACCGCCGCCGACGGTCTGGTGCGGCTCGAGGCGACCGGCGCCCGACCGGCCGGAGGTCCCTGGTCGGAGGTCCGCGGGGGACGGAGCGCGACCATGTCCCACGACGACAGGGTGCTGGCGGTGGTCGCCGACGAGGACCGCGCGGGGCCGCAGAGGCTGCTGATCGGGGCGATCGACGGCGAGCCCGCCGAGGCCCTGGCCGCCCGGACCCTGACCGGACCCACGTTCCACCCCGTGGACGGACGGGCCTGGGTGATGGCCGACGACGCCAGGCTGGTGCGGGTCGGCGCGGGAGGTGACGCCCCGTCGGTCCAGGAGATGGACGGTGCCCCGATCCGCGCACTGGGGTCACGGGTCACGGGGCTGCGGATCGACCAGTCCGGGGCCCAGCTGGCGGTGGTGGTCGACGGCAAGGTGTTCATCGGCGCACTCTCGGCGGAGACCGGGCAACCGCTGGCCGGCACCTTCCGGCAGATCGGCCGTGCGTTGGGGGAGTCGGCCACCGTGGTGGCGTGGCGTGACCGGTCCACGATCGTCGTGGGTCGTGACACCAGCGAGGCACCCGTCACGACGATCACCGTGGACGGCGCGATGACCGAGCCGTTGTCCCAGCGCAACATCGCCGGACCCGTCACGGCGATCGCCGCCGCGGGCCGCGAGGTGTACGTGGTGGACCAGCGGTCCCTCCTGAGGCTCGACACGGCGGCCGAGACCGGGGATCGCTACTGGCGGGAGATCAACGGACTGGCCGCCATCCGGGCGGACCCGGTCGTCGCGGGCTGACCCGGTGCCGACGGGGGCCGGCGCGAACCGGGGGCGCCCAGGTGGACCCGGGTGGGCCGCGGCCCTGGCGGATCTCGTGGTCCCCCTCGAGTGCGCTGGGTGCGGGTGCGCACGGGAGCGGTGGTGCCCACGGTGTGCGTCGACCCTGGCCGGGGGCCCGGTGCACGTGCGGACCCGCGCGGATCTCGGTGTGCCCGTGTGGGCGCTCGCCCGGCACGCCGGTCCCGCGGCCCGCGCGGTGTCGGCCTACAAGGACCGCGGGCGTCCCGACCTCGCCTCCCCGATCGGTGCCGCGCTCGCCGCTGGGGTCGACGCGCTGAGGGCGGCGGGCGAGATTGCGGAGGCGTCCGAACGTCCGACGGTGCTCGTCCCCGCACCGGCGTCCGCCCGGGCCCGCCGTCGACGCGGGTTCGACCACGTCCGAGGACTGGTGGACGTCCTCGCCGCCGACCTGGCGGGGTCCGTGCCGGGCGGGCCGGTGGCCGTGGCCCCGGTGCTCGAGGTCCGGGGCAGGGTCCGCGACGCCGCCGGACTGGGCGCGCGGGCGAGGGCGGACAATCTGTC
This sequence comes from Dietzia cercidiphylli, assembly GCF_039531545.1. NCBI lineage: Bacteria > Bacillati > Actinomycetota > Actinomycetes > Mycobacteriales > Dietziaceae > Dietzia > Dietzia cercidiphylli. The sequence goes on from NZ_BAAAQG010000007.1 coordinate 176,086, forward strand.
GGGCCGGATCCGCCGGCGGCCGCGGGGCACCCTGATCCTGGCCACGCCCGGGGCCCCGTCGACGGTCGAGGAGTTGATCGGGACCCCGGCGACGGTCCTGCTGGTGGACGACGTGGTCACCACGGGGGCCACCGCCGCCGCGTGTGTGGGGGTGCTGGGCGAGGGCGGGCTGCGGGTCGACGGGGTGCTCGGGGTCACCGCCGCGTGAGGTCCGGGGCTGCCCGTGGGTGAGTTCCGGACGACTTGCCGCGACTACGGTCCACTGCCCAGACGACCGGGTATCGTTGGGTTCGGACGGGGTTCACCAGCACTTTCACTGAATTTGTCCGGTGGTCGCCCCGTCCGGAGAGTGTCCACTCAGCCATGTGGGTGTGCCCCTCGACCGGGGTCCCGGGCGGTAACCGGGTCGGTCGCAGAGGCCCGCCGCAGGCCCGATGAGGAGGAGCTTCGATGGCGAAGACCCCCGCAGTCCTGCTCGACCCCGCCACCTTCGACGGTCCGTCGACCGACGACCCCGGTGCCCCTGATGCGCAGGTGACCATCAAGGGCCGGAACGTCGAGGTCCCCGACCACTTCGCGACCCGGATCCACACCAAGCTCGCGAAGATCGAGAAGATCTCGCCCGCGATCACCCGGTTCGACGTGGTCCTTCTGCACGAGAAGAACCCACGCCTGGCCAAGGCCAGCCAGCGGATCGAGATCACCCTCAAGGGCAAGCCGGGTGTCGCCCGCGCCGAGGCGGCGGAGGACACCTTCTACGCCGCCCTGGAGTCGGCGGTCGCCAAGCTCGAGCGGCAGATGCGCAAGGCACGCACCCGCCGGAAGATCAGCCACTCCGGGCACCGTCGACCGCAGTCCGTCGCCGAGGCCACCGCGGAGCTCGCGCCCGAGGCGGCACCGGCGGATGTCATGGACGAGTACGCGGACGGGGTCGACGACCAGCTCCCCGGCCAGATCGTGCGCCGCAAGGAGCACGACGGGACCCCGATGTCGGTCGACGAAGCCCTGGAGAAGATGGAACTCGTGGGACACGACTTCTACCTCTTCCGGGACACCGAGTCCGGCAACGCCACCGTCGTCTACCGGCGGCACGCGTTCGACTACGGACTCATCACGCTGAGTGACGAGGCCTGACGGTCGCAGCCCATACGCCCCGGGGGCGGTCCGGTCCGCATGGACCGGGCCGCCCTCGGCGTGTATCGGCGGCCGACAGCACCTAGGATGAACCGAGGGCCCGCGTGGCCCCCGCGCAGGTAGCCAGATTTCCCGATCAACCCGACCACGAGGACGTTCGAGACTGTGTCCATCCTTTCCAAGCTGCTCCGAGCCGGCGAAGGTCGAAAGCTCAAGCGGTACAGCGCTCTCGCCGAGTACGTGGATACTCTGTCCGACCAGACGGAGAAGCTGAGCGACGACGAGCTCCGCGCCAAGACCGACGAGTTCAAGGCCCGGTTGGCTGAGGGTGAGACGCTGGACGACCTGCTCCCGGAGGCGTTCGCGGTGGCCCGCGAGGCCGCCTACCGGGTCCTCGGGCAGCGGCCGTACAAGGTGCAGATCGTCGGCGCCATCGTCCTGCACACCGGGGCCGTGGCGGAGATGAAGACCGGTGAGGGCAAGACCCTGACCTGTGTCCTGCCCGCCTACCTCAACGCCCTGTCGGGTCAGGGCGTCCACGTGGTCACGGTCAACGACTACCTGGCCAAGCGCGACGCGGAGTGGATGGGCCGCGTCCACCGGTTCCTCGGACTGTCCGTGGGCGCGATCCTCGGCGGCATGACCCCGGCGCAGCGCCGGGAGTCCTACTCCGCCGACATCACCTACGGCACCAACAACGAGTTCGGCTTCGACTACCTGCGCGACAACATGGCGCACGACACCGCGGAACTGGTCCAGCGGGGCCACCACTACGCGATCGTCGACGAGGTCGACTCGATCCTGATCGACGAGGCGCGGACCCCGCTCATCATCTCGGGCCCGGCCGACGGATCGAGCAAGTGGTACGCGGAGTTCGCCCGCATCGCCCCGCTGCTCGAGGAGGGCACGCACTACGAGGTCGACCGCAAGAAGCGGACGATCGGCGTGACCGAGCAGGGCGTCGAGTACGTGGAGGACCAGCTCGGGATCGACAACCTCTACGAGGCGGCCAACTCACCCCTGGTGAGCTACCTGAACAACTCCATCAAGGCCAAGGAGCTGTTCACCAAGGACAAGGACTACATCGTCCGCGACGGCGACGTGATCATCGTCGACGAGTTCACGGGGCGCGTGCTCGACGGACGCCGCTACAACGAGGGCATGCACCAGGCCATCGAGGCCAAGGAGCGGGTGGAGATCAAGGCCGAGAACCAGACCCTGGCCACCATCACGCTGCAGAACTACTTCCGTCTCTACGAGAAGCTGGCCGGGATGACCGGTACGGCCGAGACCGAGGCCGCCGAGCTCTACTCGATCTACAAGCTCGAGGTCATGCCGATCCCGACCAACCGGCCGATGGCGCGCGAGGACCAGGCCGACCTGATCTACAAGACCGAGGAGTCGAAGTTCACCGCGGTCGTGGAGGACATCGCCGAGCGCGTGGAGAAGAAGCAGCCGGTCCTCGTGGGCACCGCGTCCGTCGAGCGCAGTGAGCACCTGTCCAAGCTGCTCACCCGCAAGGGCATCAAGCACCACGTGCTCAACGCCAAGTTCCACGCCTCGGAAGCCCAGATCATCGCGCAGGCCGGTCGACCGGGCGCGGTCACGGTGGCGACCAACATGGCCGGCCGTGGCACCGACATCGTGCTCGGCGGCAACCCGGACATCATCGCCGACCTCAACCTCCGCGAGCGCGGGCTCAATCCCGTGGACACCCCGGAGGAGTACGAGGAGGCGTGGGACGCCGAGATCGAGCGCATGCGCAAGCTCAGCAAGCAGGAGGCCGAGCGCGTCCGCGAGGCCGGCGGTCTCTACGTGCTGGGGACCGAGCGCCACGACTCGCGGCGCATCGACAACCAGCTGCGTGGGCGTTCGGGACGCCAGGGCGACCCGGGCGAGTCCCGGTTCTACCTCTCCCTGGGTGACGAGCTCATGCGCCGATTCAACGGTGCGGCCGTCGAGGCGATCATGAACCGGTTGAGCCTGCCCGACGACGTGCCGATCGAGGCCGGGATGGTCTCGCGAGCCGTGAAGAACGCCCAGACCCAGGTCGAGTCGCAGAACTTCGAGATCCGCAAGGACGTCCTCAAGTACGACGAGGTGATGAACCAGCAGCGCACCGTGATCTACGGCGAGCGCAAGCGGATCCTCGAGGGCGAGGACATCACCGACCAGGTCGAGTCGATGATCTACCAGGTGGTCAGCGCCTACGTCGACGGTGCCGCCGCCGAGGGCTATGTCGAGGACTGGGACCTCGACAAGCTGTGGGACGCCCTGGGGCAGCTGTACCCGGTCTCGATCACCGCGCAGTCGATCATCGACGGCGACGAGTACGGGGCGGCGGGTGACCTGTCGGCCAAGAACCTCAAGGACGCGATCCTCGACGACGTCTTCGCCCGGTACGACGAGCGTGAGTCCGAGATCGAGGGCATCGGCGGCGAAGGTGCCATGCGCCAGCTGGAGCGCTCGATCATGCTCCAGGTCCTGGACCGCAAGTGGCGCGAGCACCTCTACGAGATGGACTACCTCAAGGAGGGCATCGGGCTGCGGGCCATGGCCCAGCGTGACCCCCTGGTCGAGTACCAGCGTGAGGGCTACGACATGTTCGCGGCCATGATGGACGGGGTGCGCGAGGAGACCGTCGCGTTCCTGTTCAACGTCAAGGTCGAGGCCAGCCCCCAGCAGAAGACGCTGGCCGCCCCCTCCGCGGCGCAGGCGGCGTCCCTCGCGGGCGCCAACCCGATCCTGCAGGCCGCGGGCACCGGTCGCGACGTCACCGATGACCAGATGCAGTTCTCGGGCCCCTCGGAGACAGGGGAGGCCCAGCTCGTCGACGAGGGCGTCCCGGCGAACCGCGCCGAGCGCCGCTCCCAGGAACGTCAGGACCGGCTCGAACGACGCGAGCGGGCCGCCAAGGCCGCGTCCCGGGGGCGCAAGAGCTGAACGAGGCTAGACCAACCGGAGGGCCGTGCAGGTCGCCCCGGTATCGGTGACCCTGATGCGGGCCGCGACGGCGAACAGTCGCGGCCCGCGGGCGTACGTGGCGCACACCTCGTAGTCGGCGCGGCCACCGTCCCCGGATCCGCGGGAGTCCCCGCCGCCGGGGGCCCCGGGATCGGCGGCGTGGATGTGGAGGCGATGGACCCGCGCGGGACCGAGGTGCCGGCCGGGGACCCCTCCGCGGGCCAGGGTCCTGAGCATCTCGACGAGGTGGGGTGGGAACGCGCCCCGGGTGTGGTGTGGGGCCCGCTTCCGGTCGACGACCTCGAGGGCCATGATCACCAGGGCGTGGGCCGCCCGCCTCGCCGGGACCGGTACCGCGTGCTCGGGGTCCGGCACGGGCACCGGGACCGCCACCGGATCCGCGACCGGTGGGCTCGTCCGGTCGTGCCGTCGGGCAGCGGAGACGGGTTCCGTCGAGGGGAGCGGTCTGACCCTGCACTCGTCGAACGAGGCGTCCCGACAGGGCGCGGATCGTCCCGTCGACGGCGGTGACACGGGTGTCGGGGCCATGTGTTCTCCTGCTCCCTCCGGCGAGGACCGGGCCGGTCTCGCGTTCTTCTATGTCGTTTGACGCACGGGGACGGGCGGTCGGTTCCGGCTCCGCTCCTGCACCGTCGACGGGCGTTGCCTAGGCTGTCCCCATGCGAGGACTGATTGTCGACTACTTCGGGGTGCTGGACGGCACGGATGAGGACCGCGAGAGCTGGCGGGAGATCCTTCTCGGTGCGCGTGCCAACGACGTGCGCCTGGCGGTCCTCAGCAACGAGCCCGAGGGGCCGGGGGCCGATCGGGTGCGTGAGGACGCCCGCGCCTACGGCATCGATCACGTGGTGCTCAGCGGCCGGACCGGCGTCGAGAAGCCCGATCCCGAGGCGTTCCTCGAGGCGGCGCGACGGCTCGAGCTGGAGCCCCGGGAGTGCGTCATGGTCGACGACGCCATCGAGAACGTCCTGGGCGCCGTCCAGACCGGCATGATCGGCGTGTTCTACCAGGTGTTCGACCGTGCGGCCGTGGAGATCCGGGGACTGCTCGGGCTGGACGAGGCGGTCTGACCCGTGGCGACCAGGCTGGCGACGGCGGACGCGGATCTGCTCCTCGGGGACGCCACCCGATCGCGGAGTCGGCACTCGTGTTCCCTCGCGCTCGTCTCCCGGGACGATCCGTGGGACATCGACCGCGTCATGGAGTTCGTCGACGCCAGACTCGCCGACGCCCCCAGGTTCCGCCAGCGCATCCGGTACGTCCCGTTCGGCCTCGCGCGGGCGGTCTGGGTCGACGATCCGGACTTCGACCTGAGCTTCCACGTCCGCAGGTCCGCACTGCCGGCTCCCGGGGGCGTGCGCCAGCTCGCCGATCTGGTGGCCAGGCTGGTCGACCGCCCGCTCGAGCCCGGCCGACCGCTGTGGGAGCTCTACCTCATCGAGGGACTCGCCGACGGGCGGCTGGCTGTTCTCACCAAGACCCATCACGTCCTCCTGGGCGGCCCCAACGCCGTGGACCTCGCTCAGGTACTCATGACCGACGAGAGGGCGTCCGCGGACGTGGACGAGGTGGCCACCTGGACCCCCGTGCCCTCGCCGGGCGACGGCGTGCTCGTCCTGGACGCGCTCATCACCATCGCCACGGACCCGTTGGAGTTGGTCCGGCGCTCGGCACGACTGGTCAACGCGGTGGAGAGGGCGAGCCGTGGTCTGGTCGGGGCCGCGAGTCTGACGGTCCTGCGACCGCCCGGGGGGCTGGCGGAGATGTTCCGGACCTCCCGCCCGCGCGGCAGCCGCGTGGGACTGGCCTCGTTCCCCCTGGACCAGGCGCGGACGATCGCCAGGGAGCACGGGTGCAAGGTCAACGACGTGGTCCTGGCCGTCCTGTGCGGGGCGCTGCGCTCGTGGATCCTGTCCTGCGGCCACCCGCTCTCGACGGCCGACACGCTCCGGGCGATCGTGCCGATGGCGGTCTCCTCGGAGACCGGACCGGTCGAGGGGTCGGAGGTCTCGGCCGAGGCGACCTCCGCCGAGATCGCCTCGGCCCTCATCGGCATGCCGGTGGGGGAGCCCAACCCCCGGATGCGGCTCGCGCAGATCTCGAGGGAGACGGCCACACAGCGCCACCCGAGGCAGGCCGTCGGCGCCAAGTCGCTGGCCCGCCTCTCCGGATTCGCCCCGCCCACCCTGCACGCGCTGGGCTCCCGGGCGGCGATCATGTTGCCGTCGGACAGTTACGACCTGGTCGTCACCAACGCACCGGGACCGCAGCACAAGATGTTCTGGGGCGACGGCGAGCTCGCCGAGGTCTACCCCGTCCCCGCGCTGCTCGACGGTCAGGCGCTGGCCGTGTCGATGAGCAGCTACTCGGGGATCGTCTACTGCGGATTCACGGCGGATCGCCAGGCGGTTCCGGACGTGGAGGAGATCGGCGAGCTCATCTCGTCGGCACTCGACGAGCTCACCGGGACCGCCCGCTGACCGGTACCCGCCGACCGGTACCGACCGCCGACCGGCCCCGCCCACCCGAGGAAGGCACCACCATGCGCCTGTTCATCCCTGCCACGCTCGCGATGCTGGAGACCCTGCTCGACGGCGGGGAGATGCCCGTACGCAGCGCGACCGCGTTCGCCGCGACCCCCGCGCTCGTCGAGTCGTATGCCCAGGGGGACACCGAGGAGATCGAGCACGTCGCGTTCCTCGAGGCCGCCCGCGCCTCGCTCCGGTTGCTCGGCGGTGAGATCGACTCCGGCGCGGTGCACGAGGCGCACCCGTACCGCCGCGTGGTGGTGAGTGTGGACGTCCCCGACGCCGACGCCCGGCCCCGGCCCGATCTGGACACCGCGGTCGTCCGCCTGACGAGGGGGACCGTGGCGATGGACGAGGTCGCGGCCGTCCACGTGGACCTCGCGGGCGCGGCCGGCCCAGTCGAGGCCGCGGTCGCGGCCGTGGATCGCGCCGACCTGGGGGACGAGGACGCCGAACTCACCGTGGGGGACGCTCTCGACCTCGATCTCGCCTGGTACGACGCGGCGGAGCTGCCGTTCCTGCTCAATCTGCTCTGAGAACCCCGGAGGGCCGTCCCGGTTACCGGGATCACGCCCGTGCGGTGTCCGCCAGGCGCTAACCTTCGCTACCGTAGGTTCTCATCTCCGGCACCGTCGGCCCGGTCCTCGGGCCGCGCGGTTCCCGGCCCCAAGGAGGCACCAGTGACCGAGTCGACCAGTGGACTCAACCGTGTACTGCGGGCAGCGGCCGCGAGGGTTCCCGAACCGCGGGCCGCGCATCGCTTCCTCAACCGCCTCACCCACCCGCTGCGGATGGACGACTACTCCTCGCTCATCTACCCGTTGTGGTCCTCCCGGGAGCTGCGTGGAGAGGTGGTCACGGTGCGCCGCGAGGCGGAGGACACCGTCACCCTCGTCATCAAGCCCGGGTGGGGCGCGACCCCGCACTACCAGCCGGGACAGTACCTGGGAATCGGCGTCCTCCTCGACGGCCGCTGGACCTGGCGCTCCTACTCCCTGACCTCGGCGCCCACCACGGGTCGTGGCGAGTACTCGGTCACCGTCAAGGCCCTGCCCGAGGGGTTGCTCAGCAACCACATCGTCGGCACCGTCGAGCCCGGCACCATCGTCCGCCTCGCCGCCCCGGCGGGGGACTTCCACCTGCCCACGCCGACGCCGCCCAAGCTGATGTTCGTCACGGCCGGATCCGGCATCACGCCGGTCATGGGCATGCTCCGCTCGTTGGACCGCCGCTCGGTCACCGAGCCGTTCCCCGACGTCGTCCACGTGCACTCGGTGCGCGAGAGGGAGGACGCCCTGTTCCTGGAGGAGTTGCGCGCCCTCGAGAAGACCCAGCCCGGGTACGTCCTGCACCTGCGGGTCACCAGCGAGGAGGGCCGCATCGACTCCCGCCAGATGTCCGCCCTCGTCCCCGACTGGTCGGAGCGGCCGACCTGGGCGTGCGGCCCCAACGCGATGCTCGACGAGCTCGACGAGCACTTCGACGCCACCGGCCGCGACGATCTCCACGTGGAGCGCTTCACGGTCAACCGGGACGCCGGGGCCTCGGGCGGGACCGTCACGTTCGGTTCGACCGGCAAGACGGTGGAGCTCGACGGTGCCACCACCATCCTCGAGGGCGGCGAGCAGGTGGGCGTGCAGATGCCGTTCGGCTGCCGGATGGGCATCTGCCAGACCTGCGTCGTGGGACTCGACGAGGGGCATGTCCGCGACCTGCGCAACGGCACCGACCACGGCCCCGGCGAGCGGATCCAGACGTGCATCTCGGTGGCGTTGGGGGACGTCGAGCTCAAGCTCTGACCGCGGCGGGGCGTCAGTCCTGATCGGTCCCCAGCGCCCACGCGTCGTTGGACTGCAGGACGCCGAGGAGCTCGCGGACGGCCAGGGCGCGCCGGTGCACGGCGGGGTCGGCTATGGCGTCGAACCTGCACTCCGGGTCCGCGGGCGGGCCCTGGTGGGTACAGCCCCGGGGGCAGTCCTGCACGATCGCGTCCAGGTCGGAGAACGACGCCACCACGTCGTCGGGCGAGACGTGCGCGAGGCCGAAACTGCGGATCCCCGGGGTGTCCACCACCCAGCCCCCGGTACCCAGTTCGAGGGCGACCGACTGGGTCGAGGTGTGTCGGCCCTTGCCGACTCCGGAGACCACGCCGGTCGCCCGGTGGGCGTCGGGGATCAAGCGGTTGACGAGCGTGGACTTGCCGACGCCCGAGTGGCCGATCATGGCGGAGATCCGACCGTCGATCCGTTCGTGCAGCGCGGTGAGGTCGTCGTCGATCCCCGTCCGGAGCACGGGGACGTCGAGCGCCTCGAACTCGGCGGCGAAGACCGACGGGTCGTCGAGATCCCCCTTGGTCAGGCAGAGGACCGGATCGAGACCGCCGGTATAGGCCGCCACGAGCGCGCGGGCGACGAAGCCGGCGCGCGGCGGGGGGTCCGCGACCGCGACCACGATCAGCAGCAGTTCGGCGTTCGCCACCACCACCCGCTCGTAGGGGTCGGAGTCGTCGGCGGTCCGGCGCAGGACCGTGCTCCGCTCCTCGACCCGGACGATCCTCGACAGGGTGTCCCGGGTGCCGGTGAGGTCTCCCACCACGCCGACGTGGTCGCCCACGACGATCGGCGTGCGGCCCAGCTCCCGGGCCCGCATGGTGACGATCCGGGTCCCGGCCACGTGGTCCGGGCCGTCGTCCAGCAGCACACATCCCCAGCGTCCGCGGTCGACGCTCACGACCATCGCGGACGCGGCGTCGGAGTGGCTGGGCCTGCGCTTGGTGCGGGGTCTGGACCCCTTGCCCGGCCGGATCCGGATGTCGGACTCGTCCCAGCCGCGCGCCCCGCTCCCGCCCCGCCTGGTGGCCATGGCCCTACATCGCCCGCCCGGCGAGCATGGCGGTCCACATCGAGGTGAAGCCCGGCATGGTCTTGGCGGTGGAGTCGATGTCGTCCACCTCGACCCCCGGCACCACGAGACCGATGATCGCGCCGGCGGTCGCCATGCGGTGATCGGCGTAGGCGCGCCACGGGGCACCGCGCAGGGGGCCCGGGACGATCACGAGGCCGTCGTCGAGCTCCGTGACACCGCACCCCACCGCACCGAGCTCGGCGGCGAGGGCGGCGAGGCGATCGGTCTCGTGCCCGCGCAGGTGCGCGATCCCGGTCAACCGTGACGGGCCGTCGGCGAGCGCGCACAGCGCGGCGATCGTGGGGGTGAGTTCACCGATGGCGGACAGGTCCGCCTCGATGGGGGAGAGGCGGTCGGGCCCGACGACGACGAGGGTTCCGTGCTCGGCCCCGTCGGCGGTCTCCAGGGTGACTGACGCGCCCATGTCCCGGAGGATCCCGCGGATGGCGTCCCCGGGTTGCGTGGTGGAGACCGGCCAGCGGGGGACGCGGACGGACCCGCCGGTGACGGCGGCCGCGGCCAGGAACGGGGTCGCATTGGACAGATCGGGTTCCACCACGCGGTCGACGGCCGAGATCGGCCCCGGTGCCACGTGCCAGGACGACGCGGTGGGGTGCTCGACGACCACCCCGGATTCCCGCAGCATCGCCAGTGTCATCTCGATGTGCGGGCCGGACGGGACGGCGGCACCGCCCACGTGGATCAGCTCCACCCCCTCGTCGAAGCGGGCGGCGGAGAGCAGGAGGCCGGAGACGAACTGCGACGAGGCGGAGGCGTCCATCTCGACCCGGCCACCCCGCAGGGAGCCCGCCCCGGCGACGGTGAACGGCAGGCTGTCCCCGGTGACGTCGGCGCCCAGGGCACGGAGCGCGTCCAGGACCGTGGCCTGGGGTCGTACCCGCGCGGCCGGGTCGCCGTCGAACGTCGAGGTGCCGGTGGCGAGTGCGGCCAGCGGTGGCACGAAGCGCATGACCGTCCCCGCCAGGCCACACTCCACGTCCGCCCCGTGCAGGCTCCCCGGCGTGACCACCAGGTCGGTGTCGCCCGGCGCGGGCGGCCCCGTGGGGCCCTCGATCCGGGTGCCGAGCGCGGTGAGCGCCCCGATCATCAGGTCGGTGTCCCGGCTGCGCAACGTCCCGCTCAGCCGGGCGGGGGCGTCGGCCAGCGCGGCCAGGACCAGGGCGCGGTTGGTCAGCGACTTGGACCCGGGTACGGGGACGACGGCCTCCACGGGAGTGCCGGCGACGGGGGCGTTCCAATGACTCACCTGGTCATTGTCGCGCATCGACCCCGATCCCGCCCGGTCCGGGTGGGAGGATGGACCGCATGTGTGGACGGTTCTCCCTCTCCTCGGATCCGGCGCGACTCGCCGTGGAGCTCGATGCCGTCGACGAGGCGTCCTCGCCGCCACCGGGGTTGTGGCCCGACCGGGGCCCGGTCTCCCCGAGGTTCAACATCGCGCCCACCACCACCGTCCCCGCCCTCGTCCTGGACGCCCCGCGCGAACGCCTCGACGATCCCGCCGGCCCCCGACGGATCCTGCGTGCCATGCGCTGGGGCCTGGTGCCGTCCTGGGCCAGGGACCCGGGCAGGCTGCCCACCCTGTTCAACGCGCGGGTCGAGACGGCGTTCGAGAAGCCCTCCTTCCGTACCGCCGTCGCGCGGCGCCACTGCGTGGTCCCGATGGACGGCTGGTACGAGTGGGTCCCGGGGGAGCCGGCGACGCCCGGCGGCAGGGCGGGCCCCAAGCAGCCGTTCCACATGAGCCTGCCCGGCGACGAGGGGCTGCTCATGGCGGGGCTGTGGGAGGCCCGGCGTGACCCCGGCGACCAGACCGTCACGCAGTTGTCGTGCACGATCCTCACCACCGAGGCGCTCGGACCGCTGCGCCGCGTCCACGACCGCATGCCGCTCGTGGTGCACCCGTCCGTGGTCTCCGACTGGCTCGACCCCTCCGTGATCGGTGACCCGAGGGCCCTGGTCGACGGCGCGGGCGGCGACCTGGGGCAGTGGGCCGACTCGGTGGAGATCAGGCCGGTCTCACGCGCGGTCTCCAACGTCAGGAACGAGGGCCCGGAACTGGTCCGGCCGGTGGACCCGTCCGCCGGGATGCTCTTCTAGCACGGCGTCACCGGGCGGCGATCGACGCCGCCGTGGCTCCCGTGAGGCCGACGAGGTCCGCGGGTGCCAGTTCGATCTCCCACCCCCGACGGCCGGCGCTGCACAGGATCGTGGGGTGATCCCACGCGGAGCTGTCGACCACGGTCGCCAGCGACCTCTTCTGCCCGAGGGGGGACACTCCGCCGACCACGTACCCGGTGGCCTTCTCCGCGACGTCGACGGGGGCGAGCGAGGCCTTCCCGGAGGACAGCGCGGCGGCCGCCGCCTTGAGGTCGAGCATCGCCGTGACCGGCAGGACCGCGACAGCCAGCGGGATCCGGGTGCCCGCCGGGGGGCGGGCGGTGGCGAGCACCAGGGTCTTGAACACCCTGGCGGCGTCGATCCCGAGTCGCTCGCCCATGACGCGGGCGGCCTCGTCGCCGAACGCGCCGCTTCCCACGTCGTAGGTGTGCACCTCGTGGTCGACCCCGGCGGACCGGAGTGCGGCGATGGCGGGGGTCGCCGCCGAGTCGGACTTCCCGTGTCCCGTGCGCTTACGGCTCATCCTGCCCAGCCTAGTGACGGCACCGGCCGGAATAGCGTGACCGTGGACGGCGTTGAGGAGAGCAGGTACCCGGGACTGTCCCCGGGATCGGGAGAGGAGGGTGCGATGCGGACCGCGGTCCTCGACGCCCCCGGCGTGCGGATAGACTCCGGGTCATCGACAGGTGAGGAGTACCGGTTGCCGACCGAGTTGCAGCCCGACGAGTCCGACCAACGCGCCGAACAGTTCGAGGAGTTGGCCATGCCGCTCCTCGATCAGTTGTACGGTGCCGCGCTGCGGATGACCCGCAACCCGGCCGATGCGGAGGACCTGGTGCAGGAGGCGTACGCGAAGGCGTACGCGGGTTTCCACTCCTTCAAGCCCGGGACCAACTTCCGGGCCTGGATGCACCGCATCCTCACCAACGCGTACATCAACCACTACCGCAAGCGGCAGCGCCAACCCGCCCAGTATCCGACCGAGGAGATCACGGACTGGCAGCTGGCGGCGGCGGCGGAGCACACCTCCACCGGCCTGCGCTCGGCGGAGGTCGAGGCGATGGAACTGCTGCCGGACGACGAGATCCGGTCCGCGCTCGCCCAGCTCCCCGAGGAGTTCCGGATGGCCGTGTACTACGCGGACGTCCAGGACCTGCCGTACAAGGAGATCGCCGAGATCATGGACACCCCGTTGGGGACCGTGATGTCACGCCTCCACCGAGGACGCAAGCAGCTCCGCGAGCTGCTCCGGGACGTGGCGACCGAGCGTGGCTTCGGTCGTGACAGGACGGAGGGCGCGAAGTGACGAGGGAACACGACCCGCGGCTCGACCAGATCGACTGTGAGGCCGCCCGGCGCGACCTGTCCCTGCTGGTGGACCTCGAGTGCGACGACGCCTGTCGTTCGAGGCTCGAGCATCACCTCGCCGGGTGTCCGCCCTGCCGTGAACTCTTCCTCTCGGAGCGGCGGCTCAAGGCCAAGTTGTCCCGCTCGTGTTGCGAGAAGGCGCCGTCGGGGTTGAGGGAACGACTCATGGTGGAGATCCGACGCACCACGGTCACCACGACCGATTCCGACGGGACGACGGTGGTGCACCGGACCACGACCGTCCACCGGCGGGACCCGCACTGACCTCACCGGAGACGAGGCGAGGGGCGGACACCGACACGGTGTCCGCCCCTCGCTCGGTTCTGATGGTCCGGACTCAGCTGTTCGGACGCTTGCCGTGGTTGGCGTTCTTCTTGCGGCGATCCCGCCTCTTGCGGCCACGCTTGCCCATGGTCGCCTCCTTTCGTCGGTGTACAAGTCTCCCATGAGAACCCCCGTGTGGTTGCATTGAGGAGTCCGGGGGCCGCCGCGTGAGGAAAGCAGAGGAACATCCGAATGACTGAACAGGTCCGTGCCGAGATGGTCGCGAATGTCATGGAGGTCGTCGCAGCCGTCGGCACCGAGGTCGCCGAGGGTGACACGATCGTGCTCCTCGAGTCCATGAAGATGGAGATCCCGGTGTTGTGCGAGACGGCCGGCACCGTCACCGAGGTGGCCGTCGCCCCCGGCGACGTCATCCAGGCCGGAGACCTCATCGCCGTCATCGGCTGACGATCGACCGTCACGACGAAGGCCGGTTCCCCTCCCGCGCGGGAGGGGAACCGGCCTTCGTCGTTCTCGTGGGGTCGGGCGTCCGTTCAGGTCGCCGACCGGACCGCGTACCGTGGGAGCGCGGTCACCAGAATGCGGTGATCAGGTGGCGGTGATCAGACCGCGGTGCGGGTGCGGGCGCGGCGACGCTTGAGCGCGCGACGCTCGTCCTCGCTCATGCCGCCCCAGACGCCCGCGTCCTGGCCGGACTCGAGGGCCCAGGCCAGGCACTCGGAGGTGACGGGGCAACGGTTACAGACGATCTTCGCCTCGGCGATCTGCGCGAGGGCGGGTCCGGAATTGCCGACGGGGAAGAACAGCTCGGGATCCTCGTCGCGGCAGATGGCCTTGTGGCGCCAGTCCATGGGAACTCCTTACGGTTACGAGACCGTTATCGGGTCAACCGGACACGGGAAGACGCCGGCGACGCGCCGATCTGCGAGGATCGGCACGCGGACGTACGCGCTGTGTCACATCCGGTGATGTGGTGGGGGTGTACCCGTTCCGAGGGCTCGCTCCGTGAGGAGCAGCTCCCGGTTAAGGCAAGGCAAACAATGTGCGTCTGCGCTGTTACGAATGATCGTGCCACGATTCCATGACAAGTCAACCCTCTCCCGCCGCGATGTGGCAAAGGTCACCCCGGTTGTCAAATCGAACCGAAATCGCACGCCAGAGGCTGTAATGGGTTAATCGGAGTCCAGTCCGCAAGGGTGGTGCGGGCCCGGCCGTCACCGCGACATACCCTGTGGAGGTGAACGTGAGCCGACCTGACGACCACCGCCCCCCGCCGGATCGCCTCGATCCCCGCACCGCGATCCCCACGCCCGTGCGCCTGGCCGGGTGGATCTCCTCCGCGCAGGGCCTCATCGGCGTCGGAGTGGCCGTGGCCCTCGCCATCCGGGCGGCCGGAGGCCATCGCGAGGAGACCGTCGTCATCAGTGGCTACGGCACCGCGGTGTGGTTCGCGATCCTCGGGGGCGGCCTTCTCGCGGCCGGTGTGGGCCTGTTGCGGGGTCGACGGTGGGGCCGTGGACTCGTGGTGATCGCGGAGTTGTTGTTGCTGTTCGTGGCCTGGTACGTGGGGGTGGGATCGGACCAGTACCTCGCCGGTCTGATCCTCGCCGTGGTCTGCGCTGTCGCGCTGGTGTCGCTGTTCCGCAGGGACGCGATCGAGTGGTACGCCGTCTGACCCTGCCGACCCGCACGGCTCCCGTATCCACCCCGGGGGGTCAGGCGACGAGCTTGTACGCGCGGATCTCTCCCGCGTGGCGTTCGTACAGGATGTCGCCGATCTGGGCGAGCCCCGTCACGCCCGGTCCCGGTGCCGCCTGCCCGGCCAGGCGACGGACCTCGCGCCCGGTGTCGTGGTCCAGGAGCGCGAGCCCGTCGGCGACCGGCACCAGCACCCACTCGCCCGTCGCATGGGCCGCGGGGTCGGCGGACCAGCCCCCGGTCAGTCCGGGGCCCGTCGACCCGCCCAGGGTCCACGAGTATCTCCCGGACGGCCCGTCGAAGGCGTGCGTGGAACGTCCGTCGAACCATCTCACCTGAGCGCTGTCGCCCGAGACGGACTCGTGCGAGGGCAGCACGGCCGGCTCACCCTCCAGAGCGAGCACGGTCGAGTGTTCGGTGGGGGAGGTGAACCACTCGACGGTCCAGTCGGGGCCCTGGTTCCGGAGCGCCAGGACCCCCTGCTCGGTCACCTCGATGATCCACAGACCGTCGGCACCGGTCGGGTCCGAGGCGATCTCCTCGGGGGCGCGATTGTCCTCGGGGACGGTCTTCGAGATCGTCAGCCTGACGGAGTCCTCGCCGGGGCAGCGCTCCGTCACGGCGAAGCGCTCGTCGGTGAGATCCGCGGTCACGAGGGTGCACCCGGTGCGGGGTTGCATCCCGGCCTCCTGCGGAGCCTCCACGGCCCCGTACTCGACCGTCCGGACCAGGTCGTCGCGCCAGATCTCGAGGCGGTCCGGGCTGAACGCCAGGACGTGCTTCCACGAGCCGGTGAGTTCCATCGAGTCCGGATACACACTCTGTCTGGTGCTCGCGTACTCCTGGCGGGTCGGGTCGAGGGACGTCACGTCACTGCACCCGGAGGCGCCGTCGAACGCGGCGACGAGTCGATCGGCGTAGAACGCTCCGGCACAGAACCGCCCCGCGTGCGTGTAGGACCAGCTCTCCTCCCCGGAACCCGCGTCCCGGCCGACCAGCACCCCGTCCGGGGAGACGGTGACGAGGTTGCCCTTGGTGGTGAGCGGGGGGCCGGTCCCGGCGGAGCCGTGCATCCAGAGCGGTTGGAGCGACGTGGGGGGATCGGTGGCCGGGCCGTACTCGGGCTGCTCCGCGTCCGCGGCACGCAGCTCAGACCCGGTCGCGCTCCCGGACAGCAGCACGGCGACCGCCGCCAGCACCATGACGACGGCGATCACCGCGGCGGTGACCAGATCTCGTCGCGTCCGGCGTTCGGGGGGGACGTCGACGAACGGCAGACGGCGTCCGGACCCGCTCCTGAGTGTGCGCACGTGCCTTCCAGGGGGTGGGGGTCGGGTCAGTCCCGACCGGTGGAGTCGGACGACGACGAGGGGCGCCGCCGCCGACGCCGACGCCGCGGGGCGCCGTCGGCGGAGGGCGCCCCACCCGCGCCCGCGTCCCCGCCCGGGGCGGCGTCGGAGGCCGCGGTGGTGGCGTCCGGGGTGGGGGGCCGCGTGCCGGGGGAGGCGTCCGGGGTGCGGGTGCGACGGCGGGGAGCGCCGGATCCGCGTCCGGATCCCCGGGCCTCGCGATCGGCCGGTCGCCGGCCTGAGCCGGTCCCGGTCGCGGCCCCGACCCGGCCCCCCGCGCCCTCGGGGATGCCGAGCTCGGCGCGCAGATGGGGGGAGGTCGAATAGGTCTCGGCGGGCTCGCCGTGCCCCAGGCCGAGCGCCTTGTCGATGAGGCCCCAGCGGGGCAGGTCGTCCCAGTCCACGAGGGTGACGGCGACGCCCTTGCGGCCGGCCCGACCGGTGCGGCCGATCCGGTGGACGTAGGTCTTCTCGTCCTCGGGGCACTGGTAGTTGATGACGTGGGTCACGTCGTCGACGTCGATTCCGCGCGCCGCGACATCGGTCGCCACGAGGACGTCGACGTCCCCGGTGCGGAACGCCTTGAGTGACTTCTCGCGAGCGCCCTGGCCCAGGTCGCCGTGGATCGCCCCCACGCGGAAGCCTCGTTCGGCCAGGTCGTCGGCGAGCTTCTGGGCCGTGCGCTTGGTGCGGCAGAAGATCATCGTGGCGCCGCGTCCGTCCGCCTGCAGGATCCGTGAGACCACCTCGGGCTTGTCCATGGAGTGCGCCCGGTAGACGAACTGGGTGGTGTTCTCGTGCGTGGCGCCGGAGTCGGCGGCCTCCGCCCGGATGTGCGTGGGCTTGGTGAGGAACGTCCGCGCCAGGGTGATGATCGGTCCCGGCATGGTGGCCGAGAAGAGCATGGTCTGCCGTTGCTCCGGGACCATCCGGAGCAGCTTCTCGATGTCCGGCAGGAAGCCCAGGTCGAGCATCTCGTCGGCCTCGTCGAGGACCAGCACCTCGACCTTGCCGAGCACCAGCTTCGACTGGTTGGCCAGGTCGAGCAGACGGCCGGGGGTTCCCACCACCACGTCGACGCCCTTCTCCAGGGCGTCGGTCTGCTGTTCGTAGGGGGTTCCGCCGTAGATGGCCAGCACCTTGAGCGGCCGGGTTCCCGACCCGCCGGGGGCGGTGAGACCGGTGGCGGCGATCTTGAGGTCCTGGGTGACCTGGACGCACAGCTCGCGGGTGGGAACGATGATGAGGGCCCGTGGCGTGCCGTCGAGCTCCCGGGTCACCTCGCCCGTCGAGATGCGGTGCAGGAGGGGGACGCCGAAGCCGTAGGTCTTGCCCATCCCCGTACGGGCCTGGCCGATGAGGTCGGACCCCGCCAGCGCCAGTGGGAGGGTGAGTTCCTGGATGGCGAAGGTGTGGGTGATGCCGCGCTCACCGAGCGCGGTGACGATCTCGGGGCGGACGCCGAGTTCGGCGAAGCTGGGGGAGGAGTCGGAGGACGGGGCGTCGACGACCGCGGTCGTCGTGGCCATGCCGTCGACTTCGCTGGTGGTCACATCTGTAGTGGACAGGGCGGTGCCTTTCTCGTCTCGCGCGCGGGAGGACGGGCCTTCCGATGGACGGCCTCGGCGAGCGGGGCGCGCGCACATTTCCACGCGGATCCTCGGTGCGGGGTCCGACCAGCGGACCGGGCGCGGGTGTGATCCACGTGGGTCCACCCTATCCCGTGACGCCGCGGGACACCGGGTCCGGGCTAGCCTGGGTCCCACGTATCACCGACGACGGCGAGACATGCGCCGACGATGAGAAGGGCAGGCACCGTGGAGGTCAAGATCGGCATCGCCGACAGCAATCGCGAACTCGTGTTCAAGACCGGGATGAACCCGGAGGACGTGCACGCCCGCGTGGAGGCCGCTCTCACCGCGGAGAGCAAGGCAGTGTTGGAGCTGGACGACGAGAAGGGTCGGCGCTATCTCGTGTCGACCGACCGGGTCGCCTACGTCGAGATCGGTGAGTCGGCGCGGCGCGCGGTCGGGTTCCTCTCCTAGGCGTCCGGGGCGGGCCGGTCCCCGCCCTGACGAGGGATCTTCGACAGTCCGCCCCAGCACAGGGTGACGGTCGTGGAGACGGCGTCGGCGCGGGAGATCGGTCGGCCCGCGTCGAGCCAGTGGCCGGCGCTGACCCGGCTCGCACCCACGAGGCCCACCGCGAGCAGACGCGACCGGTGCGCGTCGAGCCCGGAATCGCCCCTGACCAGGTCGTGTACGGCGTCGATGCAGCCGTCGGTGGCGCGGTCGAGCTCGCGCCGGACCTCCTCGTCGCCGGACTCGGAGGTGAACACCAGCCGGAAGCCGCGGGTGTCGGAATCGGCGTACGCGAAGAACGTGTCGACCGCCGCCTCGACGCGACGCCGGTTGTCCGAGGTCGAGTCCAGCGCCGCCCGGATGCGGCCGAGGAGCTCGTCCACGTGATGCCGCAGCACCTCGATGTACAGGTCGCGCTTGGAATCGAAGTGCTGGTACAGCACCGGTTTGGAGACCCCGGCCAGGACGGCGATGTCGTCCATCCCGGAGGCGTGGAAGCCCTGGTCCACGAACACGGTCCCCGCCGCGTCGAGGAGCTGGCGTCGTCGGGCTCCTCGGGGCAGCCGGGTCGCCCTGGCGCGCCCCGGAGCCGTCGGGGACGGTCCGCCCGGGCTAGTCATCGTCTGGCTCCTGTCCTCCCGGACGTCGGGTCGACGGTCGACCGGGCCAGACGGACAATACCCGTACGGGCGGAGTGCCGGAGAAGGCGACCACCTCGGGATGTGGGATCGTGGAGACCTTGACTCGAGCCTGACCGGAGCGGACCTGGAGGTGTGCGGATGAGCGACGGCCGTCGCCGGACGTCGGACGGTGTCGACGCCGGGTCCATCTCGCGGGCTGACGCTCCGGCACACCGCGGGGACCGCTCTCCGTACTACCCACCCCACGGTGAGCCGCTGCGGGCCCCGTGGGACCCGGCGGAGGAGACGACCCCCGGTCGTCGTCGCTCGGTCCCCGGCGCCAGGGACCACCTGCGTAAGCAGAGCCCCGTCGGTCGGTTCTTCACCACGTGGGGCTGGCGGGCGTACGCGATCCCGGTGCTGGTCGTGCTCACGGCACTCGTGATAGCCGACTCCGTGACGGGTACCGGGGCGGGCGACGGCGCGGCCGTCGGCGAGGCGGAGGAGACGCCGGCGCTCATGGGGGAGCCACCCCGGGGTGAGGTGCCCCCGAGCGGGGAGCTGCCGGACGGTGGACCGTTCGCCGAGGCCGGCGAGGGTCGGTTCCGGATCGTGCCCGGGGGCACGGACCGTGTCGGGCGTCCCGACGCCGAGCAGTTCACCTACACCGTCGAGGTCGAGGAGGGCGTCGACACGACGGACTTCGGTGGCGACGACTCGGTGGCCCGGATGGTGGATGCGACGTTGGCCAATCCCAAGAGCTGGACGGCGGACGGGGCCGTGGCGTTCCGGCGCACGGCCCGGGACGAGCCCGCGTTCCGGGTGACACTCGCCAGTCCCCTCACGGTCCGCGAGAACTGCGGATACGAGATCGAGCTCGAGACCAGCTGCTACAACCCGTCCACCGAGAGGGTCTACCTCAACCTGGCCCGGTGGATCCGTGGTGCGCGGTCCTTCCAGGGGGACATCGGGTCCTACCGTCAGTACCTCGTCAACCACGAGGTCGGCCACGCGATCGGCTACCCGGATCACGAGCCGTGCCCCGCGGACGGAGCGCTCGCGCCGATCATGATGCAACAGACCCTCGGGGTCGCCAACAACGAGATCTTCCTGCTCGACAACGAGGGTGTGGTCCCGGACAACGACGACACCTGCCTGTACAACGCATGGCCGTTCCCCGACGGCCCGCCGGTGGCCCGGTGAACCCCGTGACCGGCGGGGTGTCCGGGGCGCTCCCCCCTCTCGTGGATCCGGTGCCGCAGCTCTCGGCGGAGGAGCGCGCGCGCTACTCCCGGCATCTCCTGCTCGGGGCCATCGGTGACGAGGGGCAGCGTCGCCTGCGCGCCGCGTCGGTGTTCGTGGTGGGCGCGGGGGGACTGGGCGCGCCGGTCCTGATGTACCTCGCCGCGGCGGGTGTCGGGCGGATCACCGTGATCGACGACGACGAGGTGGACCTCGGCAACCTGCAACGGCAGGTGATCCACTCCGTACCGGCCATCGGCCGCCCGAAGGTCGAGTCGGCCCGGGATCGACTGGCCGAGTTGGCACCCGGGGTCAGGGTCGAGGCGGTCCACGCCCGTCTCGACGCGGTGAACATCGACGCCCTCCTCGAGGGTCACGATCTGGTGATGGACGGAAGCGACAACTTCGCCACCCGGTACCTCGTCTCCGACGCCTGCGAGATCGCCGGGATCCCGGTCGTCTGGGGGACCATCGACCGCTTCCGGGCCCAGCTCGCCGTCTTCTGGTCGCGACCGCCCGCGCCCGTCGACCCCGTCACCCTCCGCGACCTCTACCCGGCCCCGCCGCCGCCCGGTTCCGTTCCGAGCTGCGCCGAGGCCGGCGTCGTGGGCGCACTGTGCGGAACGGTCGGGTCGATGATGGTGATGGAGGCGGTCAAGCTGATCACCGGGGCCGGCCGGCCACTGCTCGGCCGGCTCGTGTTGATGGACCTCCTCGAGACCACCCACCGGACCGTGACCATCCGGCCGGACCCGTCCCGTGCCCCGGTGACGTCCCTGCCGGAGGGCACCGACGAGACCTGCGCGGTCCGACCGGCCGACCTGGACGACGTCCCCACCGTCTCGGCCGCGGACCTCGCCGCGGAACTGGCGGACGCGGGATCGTCCGGGTCCGTCGCGCCCGTCCTGGTCGACGTCCGCGGTGCCGGGGAGCGGGCCGTCGCGATGATCGACCCCTCCGTCTGGGTTCCGCTGGACTCGGTCGCCGAGGTGGCCACCGACCCGACCGGGGTCCTCGGGCGCGCCGCGGCCCGGGGGCCGATCGTCGTGTACTGCAAGTCGGGGATCCGCTCGGCGCGGGCGGCGGCGATGCTGACCGGGGCGGGTTTCGCCGGCGTGCGGTCGCTGGAGGGTGGTATCGAGGCCTGGACCCGCGACGTCGACCCGTCCCTGCCCGGGTACTGACCCGTGGGGTGGGTACGGTGAACGACGTGAACGACGTGACCGTCCCCGACCACGTCCGCGGCGCCTTCGGCGTGGTGGGCGGCACGGCCGCACCCGTGGTCGCCGGGTCCGGGACGGGCTGGCTCGTCGCCTCGCCGGGGTCCTCCGTGGTCTTCCGTCCGGTCGCGGACACGGCCTTGGCCAACTGGTCCGCCCGCGTGCGGGAGGAACTCGACGTCACCGGTCTCCGCGTGGCCCTGCCGGTGCGGTCGACCGACGGCAGGCACGTGGTCAGCGGGTGGCGGGCAGATCGAGCGGTGTCCGGACGCCCCGAGGCCCGCGCCGACGAGACCATCGCCTGGTCGGCGAGGATCAACGCCGCTCTGGCCGGTGTCGACCGGCCCCGTCTGACCCGGCGCCCGGCCGCCCGCCCGTGGACGGAGACCGATCTGTTCGCGATCGCCGAGGCGGCGGCCTGGGACGGGGACCCCGAACTCGACCTCGGACCCGGCATGGAGGACAGCGGCACCCCCTTCGCCACCCACCGCGCGGCCGCGCTGCTCGGGGCGACGGGGCTCATCCGGCTCCGCCGACCGGTCGCCGCGGTGGCGGGTACCGGGGTGGTGCACGGCGATCTCGCGCGGGGCCTGCTGTTCGACGCGTCGGACGAACCCGCGCTGACGGACGTCGTCCCCTACGCCCGCCCTGCCTCGTGGTCGGCGGCGGTCGTCGCGATCGACCACCTCTCGTGGGGGACCGTCGACAGCGGGGTGCTCGCGCGGTGGCGCCACCTCGACGAGTGGCGCCAGATGGTGTTGCGCGCGGCGGTGTTCCGGCTCGCGGTGCACGCGCTGCACCCCGGATCCCGACCGGCGGCGATGGACGGGTTGCAGGCCATGGCCCGGACCGTCGAGGAGTTCATCGGCGACCCGGACTCGTGAACGGCCGCTCCTCGCGAGCAGGCTCCCCGTCGGGCGCGCTGGCGTTCCCCGTGGTGGCCCTGCTCGGCGTCGTCCTCGTCTCGCTCAACCTCCGCACCGCGGTCACCTCCCTGAGCCCCCTGCTGGGGGTCATCGACGCCGAGATCGGCCTCGGTGCGGGGGGTATGGGACTGCTCGGGATGGTGCCCACGGTGATGTTCGCCCTCTGGGGCGTCCTCACCCCGATCGTGCTGCGGCGGATGGGACTCGAACTGCTGACCGTGCTGGCGATGACGGCGGCCGCGGCCGGCCAGGTCCTCCGTGCCCTCGCCCACGACCCGTGGGTGATGGGGCTGGGATCCCTCGTCGCGCTGGCCGGGATGGGCATCGGCAACGTGGTGGCCCCGCCGCTGGTCAAGAAGTACTTCCCCCGGCACGTCGCGGCCGTGAGCATGGCGTACATCACCGGACTCCAGCTCGGCACGGTCGTGCCGGCGCTGGTGGCGGTCCCCGTGGAGGAGGCCGCCGGGTGGCGGGTCTCCATAGGGTGGTGGGCCGTTCTCGCGATGGTCGCGGCGGTGCCCTGGGTCGTCGAGATCCTGCGGGGCGGGTCGGACACCGCCGGACCCCCCGCCGTCGGTGCCGTCGGCGGGACCGGCCCGGCACAGCGGGTCCGGCCGTGGCGCTCGCCCGTCGGGCTCGCCCTCGCGTTGTTCTTCGGGACCAACTCCCTGTGCACCTACGCCTTCTTCACGTGGCTCCCGGCCGTGGCGGAGTCGATCGGGATGACGCGGGCCGAGGGGGGTCTCGCGCTGGCGGTGTACTCGGCCATCGGTCTCATCGCCGCCCTGGTCGTCCCGTGGGCGGCGGGCCGGTTCGAGGACCCGTACCCCGTCGTCGTCGTCTCGGTGGTCTGTTACCTGGCCGGCTTCGCCGGCCTGCTCTGGGCGCCCGGTGCCGCGCCGTGGGTGTGGATCTGCCTGCTCGGTGTCGGTCCCAGCACGTTCCCCCTCTGCCTGACTCTCATCAACCTCCGCACGCGGACCCAGGCCGGATCCGCCGCCCTCTCCGGGTTCTCGCAGGGCGTCGGCTACACGGCCGCGAGCCTCGGGCCCCTCGTCTTCGGTTTCCTCCTGTCGGGTCCGGGTCTCGGCGGGGGTCTGGCGTTCCTGACGGTGGTGCTCGCGGTGATGTGCGTGGTCGGCCGGATCGCGTGTCGCCCCCGGATGCTCGAGGACACCCTGCGCTGACGCCGCCGGCGCGCCTGGCCGGATCTCCGGCCGCGGCACTGTCGTAGTGGTGTGGTCTCATCGAGCAGTGACGAAGTCCGCAGCACCGACCGCCGGAGCGCCGCACTCCTCCCGCACCGTGGAGGCCGCGCCGCTACGCCGGTGGCCGCCCGAGCTCGGTGACCTGGTCGGACGGGACTGGGGTCCCCGCGCGGTCGGCCGCCAGGACCGCTGGGTCGTGCGTGGCGGGCCCGGGAGTGGGAAGACCTCGCTCGTCGTGGACGTGGTCCGCGCCGCGGTGACGGGCGGCGTGGGGATGGACGGTGTCCTGGTCCTCACCGGATCCGCGACCGCCGGGTCCGCACTACTCGGGGAGGTCACCCGTGGACTCCCGCCGGAGGCCGTCGTCAGCACGGATGCGCCGGTCCGCACCGTCCATTCCCTGGCCCACGCCGTGGTCCGGCTGGCGGCCGCCCGCGTCGACGCCCCGCCGCCGCGGCTCCGGACGGGAGCGGAGCACGACGCCCTGATCCGGGAGACCCTGCTGGGCGAGGTCGCCGACGGTGCGCCGCACTGGCCCGAGCAGCTCCGGCCCGCGTTGGCCACCGTCGGTTTCGCGCGCGAGCTCCGTGACCTCCTGTTGCGCTCACTGGAGCGGGGGATCGGCCCCCGTGAGCTCGCGCGGCTGGGCCGGTCGGCGGGCAGACCCGCGTGGGTCGCCGCGGCCGGCTTCTTCCGCCGTCACGAGGAGCAGATGGCCCTGCGCTCGGGACTACGGGGTGGGGAGTCCGACGTCCCCGAGGCCCTCAACGCCGCCGAGCTCGTGGGTGCGGCGCTGGACGCGCTGACCGCGGATCCACAGCTCAGGGAGTCGTTCCGCTCCCGCCGACTGGTGGTGGTCGACGACGCGCACCACCTCGACCCGCTCGCGGCGGAATTCGTGGCCGCGGTCGGTGGGGGCGCGGAGCTCCTGCTGGTCGTCGAGGACGGGGACCAGTCCGTGTTCCGTTTCCGCGGCGCGGACGGCGGTCTCGCCCGCGCGGTCGTGGACCAGGGCGGCCGGGCGGTGGACCTGCAGGCGGGGCACCGGATGGACCCCGCGGTCGCGGCGGTGGCGGCACGGATCGGCTCCCGCCTGCCCGGGGCGGCCCGTCACCGGCCCCGTGAGGTCGCGGGCGGCCCGGGAGCCGGCGGGACCGGCGGGGAGGGCTCGGTGACGGTCACCGTCGCCCGGTCGGCCGCCGCGGAGGCCGCCGTGGTCGCGGACTTCCTGCGCAGACGCCACGTGCTCGACGGTGTCGACTACGGGGAGATGGCGGTCGTCAGCAGGTCACTGCCCGCGGTCGTCGACACCCTGCTGCCCGCCCTCGACGCGGCCGGCGTCCCGGTGGTCGACGCGGGCGCCGAGCTGCCCCCGGCGCACGACCCCGTGGTGGCGGCGCTCCTCCTGCTGGTGAGGTCGGCGCTGCAGGGGGCCGACGGGACGGATGCCGAGCGCATCCTCACCCTGCTGTCCGGACCGATCGGACGTGCCGACGCCGTCGCGATGCGTCGGCTGCGGCGTGGGATCCGCCGCTCCGGGATCGGTGGATCGGAGCCGAGCGCCCAGACGCTGCGCACCCTCGTCCTGGCGGAGGGGGACCCGGCGCCGTCCGGTCTCACCGCGGTCGAGCTCGCGCCGGTCACCCGGATCCGGCACGCCCGGACCGCGGTGCTCGAGTCGCTCCGAGCGGGAGCGGCGGTCGAGGAGGTGCTCTGGGCGGCGTGGTCGGCCTCGAGGATGGAGCGGCGGCTCGTCCGGCAGGCCGTGGCCGCGGACCCGTGGTCCCGCTCGGCGGACCGGTCCCTGGACGCGGTGGTGTCCCTGTTCGATCACGCGGCGGACTACGTGGACCGCGTCCCCGGGGGGTCCGTCGCGCTCTTCTGCGAGGTGGTGTCGAGGGAGGACCTCCCCGCCCCCCGACGGACGGACACCCGCGCCCGGGGCGGGGCCGTGAGCGTGCTGTCCGCCCACGCCGCCGTGGGTCGGCAATGGCGCTCGGTGGTCGTGTGCGGGGTCCAGGACGGGCGCTGGCCGGCGCCCCGCCGGCGGTCGGGTCTGCTCGGGGTCGACGAGCTCGTGGACCTGACGGAGGTGGCCGGCGACGGACCACTGCCGTCGGAGTCCGAGCGGACCGTGTCCTCCGCCGCGGCCCGCGCGGCCGAGGAACGGCGGTTGTTCTACGTGGCCTGCTCCCGTGCACGGAGCCACCTGCTCGTGACCGCCGTCGAATCCCCGGAGGAGGGTGACGTCGCCCCGTCCCGGTTCGTCGACGAGATCTCGGACCTCTCCACGACCGGCGGCGACGCGGGCGGTGCGGACGGGTTGCGCCCCGGAGCCGAGGCGGCCGCCGCCGCCCGCTACGCCCCGACGGTGTTCACGCTGCAGCACCTGGCCGTCGATCTCCGGGCCGCGCTGCTCGATCCGTCCACGGGCCCGGCGGACGCCACCCACGCCGCGGGTCTCCTGGCAGGGCTCCGGGACGCCGGGGTCGCCGAGGCGGACCCCGGGGCCTGGTACGGCTCGGGCGGGCCGTCCACCGCGGCGCCCCCCTTCCCCGTGGCACCGGGGGAGCCGGTGGTCGTGCTGTCTCCGTCGGGGTTCGGAGCGCTCGAGGAATGTCCGCTCCGGTGGTTCCTGCAGAAGGTCAGGGGTGATTCCGCCGATCCGGGGTCGGAGGCGGCGCTCATCCGTGGTTCGGCGGTCCACGCGCTCACCCAGGCGGTGGAGGGGGGGATCGGCGAGGACGCCCTCCGGGCGGCGGTACACCGCCGGGCCGAGGCGCTCACGCGTGCCCGCGGCTGGTTCGCCGAGAGGGGTGCGGAATCGATGGTGGGCATGGCCGAGACGTTCCGGCGGTGGCGGACCGAGACCCGGGGCGAGTACACGACCGCGGGGGTGGAGGAGGCGTTCGCCTTCGACGTCCGGGGTGGGGTGCGGATCCGCGGGCGGATCGATCGACTCGAGGCCACCCGCGCCGGCGAGGTGGTCCCCGTGGACATCAAGACCTCACCCGGCGCCGTGTCCAAGGCGGTGGCCGCGACACATCCCCAGCTCGCCCTGTACCAGCTGGCGGTGTCGGAGGGCGCTGTCGAGTCCGCCGCGGGTCGTGCGCCGGGGGGAGGGCTCCTGGTGTACCTCGGGGGCCGGGAGGGCCGCATGCCCACGGAGCGAGTCCAGGATCCGCTCGGCAGCGAGGGCGCGGAGGCCCTGACCGAGCGCGTGGTCGAGGCCGGCCGTGCGACGGTGGGGCCGGACTACACGGCCCGTGTGGGACGGTGGTGCGACCACTGCGGCGTCCGTTCCAGCTGCCCCGCCCAACCCGAGGGTCGGCAGGTGAGCGGGTGACCTCGTCGACAGGACCCCACGACATCGCTGACGCACTCGGCGTCCACCGTCCGACCCCGGAACAGGCCGCGGTGATCGCCGGCCCCACGGAGCCGACACTCGTCCTGGCCGGCGCCGGCGCGGGCAAGACCGAGACCATGGCCGCCCGCGTGGTGTGGCTGGTGGCCAACGGTCACGCGCGCCCGTCGGAGATCCTGGGGCTCACCTTCACGCGCAAGGCCGCCCAGCAGCTGTCCAGGAGGATCCGGCGACGGCTCGAGGCGCTCGCCGCGAGCCCGCTGTGCACCGGCCCCGGGGCGGATCCCCGGATCGCGGAGTCGATACGCACGGAGGATCCGCAGATCTCGACCTATCACGCGTTCGCGGGCACACTCCTCGGGTCCTACGGCCTGCTCGTCCCGGTCGAACCGGACTCCCGCCTGCTCACGCCCACGGCGGCGTTCCAGCTCGCGTACGACGTCGTCTCGCGGTGGGAGTCCCCGCTCGCCACGGGGTCGTCCGCCGCGCAGGTGACCCGCGACGTCCTGACTCTGGCAGGGCAACTGTCCGAGCATCTCGTGAGCACCGACGACCTGCGCTCCCACCCCGATCTCCTCACCACCCTCGTCGCCACCCTGCCCGGGGGGCCCGGCCAGCGTGCGGCCCCGACCAGATGGCTCGACGAGGTCGCCACCGTCCCGGGGCACCGCGACGAGCTGGCCGATCTGGTGGACGCGGTCTCCGCCCGGATGCGCGAGGAGTCCGCGCTGGACCACGCCTCACAGATGGCGCTCGCCGCGACGGTGGCCCGCGACCATCCCCAGGTCGGCGCGGCCGAACGTCGGGCGTTCCGCGTCGTGCTGCTGGACGAGTACCAGGACACGGGCCACTCCCAGCGGGTCCTGCTGACCTCGTTGTTCGGCGGCGGCGCGGGCCCGGTCCCCGCGGTCACGGCGGTGGGGGACCCGATGCAGTCCATCTACGGGTGGCGGGGGGCCTCGGCCTCCAACCTCGACCGCTTCCGCGACGACTTCCCCCGCCCCGGAGGGCGGCGGTCCCACCTCCGCGAGCTCACCACCTCGTGGCGCAATCCCCCTGAGGTGCTCTCCCTGGCCAACCGGATCACCCTGCCGCTGCGGGACCGGCCGGGCTCCGTGCCGGTCCCACAGCTGCGCGCGCGCCCCGGGGCCCCTCCCGCGGACCTGAGGGTGGCGGTGCTGGACACGGCGGAGGCCGAGCGGGAGTGGCTGGCCGACTCGGTGGCGTCCCGGTACCGCTCGGCGGTGGCGGCCGGCCGTGTCCCCACCGCCGCCGTGTTGGTCCGCCGCAACGGCGACTCCGGTCTCATCGCCGAGGCGCTGGAGGCCCGCGGGCTGGCGGTGGAGGTGGTCGGGGTGGGCGGGCTCCTGGACGTCCCCGAGGTCGCGGACGTGGTCTCGCTGCTCACGGTGGTCGCCCGTCCCGGTGCCGGCGCACCACTCGTCCGTCTGCTCGGCGGCCCCCGGTTCGCCCTCGGGGCCGCCGACCTGGCCGCGTTGGCCAGACGGGCGGCCGTGCTCTCGCTCCGGCGTCCGGTCGGGGCCGCGGGGGCGCTGTCCTCCGTCGGGGAGCTCGAGGACGTCCTGGACGCCATCGCCCGGGGGGAGGAGACCGACGCGGCGGGACTCGCGGACGCGCTCGCCGATCCGGGCCCCGAGGGTGACTACAGCCCGGCCGGCCTCGCCCGGATCACCGAGCTCTCCCGCATCATCGCCGGGCTCAGGGCCCGGTCGTCCGCGCCCCCGGCCAGGCTCGTGGCCGCCGCGGAGCAGGCGTTGGGTCTGGATGCCGAGGTACGCCTGCGGGAGCGTGTGGGTGGGGGAGAGGCCCGCGAGCAACTCGACGAACTGCAGGAGGTGGCCGCGGGGTTCCGGGCCGACCGGGGTCCGGGGCTGGACGCCTTCCTGGCACACCTCGACCTGGCGCGCACCGTCGACGGCGGGCTCGCCCGGGGTGAGGTCGCCGCCACCCCGGGCCGGGTGCAGATCCTCACCGTGCACTCGGCCAAGGGGTTGGAGTGGGAGATCGTCGCCGTGCCCCACCTGTCGGTCGGGATCTTCCCCTCCGACCGGGCGCCCCAGACCTCGATCCGGGCGGCCACCCACCTGCCGGAGGAGCTGCGCGGGGACCGGGAGGACGGGGACAACCCCGGCGGGGTGCCCGTGCCCCGGCTCGACGGGGTCGCGGACCGCAAGCTCCTGGAGGCCGCGCTCAGGTCTCACATCGACCGCGTCAAGAAGCGTTCGCTCGACGAGGACCGACGCCTGTTCTACGTGGCCGTCACCCGAGCGGAACACTCTCTGCTGCTCTCGGCCTCGCACTGGCACGGGAGCGGTTCCACCCCCCGGGGCCCGTCGGAGTTCCTCGACGAGGTACTCGAGTCGTGCCGCGGACCCGAGCCGCTGGGGGAGACGGACCACCTCGTCGTCACACCATCGGCCACCAATCCGGCCACCGAGGCGGTGGTGGAGGCCACCTGGCCGCGTGCGGCGGAGGAGGACCGCACGTCCGCGGCCCGCGCGGTGGCGCTGGCCTCACCGGTGGACCCCGAGACCGACCCTGTGCCCGATCACGGGTCCGCCCGGGGCTGGCACCTCATGGCGGCGCCGCTGCTCGCGGATGCGCGCCGGGCCGCCGAGCAGCGTGACGCCGTGGTCCTGCCGCGGCGGCTGACCGCGGGTGAGGTGGTGGCCATGGCGACCGATCCCGACGCGTTCACCGATCGCCTCCGCCGACCGGTGCCGTTCCGGCCCGACCGCTTCGCCCGTCGCGGAACGCGGTTCCACCTGTGGCTGGAACACCGCTTCGGGGCCACCCACCTGCTGGACATCGACGATCTCCCCGGCGCCGGGGACCATGGCGCGGTCGACGGTGTGTCGGAGTCGGACCTCACGGCGTTGCAGCAGGCCTTCGAATCGTCGCGATGGGCCCGACAGACACCCGAGGCGGTGGAGGTGCCGTTCGAGGTCGGACTCGGGGAGCATCTGCTGCGTGGCCGCATGGACGCGGTGTTCGCGGACGGGGACGACTGGATCGTCGTCGACTGGAAGACCGGGCGGGTCCCTGGCCCCGGGGAGATGCCCGCGGTCTCGCTCCAGTTGGCGGTCTACCGCTACGCGTGGGCGAGAGTCGTCTCCGCCAGGCTCGGACGACCGGTCGAACTCCACAGGGTCCGGGCCGCCTTCCACTACGTCCGCGCCGGGAGGACCGTCGAACCGGCCGATCTCCCCGACGCGGAGGAGCTGCTCCGACTCCTCTCCACCGGACCGGGGAGAGGCCGGTTGTTGTCCGACGGTGACCGATAGGCCACGATGGTCCCGGTGACCCCGATGATCGACGGCGGTCCCGTCCCGGAACGGAGCTGCCGATGGTGAGGAAGCGCGCACTCGCGTCCCGTGTCCGCAGCAGCGACCCCTTGGACGAGAGCCCCGACCACATCCTCGTGGGCGTGGTGAGCATCCCCGCGAACGCCGAGAGCCCGTGGCGGCTCATCGGCAAGCGCGTCCTGATGGCCGTGCTCACGCTGGCCCTGGCGGCCCTCGTGGTGTATCTCGATCAGGAGGGGTATGAAGGCGGCGGTGGGGCCGACGGCCGGATCACGGTCGTCGACGCCTTCTACTACGCCACCGTCTCCCTCTCGACCACGGGTTACGGGGACATCTCCCCGATCACCCAGCAGGCGCGGCTGCTGAACGCCATTCTGATCACGCCGCTGCGCGTGCTCTTCCTGATCCTGCTCGTCGGTACCACCCTGTCGGTGCTCACCGAGCAGTCCCGTCAGGCCCTCAGGATCCAGCGTTGGAGGAACCTCGTGCGTAACCACACCGTCGTCGTCGGCTACGGCACCAAGGGCAGGTCGGCCGTCGCGGCGATGCTCGCCGACGAGATCGCCCCCGACGACATCGTCGTGGTCGACACCGACCCCCAGGCACTCAGGTCCGCGGCCGCCCGCGGACTGGTCACCGTCCAGGGCTCGGCCACCCGGTCGGACGTCCTCAAGCTCGCGGGCGTCACCCGCGCCGCGGCCGTGGTGGTGGCGACCAACTCCGACGACACCGCGGTGCTGGTCACGCTGACCGCGCGCGAGCTGGCACCCAACGCCAAGATCGTCGCCACCGTTCGTGAGTCGGACAACAAGCATCTGCTGAAGCAGTCGGGCGCGGACTCCGTGGTGGTCTCCGCCGAGACGGCCGGGCGCCTGCTCGGCCTGGCGACCATCACCCCGACCGTCGTGGGGATGATGGAGGACCTGCTGACCCCCGACGAGGGGTTCTCCATCGCCGAACGGCGCGTGGAGGAGTCCGAGGTCGGCGGCTCGCCGCGCCATCTGGCCGAGCTCGTCCTGGGAGTGGTCCGCAAGGGTCAGCTGATCAAGGTCAACGAACCCGAGGCGGACGCCCTGGAGACCGGGGACCGCCTGCTCTACATCAAGATGGTCTCGGGCTGAGACCAGGGCCGGCGACGCGGGCGGTCCGGGTGGCCGCGGCGTCCGCCGGGCTGGCACGCTGACCGCTCCCTCAAGATCTGCGAGAAGGAACCCCGACCATGCCGCTGGACTTCAGCCTCGACTCCGACCCCGTGCTGTCCGTCGCCGCGCCCGACCGGGCCGCGCCGCTCAGGCAGGACGTCGACGGTCTGTCGCGGGGATGGGCCACCGCGCGGGTGCTGCGGGTCGACCGCCGCAACCGGTTCGCCACGGACCCGGCGGCCGGGGGCCGTCGACGCATCCGGTTGGAACCCGCGTCGGACCACGCCGAGGAGCTGCCGGAGACCGCGGTGTTCCTCGGGCGTACGGACGAGGGGCGCCACATCTGGGCCCTGCCCGTGGAGGAGCTGCCCGATGACCCGGCGGTGGCGTCACTCCGGGTGACCGGAGCGGACCTGGTCGAGGGCGACGGCTCACTGGCCTCGCAGGCCCTCGCCCTGCTCGGCTGGCACCGGGACACCGTGCGGGGCCGGGAACCGCAGCACCATCCGCGCCGCGTGGACGCGGGCTGGGCCATCGAGGACCCGTTCCACGGAGGACCCGAGTACCCACGCACGGACCCGGCCGTGATCTGCCTGGTCCACGACGGTGGGCGCCGGGTGCTCCTGGCACGTCAACCGGTCTGGCCGGCCGGGATGTACTCCCACGTCGCCGGATTCGTGGAGGCGGGGGAGTCCCTGGAGGGTTGTGTCCGGCGCGAGGTGAAGGAGGAGGTCGGCGTGGAGGTCGACCGGGTCCGCTACCTCGGCAGCCAACCCTGGCCGTTCCCCCGCTCACTGATGGTGGGTTTCCACGCGGTCGGGGACCCGGACGCGCCGATCGTGCTCGAGGACGAGGAGATCAGTGAGGCCGCCTGGTTCGACGTCGACGAGGTCCGCGCCGCGCTCGACGGACGGGGCGACCTCATGGTGGCCCCACCGGTATCGATCGCCCACGTGATGCTCCGGTCGTGGGTCGCCGCGGTGGACCGTTAGGCGTCCGCGAGCTCGGCGAGCTTGGCCCTCACCTGGGAGGCCGGGGGGTTGGTGGCGGTGGTGCCGTCCGAGTACAGCGCCGTCGGGACGACACGGTTGCCGCCGTTGACGCTCTCGACGAACGCCGCGGCCTCGGCGTCGGCGTCCACGTCGATCTCCGTGTAACCGATCTCCTTCTCGTCCAGCAGCTTCTTGAGCCGGGTACAGAAGGGGCACCACGTGGTGGTGTAGAGGGTCAGGGCCTCGGCATCGTTCGTGAGATCGCTCATGACGGGGTCCAACGCTCGGAGACCGGGGAATCATCCCGGGGGAGGCCCACGGGGATGTGTCGGGGCCGGATGCCACCATGGTGGCGTGGATGACGTGCGGCGTGACCGGGACTCGGCCCTCGACGGACTGGACCCCCAGCAGCGGCGGGCCGTCCTGGCGCCCCGCGGACCCGTCTGCATCCTCGCGGGCGCGGGGACCGGCAAGACGCGCACCATCACCCGGCGCATCGCCCACCTGGTGACCACCGGACACGTCCGTGGGGACCAGGTCCTGGCCGTCACGTTCACCGCCCGCGCGGCAGGGGAACTGCGCATGCGGCTCGCCGGGCTGGGCGTGGCGGACGCGGGGACGGGGCCGGTCCAGGCGCGGACCTTCCACTCGGCGGCCCTGCGCAACCTCTCCTACTTCTGGCCGCGGGTCTACGGCGAGGAACCCTGGCAGCTGCTCGACGGACAGTTCCGGGCGGTCGCGCAGGCGGTCCGCCGGGTGGGGCTGGATCCCTCGACGGAGACGATCCGGGACGTCCTCACCGAGATCGGCTGGGCCAAGTCCAGTCTGCTCACCCCCGACACGTACGCCGAGCGGGCGGTCGCACTCAGTCGTGACCTCCCGGCCCCCGCCCCGGAGGTGGCGCGGGCGTTCCGGGCGTACGAGGATCTCAAGGTGTCGGGCCCGGTCCGCATGCTCGACTTCGACGATCTGCTGGGCCACATGGCGGAACTGGTGGAGGAGGTCCCGGCGATCGCGGAGGAGTTCCGGGACCGCTACCGGTGCTTCGTGGTGGACGAGTTCCAGGACGTCACCCCCGCCCAGCAGCGCCTGCTGTCGGCCTGGCTCGGTCGGCGCGACGACCTCACCGTGGTGGGCGACGTCAACCAGACCATCTACTCCTTCGCCGGGGCCGATCCGGACTATCTGCTCGGATTCGCCGAGCGCTACCCGGAGGCGACCGTCGTCCGCCTGGAGTCGGACTACCGGTCCACCCCGCAGGTGGTCGACCTGGCCAACGCGGTGATCGGGGCTGGCGCGGGGCGGTTCCGATCAGCCGGTCTCACCCTCCGTGGAATGCGTCCGGCGGGGCCCGACCCCGTCCTCACCGAGTACCCGGACGAGGACGCGGAGGCGGAGGCGGTCGCCGGGGCGATCGCCGATCTGGTCCACGGTGGGCTCGACCCCTCGGAGGTCGCGGTCCTCTACCGCGTCAACGCGCAGTCGGAGCGCATCGAGGCCGCGCTGGACGAGGTGGGGATCGGTTATCGGCTCAAGGGTGGGGAGGGCTTCTTCGACCGGACGGTGATCAGGCGCGCGATGTCGGCGATCGACAGACTGGTCGACGGCACCGACGAGGCGGTCACGGAGGAGCACTCCGCGCTCACCGACCCCACCGACGTCGCGCGGGTGATCCGGGCGTCACTGGAACCGTTGGGTCTCACGGCCGCCGAGCCGTCGGGCGCCCAGGCCCGGGAGAAGTGGGAGTCGCTGACCGCGCTGATGGGCCTCGTGGAGGAGATCGCCACCACCGAGGACCGCCCCGGACTACTCCCGGTGGTCGCCGGTCTGAGAGCCCGCGCCGCCGCGAGGCACGCCCCTGACCAGCGCGGGGTGACCCTGGCGTCGTTCCACGCCGCCAAGGGGCTCGAATGGGATGCGGTGTTCCTCCTCGGGGTGCACGAGGGCAGCCTGCCCATCAGTCACGCGATCAAGGCCGGGCCGGACGCCATCGAGGAGGAGCGGCGACTGCTGTACGTGGGGGTCACCCGGGCACGGGAGCACCTGTCCGTCTCGTGGAGCCGCAGCCGACGGGCCGGGGGCCGCGCCACACGCCGTCCCAGCCGCTTCCTCGACCCGGTCCGCCCGGCACCGGCGCCCGGGGGAAGCCGCCAGACGTCCGACTCCCCGGACAAGGGGCGTTGTCGCGGATGCGGGGAGCGGCTCACCGGGCCGATGCACCGGGCGCTGGGATCGTGCCCCGACTGCTCGGTGGAGGTCGACACCGGGTTGTTCGAGCGGCTGCGCGACTGGCGCAGGGAGACGTCGGAACGCATCGGCAAGCCCGCGTACACGGTGTTCACCAACGACACCCTCGTGCAGATCGCCCGCGAGCGTCCCGCGGACACCCGGGCGCTCGGGCGCATCGGCGGGATCGGGGCGCACAAGCTCGGCGAGTACGGGGACGATGTCCTCCGCCTGGTCAGGGAGGGCTGATCCCGGCCGGTCCGGAGTGGCTCACTCCTCGTCGGGGAAGATCTCCGGCATCCAGCGATGGACGATCTGCCGGTACGGGGCGGTCGCCTCGAGCTGGCACAGCATGCCCACCGAGGCCGAGAGCACCCGGTGGATGAGGACGTATTCGCGGGGAAGCGTGAAGGACCGCGAGGTCCGGAACTCACGGCCGGAGACGTCCCCGTACACCGCCATGATCCCCTGCATCCACTTGCGGTCGAAGTGGAACTCGGGCTTGCGCATCGGCTCGATGAAGGGCCCGAGGAAGGCCATCGCGTCCGCGGGGTCCAACCCGCCCCGGCCCACGTACCCGGAGCGCGTCATGAGGGCGAGCAGCTCCTCGGACTCCCCGGCCAGCGCGAGCCGCATCATCGAGGTGAGGACCGCGGGCATGCCGTCCGGTAGCGGGAGTGACGCCCCGAAGTCCAGCACCACCATCCGACCGTCGTCCGCGAGGAGGAAGTTGCCGGGGTGCGGGTCGCCGTGCATCATCCTCGCGCGGGCGGGGGAACAGAACTGGAACTCCGCCAGCAGTCCACCGGCCCGGTCGCGCTCCTCCTGGGTCCCGCTCGCGGCGATCCGGCCGAGCGTGCGACCCTCGGCCCACTCGGTGACCAGGACCTTCGGGGCGGAGGCGAGCACGGCGGGGACGCGGATCAGCGGGTCGTCGCGGAACGCGGCGGCGAACACCCGCTGCGTGTCGGCCTCCCCCCGGTAGTCCAGTTCGGCCACGGCGCTGTCGTACAACTCGTCGATGACCCCTTTGACGTCGGTGCCGGGGTTGAGGGGCCGCAGGAGCGGGGAGAGACGTCGGAGCTGACGGAGGTCCGAGCGCAACGCCTCGTCGGCCCCGGGGTACTGGATCTTCACCGCCACCTCCCGACCGTCCGACCAGACCGCGCGGTGCACCTGCCCGATCGAGGCCGCGGCGGCCGCGGAGGTGTTGAACTCGGCGAACCGCTCCCGCCACCGCAGGCCGAGTTGGGTGTCGAGGACCTGCTCGACCTCGGCGGGGGGCAGCGGCGGAGCCTCGGCCTGGAGCTTGGTGAGCGCCTCGCGGAACGGGCCCGCGTACTTGTCGGGCATCCCGGCCTCGAACACGCTGAGAGCCTGACCCACCTTCATCGCCCCGCCCTTGAGCTCTCCGAGCACGGCGAAGACCTGTTCGGCCGCCTGGTCGGCCAGCTCCTCGGTCAGTACGCCCTCGCCCCTGCCCAGAGCTCGACGTCCCAGCGACCCGGCGGCTCGTCCGGCGATTCCCAGGGGCAGGCCTGCGAGGCGCGCTGCTCGGCGGGATGAGGTGCGGGGGAGATCGGCCACGCCTCCAATCATGACAGAGGATGCCGATATGTCGCCGCGCCGCAGGTACAGCGATCGGAGGCCGGCCATTCGAGCCTTCTCCACAGCCCCTCGGCGGGATTGATCTCGACGGACGCCCCGATGGTCTGGAGGGGGCGGTCGGCCTCACGGCTGGCGGAGACCTCGGCGAGGACCAGGGCGGCTGCCGCAGTGAGCGCGGGCACTCCGGCCGAGGGGGATCGACCGACGAGCTGGGCGGCGACGAACGGCCACCGCGGGTCACGTCCGGCGCGGAACAGGTCCACGCACCGCAGACACGGACTCGCCCCGGGGATCACGGTGGGCCCCACCACCACCCGGCCGTCGCGGGCGTACACGTGGAGATGCACCTGACCGGAGCGGGTGAGGGCGGAGGCCACCACCGGATCCACCGCGATCGACCCGGTCAGGATCACCAGGTCCGGTGTCGGGCCGCGGCGGGTCCAGGGCGGACGGTCGCGGTCGAAGGCCAGTCCCGGGTCGGGACCGGTCGTGACCCGGCAGCCGTTGACCGACAGCGGTCCACGCAGCACCTCTGACAGCTGGCCCCTCCCGAGGATGTGGACCTGTCGGACGGCGGTCGGTCGCGGGGTGGGCACCGGCTCCGGTGCGGCGACGTCCGGGCCGGCGAGCCGGACGTGGCCGAGCTCGGCCAGGCGGGCCAGGATCCTGGCGACAGCGGGCAGGTCGGCGGCGTCGACCCCGGCCCGGGTGGCGACCTCGTCGAGGTCCGCGCCCGCGTCGAGGTCGAGGAGGAGCGAGGCCAACCCCCTGGGCCCGCACGAGGTGGGGGCGACCACCACGACCGCGCGGTCCGGAGCCAGACCCACCTGTACCGACTCGTGGTCGCGCACCACCACGACGGTCCCGGCCCGCAGGACGGCGCGGACGGGGTTCCTGGAGGTGGGGGCGCTGTCCGGGGGAGCGTGGGGCGGGAGGACGACGGAGTCGGTCGCTGGTGACACGGGCACATCGTGGCACGAGCACGGTCACCGCGGGGGAGCTCGTCAGGGGTTGTCCACAGGCCCGGCGTGCCAGGGGCCGCCTGTGGAGAACGGCGTGATCCCTGGTCGTCTACCGTGGTCGGCGTGCCGTCCCCGCCCCGCCCGGACCCCGATGTCGACCCGGACTCCCGCCCCGACGACGGGCTGCCCACCAGCCCTGATGACCCCAGGATCGAGGTGCGGCGGTCGCGCCGACGCAAGCGGACGGTCTCGGCGCGCGTGGAGGGCCGGACCGTGGTGGTGCTCATGCCGGCGGGGCTGCCCCGGGCCGAGGAGCGCCGGCTCGTCGTCGACATGCTGGCGCGCCTGCGTCGTTCCGGACGGCGGTCGGGGAGCCGCGCGTCCGACGAGGATCTGATGCGACGAGCGACCACCCTGTCGGCCAGGTGGATGGACGGACGCCCGCGTCCGGCGTCGATCCGGTGGGTGCCCGCCATGACCACCCGGTGGGCCTCGTGTTCACCGGGGTCGGGGGAGATCAGGGTCAGCGACGCGCTGCGTGAGGTCCCCTCGTACGTGCTGGACTACGTCGTCGTGCACGAGCTCGCCCATCTCGTGGTACCGGGCGGGCACACACCGCAGTTCTGGGCGGAGGTGCGGCGCTATCCCCGTACCGAGCGGGCCATGGGTTTCCTCGAGGCGTACGCGAGGACCCCAGGGCCGGCCGGCGACGGAGCGGCCGGTGGCGGAGAGGGTGTGGGGGACCTGGTGCAGGACGACGACTCCCGGGCCGACGACTCCCTGGCCGACGACCAGGGGTCCGCGCACGGACCCGACCTGACGGCCGACCGGCGATAGGCCCGCCGACCCCTCGACCCCGCCGACCCCTCGACCCCGCGGCCCACCCGTCCGTCGGTCGGGTGGTCAGGCGTCCCGCGCGGGACCGTCCGTGTCGTTGCCGTTGCCGTTGCCGCTGTCGCCCGATCCGTCCCCGGCCCCGGACTCGCGGAGGAACTTCTCGATCTCGTCCACCCCGGACTGGTCCCCGGTGGTCTCGTCGAGGAGCCGGTCGATCACCGCGGCGGGGTTCTCGAGGTCCTCGCCCACGGGGAGCAGGTCCGGATGGCTCCACAGGCCGTCGCGGCGATCCGTGCCGACCGCCTCTCCGACCCGGCGCCACAGCTCCGAGGCCTCGCGCGCCTTCCGCGGGCGCAGTTCGAGACCGACGAGACCGGCGAAGGCCTGCTCGGCCGCGCCACCGGTGGCCCGGCGTCGCAGCCACATCTCGCGCAGCTTGTCCGCGCTGGGCAGTCGGTCACCGACCGCGGCGGTGACGACCGCGTCGACCCAGCCCTCGACCAGGGCGAGCAGCGTCTCGAGGCGGCCGAGCGCGGCCTCGTTGACATTCGTCACCTTGGGGCCGATGGCGCCCGCGCCGCCGGACAGCAGTTCCTGGAGCTTGGTGGGGTCCTGGAGGATGGACGGGTCGAGTCCCGAGGCCAGGTCGTCGAGCCCCGAGGTGTCGACCCGGATCCCGCGGGCGTACTCCTCGACGGTGGCCAGCACCCGAGCCCGCAGCCAGGGCGCTCCGGCGAACAACCGGATGTGCGCGGCCTCGCGCGCGGCCAGGAACACCACGACCTCCTGGCGGGGCAGCTCGAGCTCCTCGGCGAACGCGTCGATCGCGGTCGGGCACAGGGCGGCCACGCCGTCGTCCCCGAACGGGAGCCCCACCTCGGAGGAGAACAGCACGGCGGGGGCGAGCTTGCCCAGTCCCTGGCCGAGCTGCATCCCGAAGCCCATGCCGCCCATCTGGTCGAGCATTCCCAGGAGCGGGCCGGCGAGCTGGCGCGCCTCCTCGGGCATCGCCCCCTTGGTGGCCGAGTTCATCTGCTCGGCGACCGGGGTGCAGATCTTCTCCCACGTGGGGAGGGACTGTTCGACCCACTGCTGGGGGGTCCACACCTCGGTCCGGTGTACGCCGGAGGGGAACATCGTGGTCTCGTCCAGCCACAGCTCGGCCAGCCGGACGGACTCCTGCGCGGCGGTGCCGGAGGCCTCGCTCACGACCGGGGTACGGCCGAGGGCCTGCAGTGCCACGGTGCGGGCGAGCTGGTAGTTCACCGGGCCGGAGGCGCCGGGCCCGGTCATCGCCGACCCCATGGAGCCGAGCATCTGCCCGAACTGGGAGAGCATCTGGCCGAACTGACCGAACTGGGAGGGGTCGAAAC
The DNA here is from genome assembly GCF_039531545.1 of Dietzia cercidiphylli. NCBI lineage: Bacteria > Bacillati > Actinomycetota > Actinomycetes > Mycobacteriales > Dietziaceae > Dietzia > Dietzia cercidiphylli. The sequence goes on from NZ_BAAAQG010000007.1 coordinate 215,606, forward strand.
CGCCGGGGCCGCCCGGGTCGCGGCCCCGGTCGTCGTCGCGACCGTCGTCATCGGAAGCGGAGAAACCGAAGGGCTGGTTCATGCCACAACGGTACAGCCCGACGGGTGCGCAGGTCCGGGCGCGACGTCACGGTTCCGCCCGCGCGGACTACCCTTGCCCCCGTGAGTCGCCGACTGCTGACCCTCCTCGCCGCTCTGGTCCCGGCGGTGCTGCTGCTCGTCCTGGCCACGTCGGCGACCGTGCCGCTCGTGGCCATGGGCCCCGGGCCCACCTACGACACCCTCGGGGAGGTCGAGGTCGAGCGTGGCGACGGGGTGGAGACTGTCCCCGTCGTCGAGGTCAGCGGGCGTGAGGCGGAGGAGACCTCCGGAGCACTACGGATGACGACGGTCGCGGTCCGCGACAACCTGACCCTGCTCGACGCCATGAGGTTCTGGCTGGATCCGGTGCAGATGGTGGTCCCCCGCGACCAGGTCTTCCCCCCGGAACGGTCGAGGGACGAGGTCCGCGAGTCCAACGCCGCGGAGATGGTGGGGTCGGAGAACTCGGCCGAGGCCGCCGCCTACGGGTACCTGGGGATCCCGATGCAGCCCCGGGTCGAGGCCGTCGACCCGGAGGGCGCGGCGGCCGACCTCCTCCGTGAGGGCGACATCCTGACCTCGATCGGCGGGGAGCGGGTCTCGGATTCGACAGCGGTGGTCGAGCAGGTCAGCGCCCACCGTCCGGGCGACGAGGTCCGGATCGGGTTCACCAGGGACGGGCGCGAGGAGACGACGACGACGACGTTGCAGCCCGCCGGACCGGACGGCGATCCCGACCAGGGCCGCCTGGGCATCCTCGTCGGCGACACACCGGCCGACGGGACGGACGTCGAGATCAACATCGACCCGAACGTGGGCGGCCCCTCGGCGGGGCTGGTCCTGGCGATCGCGATCGTGGACAAGCTGTCCCCGGGCGAGTTGACCGGCGGGGCCGAGGTCGCCGGATCGGGCACGATCCGGGTCGACGGAACCGTCGGGCCGATCGGGGGGATCACGCACAAGATCCGTGCCGCCCGGGATGCGGGGGCGACCGAGTTCCTCGTCCCCGCCGGAAACTGTGCGGAAGCCGTGCAGGACCCACCGGGTGGCATCCGCCTGATCGAGGTGGACACCCTCCGGGGCGCGCTGGAGGCGCTGGAGGAGGCCGTTTCCGGGGGAGAGCCACCGACCTGCGGGTGAGGCGACGCTTTTCCGTAAGGTGGGTTCCACGAGCATGTCCGCCCCAGCAGTCCAGGAGCTTCCCCGGTGTCCGTCCGCCCACCCGGTAATCCCGGTCGGCCGATCGCGATCTCACGTCGCGGCCGAGCCGTCGCCATCTCCATCGTCATCCTCATCGTCCTGATCCAGGTACTGCCGAGGATCAACTCCACCTACACCAACTGGCTGTGGTTCGGCTCGGTCGACGCCACCAGTGTGATGAGGACCGAACTGCTCACGCGGATCGGTCTGTTCGTCGTGGTCGCCCTCCTGGTGGGACTCGCGATCGCCGCGGGGATCCTGCTGGCCTTCCGGTACCGGCCGGTGTTCCTGGCACAGCCGGGGATGCCCGATGCGTTGGCGAGGTACCGGGCGGCTCTCGGCGACTCGCCGGCCAAGACGGTGCTGTGGGTCCCTGTCGCGATCGGCCTCCTCGCCGGTTCGGTGGCGCAGTCGGGCTGGCAGTCGGTCCTGGCGTTCTTCAACTCCACGCCGTTCGGTCAGACGGATGCGCAGTTCGGGCTCGACATCTCCTTCTACGCCTTCGAGCTGCCGCTGTGGCGGTCGATCGTCACCTGGCTCATGGTGGCCGTGGTCCTGGCGTTTATCGCCAACCTCGTCACGCACTACCTGTTCGGTGGGCTCCGTCCCGGAGCGCGTGAGGGTGCGCTGACCCGCGCCGCGCGGATCCAGCTGGTCAGCCTCGCCGGACTGTTCATCCTGCTCAAGGCGGCCGCCTACTGGCTCGACCGCTACGAGCTGCTGTTCCGGGAGAACGCGACGTTCACCGGTGCCGGACACACCGATGTCAACGCGCTGATCCCGGCCAAGATCTTCATGTTCTCCGTGGCCATCGTCTGCGCGATCGCCTTTTTCTCCGCGATCGTGATCAGGGACCTGCGCATCCCCGCGCTCGCTACCGTGCTCCTGCTGTTCTCCGCGCTCGTGGTGGGCTCGGCCTGGCCGCTCGCCGTGGAGCAGTTCTCCGTCAACCCCAACCGCGCCGAGAAGGAACGGGAGTACATCGCCCGCAACATCGAGGCCACGCGGGCCGCGTACGACATCGGGGACGACCGCGTCACCTACATAGAGAACTGGGGCTCGGCCGACCCGAACCCGCGGGAGGCGGGCTCGGACGTCACGACGCTGTCCAACGTCCGCGTGCTCGACCCCAACGTCCTCTCGCCCACGTTCACCCAGCTGCACCAGCTGCGGAACTTCTACGGCTTCCCCGAGACGCTCGGCATCGACAGGTACACGATCGACGGTGAGATGCGGGACTTCCTCGTGGCCGCCCGTGAGCTCAACCCGGAGTCCCTGCAGGCCAACCAGCGGGACTGGATCAACCGGCACACCGTCTACACCCACGGCAACGGCTTCGTCTCCGCGCCCGCCAACCGCGTCAACGAGATCGCGGACGACGCCGGCTCGGATCGCGGCGGACTGCCGAACTTCCAGGTCTCCGACCTCGAGGCCATCGCCAGTGGTCAGGAGATGGTGATCCCGGTGACCCAGCCGCGGACCTACTTCGGTCCGCTGATCGCCCAGTCCGACCCCGACTACGCCATCGTCGGCGACAACGGCGAGGGCCCGCGCGAGTACGACACGGACACCCAGCAGTACACCTACACCGGCGAGGGCGGGGTCCCGATCGGCGGCTGGATCAACCGCACGGCCTACGCGCTGAGGTTCGCCGAGCGCAACATCCTGCTGTCCAGCCTGATCGGCGACGACTCCAAGATCATCTACGACCGCGACCCCCGCGACCGTGTCCAGAAGGTCGCCCCGTGGCTGACCACCGACACCAATACGTACCCGGCCGTGATCGACGGACGGATCAAGTGGATCGTCGACGGGTACACCACGCTCAAGACCTATCCGTACGCCGAGCTGAGTTCGCTGGAGGCGATGACGGCGGACTCGACCAACGAGGCCGGCGGCCGGGTGCTGCCGGACGAGGAGGTCTCGTACATCCGCAACTCGGTCAAGGCCACGGTCGACGCCTACGACGGCACGGTGGACCTCTACGCGTTCGACGAGTCGGACCCGGTGCTGCAGACCTGGATGAAGGCCCTACCCGGCATCGTGCAGCCGCGGGACGCGATCTCGGAGGAGCTCGAGGAGCACCTGCGCTACCCGGAGGACCTGTTCAAGGTCCAGCGTGAGCTGCTGGCCAAGTACCAGGTCGACGACCCGGGCCAGTTCTTCACCAACGACGCCTTCTGGTCGGTGCCCTCCGATCCCACCGTGACCTCGTCGATCCAGAACCCGACCCCGCCCGCGGGCGGGCCGGCCGGCGGACCGGCGGGTGCGCAGGCCGCCAACCGAGGCCCGGTGGAGGGCCCCAGTCAGCCGCCGTACTACGTGGTGGTCTCCGACCCGACCGATCCCGAATCGGACGAACCGTCGTTCCAGCTGATCTCCGCGTTCCGCGGGTACGAGCGCGAGTTCCTCGCGGCGCACATGTCGGCGAGCTCGGACCCGGACACCTACGGCGACATCACGGTTCGCGTGCAGCGCCCCACCGAGCCCCTCGCACAGGGACCCAACCAGGCGCAGGACATCATGATCGCCTCGCCGGCGATCGCCGAGGACCGCCGGCTGTGGGGTGAGACCGCCGAGATCACCGAGGGCAACCTCCTGGCGCTGCCGTTGGCCGACGACTCGGTCCTGTACGTGGAGCCCATCTACACCCAGCGCAAGGACCAGGACTCGGCGTTCCCGCGGTTGCTGCGCGTGATGGTCTCCTATGACCGCGCGGTGGGTTATGCGCCCACGCTCTACGAGGCACTGCGCCAGGTGGGCATCGAGGCCGACCCGGACGTCGTGCGGATCGACGAGAGCGGTGCGGCCGAGGCCGAGGCGGAGGGTGAGGTCGCGGGCGCGTCCCGGCCGAGCGTTCCGCGCCCGGCGGCGCCCGCCACCGGCGGTGGAGACGACGCCGAGCGGGCGGCCGCGGTGCGGGACATCAATCAGGCGCTGAACGCGGTCCGTTCGGCACAGGGCGGTGACCTGTCCGCGCTGGGACAGGCTCTCGAGGATCTGCAGGAGGCGGTCGATGCCTACCAGGCCCTCGGGAACTGACCTGACCAGGGGATATGTCACCCCCGGTGTGAGTTGGGTCATGTTCTGTTCGTTTCGCGTCCACCGATTTGCCTTCCGCGGTGACTGGCACGTAGTGTCATAGACGCAAACGACGCGGGGTGGAGCAGCTCGGTAGCTCGCTGGGCTCATAACCCAGAGGTCGCAGGTTCAAATCCTGTCCCCGCTACCACGATGAGGCCCCCTGACCGGGTGAGAATCCGGTCAGGGGGCCTTTGTCGTTCGTGCGACAGGGCGCCGCCTCGGGCATGGGGATTGCGCGCCCCTGTTGTTAGTCACTAACATTCTGGGTATGGGTCGGTCCGAGCAGACGCGCGAACGACTGCTCCGTGCCGCCCTGGAGCTGATGGGTGACCGCGGGTACGACGGCGTCACCACGGCGGCCGTGGCCGGACGGGCGGGCGTCAGCGAGATGACCCTCTTCCGCCACTTCCCGACCAAGGCGGCGCTGCTCGTGGACGACCCCTACGACCCCCTCATCGCGGACGCGATCGCGCGCCGGCCGGCGGACGAGCCCCCGTTGACGGCGGTCGTGCGCGGGATCCGGGACTCGTGGAACTCTGTGCCGGAACCCGCCGCGGAGGCCGTGCGTGAGCGACTCCGGATCGTCGCCGAGACTCCTTCTCTGGCGGGTGCTCTCGCGGCGGGGAGCCGGGCCACGGAGGACGCGATCGTCTCCGCCCTCGCGGGGCGAGCCGTGACCCCGCCCGCCGCCCGCATCGCCGCGGCCGCCGTCGTGGCCGCCCTCAACGCGTCGCTCCTCGAGTGGGCGGTCGGCACCGACCCGGACCTCGACAGCGCCCTGGAGCACGTGTTCCGGGTCCTGGAGGGCCGCGATGACTGAGCCAGCGATCCGCGCTGAGCGGGTGACCCGGTGCTTCCGCGCCGGCGCGGGGATCCATGACGTCGACCTCACCGTGGGGGAGGGGGAGATCGTCGCGCTCGTCGGTCTGAACGGAGCGGGCAAGACGACTCTGTTGCGTGTCCTGCTCGGGATGCTGCGTGCGGATGCGGGCCGGGTACTGCTGCGCGGTCGAGTGCTGGCCGGCGACTCGCCTCCCGCCGCGGAGTGGGCCAGGGTCGGCCAGTTCGTCGACGGAGCGCCCGGATACCCGGAGTTGACCGTGCGCCAGAACCTGGTGTCGAGCGCGAGGCTACGGGGTGTGGGTGACCCCGGCGCGATCGTCGACTCGGCGATGCGCACGTTCGCCCTGGAGCCGTACGCCGACCGTCGCCTGCGGGTGCTGTCGCTCGGTAACCGGCAGCGGGTCGGGCTCGCCGCGGCCCTGCAGCACTCCCCGTCCGTCGTGGTGCTCGATGAACCGGGCAACGCACTCGACCCCCGGGGCGTCATCCTCCTCCGGGAACACCTCGTCGGACTCGCGGGCGCGGGGGCCGGCGTCCTCGTGAGCAGTCATCACCTCGACGAGGTCGCCCGCATCGCCGACCGCATCGTCGTGATGAACGGCGGGCGCGTCATCGGGGAGCTCCCGCCCGGAGGGTCGGAGCTCGAGAGGGCCTTCTTCGAGGCCGTCCGACTCGACGACGAGTCCGCGCAGGACGCCACGTCCGAGGGCGGGGGCCCGCGGTGAGTCCGGCCCTGTCGACCGAGGCGGTCAAGCTGCGGTCTTCGCTGGTGGGGATCGTCGCCACGACCGCGATCGTCGGGGGATCGCCGTGCTGTCGGGTGCGATGCTGCTCGCGGTGACCTCCGGGCAGCCCGACCTCGTGGCGAAGCTCGGCCCCGGCGCCACCGCCGACTGGGCCGGTCTGCTCTTCTCGGCGGCGCAGATCACCGGCGCCGGGGGCCTCCTCGGCTACGGCATCGTGCTGGCCTGGATCTTCGGGCGCGAGTTCTCCGATGCGACGGTGAGCGCGTTGTTCGCCCTGCCTGTCGGGCGGGGGTCCATCGCTGCGGCCAAGATCGCCGTGTTCGCGCTGTGGAGCGTGGGGACGGCGCTCGCCCTGGCCGGCGCGCTCGTTGTCGTCGGACTGGTCGGGGGGCTCGGAGCGCCGACGTCCGAGGTCTGGGCCGGCCTCGCGCGTCAGACCGCGCTCGGGGTGTTGACGAGTGCGATCGTCACTCCCGTCGCCTGGGTCACGACCGTGACGCGATCGACGCTCGTGGGGGTCGCGGCGACGATAGCGATCGTCATCGTGGCGCAGGTCGGCGTCCTCGTCGGCGCCGGCGGATGGATGCCGTTCGCCGCCCCGACGCTGTGGGCGATGAGCGGCGGCAGCGGGGTGTCGCCGCTGCAGCTCGCCCTGGTCGGGGTGATCCCGCTGGTCTCCACCGCGCTCACGGTCGCGACATGGCGGAGGCTCCAGCTCGACCGCTGAGGGGCGCTGCTGAGGGGCGATGCCGAGGGGTGAGACCGAGCGACTCGACGCCGGGGAGCCCGAGGGACTCCGACGCCGGGGACCCCACGATCCCCCGGGGGCCGGCACACCAACCTGGAACGCGTTCTCGAAAACGCATCCCGAGCGCATCGGGGGTCCTACAGTAGACAGGTGTCTGTTCGCGCGTCCGTTGCGACAGGATCCCATCCAGTGACACCCAGGAGACCGCCCATGACCACCTCCCTCGACCGCGACGCCTTTCTGATCGGCACCGAGTGGCGCTCTCCCGCGACGGACAGCGTCATCGAGGTGATCAGTCCCCACACCGAGGAGATGGTCGCCCGCGTCCCGGAGGGCTCGGTCGCCGACGTGGACGCCGCCGTGGCCGCGGCGCGGGAGGCGTTCGACTCGGGTCCGTGGCCGCGGATGAGTCCCCAGGAGCGGATCGAGGTGGTCGCCCGTCTCTCGGCCCTCTACGCCGCACGGCTGGACGACATGGCGACCCTGATCTCCACCGAGATGGGGTCACCGATCTCGTTCAGCAAGCTGGCCCAGGCCCCCGCCCCGTGGATGCAGATCGAGGCGTTCGTCAACATCGCCCGCGAGTTCCCGTGGGAGGAGACCCGGCCGGGCGTGCTCGGCGGGGAGGTGCTGGTCCGCCACGAGCCGGTGGGCGTGGTCGCGGCGATCCCGCCGTGGAACGTCCCCCAGTTCACCGTGCTGTCCAAGCTGATCCCGGCGCTGCTCACCGGCTGCACGATCGTGATCAAGCCGGCCCCCGAGACCCCGCTCGACACCTACCTGCTGGGTGAGCTGCTGATCGAGGCCGGGGTGCCGGCGGGCGTGGTGAGCATCGTGGCCGGCGGCCGCGAGGTGGGGGAGCACCTGGTGCGTCACCCCGGGGTCGACAAGGTGGCCTTCACCGGGTCCACCGCGGCGGGCCGGAAGATCGGGGCGATCTGCGGCGAGCAGCTCAAGCGGTGTTCGCTGGAGCTCGGGGGCAAGTCCGCGGCGATCGTGCTGGACGACGCCGACCTGGCGAGTGTGGTCGAGGGGATCAAATTCCTGGGCGTCATGAACTCGGGGCAGGCGTGCGTGGCGCAGACCCGGATCCTGGTGAGCCGGGAGCGGCACGACGAGGTCGCCCGGGCACTGGCCGAGGGGATCGGGTCGATGGTCGTCGGTGACCCGCTGGATCCCGCCACGGAGATCGGGCCGATGGTGGCGCAGAGGCAGCAGGAGCGCGTGTCCTCCTACATCGAGCTCGGGCAGCAGGAAGGCGCCCAGCTCCTCACCGGCGGGACCGGCCGCCCGGACGGTCTGGACACCGGCTGGTACGTCCAGCCGACCGTGTTCGCCGGGGTCGACAACTCCATGCGGATCGCCCAGGAGGAGATCTTCGGGCCGGTCCTGTCGGTGATCGCGTACGACGACGTCGACGACGCCGTCCGCATCGCCAACGACTCGGAGTACGGACTGGCGGGCACGGTGTGGACGGCGGACCGGGAGGCGGGGCTGGGCGTGGCCCGCCGGGTCCGCACCGGGACCTACGGGGTCAACACGTACACGATGGACTTCTCGGCCCCGTTCGGCGGTTTCAAGGCATCGGGGGTCGGCCGCGAGTTCGGCCCCGAGGGCCTGGCGCAGTACACGGAGGTCAAGTCCGTCTACCTCGATGCGCCCGCGGCCGGCGCCTGATCTCGCCGTGGCCGGGGAGGGGACATCGCCGCTACAGGTGCGGGACGCCGACCGGGTCCGCACACTGACGCTCGCGCGACCGGAGGCGCTCAACGCGTTCGACGAGGGGCTGTACGACGCGCTCACCGTCGCGCTGCACGAGGCGTCGGCCGATCCGACGGTGGCGGTGGTGCTGCTCACCGGGCAGGGCCGGGCGTTCAGTGCGGGGACCGACCTGGTCGAGATGGCCGAGCGGGTCACCAATCCCGACTTCGTCCCCGGTGAGCACGGGTTCATCGGCCTGATCGACGCCCTGGCCGCGTTCGACAAGCCCCTGGTCCTGGCGATCAACGGGCTCGGCCTCGGGATCGGCACGACCGTGATCGGGTTCGCCGATCTTGCCTTCATGGCCGACGACGCCCGCCTCAAGTGCCCCTTCACCAGCCTCGGGGTGGCGCCGGAGGCCGCCTCGAGCTACCTGCTCCCTCGGCTCGTGGGTCGTCAGAACGCCGCCTGGGTGTTGCTGTCCTCCGAGTGGATCAGCGCCGCCGAGGCCCACGAGATGGGCCTGGTGTGGCGTCTGTGTCCTGCAGAGGAGCTGCTCACGGTGGCCACCGAGCACGCCACGCGCCTGGCGAGGCTGCCGATCTCGAGTCTGCGGGCGGTCAAGCGGACGATGGTCGAGCCGCTGGCCCGCCAGATCGCCGAGGCGCGTGAACGCGAGAACCAGTGCTTCGCCGAACTCATGGGCGGGCCCGCGAACTCCGAGGCCCTGGCCGCGTTCGCCGAGGGACGGCCCGCGGACTTCACCGCGCTCCCCGACGGGGCGTGACGGCGGGGGTCCCGACCACCCGTCCCGGGGCCGGTACGCGACGATGATGTCGTGATGGTCGACGTCGACGTGGTGGTGATCGGTGCGGGGCAGGCCGGACTGTCCGCCGGGTACCACCTGCAGCGCCGGGGCTTCGTCCCCGCCGACCGGTCCACCGCCGGCGATCGGACCTACGTCATGCTCGACGGCGAGGACGGCCCCGGCGGGGCGTGGCGGCACCGGTGGGAGTCGCTCACCATGAGCACCGTCAACGGGATCTTCGGGCTCCCGGGCGTCCCGGTGCCCGAGGTGGATCCCGCACTGCCCAGCCGGGAGGTGTTGCCCGCCTACTTCGCCGACTACGAGGAGCGGTTCTCGCTGGGGGTCAGGCGACCGGTGTGGGTGCGGCAGGTGCGCCGCACCCCGGACCGGCGGGACGGCACGGGAGACGGCCGCCTCGTCGTCGTCACCACCCGGTCCGACGGGGCCGGTGACGACGACGAGGTGTGGCACGCGCGGTACGTCATCAACGCCACGGGGACGTGGACGCGACCCTTCTGGCCGCACTACCCCGGCCGCGAGAGCTTCCGCGGGCGCCACGTCCACGTCCACGACTACGTCCGGGCCGAGGAGTTCGCCGGGCAGCGCGTGGTGGTCGTGGGCTCGGGGATCTCGGCGACCCAGCTGCTCGAGGAGATCTCGCGCGTGGCCGACACCTTCTGGGTGACCCGACGGGAGATCGAGTGGGCCACGAGACCGCCCCCGGAGAACTTCTCGGCCGCCATCTCCGCGGTCGCCGAGCGCACGGCCATGGGGCTGGCGCCGGAGAGCGTGATCCGGGTGACCGGCATGTACCGCACCCCGTGGATCGATCGCGCGGAGGCCCGCGGGGCGCTCGTCCGACACCCGATGTTCACCCGGATCGAGCCCGACGGGGTGCGGATGCCGGACGGGACGCTCGAACCCGCCGACGCGATCCTGTGGGCCACCGGGTTCCGGCCCGCCGTCTCCCACCTGGCGCCGCTCGGTCTGCGCACCCCGGCCGGGGGGATCCGTGTGGTCGACGGACGGGCGCTCGACGAGCCGCGGCTGTTCCTGATCGGCTACGGCCCGTCCCAGTCGACCGTGGGGGCCAACCGGGCGGGCCGTGACGCCGTCCGTGCGATCACGACCGAAATCTGATGAGCCGGTATCAGAGCGTCCGGGAGATCAGTTCCTTCATGATCTCGTTGGTCCCGCCGTAGATCTTCTGCACGCGGGCGGAGGCGTACATCCGCGCGATCGGGTACTCGGTCATGAAGCCGTAGCCGCCGAAGACCTGCAGGCAGCGGTCGATGATCTCGCACTGCTTGTCGGTGCAGAAGTACTTGGCCATGGACGCCGTGGCCGGGTCCAGCTTGCCCTCCAGGTGCAGGGTGATGCAGTGGTCCAGGAGGGTGCGCGCGGCCAGGGCCTCGGTCTTGCACTCGGCCAGCTCGAAGCGGAGGTTCTGGAACTTCAGGATGGGCTTGCCGAACGCCTCGCGCTCCTTGGCGTAGTCGATCGCGAGCCGGACCGCGGTCTCGGCCGCCGCCACGGCGGTGACGGCGATGATGAGCCGCTCCTGGGGCAACTGCTGCATGAGCTGGATGAAGCCCTGGCCCTCACCCTCCTCGCCGCCGAGGATGTTGGCGGCGGGGATCCGCATGTCGTCGAAGAACAGCTCCATCGTGTCCTGGTACTTCAGACCGATCTTGTCGAGCTTGCGACCGCGGTCGAAACCCGGCAGGTCGGTGGTCTCGGCGAGGAGCAGGGACAACCCCTGGGCGCCCTCGCCGCCGGTGCGGGCCACGATGATCAGCAGGTCGCAGTGCATGCCGTTCGAGATGAACGTCTTGGCGCCGTTGACCACCAGGTCGTCGCCGTCCCGGACCGCCGTGGTGCGCAGCGCCTGGAGGTCGGACCCCGCTCCGGGCTCGGTCATGGCGATCGCCCCCACCATCTCGCCGGTGGCGAGCTTGGGCAGGAAGCGGGTCTTCTGCTCCTCCGTTCCGTACTGGAGCAGGTAGTGGGCCACGATCGTGCTGTGGACCGAGTTGCCCCAGCCGTCGTCGAGCGCGCGGGTCTGCTCCTCGGCGATGACCGTCTCGTGCGCGAACGTGCCCCCGCCGCCGCCGTACTCCTCGGGGATGGAGATGCACAGCAGGCCCGCATCGCCGGCCTTGTTCCAGAACCCGCGGTCCACGGCGCCCTCGGCGGCCCACCGCTCGAGGTTCGGCGCGGTCTCCTTGTCCAGGAACGCACGCGTGTGGGCGCGGAGGGCGTCCAGGTCGTCGGTCATCCACGGGGAGCGGTAGGGGGCGGTCTCGAACACGGGGAGTCTCCAGGGGTCGGTCGCGTGGGCCCGGGCGGCCCCGCTCGACCACCACAATACGAGTGCATGCTTTGCTATGCAATCGTATTGTCGCGGTATCGTCTCAGGTATCGACCGAACGCAGACGCCGTTCGAGGGCGGGGAAGGGGTGGGGCGCATGGCCGGAACCACTGCCGACCGGGGCGTGGCCGCGGACGGGGACCTCACGGCGCGGGCGCGGATCCGCTACGCCGCACTGGCCCTGTACGCCGAGTACGGCGAGGACAGGGTCTCGATGCGCCGGGTGGCCGCCGAGGTCGGGGTGACGATCGGACTGATCCAGCACCACTTCGGCACCAAGGACGGCCTGCGCCGCGCCGTGGACGATCTCGTGGTGGAGCGGGTGGTCGGGGCGTTGTCGACCGTGGAGCACACCGGGACGGCCGCGGAGGTGGTGGAGGCCCGGAACGTCGCCGTCCGCGAGATGCTCCGGCAGAACCCGCAGCTCGTGAGCTACCTCAACCGGGCCCTGCTGGAGCCCGACGGCCGCGGGGCCCCGCTGCTGGAGGCGATCGTCGACCTCACCACCAGGGAGGTCGAGGGGCTGCGGCGCGGGGGTCTCGCCTCCACGCGGACCTCGGACAAGGTCCAGGTGGTCCGGACGCTCGTCGACCAGGTGGGGGAGTTGTTCCTCCGGCCCGTGGTCGAGGCCATCTGGGCGCATATCGGTGGCGACCCGGGCGAGTGCCCCTCGATCAGGATCACGGTCGAGGGGCACTGAGGTCGAGGGGCACTGAGGTCGAGGGGAGCTCAGGTCGACCGGGCACGTCAGACGGCCGGGCCGCCGCGAGGGGCGGCCCGCGCCCGTCGTGCAGTCGGAGCCCGCGCCCGTTAGGCTGTGAGCGCGTATACCCGGGCAGTCTGCCGGGGTGGGAAGGACACGCTCATGAGGTTCACCGGTCTGGCCAGGCTCGCAGTGACCGCCGTGATGGCCGGTGCGACCGCCCTCGCGGCCCCCGCCGCGGCCCAGGCCGCGATCCCGGTCTCCGGGGGCACCCCCGTGCTGGTCAACGGCGTTGCCGGGTGCACCCTCACCGCGGCGGGTTACGACGCCGCCGGCACGCCCGTCGCCTTCACCGCCGCCCACTGCAGCGATCGGATCAACGCCCCGGTCATCCTCCGGGGCGACCCGGGAGCCGGTGTCATCGGCACCGTCGCGACGCGCAACGAGATCCTCGACTACTCGGTGATCCGCCTCAACCCGGGCGTCGTTGTGCCCGTGCGCCAACCCGGGGTCACCGGACGCGGTCCCGCCCCGGAATTCGGCGACGTGGTCTGCAAGGACGGGATGTCCACCGGGCATACCTGCGGCATCACGTGGCAGCGCGACGGCAACGAGTTCTGGAGCCATGCGTGTGCTGGCTACGGGGACTCCGGCGGGCCCGTGACCCGCGACGGCCGCCTCGTGGGGTTGCTGTCCGGCGGACACATGCCGCCGGCCGCGGGATCGGTCGGAAGCATCGGCGCTCTCCTGCCGTCCTGCCTCCACCCCGTGCAGTCACCCGTGTTCCTCCCGGCGCTGGCGTACTCGTTCGACGCGATCGTGGCCGACGCCACCGACCGGAACTGGCCCGGACGCGGCTTCCGGATGGCCTGACCGGCGGCCGGACCGGCCGCCCGAAACCGGTGTGGATCACCGGCCCGCCTGGTACGACTGGGGTCACCCCGGACGAGAGGTGACCCCATGACCCACACCGACACCCCTGTTCCCCCCCGAGCGACGCGACCGGGCGAGTCGCGGAATGTTCATGATCCTCGCGCTGGTCGTCGTGGTGGTCGTCGTCGGCGTCCTGGTGTTCTTGTTCACGGGTAACGCCGAGGAGTCCGCGCAGCCCGCTGCGGAGGACCCCCAGACGGCGCTCGCCGACGCCATCACGGCGGAGGTGGAGGACGCGGGCGTCGAGTTCGAACCGGGACTCGTCGCCGTGGACTTCCCGATCCGGCAGGGGGCCACCCCGTCCTCCGCCGTGGAGAGTGCGCAGGACGATTCGATCGCCGTGCTCCGGGCCGTTCAGGGGTCCGACTGGTCGGGGACGGTGGAGATCACCGCGTTCACCGCGCCCGGGGACCAGCCGGAGGAACAGAACGGTCAGGAGATGGTGCGGATGGTGTACCTACCCGAGACGGTCGATCGGCTCGACCCCGACGGGATCGGTCGCGAGGACGTGTGGGCCGAGGCGGACGAGCAGTTCGTGGATCCGGCTCTGACCGGGTAGCACGTAGTTCGACGCCCCTCATCGCCTCCACAGCTCTTCGGTCTCGGCCGCACCAGCCTCCGACCGGATGCGCTGCCAGTTGCGGCCACCCCGGGCGAACGTGGCCCGCACGGCGGCGGGGACGATCGACCGGTCTGTCGGCTCCGATCGCCACCGGCAGTCCCGGACGTGGACCAGGTCCACCTCGTGCGCCTCGTCCGAGTCGTCGTAGCGCCACGGCCCCCCGAGACGCCCGAGCCAGTAGTTGCCGTCGACGTCCCGGGTCCACACATATGCACCGTCGGGCACTCGGGCGAACCGTTCGAGGCGGCGGGCCAGCCTGTCGTCGTGCTGCGCCGCGGCGGCGTCGACCGCCTCTGCGAGCGATGAGGGTGGCGGCCCCGCCAGGCGGCCGCCCATGCCGCAGAGCCCGACGCGCAGGCCCCGCTCGACACCCACCCCGTCCGCCACGGCGTCGTCCCTCGACCGCATCGGGGCCCTGAACAGGGGAACGTCGTCAGCCGCCATCGGAACTGCTCCTCTCGGGGCACCTGCTCGGGTGGGACGGGTGCGGGAAGGGCGAGCCCCGCGAACGAGGAACGCCTCCGCGGATCAATGATCCACGGAGGCGTCCGTCGTTCTCAACCGCGCATACGGCCGCGGCTCACTTCAGTTCGGCGCTCGACAGGTCGAGGATGCGCCGCGCGATCACCAGCTGCTGGATCTGCTGGGTGCCCTCGAAGATGTCGAGGATCTTGGAGTCGCGCGACCACTTCTCCAGGAAGCTGCGCTCGGAGTAGCCGTAGCTGCCGGCCAGCTCGACCGCGCCCAGGGTGACGGCGGAGCCGGTGCGCCCGGCCTTGGCCTTGCACATCGACGCCTCCTTGGTGTTGGGCATCTTGTTGTCGGCCATCCACGCGGCGCGGAGCGTGAGCAGGTACGCGGACTCCCAGTCCGCCTCGAGCTCGAGGTACTTGGCCACCGCGGCCGGCTGGCTGGTGGCGGGCCGGTCGTAGTCGATCTCGAGTCCGGCCTCCTCGAGCAGGGTGCGGATCTCCTCCAGCGCGGCGCGGGCGACACCGACGGCCATGCCGGCCACCAGCGGCCGGGTGTTGTCGAAGGTCTGCATGGCGCCGGCGAAGCCCTTGTCCACGCGGACCTCCGGGTCGCCCAGGAGGTTCTCCTTGGGGATCCGGCAGTTGTCGAAGGTGATCTGCGCGGTATCCGAGGCGCGGATGCCGAGCTTGTGCTCGAGCCGGTCCACGGAGACACCGGGGTGCTCGCGTGGGACCACGAACGATTTGATGGCCGCGCGGCCCTTGGTCTTGTCCAGCGTCGCCCAGACCACGATGTGGTCGGCGCGGGCGCCGGAGGTCACGTAGATCTTGGTGCCGTTGATCACGTACTCGTCGCCCTCGAGGCGGGCGGTGGTCGACACGGCGGCCGAGTCGGACCCGAACTCGGGCTCGGTGATGGCCATGGAGGCCCACACCCGCCCGAACTTCTCCATCTGCTCCTCGCTGGCCACTGCGGCGATCGCGGAGTTGCCCAGACCCTGGCGGGGGATCGAGAGGGTGAGGCCCACGTCGCCCCAGCACGTCTCGATGATGTTGAGCAGCGACTTCATGTTGCCGCCGTTGGAGACGCCTTCGCGACGCGGTGCGCCGCCCGAGCCCATGGTGGCACCGGAGGCGGCCTGACCGGCGTCCTCCATGGCCTCCATCATGGCCTTGAGCGTGTCGAGCTCGACGGGGTACTCGTGCTCCGCGAGGTCGTACTTGCGGGAGACGGGACGGAAGATCTGCGTGGCGACCTGGCGGGCCTGGTTGGCGCCCGCCTCGAGCCGCTTGGGGAGTTCGAGATTGATCATCGTCAGTGGTCCTTCGTGCTGGTGGGGCGGGAGGCGAGGTGGGCGGTGCTCACAGGACCACCACGCCCTCGGCCACACCCACGGCGCGCAGGTCGCGGTACCAGCGCTCGACGGGGTGCTCCTTGGTGAAGCCGTGTCCACCGAGCAGCTGGACGCCGTCGAGGCCGATCCTCATTCCCTTGTCCGCGGCGATCTTGCGGGCGAGGGCCGCTTCGCGTGCGAAGGGCAGACCCTGTTCGGCGCGCGACGCGCCGCGCCAGGTCACCAGGCGCATGCCGTCGAGCTCGGTGGCCATGTCGGCGACGGCGAAGGCGACCGCCTGGCGGTGCGCGACGGGTTCGCCGAAGGCCTGGCGCTCCTTGACGTACGGGGTCACGTAGTCGAGGACCGCGTGCGAGGTGCCCACCGCGAGCGAGGCCCAGCCCAGTCGCGACAGACGGATCACGTCGGCATAGGTCCTGGCCCGCTCCTCCGGGGAGGCGTCGGGGCCACCGAGGACCGCGTCGGCCGGGAGGGAGACGTCGGTGAGGACGATCCGCCCCAGACCCGCGGCGCGCAGGCCCATGGACGGGTCCGCCTCCACCACGAGTCCGTCGGTGTCGGACTCGACCACGAAGAGGGTCGGGAACCCGTCGAGAGAGGCGGCGACGACGAAGAGCTCGGCGCTCCCGGCGGTGGGCACCATCGACTTGACGCCGTTGAGCGTGAACCCACCCGGCCCGCGGGTGGCGGTGGTCTTGAGCTCGAACGGATCGAAGAGCGGACGGGGCTCGGCCACCACGACGGCGGCCGCCGGGACCTGCTCGGAGGCGAAGGCCGGCAGATAGGACTTCTGCTGGGCGTCCGACCCGAACTGGGTCAGGGTGGTCGCGACGCCGGAGGGCGCCAGGATCGGCAGGGCCAGACCCATGTCGCCGTAGGCCAACGCCTCGGCGACCAGCGAGTTGGTCACCACGCCGCGCTCGGAGGCGATGCCCTCGAACTCCTCGGGCACGTTGAGCATGGTGGCGCCGATCTCGGCGGACCGGGTCAGCAGCGACGCGGGGGCCTCGGCGGCGTGGTCCGCGTCGTGAGCGGCCGGTCGGACGACCTCGGCGGCGAAGTCCCGGACTGTCTCGACGATCATCTGCTGGTCGTCGTCCAGGGTGAGGTCGAACAGGTCGGGCCTCGCCTCGGAGTCGGCGTCGGGCAGACGCTTGGGCGCGCCGGATCCGGAGACCTTCTTGAACGACTTGGTGGCGGCGCCGAGGGTCTTGAAGCCGGTCTTGGTGGCCTCGTAGGTGACCCGGTCGACCTTCTGGCGCAGATTGAAGCGCTCGGCGAACTCCGACCCGGTGATCGTCGTGAGCGCGCGCATCGCGGCTCCGATCGCGTCGATCCTCGTGGGGTTCTTACCCGGGGTGGAGGCCTCCGCGCGTCCGGTCGTGGACGGGGACGTGGGGTTCTTGCTCATCATCACCAGCTGTTCTCGTGACGGACGGTGGACGGTGCTGTCGGGGACATCTTACTTCGGAGTAAGTTCCGAACGCCAGACTTTGCCCTCAAGTCGTCCCAGCCCCTGGTGAGAGCCTCGGGCTCAGCCCCGGAGGAGCGCCACGGCCTGCTCGACGGCCCCCGGACGGCCCGCCACGAACCAGTCGTAGCCGTTCACCTCGACGGTCGCGCAGAGCCCACCCGCGCCCTCGACCAGGGCCCGTCCGGGGAGCCAGTCCCACTCCGGGCACGAGTGCTGACACCACACCGAGTGGACGCCGCAGGCGACCGACGCCAGGTCGACGGAGCCCGATCCGAGCATCCGGATCGTCGCCGCACCTCGGCTGACCCGGTGGAAGGGGTCGGCGAGGTCGGGGTCGGCGAAGAACGGCGGGTGGAGATAGGTGGCCAGACTTCCGGCGGCGAGGTCGCCGGGGGTGAGTCGGGTCACGGGGACGCCGTTCCGACGGGTGGGTACGTCCGAACCCCCGACGAAGGTGTCCCCGGTGACGGGCCGGTGGACGGCCCCGAGCAGGTAGTCGTCCGGCCCGGTGACGGCCACGGCCGAACACCAGTAGTCCGAGCCGCTGACGAAGTTGTAGGTCCCGTCGACCGGGTCGACGACCCACCTGCGTTCGTGACGACCGGGGACCAGGGTGCCCTCCTCGCCGAGGACCCCGTCGTCAGGGCGGTGGCGGGACAGGAGGGCGGTGATCTGGCGCTCGGCGGCCCGGTCGGCCTCGGTGACCACGTCGGAGACCGAGGTCTTGTGGCGGACGTCCAGGCCGTCCTCGCGCAGACGTCGAGCCAGGGACCCGGCGTCGACGACGAGTCTGGCGGCCAGGTCCGCGTCGGTCATCGGCGCGACGGCCTCGTCGGACGGAGGGCGCAGGTGGCGGGTCTCAGGGGACATCGGTTTCCTCCGCTGGGCCGCAGTGGCCCGCTGACCTCGGGCGGTAGCGGGTCCGTCGCCCGCGACGCTACCCCCGTGAGTCGACGACGGGGTGTGCGCCGGACCGCGGGAGGGTGGCGGGTGGGGAAACGCGGGGCGGACGCCCGGCCGCGTAGAGTTGGATCCCGTGCACCCCGACGTTTCCGCCGACATCGCAGCCCTCGACGCCACCATGACCACGGTCGAGAAGGTCCTCGACATCGAGGAGCTCGCCCGCCGTGTCGATGAGCTGGAGCAGATGGCCGCCGACCCCGACCTGTGGAACGACCAGGACCGGGCGCAGAAGGTCACCAGCGAGCTCTCCTACATCCAGGCCGACCTGCGCAGGTGTCGCGAGCTGCGCCAACGCATCGAGGACCTCCCGCTGATGTACGAGCTGGCGGAGGAGGAGGGGGACGGAGCCGTCGAGGACGCGGACGCCGAGCGCCTCCAGCTGCGTGAGGACGTCGAGGCCATCGAGGTCAAGACGATGCTCAGCGGCGAGTACGACCAGCGTGAGGCCGTGGTCAACATCCGTGCCGGTGCCGGCGGTGTCGACGCCGCGGACTTCGCCGAGATGCTCATGCGCATGTATGTGCGGTGGGCGGAGAAGGCCGGCCACAAGGTCGAGGTGTACGACACCTCGTACGCGGAGGAGGCGGGCATCAAGTCGGCGACCTTCGTCGTCCATGACCCGTACATGTACGGCACACTCTCCGTCGAGCAGGGGACCCACCGACTCGTCCGCATCAGCCCGTTCGACAACCAGGGCAGGCGGCAGACCTCGTTCGCCGAGGTCGAGGTGCTGCCGGTGGTGGAGACGACCGACTCGATCGAGGTCAACGAGAACGAGGTGCGCGTCGACGTCTACCGCTCGTCCGGCCCCGGCGGGCAGTCCGTCAACACGACCGACTCGGCGGTCCGCCTCACCCACGTCCCCACCGGGATCGTGGTGACGTGTCAGAACGAGAAGTCGCAGTTGCAGAACAAGGTCGCGGCCATGAAGGTCCTGCAGGCCAAGCTGCTCGCACGCAAGCAACAGGAGGAGCGGGCCGCCATGGACGCGCTCGGTTCGGGCGGCAACGCCTCCTGGGGTAACCAGATGCGGTCGTACGTCCTGCACCCGTACCAGATGGTCAAGGACCTGCGGACGGAGTTCGAGGTCAACAACCCGTCGGCGGTCCTGGACGGCGACCTGGACGGGTTCATCGAGGCGGGCATCCGGTGGCGGATGCGGGAGGGGGCCGACGCGGAGTGAGGTTCCAGACTGACTTCAATCCCATCCTGAACTGGCTCAGCAACAACGGCCTCGAGGTCGTCCTCCTCGTGCTGGGCGCCGCCCTGATGACGCGGGTGATCGCCAAGATCGCGCGGATGTGGACCGATCGGATCGACGCCAAACACACCGACGAGGATTTCTGGTCGGAGGAGTCCAAGCACCTCCACTCGCTGATCCAGGTGATCTCGTACGTCGCCGTGGGCGTGCTGTACATCCTGTTCGGAATCCAGATCCTCCTGCGCTTCGGCGTCAACCTGGTCGCACTCGTCGCCCCGGCCACCGTGCTCGGTGCGGCGCTGGGCTTCGGTGCCCAGAAGATCGTCCAGGACTTCCTGGCCGGGTTCTTCGTCCTGGCCGAGCGTCAATACGGCTACGGCGACATCGTGGAGCTCACCACTGCGACGGGCGTCGCCGCGGGAACCGTCGAGGACGTCACCCTGCGCATCACCCGCCTGCGGACCCTCGACGGCGAGGCGGTGATCGTCCCCAACGGCCAGATCGTCACCGCGATCAACCAGTCGCAGGACTGGGCGCGTGCGATCATCGACGTCCCGGTGCCCAACAACGCCGACATGGACAAGGCCAACGAGGTGCTCGCACAGGTCTGTCGCGAGATCACCGACGACGACCGGGTGGGCCAGTACGTCCTGGACGAACCCACCGTGATGGGTGTGCAGTCGATCCGGCTGGAGCAGACCGTGATCCGGTTGCTGGCCCGGACCAAGCCCGGCATGCAGTGGGAGGTGGGCCGACGGATGCGCGCGGTCATCCTGCGCCGGTTCCGCGCGGAGGGGATCGTTCTGGAGCCCGAGGCCCTGGCCGCGATCCGGGCGGGCATGCTCCGACCGCAGACCGGAGAGGGGAGCGCGTGATGGCCGAGCGCCGAGACGACGACACGACAGCCGAAGACCACACGCCCGACGACCACACACCTGAGGGCACGACCTCCGACGCGGTCTCGTCCGGCGAGCTCGGCCCGGAGGCCGAGGACAGCGCGCGGACCGAGGCGGCGACCACGCGTGAGCCCCTGATCAGCGGCGATCCGCTGGGTCTCGGGGGGACCACCGATCCCGATGCGCCGTCCCGTCGGCCGCGACCGAAGATCGTGTCCCTGCTCGGGGAGTTCTTCAGGATGTCGCGGACCACCGCGATCCTGCTGGTGGCGTTCGTCCTGTTCGCTATGCTCTATTCGCTGGTCAAGGACCAGCCGGTCGCCCGTTTCGGGCCCCCACCGCCCCAGACGGACACCGCCGAGACCGAACCGCCCGCGCCGGCCGAGGGGACGACACCCGTCGAGGAGTCGCCGACCCCGGGGACCACGGTCGACCAGACGACGGTTCCGACCGCCACTCCGCAGACGTCACCGCCGGTCACCGGAACGACGCCGCCGCCGGGACGCCAGACCCCGACGTCCCCCACGGGAGCGACCGGGCAGCAGGCGCCGCCGCAGCAGTCACCGCAGGAGCAGTCGCCGCAGGAGCAGGCGCGACAGGGAGAGGATTCCGGCGACGCCGGTGCCGGAGA
Source organism: Dietzia cercidiphylli (assembly GCF_039531545.1). Taxonomy (NCBI): domain Bacteria; kingdom Bacillati; phylum Actinomycetota; class Actinomycetes; order Mycobacteriales; family Dietziaceae; genus Dietzia; species Dietzia cercidiphylli. Next base: position 236,439 of record NZ_BAAAQG010000007.1, read on the forward strand.
GAATCCCGTGACCACGAGCTGACACCGGCGGCTCCATTGACTGCCGTGTGGCTGGAGTAGCGCTAGGCTACTCGCGTGATCAGTGCTTCCCATGTGACCAAGTCGTACGCGTCCTCGACGCGCCCGGCTCTGTCCGACGTGACCGTCGAGATCGCCGAGGGCGAGTTCGCCTTCCTCATCGGCGCCTCCGGGTCGGGAAAGTCGACCTTCCTGCGTCTACTGCTCCGCGAGGACCGGCCCGACTCCGGGACCCTGGTCGTCGCCGGCCACGACCTCACCAGGATGAAGGCCTCGTCCGTGCCGGCGCTGCGTCGCTCGCTCGGCTGTGTCTTCCAGGATTTCCGGTTGCTGCCGGACAAGACCGTGGCCGAGAACGTGGCGTTCGCGCTGCAGGTGATCGGCAAGTCCCGCCGGACGATCGACGAGGTCGTTCCCGAGACGCTCGAGATGGTGGGTCTGGTACGCGAGGCCGGTCGTCGGCCACACGAACTCTCCGGCGGCGAACAGCAACGCGTGGCGATCGCGAGGGCGGTCGTCAACCGACCGAAGCTGTTGCTCGCCGACGAACCGACCGGCAACCTCGACCCCGAGACCAGCGAGGACATCATGCTGCTGCTCGACCGAATCAATCGGACCGGGACCACGGTCCTCATGGCCACGCACGACCGACACATCGTCGACCGCTCGCGACGCCGCGTGGTGGAGTTGGTCGACGGAAGGGTCGTCCGCGACGACTCCCGCGGCACCTACGGGGTGGGGCGCTGATGGCCGCGCGGTTCATCGCGTCCGAGGTCGCACAGGGCCTGCGCCGCAACCTGTCGATGACGCTGGCCATGATCATCACCACCGCCGTCGCGTTGGCGATGCTCGGCGCCGGGGTGCTGGTGGTCATGACTGCCTCGGCCAGCCAGGTCAAGTACGACTACCTCAACGAGTTCCGTGTCTACGTGGACCGGGCCATCTCCCTCGAGGACCCCGACTGCACCTCGGCGTGCGGTGGGATCCGGGACGAGTTGGAGGCCACGGCCGGCGTGGCCTCGGTGGAGTACAAGAACCCGCAGGAGACGTACGAGGAGTTCGTCGAGCTCTTCGCCTCCACCGACCCCGTCCTGGTGGAGTCGACCTCCCCGGACGCCCTGGGGTCGCGATTCACGCTCACCCTCGACGACCCCACCCGTGCGGAGTCCGTGGCCGAGGACCTGGAGGGTGTCGCGGGGATCGAGGTCGTGCAGGGGCAGGGGGAGCTGGTCGAGCGCGTCTTCTCCGTCCTGGACGGCATCCGGAACGCCGCGTTCGCCGTCGCGGTGGTCCAGCTCCTGGCCACCGTCCTGCTCATCGCCAACATGACGCAGATCGCGGCCTTCACCCGCCGGACCGCGCTGGGAATCATGCGCCTGGTGGGGGCGAGCCGCTGGTACACCGAACTGCCGTTCGTGGTGGAAGCCGTTCTCGCGTCGGTGGTCGGTTCGCTGCTCGCGGTCGGCGGGCTGCTGGCGGCCAAGGTCGTCTTCCTCGACAGAGTGCTGGCCGAGGCGTACCGGGCGAACCTGGTGGAACGGATCACCACCGTCGACATCCTGATGCTGGCCCCGGTCCTCGTGGTGGCGGGCGCGGTGGTGTCCGCGCTCACGGCGTGGGTCACGCTGCGGATCACGGTTCGGCAGTGATCCCGTACTGATCTAGAGTGGGGGATCTGCCCGACGGACGGACGAGGAGGTGAACCGACGTGGCCAAGAAGAACAAGAAGAAGGGCGCGTCGTCCCTCGGCCGTGACGGCAGCGTGGTCGCGAGCAACCGCAAGGCCCGGCACGAGTACTCCATCCTCGACACCCACGAGGCGGGCATCGCGCTGTTGGGTACAGAGATCAAGAGCATGCGCGAGGGCCAGGCGTCGTTGGTCGACGCGTTCGCGACGATCGACGACGGCGAGGTGTGGCTCCGCGGGCTCCACATCCCCGAGTACTCCCACGGGAACTGGACCAACCATGCACCCAAGCGGGCCCGCAAACTGCTTCTGCACCGGCGCGAGATCGATTCGCTCGTCGGCAAGGTGCGGGACGGCAACGCCACGCTGGTCCCGCTGTCCCTCTACTTCGTGAACGGACGGGTCAAGGTCGAACTGGCCGTCGCGCGGGGTAAGCAGGCCCACGACAAGCGGCACGACATCGCCAAACGGACCGCCGAACGCGAGGCCGTGCGCGAACTCGGCAGAAGGATCAAGGGCATGCACGCATGATGCCGGTCGCGCTGGCGTCGACCTCGGCGGTGGCGTACGGCATCAGCGACTACCTCGGCGGGGTCGCGTCCCGGCGGGCCCGTGCACTGAGGGTCGTCAGCGTGTCGTACCCGCTGTCGATCGTGCTGGTCGGGGCGGCGGCGGTGGTGTCCGGGGGGTCACCGACCCTGGTCGGGTTGGCCTGGGGGCTGACTTCGGGCCTCCTGTCAGGTCTCGCGGTGTGGTCGTTCTACGTCGCGCTCTCGCGCGGGCCGATGAGCGTGATCTCGCCGATCACGGCGGTTCTGGCCGCGTCGGTGCCGCTCGCGTTCGGGTTGGTGGCGGGGGAGCGGCCCGGGGCGGCAGCCCTGGTCGGGATGTCGGTGGCGCTCGTCGCCACGGTCCTCGTCTCACTGGAGAGCGACGAGGGTTCGTCGATCGGACACGGTCGCCTCACCTGGCCGTTGATGGCGCTCACGGTGATCTCGGGGCTGGCGTTCGCGGGCTTCTTCGTCCTGCTGGCACAGGTCCCGGCGGGTGAGGGGCTGTGGCCGGTCGCGGCGTCGCGGGTGGGCGCCACCGGGGTCGTCCTGGCGGCGGCGTTCGCCGCCCGCGAGTCGTTCAGGTTCTCCCGGCGCCTCATCGCCATCGGCCTGGTGATCGCCGTGTTCGACGCGGTCGCCAACGGAGCCTTCTACTTCGCCTCCCAGGCGGGCATGCTCTCGCTGGTGAGCGTGATCGCCGCGCTCTACCCCGCCTTCACGGTGGCGCTGGCCATCACGCACGGAGGGGAGCGCCTTCGCGCGGTCCAGATCGCGGGGCTCGCACTGGCGGGGGTGGCGATCGCACTGCTCGCGCTGGGCTGAGGTGGAGACGGAGCTCACCCTGGCGGTGGGGCCCCGGTCGGGGTAGGGTCAGTGGTCCGTCGATGAGAGTCGGCGGACCTGACGGGGCTGATGTGGTTTCGACTACGTGAGTTGACGCAGGGGAAGCGTGCCGGTGCAGGCCAGAGACCACCGTAAGCGTCGTGGCAACCAATTACGCGCCGATACCAATCAGCGCGACTACGCCCTCGCTGCCTGACAGCGAGCCCGTAGTCTGTCGGCCCGGGGTCGCCCTCGCCCCGGTCACCGGCATCATCTAGAGGGATCACCGGCTCACCCGGTCACGGGGTGGGTCGGGACATCCAACAGTGACTGGGATCGTCATCGCCGACATGTCCGCATGAGGGCGAGATCCGAGTAGAGGCCAACGCGGACTGCGCACGGAGAAGCCCTGCCGATGCTGCGGAGGACCCGGGTTCAATTCCCGGCAGCTCCACCATCGGGCCGAGCCCCCGGTCGATCACCGACCGGGGGCTCGGTGCATTTCGGCCTCGCCACCTGCCCTCACCTGAAAGAGGACTCAGGCGGTTTCGGTACCCTCTCGGTAGTCGCCAGTCGCTCGGAAAGGGCCGACGGTTTCCCAGGAGAGAAAGGCCCACCCACACGTGAACGCCAAGTCCGCAGGTAACAAGAGCACGAAGGTCCTGAAGACCAAGAAGAACAACGGGATGCTGATCACGGTCGCGGCGCTGATCGCCGTCGCCGTCCTGGTCCTCGGCGGTGTCGTGTGGATGGCCCAGCGGGGCGGCGAGGCCAACCCGATCACGTTCGGTGAGACGGCCGACGAGCTGATCGAGATCTCGGACACGGGTGTGATCGCGGTGGGGGAGGAGACCGCCCCGACCGTCCAGATCTGGGAGGACTTCATGTGCCCGGCGTGTGCCTCCTTCGAGGGGCAGAACGGCGTCCCGATCGCCGAGGCCGTCGAGGCCGGTGACCTGCGCGTGGAGTTCCACACCCTCAACTTCCTCGACCGCCAGTCGGCGTCGGGCGAGTACTCCACGCGGGCCATCGCCGCTGTCCAGTGCGTCGCGGCCAAGGACTCGCTGCCGGTCTTCTTCGACGTCAAGAACGCCTTTTTCGACCAGCAGCCCACCGAGGGCGGCGGTGACCGTTCCGCGCGGGAGCTGGCGGCCACCGCCGAGGCGGCCGGCGCGAACGCCGACACCGTCGAGTGCATCGGCAACGTGGAGACCAATGGCGGGATGGAGAAGGCCTCGGATACCGCCGACAATTCGCAGGACAGTATCCGGGAGGTCACCGACCGCGTCTCCACCCCCACCGTCGCCTACGAGGGCGAGGTCGTGGAGATCGGCGATCCGGCCTGGCTGGACAACATCCTCGCCTGACCCCGGTCCGCGCCGATCGATACCGGCCCCGCCCGTCCAGGGCGGGGCCGGAGGCGATTTGGAGGGCCGAAGCGGGATGGTGTAACTTTGGTCGAGCCGGTCGCCGAGAGGTGAGCGGCGGAACAACCGATACGGGGCTATGGCGCAGCTGGTAGCGCACCACACTGGCAGTGTGGGGGTCAGGGGTTCGAGTCCCCTTAGCTCCACCCGAGCAACCGATCCGGCAACGGATGGTTCATGCGAGCAAGAGCCCGGCCACCGGCCGGGCTCTTTTCATCTCTATCCCTGCTGCGCGGCCCACTCGGCGACCCGACGTGCGCTCTCGGACTCCGACAGGTCCTCCACGCGGGACATGATCGACCAGCGGACGCCGTACGGATCGCGGATCGAGGCGAACCGGTCGCCGGAGACGAAGTCGCTCACGGGTTCACGGATCGTGGCACCGGCAAGTTCGGCCCGGTGGACCACCTCGTCGACGTCCGCGCAGTACATCCCGATCGAATAGCAGGCCACCTCCCCGGAGGGCGGTGGCACGAGCCCGAACCGGGGACTGGGCTCGCCGAGTTGGAGCCGGCCGTTGCCGAAGTCGAGTTCGGCGTGCACGACGATCCCGCCCATCTCCGTCACGTCGACCACCCGGGCGCCGAACACCGAGGAATAGAATTCGAGGGCGTCACCCGCTCTCTCGACCGCGAGGAACGGGGTGAGGCTGGTCGACCCGTGGGGGACGCCGTCGGTGGTGTGTTCTCCGGTGACCCCGGTCCGGGGCGTGGTGTTCTCTGTCATGCGATGAACCTACGAGAGCATGCACGTGAGCGGCTTGAAGATTCGCGACGCAGTCGCGTGGGGCACGCGGGGAGGGGACGATGTCCGATCTCGGTGATCGACGCGGGGTCCTCTACCCGGACCGGCTGCCCACCTTCCACCGCGAGGACGCCCCGCGGGAACTGCGTGACCGCATCCGCTGGTTCTGGATCCCGCGCTGGCGTCTCGCGCCGGGGGAGACCTCCCGGCAGGAGCTGCTGCCGTTTCCCGCGTCGAATCTCGTCGTCGACCCGGAAGGAGTCAGCCTCTCCGGACCGACGACCGGCATCTCCCACCGCGACCTGAGCGGTACCGGTTGGGCGGTCGGGGCCCTGCTCCGTCCGGCCGGGCTGGCCTCGTTGACGGCCGAACCCCGGCGCCTCCGCGACGCGGAGACCCCGTTCGAGGCCCCCGAGCTGCATCGTGCCGTCATGGCGGCGATGGGACAGGTGGACGAGGTCGTCGGCCGGACGAGTGAAACCGACCAGCGCGGGACCGACCAGCGGAGCATCGACCAGGGCGAGTCCGTCGCCCGCGACCGGGCGCTGCGCTACTTCTCCGCCTGGGCCGCCGCGAACCTGGCCGCCCCGGACGCCGGCGGCGTCATGGCCAATGCGATGGAGGACCTCGTCGCCTCGGACCGGTCGATCGTGCGAGTGGACCAGGTCGCCGAAGCCCTGGGCGTCTCGACACGGGCGGTGCAGCGACTCGCGCACCGCTACGTGGGACTACCGCCACTGGCGATGATCCGTCGGTACCGGCTCCAGGAGGCCGCACAGCGGCTACGCGAGGACCCGTCGGTGACGATCGCCCGGATCGCCGCGGAACTCGGATACTCCGACCACGCTCACCTCAGCGCGGACTTCCGCACGGTCCTCGGCCTGAGCCCCCGCTCCTACCGCCGTGCGCCCGGCGCGGCGGCGAAGGGATCCTCCGAAGGGTGACGGATGGGCACGATCCGCTGGCCGAGGGGGAGCAGGGCCAGCGGGACCATCTTCCAGCAGGCGATGCCGAAGGGGATGCCCACGATCGTCAGGCACAGCAGCAACCCGGCGACCAGGTGGGCGATCGCCAGTTCCCAGCCGAGCACCAGGATCCACAGGATGTTGCCGATCAGGGAGAACGCACCGGCATCCCTGCGGAACTCGGTCCGCCGCCCGAACGGCCACAGGACGTACGCCGCGAGTCGGAACGACGCGATGCCGAACGGGATGGTGATGATCAGGATGCAGGCGATGATCCCGGCGATGACGTAGGCCAGCGCCAACCACCAGCCGGCGAGAAGAAACCAGAGCACGTTTCCCAGGGTTCGCATCTCACCACGGTAGTCGCCGCGGGGGTCCGCCGACCCGGTACCGGTGCGCCGGATGCTGGGCCTCGTGCGCCGGATGCGGGACCCGGTGCCCAAAGCGCTGACGCCCGGCGAGGCATGTGTCATGTTTTGGTGATGGGTGTTCATAAGTGTGCCGTCACCAGGATTCTGCTCGCGCTGGTGCTCGCCATAGGGATGGTCGCGACCGCTCTGATCGCGGTATCCGTGCAGGCGCGGGCCGAGGCGCGGATGGCCGAGGGGTTCCACTGGGGGGTGGCGACCTCGGGTTTCCAGGTCGAGGGTTCAAATATGGACTCCAACTGGAAGCGGTACGTCGACGCCGCCGCGGCGCGTGGAGAGGCAGACCCGGTCAACGATGCCGTGGACTTCTGGAACAGGTACCCCGAGGACATCGCCCGTGCCGCGGACATGGGGGTCACCACGTTCAGGCTCAGCGTGGAGTGGTCCCGGATCGAGCCGGAACCGGGGCGCTACGACGAGGAGGCGTTACGTCGGTACGACCGCATCCTCGACACCATCCGGGCGCACGGGATGACGCCCATGATCACGATGGTCCACTACGTGTATCCGGGATGGCTGGTCGACCGAGGTGGGTTCCTCTCGCCGGACTCGGTGGAGGCGTTCGGTCGCTACGCCGAGCTCATCACCGAGCGGTGGGCCGGCGACGGGACGATGTGGGTCACCTTCAACGAACCCCTCGTGTTCTTCAGCCACGAACTCCGCATAGGTCTGGTCGGGCTGCACCAGTTCACCGCGTTCCGCGACAACGTGGTCGCGGCCCACAAGCTGGGATACCACGCCGCTCACCGGGCCGACCCGAACGCGATGGTGACCGCCAACGAGGCGTACCTGCCCGCGTTCGCACCGGCCACGGACGATCTGCTGCTCAACTACATCCGCGACGAGCTTGACTTCATCGGAGTCGACTACTACTACGGCATCGCGCTCGACAACCTCACCACCATCCGCGCGGCCTGGGACGACTTCGCCGGGGTCCGTCCGCAGCCGGAGGGGATGTACGAGTCGATCGTGCACTACGCCAGGCACTTCCCCGGAAAGCCGCTGTTCATCGTCGAGAACGGGATGCCCACCCACAACGGCCACCGGGAGGACTCCTTCGAGCGTGGCGACTACCTCCGGGACGTCGTCTTCTGGATCCAGCGCGCGGTCGCCGACGGGTATCCGGTGATCGGTTACAACCACTGGTCCCTGGTCGACAACTACGAGTGGGGCAGCTACGACTCCCGTTTCGGCCTCTACCAGGTCGACGTGCTCACCGATCCGACGCTCGAGCGCAGACCGACCTCCGGGGTCGACGCGTACCGGGACGTGATCGCGCGCGGCGGCGTCCCGGAGGGCTACCGCCCGGTCCTGCCGGTGGGCACGTGCTCGCTGGGGACGATCCCCGATACCTGCCTCCATCCCGTCGACGTCCACGGTCCGCTCGCGCGGTTGGTGGGCTGACGGCCCGGACCACCTCCGACGAGCCCTTCACCAGCCGGCACCCCGGACGTAGGGTCAGCCCATGGAACGGTTCGCCTCCGTCACCGGGGAACTCGACACCCTGGTCGACTCCGGTCGGCTGACGGGATACGTCTGCGGGATCCGGGAAAACGGTCGATCGCGGATCGCGGCGGGTGGGACGCGGTCGCGCGGCGGCCCCGCGCTCGACGAGGACGCGGTGTTCCCGCTGTCGTCCACCACCAAGCCGGTGGGCGGCGTGCTCGCACTGAGGTTGGTCGAGCTCGGGATCCTCGCGCTCGACGACCCGGTGGCCATACTCCTGCCGGAGCTGTCCGCCCCACGGGTCCTCACCCGGCCGGACGGGCCGATCGACCGCACCGTGCCGGCCGGGCGGCAGATCACGCTGCGCCACCTCCTCACCATGACCGCCGGCGTCGGCTGGGCGGGCGCGGGCAGCCCGCTGACCGACGCCATGAGCGAGCGCCAGGTGGCACCGGGCCCCTACGCTCCGCCGATGGAGCCGGACGAGTACCTCCGGCTGCTCGGTGGGCTGCCCCTGGTGGACCAGCCGGGCCGTGGCTGGCACTACCACACCAGCAGCGACGTCCTCGGGGTGCTCCTGGCGCGGGCCACGGGCGCCACCGTGTCCGGGTTGGTGGCCGAGCACGTCACGGGTCCGCTCGGTCTGGCGGACTGCGACTTCACCGCCGACCCGGATCGGATCCCCACCTGCTACGGGCTCGGACCCGACGGGGGTCTCCGGTCGCTGGACATCCGGAGCATGTTCGCCCACCCGCCTCGCTTCGAGTCCCTGGCGTGCGGCCTGGCCTCGACCGTCGCCGACTATCTGGCCTTCCTCGACATCCTGGTCGACGGCGGGATCGTCCTGGGTCCGGAGTACGTGGAGGAGATGACGACCGACCACCTGACCCCGCGGCAGCGCGCCGGTGCGGAGGGGTTCATCGGTCCCGGTTGCGGGTACGGGATGCAGGTGGAGATCCGCCCGGACGGGGTCGTCGGCTGGGCCGGGGGGCTGGGGACGATCGGCTACGTCGACCGGCGCACGGGCCGCTGCGCGGCGGTGTTCACCACGCAGGCCTTCGACGTACCGGGGACGGCGGATGCGCTGGACTCGGTGTGGGCGCTGTTGCGGTGACCGGTCGTCGGTGCCGGTCGTCTCCGACGGTCGGCGGTGGCCGACCGTCGGGTCGTCACCCCTCGCGCCACCAGGTGTCCAGTGGCGTGGCCGGGACCGCCCGCTTGTGGCGGGTGGCCAGGAAGAGTTGCTCGATCCGGGCAGCGGCCTCCGTCGGTACGCCGTCGCGGCCTTCCAGGTAGTCGTCGATCTGCTCGTACGTCACTCCCAGTGCCTCCTCGTCGGGCAGGCCCGGACGGTCATCCTCGAGATCGGCGGTGGGGACCTTCCGCCAGGTCGACTCCGGTGCGCCGAGGTGCTGCAGCAGCGCTGCGCCCTGCCGTTTGGTGAGGCCGGTCAGGGGGGTCAGGTCGACCCCGCCGTCGCCGTACTTGGTGAAGAAACCGGTGGCCGCCTCGGCGGCGTGATCGGTGCCGACGACGAGGTGGCCGAGCTGCCCGGCCACCGCGTACTGCGCGACCATCCGCTGGCGCGCCTTGACGTTCCCGCGGACGAAGTCCCGGAGCGGGCCCCCGTGGTCGGGAAGGTCCTCCAGCGCAGCCGCAGCCGCAACCGAGGAGGCCTCCGAGGCTGCCCGGATGTCGACGGTGACGCGGGCATCGGGCCGGATGAAGTCCAGGGCCGCGACGGCGTCGTCCTCGTCCGCCTGGGTTCCGTGGGGGAGCCGCATGGCGACGAACCGGGCGTCGGGCAGGCCCTCGTCGCGGAGTCTCTCGGCGGCGAGCTGGCAGAGGCGGCCCGTCAGGGTGGAGTCCTGGCCGCCGCTGATCCCCAGGACGAAACCCGTGGCGGGAGTGCTACGGAGGTACTCGGCCAGGAACGCCACCCGCCGGGCCACCTCCTGCTCCGGATCGATGTCGGGACGAACGCCGAGTTCGGCGATGATGGACGCGCGGAGAGCGCCGGTGGCGGCAGAGGACTGAGTCATGGCGTCAGCATAGGAAGCCCGTGTGTCTTCTGCGTGACATGCGGACAGGGCGGGCGAGGTGCCCGGTTCCGCCGGTTGGAGTTCTGACGGGGCAGTCCGTTACGATGGACCAGTTGTGTGTCGTGCATCCGACCTCCGGGTCGGACGTGTCGCGCAGTCATCCCCAGTCGTGTCGGCGGCCATCACGGCCGCCCCGAGAGCCTAAGGAGCGCCAGATGAAGGTCCGCAAGTCCCTTCGGTCGCTGAAGAACAAGCCGGGCGCCCAGGTTGTCCGTCGTCGCGGCAAGGTCTACGTGATCAACAAGAAGGACCCCCGTTTCAAGGCCCGCCAGGGCTGAGTCCGTCCGCGTGGGATCCCACGCACCCTCGAGGGCCCGCCTCCGGTTCGCCGGCGGCGGGCCCTCGTCGTCGTCGTGGGGGCGGGGCAGACCCGCGCCGACGGTGACCCCCGACGACCCCGCCGCCGCGGGGCCTCCCGGTGCCCCTTCCGCGACGGTGGCGCCGTCGCCCCTGTGGAGCGGTTGGGGACAAGGTGTGGGGTGGTTGGGGACGACCTGTGGGGCGCCGGACGGGGTCTCCGGCGCCGTCTCGCGCGTGGCAGGGTGGCGGTCGGGGAGCGTTGCGCCGGCATTCGGGTCGACCGTTCCAACGGTGGGTGGCAAGTGTCCACAAGGCGGGATCGCGACCTGGGAATACCACCGTTGTAAGACCAAAATGTTGTGGTCGATTGACTCGTCGGACACTAGGGGTAGTGTCTAGAGTGTTGCGGCCCCCGAGGAATACCACTTGTGGCATTCGGGCTGTGAACCCTGACAGACACCGCGGTTATCCACAGGCCGGGCGGAAGCGCCGGAACCGATGACCGTCCGAGAAGATCCCCTCCGCGCCTCCCCGGCGCCCGTGCCGAAAGAGGTCCACGACTGATGGTCACCGTCTACACCAAGCCCGCCTGCGTCCAGTGCAACGCCACCTACAAGGCGCTCGACAAGCAGGGCGTCGAGTACCGGGTGGTCGACATCTCCGTCGACGACGACGCGCGTGAGTACGTGATGGCCCTCGGATACCTCCAGGCTCCCGTCGTGGTGTCCGGTTCCGACCACTGGTCCGGTTTCCGGCCGGACCGGATCAAGGCCCTCGTCACCGTCGCGGCCTGACCCCGGGGCGGACCCGGGACACATGTGATCCGAAGGGGGCAGTCATGGCGGCTCCGCTGCCGGCCACCGAGCCGGTGAGGATCGTCTACTTCTCCAACGTCTCCGAGAACACCAAGCGGTTCGTCGACCGTCTGGGGCTCCCGGCGCTGCGCATACCCACGCGGAGGACCGACGCGGTGCCGATCGTGTCGGACCCGTATGTTCTGATCGTCCCGACGTACGGGGGGTGCCTCGAGGTCACGGGCAGGACCGGGGCGTCGGTCCCACGACAGGTGGTCGCGTTCCTGAACAACGCGCACAACAGAAGCCTCTGCCGGGGCGTGATCGCCGCCGGCAACACCAACTTCGGTTCGGACTATGCGGCCTCCGGCGACGTGATCGCCCGGAAGCTCGAGGTCCCGTACCTCTACCGGTTCGAACTGATGGGCACACACGAGGACGTCATCCGCGTCCGCGAGGGATTGGAAGAGTTTTGGCAGCACCGACCGTGACCCCCGAAGGCACCATCGCCGGCGAGGCGGGCGAGGGGCAGCGCCTGGATTACCACGCGCTCAACGCCATGCTCAACCTCTACGACGCGGACGGCAGGATCCAGTTCGACAAGGACCGTGAGGCCGCGCGGGAGTACTTCCTCCAGCACGTCAACCAGAACACGGTCTTCTTCCACAACCTGGACGAGAAGCTGGACTACCTGGTCGACAAGAACTACTACGAGCGGGAGGTGCTCGACCGGTACACGCGTAACTACGTGCGCGAGCTGTTCGACCACGCCTACGCCAAGAAGTTCCGCTTCCCCACGTTCCTCGGCGCGTTCAAGTACTACACCTCGTACACGCTCAAGACCTTCGACGGGAAGCGCTACCTCGAGCGCTACGAGGATCGCGTCTGCATGGTCGCCCTCACGCTCGCGGACGGCGACGAGGACCTCGCCCGCCGCCTGGTCGACGAGATCATCGACGGTCGCTTCCAGCCGGCCACCCCCACGTTCCTGAACTCGGGCAAGAAGCAGCGCGGCGAGCCCGTCTCCTGCTTCCTGCTGCGTATCGAGGACAACATGGAGTCCATCGGCCGCAACATCAACTCCGCGTTGCAGCTGTCCAAGCGCGGTGGCGGGGTGGCACTGCTGCTGTCGAACCTCCGCGAGCACGGCGCCCCGATCAAGCACATCGAGAACCAGTCCTCCGGCGTCATCCCCGTGATGAAGCTGCTGGAGGACTCCTTCTCCTACGCCAACCAGCTCGGTGCCCGCCAGGGTGCCGGAGCGGTGTACCTGCACGCGCACCACCCGGACATCTTCAAGTTCCTCGACACCAAGCGGGAGAACGCGGACGAGAAGATCCGCATCAAGACCCTGTCGCTGGGCGTGGTGATCCCGGACATCACGTTCGAACTGGCCAAGCGCAACGACGACATGTACCTGTTCTCTCCGTACGACGTCGAGCGGATCTACGGCAAGCCTTTCGCGGACGTCGACATCACGGAGCACTACACCGAGATGGTCGAGGACAGCCGGATCAAGAAGACCAAGATCAACGCGCGGCACTTCTTCCAGACCCTCGCCGAGCTGCAGTTCGAGTCCGGCTACCCGTACATCATGTACGAGGACACGGTGAACCGGGCCAACCCGATCGCCGGCAAGATCACGCACTCGAACCTGTGCTCGGAGATCCTCCAGGTCTCCACGCCGTCGACGTACAACGAGGACCTCACCTACTCGCACGTGGGCAAGGACATCTCCTGCAACCTCGGCTCCCTCAACATCGCCAAGGCCATGGACTCGCCGGACTTCGGCCGGACCATCGAGACGGCGATCCGGGGCCTGACCGCGGTGTCCGACCAGACCCACATCGACTCGGTCCCGTCGATCGAGCGGGGCAACGCCGAGTCCCACGCGATCGGCCTGGGACAGATGAACCTCCACGGCTACCTCGCCCGCGAGCGGATCCACTACGGGTCCTCCGAGGGCGTGGACTTCACGAACATCTACTTCTACACGGTGCTCTACCACGCGGTCCGGTCGTCGAACCTCCTCGCGCGGGAGCGGGGGACGTGGTTCGCCGGGTTCCCGGAGTCCACGTACGCGTCCGGCGAGTTCTTCGACAAGTACACGGACCGGGCGTGGGAGCCGGCCACCGAGCGGGTGCGCCAGCTGTTCACCGAGGCGGGCGTCGCGGTGCCCACCCAGGACGACTGGCGCGCACTCAAGGCCGAGGTGCAGCAGTACGGCATCTACAACCAGAACCTGCAGGCCGTGCCGCCCACCGGGTCGATCAGCTACATCAACAACTCGACCTCGTCGATCCACCCTGTCGCGTCCCGGATCGAAATCCGCAAGGAGGGCAAGATCGGTCGCGTCTACTACCCGGCGCCCTACCTGACCAACGACAACCTGGACTACTACCAGGACGCGTACGAGATCGGGTACGAGAAGATCATCGACACGTACGCGGCGGCCACCCAGCACGTGGACCAGGGCCTCTCGCTGACCCTGTTCTTCAAGGACACGGCCAGCACCCGCGACGTGAACCGCGCCCAGATCTACGCGTGGCGCAAGGGGATCAAGACCCTGTACTACATCCGCGTGCGCCAGCTCGCGCTCGAGGGCACCGAGGTCGAGGGCTGCGTCTCGTGCATGCTCTGACCCCCGGGCCTCAGGCCTGCGCCCCGAACCGCCCCCGCCATCACGAGGAGATCCGATGACCGCCGAGCTGCACGCTCCGGGATCCCACAGCCCCGCCGCCGGGGTCGCCCCCCGGCTCGTCGACCGGGTGTCGGCGATCAACTGGAACCGCGTCACGGACGAGGTCGACGATCAGGTCTGGGGTCGGCTCACCAGTAACTTCTGGTTGCCTGAGAAGGTCCCGGTGTCCAACGACATCCCGTCGTGGCAGACCCTGACGGACTCGGAGCAACAGCTCACCACCCGGGTCTTCACCGGCCTGACGCTGCTGGACACCCTCCAGGGGACGGTCGGCGCGGTGAGCATGATCCCCGACGCGTCGACCCCCCACGAGGAGGCGGTGCTCACCAACATCGCGTTCATGGAGTCGGTCCACGCCAAGAGCTACTCCACCATCTTCTCGACGCTCTGCTCCACTCCGCAGGTCGACGACGCCTTCCGCTGGGCGGAGGAGAACACCTTCCTGCAGCGCAAGGCGCACATCATCCTCGGGTACTACTCCGGGGAGGATCCCCTCAAGCGCAAGATCGCCTCGACCCTCCTCGAGTCGTTCCTCTTCTACTCGGGCTTCTACCTGCCCATGCGCTGGTCCTCGCGGGCCAAGCTCACCAACACGGCGGACATCATCCGGCTCATCATCCGGGACGAGGCCGTGCACGGCTACTACATCGGATACAAGTACCAGCGTGCCCTCGAGCAGATCGGGCAGGCCGAGCGCGACGAGTTGAAGGATTACACCTTCGAGTTGCTCTTCGAGTTGTACGACAACGAGGCGGACTACACCGAGGACCTCTACGACACGGTGGGGTGGACCGAGGATGTCAAGAAGTTCCTGCGCTACAACGCCAACAAGGCGCTGATGAACCTCGGATACGAGGGGATGTTCCCCAAGGACGAGACCAACGTCGACCCCGCGATCCTCTCGGCGCTCAGCCCGAACGCCGACGAGAACCACGACTTCTTCTCGGGTTCCGGCAGCTCCTACGTCATGGGCAAGGCCGTCGCCACGGAGGACGAGGACTGGGACTTCTGACCCGACCGTCGTCACCACCTCACCCCGGCACCCGATCAGGTGCCGGGGTGAGGTCGTCCGGCAGGTGCGCCGGGTCGTCCTGTCGGCTCGGCCGGCTCCCCGGCTACCCGTCCGGGGCGATCCCGTTGATGGAACTCCGGATGTCGTCGAGGACCGCGCGCGCGGCCACCGGGCCGGATCCCTCCCACACGGCCCGGTCCACGACGAACATGCGGCGGGCGCCCACCGCGTCGAGGTCCGTCCACCGCTCGGTGGCGAAGGCCTCCCGCGCGGACTGCTCCGAACCGTCACCGCCGCCCACCACGGCGAAGATCACGTCACCGTCGAGTTCATCGCCCACGGGAGGAGACTCTGGGGCGGGTTCGATCCGCTGGCCGTCCCGCGTGCGCTGCGCCGGGGGTCGGCCGGCACCGACCGCCTCGAGCATGAGGCTCCCGAGTGTGTCCGGCCGCTGGACCGCGACGCCGTCGGCGTCGGAGACGGAGACGAGCGAGACCCAGGTGTCGCTCGGGGTGGTGGCGTCGGCGGTGAACCGGGCCCGGTCGATCACGTCCAGCAGGAGATCCCCGCCGGCACGCGGTCGCCCGTAGGCGTCGGCGATCGCCTCGGTGCTCTCGGTCCAGTTCAGAGCCCGCGCGTCGTACACGACCGTCGGGGCGACCTCCGCCAACGCCCGCACCACGGACGGGTCGGGATCGGGTGAGTCCGCCAACACGATGAGGTCGGGGTCGAGTTCACGGGCCGCGGCCGCGGCCTCCTCCGCGCCCGAGTCGCCGGTGATCGCGAGGTCGGGCAGTCCCACGAGGGGCGTGGGGAGGTAGACGTCGGCGTCGCGGGGCAGACCGGAGGTCCCGACGACGAGGTCCTGCAGCCCCAGGCCGCACGCGACGTCCACGGCCCCGGCCCCGAGCGCCAGGATCCGTTCCGGCGACCGGGGGACCTCGACCGTCGCGTCGGCCGGGTCCACGGACTCGACCCGCCTGACGCCGTTGCCGGCGAACTCGGCCGGCGCCGGTACGGGCGAACACGACTCCTCCGGTTCGGCGGAGCGCTGGAGCTCCTCGCCGGCCATCCGTGAGGGGGTCGTGGTGACGGGGTGCTCGACCATGTCGACGGGGGACGGCCCGCACCCGGCGAGCACGAGGCCGACGACGAGCGGGCCCACGACGCCCACCGTGACCCGTACGGGGGTGGAAGGATACCCCCGTCCGCGAGGGCGGTGACGGCTCGGCGCGAGATCGGTCATGGGGGAGAGCCTAGGAGATGGGTCGCGGGCGCAGTCGAAGTGGAGGTCGAGGCGGGTCCGAGCGTCATCTCGGGCGTGTCGTGGCGGGGCCGGATTCCCGCAGCTGACCCGCCCCGGCGAGTTCGGCGGGGTGAGTGGTGGACGCTCTCAGCGGAGGGTTAGGATTGCCCTCACGCACTATTCCTTTGCGTTCGACGTGGGGTCGGTGGTTCGACCCGCGGCGTCGGGTGAGGCGTTCAGGAGGACCCTTATGACCGCAGTGGCCCCCAAGCCGGTCGACGATCTCGACCATCCGCCGGGCGTACCCACGGGCACCGCCCGGCCGGGTTCGTTCGTGTGGAAGATGATGACGACGACCGATCACAAGCTGCTCGGCCTGATGTACATCGTCACCTGTTTCGTCTTCTTCTTCATCGGCGGGCTCATGGCCCTGCTCATCCGGGCGGAGCTCTTCGTCCCGGGCATGCAGTTCCTGTCCAACGAGCAGTTCAACCAGCTGTTCACGATGCACGGCACGGTCATGCTGCTGCTGTACGGAACGCCGATCGTGATCGGCTTCGCGAACTACATCATGCCGCTGCAGATCGGTGCCCCCGACGTCGCCTTCCCGCGGTTGAACGCCCTGGGCTACTGGCTGTTCACGGCGGGCGGCATCATCATGCTGTCCGGCTTCATCACCCCCGGTGGTGCAGCGGCGTTCGGCTGGACGATGTACATGCCGTTGGCCGACAAGATCCACTCGCCGGCCGTCGGCGCGGACCTGTGGATCCTCGGCGTCGGCATCGGCGGTATCGGTTCCATTCTCGGCGCCGTCAACTTCGTCACCACGATCATCTGCCTGCGCGCGCCGGGCATGACCATGTTCCGGATGCCGATCTTCACGTGGAACATCCTGGTGGCCTCGGTCCTGATCCTGCTGATCTTCCCGCTGCTCACCGCCGCGGCCCTCGGCGTCTTCTACGACCGTCAGTTCGGTGGCCGCATCTACGACCCGGGCAACGGTGGCGCCATCCTGTGGCAGCACCTGTTCTGGTTCTTCGGTCACCCCGAGGTGTACGTCCTCGCGCTGCCGTTCTTCGGCATCGTCTCCGAGGTGTTCCCGGTCTTCTCGCGCAAGCCCCTCTTCGGGTACGCCGGTCTGGTCTTCGCGACCCTCGCGATCGCCGCGCTGTCCATGGCGGTCTGGGCGCACCACATGTTCGTCACGGGCGCCGTGCTCCTGCCGTTCTTCTCCTTCATGACGTTCCTCATCGCCGTTCCCACGGGTGTGAAGTTCTTCAACTGGATCGGCACCATGTGGCGCGGGAAGATGACGTTCGAGACGCCGATGATCTTCGCGCTCGGCTTCATCGTGACCTTCCTCTTCGGTGGTCTGACGGGCGTCATGATGGCTGCGGCGCCGATCGACTTCCACATCTCGGACACGTACTTCATCGTCGCCCACTTCCACTACACGCTGTTCGGCACGATCGTGTTCGCCACGTTCGCCGGCGTGTACTTCTGGTTCCCCAAGATGACGGGCCGGATGCTCGACGAGAGGTTGGGCAAGTGGCACTTCTGGCTGATGTTCATCGGCTTCCACACCACGTTCCTCGTGCAGCACTGGCTGGGCAACCAGGGAATGGCCCGTCGCTACGCTGACTACCTGGCGACGGACAACTTCACGGTGCTCAACCAGATCTCCACCATCGGCTCGTTCATCCTCGGGATCGCGATGCTGCCGTTCATCTGGAACGTCATCAAGAGCTGGCGCTACGGTGAGATCGTCACGGTCGACGACCCGTGGGGTGCGGGCAACTCGCTCGAGTGGGCCACTTCGTGCCCGCCGCCGCGTCACAACTTCGTGACCCTGCCCCGGATCCGCTCCGAGCGGCCGGCGTTCGAACTGCACTACCCGCACATGAGCGAGCGCATGCGTGCGGAGGCCCACGTCGGGGGCCGGGCCGCGGCCCAGGACCCGGCTGCGGTCAAGGACGTGGCCGAGCGCGGCTCGTCACCGCAGAGAGGCTGACCCACCCGCCCGTACTCACCCACGGGCGTCGGTCCCCGCTGAACCCCGTCGGTAGGCTCGTCCTCCGGCGGGGTTCGGCGCGTGTCAGCCCTTCCTGCCCATCACCCCCAGTCACCAGCACGAACACTCGTCAGGAGCACACGTGAGCACCCCCGGCACCCCGGCACTACTCACCGTCACCGGACCCGACCGGCCAGGTGTGACAGCGAGGATCATGGCGGTCCTCGCCTCCCACCACGCCGACCTGGTGGACGTCGAGCAGGTCGTGGTCAACGGCCACCTCTCCCTGGGGCTCATGGTCCGGGTGGAAGCCGACGCGGACGTCGTGGCCGTGGTCCGCGAGCTCACCGACCAGGTCCACGATCTGGGGATGCAGCTGGAGGTCCAGTTCGACGACATCGCGCCCGCGACCCCGCCGTCCACCCACGCGGTGGTGATCCTCGGCAGTCCGGTCACCGCGTCGGCGTTCTCCGCGGTGGCGGGTTCGCTCGCGTCGATCGGTGCGAACATCGACACCATCCGGGGGATCGCCGACTACCCGGTGACAGGTCTGGAGCTGCACGTCTCGACCGCCGGTCGTGACGCCGCCGACGACGCCAGGTTGCGCGAGGCGATGGCGCCCCTGTCGGACGCGCACGGCGTCGACATCTCGGTGGACGGCGCCGGGCTGGGCCGCCGGTCCAAGCGTCTGGTGGTGTTCGACGTGGACTCCACCCTGGTCCAGGGTGAGGTCATCGAGATGCTCGCCGCCCACGCGGGCAGGGAGGCCGAGGTCCGCGCGGTGACCGAGCGCGCGATGCGGGGGGAGCTGGACTTCGCCCAGTCCCTCCACGAGCGCGTGGCGACCCTGGCCGGACTGCCGGCCACCGTCCTCGACGAGGTCGCGGCCAGCATCGTTCTGACCCCGGGTGCGCGGACGACGATCCGCACGCTCAAGCGTCTCGGCATCCGCTGCGGAGTGGTGTCGGGCGGGTTCATCCAGGTGATCGCCGGCCTCGCCGAGGAGCTGGGTCTCGACTTCGCGCGGGCCAACACGCTCGAGATCGAGGACGGCGTGCTCACCGGCCGCGTCATCGGCGAGGTGGTGGACCGTGAGGCCAAAGCCGACTACCTGCGCGAGTTCGCCGAGGAGCTCGGCATCTCGTTGAGCCAGACCGTCGCGGTGGGTGACGGGGCGAACGACATCGACATGCTCACCGCTGCGGGGCTGGGGATCGCGTTCTGCGCCAAGCCCGCCCTCCGCGAGGTGGCCGACGCGTCGCTGTCCAAGCCGTTCCTCGACACCGTCCTGTTCGTCCTCGGCATCACGCGCGACGAGATCGAGGCGGCCGACACCGCCGCCGGCACCTACCGCCGCGTCCCGCTCGTGTGACCGAGGGACCACAGGTCGAGGGGCCGCGTCCCGAGGAGCCACCGACCGACGCACCACCGGCGGGAGATCCTGCGACCGGTGCCGCGCTCGACTGGTGCCACGCCCGACTCCGCGCCGGGTCGGCCGGGACCGAGGACCCGGATGACCGCGGCACCGTCCGCTCCATGCCGATCGTGCTGCACCTGCCCAAGGCGGACCTCCCCGGACGGACCCCGCTGCTCGAGGCCGTCGCGGGCGCCGTCGCCGCGCTGTGCCTGGACGAGCGTGTCGCGCCGGGTGGGCGGTGGCACGAGGCCTACGGCGCGTGGTTGGACGCCCGGATGCGCAAGATCGCGCGGCGGGCGCGAGGCGCCCAGTGGCGTACCGCTCTCGAGGTCGACGGTGTGACCCGCGAGGTGGACGGGTGCGCGGCCCGGGCGTTCGTCCCCGGCCCGGTCGACGAGGTGGACCCGCGACTCGGCCGTCTGCAGATCGGGGGTACCGACCTCGAGCGTGACGATCCCGGCCCTCCGCCGCCGGGTGTGCCGGTGGTGTGGGTCGACAGGGCGCTGGAGATGTCCGTGGGGAAGGCCGCCGCCCAGGTCGGTCACGGCGTGATGGTGCTGATCGCGGAGATGGACCGCGACCGGCTCGAGCGATGGATCGACGGCGGGCTCCCGGTGGCCGTCCGTGAGGCGGACCCCGCCCGGTGGCGCGACCTCTCGGCGGCCGTGTCCGCCCGTGCCCCGGGAGTGGCCGCCGTGGTCGACGCCGGGTACACGGAGGTCGCGCCGGGCTCGCTGACGGTCATCGCCGTCGACGAGCGCTGACACCCGCAGCCGGGCGGAATCCACCCACCGGAGCCGACGGAATACACCCACCGGAGCCGACGGAATGCTCCCACAGCCGCTCCTTGGCATGCACGGCGGCGTGAGCAATGGGGCAGGCGAGGGTACATCGCCGCGAGCGGCTGCGGCTGGGGGAGCAGGCGCTGGAGCGGCTGCGCGCGGCTGGGGGAGCAGGCGCTGGAGCGGCTGCGCGCGCGGGTGGGGGAAACGGGGCGCGCGGCTGGGGGAGCCGGACCGCGGTCTCAGGCGCCGCGGAGCCGCTCGAGGGCGCCGATCACCACGTCCCGGTCGGTGGTCTGCCAGAACGGTGGCAGAGAGGCCCGGAGATAGCCGCCGTAGCGAGCGGTCGCCAACCGGGAGTCGAGGACCGCCACGACGCCCCGGTCGTCGGTACGGCGCAGGAGCCTCCCGACCCCCTGGGCGAGGAGTAGCGCGGCGTGGTTGCCGGCGACGGCGAGGAAGCCGTTGCCACCGCGGGCCCCGACCGCGCGCTGACGCGCCGAGAGCAGGGGGTCGTCCGGCCGCGGGAAGGGGATGCGATCGATCACCACGAGCGAGAGCGACCGCCCGGGAACGTCGACGCCCTGCCACAACGAGAGGGTGCCCACCAGCGTGGTCTCCTCGTCCGCCGCGAACTGCGCCACCAGGTTGGCGGTCGAGTCCTCGCCCTGGCACAGCACCGGGGTGTCGAGTCGTTCGCGCAGCAGTTCCGCCGCGGCCTTGGCCCCGCGCATCGAGGAGAAGAGCCCGAGGGTGCGTCCGCCGGCAGCGGTGACGAGGTCGACCAGCTCGTCACCCGCCTCGGGGGAGGCGCCCTCCCGGCCCGGCGCCGGGAGATGCGAGGCCACGTAGAGGATGCCGTTGCGGCGGTAGTCGAAGGGCGACCCGGCGTCCAGCCCGGTCCAGCGGAGACTGCCGGCGTCGTCGTCCGAGGGTGGTTCCAGGGCGACGGCGGTCGCGGGGTCGGGGCGGGAGGACGATGCCGGCGGCAACCCCCAGGTGGCCGCCAGGCCGTCGAACCTCCCGCCGGTCGTGAGCGTGGCCGAGGTGAGGATCACGGTGGATTCGGCGAACAACCGCGCCCGGAGCAGCCCGGCCACGGACAGCGGGGCGACGCGCAGGATCCGGCCGCGGCGGTCCTCCTCGCTCATCCACACGATCTCCAGACGCTCGGTCACCGGGCGCTCGTACGAGGACAGCATTCGGTCGGCCGCATCGGCGACCTCGTCGAGTGCCGCGAGGGTCTTCTGCCGGTCGGAGGCGCCCTGGGGATCGTTCGCGACCTCTCCGGGCTTGGGGCCGGGAACGGCGCTCCGGCAGTTCTCGGCGGTGTGCCGGACCGCGGCCAGCGCGAGGTCGGCGCCCTCGGGCAGGAGGTCCCACCGCCCCTCGGGACACAGCTCGAGCAGACTCGCCAGACCCTCGCCCGCCGCCACCATGCGATCGGCGGTCTGCTGATCCACGAGCTTGGCCGCGCGGCGGGCCGCCTGGATCACGGCGGCACCGGTGAGCTCCGCCGTCGTCACGCCGGTCACCCGGTCGGAGAGCTCGTGGGCCTCGTCGATCACCACCGCGTCGTGCTCGGGGAGGATGGAGACGTCGGTCATGGCGTCGATCGCGAGCAGGGCGTGGTTGGTCACCACCACGTCCGCCCGACCCGCCTCCTGCCGTGCCCGTTCGGCGAAACACTCGGAGAACTCGGGGCACAACTGCCCGAGGCACTCGCGGCTGGTCACCGACACCTGGCGCCACGCCGCGTCGGACACCCCGCGGGGCAGGTCGTCGCGGTCGCCGGTCTCGGTGTCCTGCGCCCAGTCGTGCAGCCGGGCGATCTCCTGGCCGAGTCGCGACCCGGGCCCGGAGTCGCGCGGGGAGGTCTCGCGTGGGGTGCGGGCAGCGGTGGATTCGCCACCGATCGGGAGGTCGAACAGCTCCTCCGACACCACCTCGTCGGGATCGGCCTCGTCGACCGGGCCTGACGAGACGCGGTGCAGGCACAGGTAGTTCCCGCGGCCCTTGAGGATCGCGTGTGAGGGCGTCATGCCGAGCTGCGGCTTGAGAGCGGCGGCCAGCCGGGGGAGGTCGCGGTCCACCAGCTGGTTCTGCAACGCGATCGTGGCGGTGGAGACCACCACCGTCCCCCCGGTCGTCACGGCGTGCCGCAGTGACGGCACCAGGTAGGCCAGCGATTTGCCGGTGCCCGTGCCGGCCTGGACCGCGAGGTGCTCGCCGGTGGACAGGGCGTTGCCCACCGCCTCGGCCATACGGACCTGGCCCGCGCGCTCGCTGCCGCCCAGGCTCTCGACCGCGGTGGCGAGCAGGTCGGAGACGGTCGGGAGCGAGTCGGTCACCCGGTCACCCTATCGGCTGCGTCGGAGGCGGGCGGATCAGCGCCGGGGTCCGGGCGGCACCACCCGCACGGGGACCGCCGGCTCGCCCTCGCTCAGGGCCAGACCCTCCCACGGCAGGGTCACCATCGCGGACTCGTGGAGCGCCCGCGACTCGGCCAGGGTCGGCAGGTCGGCCGCGGTGTCGCCGTCGCGCATGAGGGGGACCATCAGGTCCCGCTGCTCCAGACCCGGGTCGGCCGGCAGGGAACCCGCCCACGGCAGGAGCACCTCCTCGACCGCGGTGCCCGAACGCCGGTGCAGCCGGACCGCGCGCTTGGCACCCGGCAGGGACTCCTTGTGTGCGGACCGCTTGGCCACCGGTATGCCGTCCACCTCGACGAGCTTGTAGACCATCCCGGCGGTGGGGGCGCCGGAGCCGGTCACCAGCCGGGTTCCCACCCCGTACGCGTCGACGGGTTCGGCCCGCAGGGCCGCGATCGCGTACTCGTCGAGATCTCCGGAGACCACGATCCGGGTCCGGTGGGCGCCCAGGGAGTCCAGCTGGACACGGACCTGGCGGGCGAGCATCCCGAGGTCGCCCGAGTCGATCCGGACGCCCCCCAGCCCGGGCCCGGCCACCTCGATCGCCGTGGCCACGCCGCGGGTGATGTCGTACGTGTCCACCAGCAGGGTGGTGTCCACACCGAGGGTGGCCACCTGGGATCGGAAGGCGGACGCCTCGTCCGGGCCGTCCGGTCCGGTGTGCAGCAGGGTGAACGCGTGCGCGGACGTGCCGGCGGAGGGGACCCCGTGCCGCCGGGTCGCCTCGACGTTGGAGGTGGACGCGAACCCCGTGAGGTACGCCGCGCGGGCCGCCGCCACCGCGGCCTCCTCGTGGGTGCGGCGCGACCCCATCTCGATGATCGGTCGGCCGTCCGCCGCCGCGGTCATGCGCGCGGCGGCGGAGGCGATCGCGCTGTCGTGGTTGAGCACGGACAGGACCAGGGTCTCGAGCAGCACGCACTCGGCGAACCCGCCCCGGATGCTCAGCACCGGGGATCCCGGGAAGAACAGTTCCCCCTCGGGGTACCCGTCGATGTGGCCGGTGAACCGGAAATCCCGCAACCACCCGAGGGTCCGCTCGTCGAGGGAGTCGGCCACCACCGCGAGCTCCTCCTCGCCGAAGCGGAAGTCCCGGAGCCGCTCCAGGAGTCGGCCCGTGCCGCCGACGACGCCGTACCGGCGACCCGCCGGGAGCCGTCGGGCGAACACCTCGAACACACAGGGGCGGTCGGCGGTCCCGTCGGCCAGTGCGGCCCGGATCATCGTGAGCTCGTACTTGTCCGTGAGCAGTGCGCTGGACGGACGGCCCGGCGGGTGAGGGGCGCGCGTCGGCGCGGTCGCGGTCACCCGGCTGACTCTACGGCGTGGCCGACCCGGCGGTAATCCGTATCCTTGGCCGTATGCACACCGTGACCACACAGATCGCGGACGACCGGAGCGTCGTCCCCGTGATGGCGATGCCGTCGGCCGCGCCCGTGGAAGCCACGGACACCGAGCTCGACGCCGGGGTGGACAGTCCCTGGCTCACCGTGGTGTGGGACGACCCGGTCAACCTGATGAGCTACGTGACCTTCGTGTTCCAGCGGGTCTTCGGCTACAGCAGGGAGAAGGCGCACGAGCTCATGCTCAAGGTCCACAACGACGGCCGCGCGGTGGTCTCGTCCGGGAGCCGGGACAAGGTGGAGAACGACGTCCGGAAGCTGCAGGAGGCCGGACTGTGGGCCACCATGCAGCGGGAGGTCTGAGCCCGTGAAGGCCTGGCAGCGCAAGTCCTCCCTCACCGGCCCCCGGGTCAAGGCGGTCATGGAGGGTCACGAGGTGCAGATCCTCCACGCCCTGGTGTCCAACATCGTCGACATGCTCGAGCAGCGGCGCGACTCCGCGCCGAGGGACGAGTTGGCAGAGATCACCGGGATGCGCAGCGGCCACTCCGAGCTCCCCGTCGAGGCCCCGCTCGCCCGCCTGCTCCCCGACTTCCACCGGCCCGAGCCGGGTGGGGGATCCGACGCGGACGCCGCCGCGGTCGCCCGCGCACACAACTCGGGCATGCGCATGATCCACGAGCCGGAGATCATCGACGTCAAGCTCGCCGCGGCGTCGACGGTCCTCAGGTCCCTCCCGGCGCGTGGGGGGACGGTCTCGCTCAGCCCCGAGCAGGCACAGGCCTGGATGGGGTGTCTCAACGACGTCAGGCTCGGCCTGGGCGCGTTGCTGCTCGAGGCCGGGGCGGTGGACGGCGTCCCGGCCACCGACATCCCCGAGTTC
Source organism: Dietzia cercidiphylli (assembly GCF_039531545.1). Taxonomy (NCBI): domain Bacteria; kingdom Bacillati; phylum Actinomycetota; class Actinomycetes; order Mycobacteriales; family Dietziaceae; genus Dietzia; species Dietzia cercidiphylli. The sequence continues at coordinate 261,553 of NZ_BAAAQG010000007.1, forward strand.
GTCGCGGAGGACGACCCGAGGTCGGCGCACCTGGACGTCTACCACTGGTTGACCTTCATGCAGGACTCCCTGTGCACCGCTCTGACCGGGAAGTGAGGAGAACACGGTGAATCCAGATCCACGCACGTTCCGGGCGGGGGGCGTCCAGACCGCCCGGCCCGTCCCTCAGGGGCCACGCCGCTGGCCGGCACTGATCCTGCTCTTCGCCTTCGTCGCACTGATGTGGGTGGTCGAGGCGGCCGACCAGGTCATCCAGGCCACCATCGGGCCCCCGCAGGGGCTCGACGGCTACGGGGTGCGTCCGCTCTCGACCGACGGGCTCCCCGGCATCATCTTCCAACCCTTCCTCCACGGGGACTGGGCGCACCTGATCGGCAACTCGATCGCCCTGCTCGTCCTGGGATCGATCATCGCGATGTCCGGGATCCGGCCCCTGATCAGCGTCACGCTCATCTCGTGGCTGGCCTCGGGTGTCGTGTCGTGGGTCCTGGGCGGCACCGGGACCGTCCACATCGGGGCGTCCGGCATCGTGTTCGGCTACATCTTCTACGTGATCGTCCGGGGTCTGTTCTCCCGCCGGTTCCTGCACCTGGTCGTCGGTCTGGTCATCGGCTTCTACTACGGGTTCGAGGCGCTCGCGGGACTGTCCCCGATGCTGGACGGCGTGTCCTGGCAGGGTCACCTCGGCGGGGCCATCGGCGGGGTCCTCTCGGCGTACGGACTCAAACGCGACCGGACGCCACAGGCGGTCACCGCCGGGCAGCGGCGGAACGCCGGCTCGCCGAGGTGACGTCTCCCGATCCACTGGCCCCGGTCGGGGTGTTCGACTCGGGGGCGGGTGGACTCACCGTGGCCCGGGCGATCATGGACCAGCTCCCCGACGAGTCGCTGATCTACGTGGGGGACACGGCCAACGGTCCGTACGGGCCGCTGCCCCTGGCCCGGGTCCGCGAGCACGCCCTGGCGGTCGCGGACTCCCTCGTCGACCGCGGGGTCAAGGCTCTGGTGATCGCGTGCAACACCGCCTCGGCGGCGATGCTGCGGGACGCGCGCGAGCGCTACCCGGTACCGGTGGTGGAGGTGATCCAGCCGGCGGCCAGGCGGGCGGTGGCCACCACGCGCTCGGGCCGCATCGGGGTGATCGCCACGCGCGCCACGGTCGCGTCGCTGGCCTACGACGACGCCGTGGCCGCGGCGGCCGGGGTCCACCTGACCTCGGTGGCGTGCCCGAAGTTCGTCGAGTTCGTGGAGCGCGGGATCACCAGCGGTCGGCAGGTCCTGGGTCTGGCGGAGGCGTACCTCGCGCCGATCCGGGACGCGGACGTGGACACCCTGGTCCTGGGGTGCACCCACTACCCCCTGCTGTCCGGGGTGGTCCAGCTCGCGGTGGGCGATCACGTCACGCTGGTCTCCAGCGCCGAGGAGACCGCCAAGGACGTGCTGCGCGTGCTCACCGCCGCGGACCTGCTGCGCCCCCACGACGCGGCGGATCCGGCGACGCGGGAGTACCTCGTGACCGGTGACCCGGACAGCTTCCGAAGGGTGGCGTCCCGGTTCCTCGGACCCGGTCTCGTGTCGGTCGGCCTCGCGGGTGCGGTGTGATCCCTACCCGCGGACCGGTTCCGGGTCGCCCGCCGGGGCACACTCCGGGCGACCTCGCGCCGGCCGTGGCACGATGGTGCCCATGTTTCTGACTGTCCTGGGTTGCTCGGGGAGTATCGGCGGACCCACCTCGCCGGCGTCCGGGTATCTGGTGGAGGTCGAGGGGGTCGCCCCGGTCGTGATCGACATGGGGCCGGGGGTGTTGGGGGCTCTGCAGCGGTACATCGCGCCGGAGGACGCCATGATCCTGTTGTCCCATCTCCACGCCGATCACTGCCTGGACGTCCCGGGCCTGTTGGTGTTGCGGCGCTACGGTCCGGAGGCCGAGCGCGCGGTCCGGGTGCCGCTCATCGGGCCGTCCGGGACCGCGTACCGGATCGGGGTCGCCTCGGCGGAGGAACCGGGGGCGGTGGACGACCTGTCGGACACCTTCGAGGTGGGGTCGTGGGATGTGACGCCCGACGTGGAGATGACGGGCGACGACGGCGAGGTGGGCCTGCGCGTGCGGGCCGACCGGGTGGATCACCCGCCGGAGTCCTACGGGATGCGCCTGACGTCGGAGTCCGGTCGCGTCCTGGCCTACAGCGGTGACACCGCCTACTGCGACTCGCTGGTCGAACTCGCGGCCGGCGCCCACGTGTTCCTCTGCGAGGCCTCGTGGACCCACGAGGAGGGCCGCCCGCCGGGGATCCACATGTCCGGTGCCGAGGCCGGCCGGACCGCCCGACTGGCCGGGGTGGGCCGTCTGGTGCTGACCCACATCCCCCCGTGGACGGACCGCGAGGCCGTGCGCGCCGAGGCCGCCGCGCAGTTCGACGGCGAGGTCCTGTTGGCGGAGCCTGATCTCAGGCTCGAGGTCTGAGCGTCGGGTTCCGGGGCCCGGTGTCCGAGGCCCGGTCTCCGGGTGCCGGCCGCTAGTATCGGCGGGCGTGACCTCATCTACTGACGGCAGAGCAGACGGACGCGCGGACGGCGACCTCCGCGACGTGACCATCACGCGGGGTTTCACCTCGCACCCGGCGGGCTCGGTTCTCGTGACCTTCGGACAGACCCGCGTGATGTGCACGGCGAGTGTGACCGAGGGCGTGCCGCGCTGGCGCAAGGGGTCGGGCCTGGGCTGGCTGACCGCGGAGTACGCGATGCTCCCCGCCGCCACCCACGAGCGCTCGGGGCGCGAGTCGGTGCGGGGCAAGGTGGGTGGCCGCACCCACGAGATCAGCCGGCTGGTCGGCCGGTCGCTGCGCGCGTGCATCGACCTGTCCGCGCTGGGGGAGAACACCATCGCCCTGGACTGCGACGTCCTGCAGGCCGACGGCGGTACCCGGACGGCCGCCATCACCGGGGCCTACGTCGCGCTCGCGGACGCGGTGACCTGGCTCAAGGCGAAGGGTGCCGTCACCGGCAACCCGCTCACGTCCGCGGTGGCGGCCGTGAGCGTCGGCGTGGTGGACGGGCGGGTCCTGTGCGACCTGCCCTACGAGGAGGACTCGCGCGCCGGGGTGGATATGAACGTCGTCTGCACCGACGCCGGGCAGCTCGTCGAGGTCCAGGGGACGGCCGAGGGCGCCGCGTTCGGGCGGGACACCCTCGATGCGATGCTCGACTCCGCGCAGGCCGGCTGCGACAAGCTGTTCGAGTTGCAGCGCGAGGCCCTCGCCGCCCCCTACCCGGGTGAGCTGCCCGCGCCTCCGGCCGCCCGGACCGCGGGGCGCCAGCCGTGACCGTGCGACTGCTGGTCGCGAGCCGGAACGCCAAGAAGCTCGCCGAGCTGCGCCGCGTGCTGGAGTCCGAGGGGATCGTCGGCATCGAGCCGGTCGGCCTGGACGAGGTGCCGGAGTTCCCCGAGGAGCCGGAGGACGGCGCGACGTTCGAGGACAACGCTCTGATCAAGGCGAGATCCGGGTGGAGGGCGACGGGCCTGGCGTGCCTGGCCGACGACTCCGGGCTGGCCGTGGACGCGCTGAACGGGATGCCGGGCGTGCTCTCCGCGCGCTGGGCGGGCCGTCACGGCGACGACGCGGCCAACAACGCGCTCCTGGTGGGGCAGCTGTCTGATGTGCCCGACGACCGCCGTGGCGCGGCCTTCTTCTCCAGCTGCGCCCTGGTGTACTCGGCGGCTGACCCGGCGGTGGACCCGGAAACGTCGACGGAGAATCCGGTCGAGCGGGTCGCGGAGGGGCGGTGGGCCGGACACGTGCTCCGGGATCCGCGCGGCGAGGGCGGGTTCGGCTACGACCCGCTGTTCCTGCCCGAGGGGTCGGACCGCTCCGCGGCGGAACTCACACCGGGGGAGAAGGACGCCGACTCCCACCGCGGCCGGGCCCTGCGGGCGCTCGTGCCGGCGCTCCGGGAGCTCGCCGAGCGCAGCCGGACGGACTGACCGGCTCGGATCGGCGCCGGTTCAGATCGGCGCCGGCTCAGATCGCGTATTCGGCTCGGACGTCCCGGGTCCGCTTGTGCTCGAACCAGAACGACAGGAACGGGACCGTCCCGGCCAGGGCGGTCAGCAGGGTGCGGGAGGCGGGCCACCGGGCCTTGATCGCCAGGTCGAGGGTCATGAACAGGTAGAAGATGTAGAAGACACCGTGGGCCTGTCCGATGTAGGTGAACCAGTCGGGAGCGTCCGAGGAGTTGTCCAGGATCAGGTACTTGTAGATCATCTCGACGGTGAGGACCAGCAGCCAGACGCCGGTGATCCAGGCCAGGACGCGGTACCGGGCGAGCGCCCCGCGGACCTTGCCGTCGGGATCCGGCTTGCGGTCGTCGGTCTCCGGGGTGGCTGCGACGGTCATGTGGTGTGTCTCTCCTGGTGACGGTCGCCGGCGGCCGCGTCCTGACGGGCCAGCTCGGCGAGGTATGAGTTGTAGGCGTCCAGAGCCTCATCTCCGGTCCGGGCCTCCGCGGCGGGACGCCGGGGCAGAAGGTCCGCGGGGATCTCCGTGACGATCTCCTGCCTGCGCGAACCCCGGCGCAGGGGCGGAGCGTCGGGGTGGCCGTCGACCTCGTCGTCGTCACCCTCGTCCCCGTCGGCACCGGCGGCTGGGAGGGCCGACTCGGCCTCGTCGGCCTCCAGTCGGACGTACTTCAGGTACGCGTAGACCAGGAACCCCGCCAGGAACGGCCACATGAAGGTGTAGCCGAGGTTCTGCACCGTCCCCGTGGCCTCCTGGTAGCGGGCGAGCTGCCAGAACCCCATCCCCAGGCAGAAGATCGAGCCCAGGACGACGAACGCGATCCACGAGGGGCGGTGCCTGACCTTGGTCGAGACCGGCGGGCCGGAGGCGGGGTCGCCTCCGACCGTGCGGTTGCTCAGGGTGTCGGACACCCCTCCACGATACCGCCGACGGCGCGGTAAGCTCACCTCGCCCGGCACCCCCGGGCGGGCGCCCGTGGCGGAATTGGCAGACGCGCTGGATTTAGGTTCCAGTGTCTACGGACGTGGGAGTTCAAGTCTCCCCGGGCGCACCGTCACAGATCGCGGTTCAGTCGAGCTCATCGATCAGCCGGGCGAGGATGTCGTTCATCGTGAGCAGGCCGATGAGGTCGTTGCCGCGGACCACGACCAGGCGGTTGAGGTGGAACCGGCTCATCATGGCCGCGGCCTGGTTCACCGACAGGTCCTCTCCCACGGAGATGGCGGGCTTGACGGCGGCGTCGTAGACGTTGAGCAGGTCCACGTCGCCCTCCTCGACGACGATGGCGCGCAGCAGCTCGTTGTAGCTGAGCAGACCGTAGGCATCGTGGGGGTGCTGGCGGTCCACCACGAGGCTCTTGACCCGATGGGAGCGCATCATCGACAGCGCCTCGCGCAGGGTGGCGTAGGGGGAGATGGTGATCACCTCGGGCACCATGACCTGTTGGACGGTGAGCATGGGGGTCCTCCTGGGTTGTACGGGCGGTATGGGGCGCGCGCGGGGGAGCGGGTGGGCGTGGCTCAGGTGTTCTCCCGGCGCATGTATTCCTCGAACGTCACCAGTTGCCGCGGGTCTATCCCCGTGAGGTGCTCGATGGGGACGTTGAAGGCGATGCCGTGGGAGTTGTCCCCGTCGACCAGGATCTCGTGCAGGGATTTGAGGATCGGGGTGGCCAGGTGGGTGCCCACGACCATGAGCAGCACTGACTGGGAGCCCTCGAAGGTCAGGCCGAAGAAGGTCTTCTTCTGCTGCGCGCCGATGCCCTTGCCCTCCAGGATCGTCACCCCGGTCGCCCCGGCTCGTTGCGCGACCTCGATGGCGGTGTCCTCCAGCTCCGGGGGGGCGATCACTACGACAGCCGTGAATTTCATGACGATTCCTTCCGCAGGCGGGGGATTCTCTCGAGGGCGATGGCATAGAGCAGGACGGAGATGATCGGGAAGATCGAGGCGGAGGCGATGAGGCCGAAGCCGTCGAGCAGCGCGCTGCGGCCGTCGATGGCGCTGGCCAGTCCGATGCCCAGGGCGGTGACCAGCGGCACGGTGACCTCGGATGTGGTGACCCCGCCGAGGTCGAAGACCAGGGCGACGATGTACTTCGGGGCCAGGACAACCAGGACGATGACCACGGCGTAGGAGACCATGATGAAGTAGTGCAGCGGCCCGCCGGACAGGATGCGGTACACCCCCAGCGCGATTCCGACCGCCACCCCCGTGGCCACGACCAGGCGGATGGCGGTGGCGTTGATCCCGGCCGGCGAGACGTTCTCGGCCTGGTCGGCGATGGCCACCAGGGCCGGCTCGGCCATGGTGGTGGCGAACCCGATGAGCAGGGCGAACAGCAGGATCAGCGCCGGCACGCCGCGGTCGATGAGCTGCTCGGCCATCTGCGTGCCCAGCGGGAAGAGCCCCATCGTCAGGCCCACCACGAAGGCGTAGAGCCCCACCAGGACCATGACGAACCCGACGGCCACGCGCAGCGGGTGGGACAGCTTGCGGCGCAGCGCGACGTACTGGAAGAACAGGACGACGATCACCATGGGCGCCACGTCGCGGACCATCTCAGCCAGGCCCACCACGTGCTCCAGCCAGAGCGGGGTGGAGCCCTGGTCAGACCCCGTGGTGGGCGTACCGCCGCCACCGCCGAAGGTGTAGACCCACATCCCGTAGAGCTGCACCCCGATCATCGGGACCATCACACACAGCGCGACCAGGCCGAAGCCGTCCGTGAGGGCGCTGCGGCCCCGGATCGAGTTGGCCAACCCGATCCCGATCGCGGCGATCAACGGCACGGTCACGACGTTGGTGGTCACCCCGCCGGAGTCGAAGGCCAGGCCCACGATCTCCGGCGGGGCCACGAACGTGGCCACCAGGACCACCACGTAGCCGCCGATGAGGATCCGGTGGACCGCCCACCCCCGCAGCACGCGCAGGATCCCCAGGACCAGGACGAGACCCACGGACACGGCGAACCGCGATCAGGGCGGGTTCGGCCACGACCGCGGCGAATCCGATGGCGAAGCCGAAGGTGAGCAGCAGCCCCAGGGCCCCGCGGCGGGTGAACTGGTTGGCGAGGTTCTTGCCCACCGGGAACACGCTCAGGTCCAGGCCCTGGAGGAACAGGGCGATCCCCACCCCCACGATCAGCAGTCCGGCGACCAGCTGTAACGGGTCCTCGGGCATCCGGCGGAAGACGAGCAGCTGGAAGGCCACCACCACGGCCACGATGGGCAACAGGTTCCTCAGGGCTTTCCGGAACTCCTGGGCGAAGTGTCGGAGATCCTCCATGGAGGCTGGGGTCCTCTTCCGGGGTCGGGTCGACAGGCGGCCTGGATCCCAGTCTGACGTACGACCACCGGGGCGTCCACGGAACGGTCGCGGGACCGTGGTCGGTCCACCGGGTCGGTGCGACCTCACCGCCGGCTCACCGCGGACTCACCGCCGGCTCACCGCGGACTCACCGCCGGCTCACCGCGGACTCACCGCCGGCTCACCGACGACGGTCCTTCCGGAGCGCGGCGAGGGCCCTGTCGGCGATCTCCTCGACCGGAAGCGCGATCGGGCAGGTGATCCCGTCCTCGTCCGGGCCCAGGGACTCCAGGGTGGCCAGCTGCGATTCGAGGATCCGGTGGGATGCGAAGTGCCCGCGTCGAGCGGCGAGGCGGGCGGCGAGGAGCTCCGGGTCGGCGCCGAGTCCGACGAAGAACACCGGCCGGTCGACGTCCCGGAGGACGTCGCGGTAGGCGCGGCGCAGTGCCGAACACGCGACGACGACGCCGGGGTCCGGGCCGGTGCGGGCCCCCTCCCGTTCCCGCTGCCGCATCCTGTCCCGGACCGCGTCGAGCCACGGCCCGCGGTCGAGGTCGGTGAGCGGCTCGCCGGCGCCCAGCTTCCGGCGGTTGGCGGGGGGATGCAGGTCGTCGGCGTCGAGGAACAGGGCACCCGTCCGCTCGGCGATCGCGCGGGCGACGGTCGACTTACCGGCCCCGGACACCCCCATCACCACGATGTGCGCAACGGCCGCGGGCAACGGCTCTGCCCGATCCGGCACCGGCCCCGTCGGAGTCGCCACGGGCCTGTCAGATGGTGAAGGCCATCGACCCGAGGATCTTCCTGCCCAGGTCCTCGTCGCCACTGATCTCCACGCCGTTGCCGGGTTCGGCGGTGATCCTGCCGGTCGCCGCACGGACGAAGGTCGGGGTGTCGAACACCAGCTCGACCGTGGTCCGCGCGGAGTCGTCGACGTCCACGAGTCCCGCCCGGCCGGCGACCATCACGTCGACGGCCATCGGGAGATCGGTGTCGGACTCACCCGTGACCCGGAACCGGACGCGGGCGCCGTCCGGGGCGCCGGCCTTCTTGCCCACGGTCCGGGGGAGGGAGCGCACGATCTCGTCGAGGGCGAACCGCCCCGGGCCGCTGCCGAGGTGGTGTTGCATGCCGAGGGCGTGGCGGATGTCGTCCTCGTGGATCCAGCAGTCGAAGACGCGCACGCCCATGAAGCGACGGAACGGGACGCGACCGACGGGGGAGTCGGACTCGGCCTCGAACTGCTGCGGGGTCATCTCGGCGAGCTGTCCCGTGCGCTCGGCCACCGCCTCCCGGAAGTCCGCGAACGCGTCCTCGACCGCCAGCGGACGGGCCTCCTGCACGAACTTCTCGTTGAGCTCCCCGATGGGGTTGCGGACGTACTCGTCGGCCGAGGGCGGGAGGTCGACGTCCGGTACCGGTTCGCCCGAGAGCAGGTGCTCCGTTCCGGCGATGTGCGCCACCACGTCGCGGACGGTCCATCCGGGGAGGGCCGTGGGTGCGGCCCAGTCGTCTCTCTTCAGTCCCGTGAGGAGCTCGTCGAGGCGCTTCCATTGCTGGATCAGGTGGCGCACCTCGACGGGTGCGCTGCCGGTGGGTTCTGTGGTGGTGGCGTCGCGGCCCTCGGTCTCCATGGTCACCAGGCTACTGCCGCGGTGGGGACGGACCCGGCCACTTGACCGTCAGCGTTCACGATGCAGTGACAGTTCCGGTGCGATGACTGGTCCGGGCACCTCGACGACTCCGGCCCCGGCGCCGCTGTGGTGTGCGGACGCCGGGGCCGGCGATCAGGTCGTGCGGCGCGAGGTCAGAGTTCGCGGACGGGCTGTGGCCCCCTCCGGGTCGTCGGGGTGACCGACGTAGTGCACGATGCTGGCGACGAGTCCGCCCCAGATCACGAGCAGGAACAGCACCATCATGATGATCGCGGGAGCGTCCATGGCTCAGGCCTCCTTGGGCGTGTGGGTGGGAGCCGGGTTCTCGTCGGGACGGGTGAGTCCCTCCTCGTAGCTGTAGTCGCTCGGGTCGTCGTCGACGCTCGGCGGCCCGTCGAGCTGGCGGGCCCCCCGCCAGGGCAGGGCCGACAGGACGATCGACAGGACGAGGATGGTCCCGATCATGCCCCAGCCCCAGACGCCCAGGATGGCGGCGTCGTATCCCTCGTAGGGCTCGGAGACGAGGGACATGATCTCGCGGATCAGGGCGTAACCCAGGACGATCGGCGTGATGACCGCCAGGCAGACGATCCAGAACGTGCCGACCTTCCACGAGGACACCGAGTTGAGGTGGGCGCGCAGTGTGGGGGCCAGCCGCATCACGAAGATCACCACGATGAGGGCGATGAGGGTGATGCCGACGATGCCGAGGCTGTTGACGAACTTGTCCATCACATCGAGGTTCTGCAGCCCGGTCTCGGTGGGCATGAGCAGGATCGAGGCGACCGCCATCGGGATGCCCACGGCCAGCACCGAGACGGTGCGGCTGCTGCCCATCTTGTCCTGGAAGGACGAGATGACCACCTGGACGATGGAGATGAGCGAGGTAATGCCGGCCAGGATGAGGCAGATGAAGAAGACCACGCCCCAGATCGGGCCGCCGGGCATCTGCGAGATCAGAGCCGGGAAGGCGATGAACGCCAGACCCGGACCGCCGCCGACGTCCTCCCAGCCCGCGCCCGCCGACGTGGAGACGAGGAAGCCGAGCGTGGCGAACACGCCGATGCCCGCGAGGACCTCGAAGGCGGAGTTGGAGAAGCCCACGACCAGGCCGGAGCTCGTGAGGTTGGACTTGCGCTTGAGGTAGGACGAGTAGGTGAGCATGATGCCGAAGCCGACCGAGAGGGAGAAGAAGATCTGGCCGTAGGCCGCGATCCACACGCTCGGCTCGGTGAGCACGCCCCAGTCCGGGGTGAAGAAGTTGTTGAGGCCGTCCATCGCGCCGTCGAGGAAGAGCGACCGCACGACGAGGGCGGCGAAGAGTGCCACCAGGAGCGGGACGAAGAGCAGCGCGGTCCGGCCGATGCCGTTCTGGACGCCCGCGAGCAGGACCCCGAGCGTGACGATCCACACGACCACCAGGACGAGCGCGATGCCCGGGACGAAGTCGATCCCGAACCCGCTGCCGGCGCGGAGGAAGTCCTCGGCGAAGAACGTGGCCGACTCCTCGTACGTCTGCCCCCAGCGTTCGTCGACGGAGAACCACGCGTAGCAGGCCGCCCAGGCGATGATCACCGCGTAGTAGACCGCGATGACGAAGGACACCAGGACCTGGATCCAGCCGATCGGCTCGGCGAAGCGGTTCATCCGTCGGAAGCTCAGAGGGGCGGAACCGCGGAAGCGGTGCCCGATGGCGTAGTCGAAGAACAGCAGCGGGAGACCCGCGGTGAGCAGTGCCACGAGGTAGGGGAGCAGGAAGGCGCCGCCACCGTTGTCGTACGCGACGAAGGGGAAACGCCAGATGTTGCCGAGGCCGACGGCGGAGCCGATGGCGGCGAAGACGAAGACGGAGCGACGGGAGAATGTCTCTCTCGGTGTCACCCCACCTTGGTTGGGCGGGCTGGTCATGGTCGGCTCCTTGTCGGGCGATCGGGCGGCGGATCCGCCGGGTGTGACGGAACGACGATAGGTGTGGTCCCCACAACTCCCAACATCTAGTCGGCGGGTTGGGGTTTTGGTGACCATTTCGACGCATTCGTGGCACCTGATCGTGTTACTGGCGGGACTACAGTGACTTCATGAGGACAATGCAGGTGAGACGGAGAGCGGGACGCGCGCTGGCCGCGGTCGCGCTCGTGGCGTCGATGGCGGGGGTGTCCACCCTCGTCGCCACCCCGACGTCGGCAGCCCCCGTGCCCTCTCCCGCCGAGGTGGTCCGCGAGACCGGGTCGTGGTTCGCGCACGGGTACACCCTCGACCTGCGCGCGGACGGGACGGGGATGCTGGCGGCCTGGGTCGGCGCGTTCGACGGCACCAGGGTGCAGGTGCGTCTGATCCCCGCTCCGGGTCCGGCGACGGTCGCCGAGGTGACCGCCGTCGAGACGGTCGGACGAGGGGGGCTGGCGCCCGAAGAGCAACCGGGGATCGGCGGACTGGTCACGATCGCCGTCGGCGACGAGGTCCGGACGGCCCACGTCGAGTGGTCGTCCGGGCCGCGCCGTCTGGCCGTCGACCTGTGCCCCACCGAGGGTCTCGACGCCGAGATGATGGCCGTTCTCCGGTGCGGCGCCTGACGGCTGTGCCGGGGCGTGGGAGGCGACGGCGACACGCCGTCGTCGGGCGGATCACCCCTGAGAACGAGATAACGATTCGGTAACATGGGTGCCCCTAAACCTGAGGTGCCCCTCACCTGTGTATATGGGGGAACCACCAGCTCCGTATTGTGATCGGGCTCACGCGTCGGCCCCCTCGGCTAACCCCCGAACGGACGGCCGTACCCCCTCAAGCTGAGGTCTCCCTCAACTTCCTGTGGCAGTCTGTGCCCTGCGTCGGACCAGCAACTGGTCTCGGCGTGGAGATGTCCCAGACGAAGTTGCCAAGGAGTTCCACACGTGACGATCGACGACCGCGACCTCACACCCCGCCCGCTCGAGACCGGACACGCGGCCCGCCGCCAGGCCCGCGCGCTCGCGGACGACCTGCGTGAGGGCACCGCCTACGCCCTCGCCTTCGGGGGACAGGGGATCGCGTGGCGCGACGCGTTGAGCGACCTCATCGACGGCACCGGGATCGGTCCCGAACTGCAGGACCTCGTCGACTCCTCCGTCGCCCTCACCGAGCCGGTCCACGACGAGATCGCGGTGGTCCGGCCCCACGGCTTCCGCCCCATCGAGTGGGCCAACACCACCACCGGCGAGGACGAGGACCACGGTGACCTCCCCGACGAGGCGTCGCTCTCCTCCGCCGCGGTCTCCCTGCCGGCCGTCCTGCTCACCCAGGTGGGCGCCGTCCGCGCGCTCGCCGCCGAGGGCTTCGACGTCAACGACACCGCCCCCGCCGCCGTGGTCGGACACTCCCAGGGCATCCTCGCCGTGGAATCGGTCGAGACCTTCGGGTCGATCGACGACCGCCTCCTGGCGATGGCCGAGCTCATCGGCGCCGCCGCCACCCTGATCGGTCGCCGCACGGGCCTGTTCCGCCGTGGCGAGGCCAGCCCCATGGTCGGCGTGTCGGGCATCGACGGCGCGCGACTGCGCGCCCTCGTCGACGAGGTCTTCTCCGCGGTCGACCCCGCACTGCGGCCGACCGTCTCCATCCGCAACGCGCAACGCCGTCACGTCGTGGTGGGCCGTCCGGACGATCTCGAGGACCTGCGCCGTCACTGCGCGGACCTCGAGGCCGAGTCCCGCCGCCGTCGCGAGGCCAAGCTCACCGGCGGCGAGGTCTTCGCCCCCGTCTTCGCCCCCGTCTTCGACCCCCTCGAGGTGGAGGTCGGTTTCCACCATCCCGCGATGGCCCCCGCGGTGGACATCGTGTCCGACTGGGCGGCCCGTTGTGGCCTGGACGCCGACCGCGCGGCCGCGTTGGCCCGCCAGGTCTTCGCCGAGCCCGTCGACTGGGTCGAGGAGATGGCCGAGACCCTGCACTCCGGCGCGGAGTGGATCCTCGACATGGGCCCGGGCGAGGCCCTGACCCGCCTCAACCGCTCGGTGGTCCGCGGCCAGGGCGTCGGTGTGGTCGCCGCCGCCACCCGCGGCGGGCTGCGCAACCTCTTCACGCCGGGTGCCACCCCGTCGATCGAGCGCCCGTGGACGGCGTACCAGCCCCAGCTCATCACCCTGCCCGACGGCAGCGTGCACGTGGAGACGTCGTTCACCCGCCTCACCGGCTGCTCGCCGATCCTGCTGGCCGGGATGACCCCGACCACCGTGGACCCGGAGATCGTCGCGGCCGCGGCCAACGCCGGCCACTGGGCCGAGCTCGCCGGCGGTGGTCAGGTGACCGAGCCGATCTTCGCCGAGAACACCCAGCGCCTCACCGAGCTCCTCGAGCCCGGCCGCAGCGCGCAGTTCAACTCCCTGTTCCTCGACCCGTACCTGTGGAAGCTGCAGGTCGGCGGCAAGCGACTGGTCCAGAAGGCCCGCGCCGCGGGCGTCCCCTTCGACGGGGTGATCGTCACCGCCGGCATCCCCGAGCTCGACGAGTCCGTGGCCCTCATCGAGGAGCTCACCGAGGCGGGACTGCGCCACGTGAGCTTCAAGCCGGGCACGGTCGCGCAGATCCGCCAGGTCGTGCGGATCGCCGCCGAGGTACCCCATATGCCCGTGATCGTGCAGGTCGAGGGCGGGCGCGCGGGCGGCCACCACTCCTGGGAGGACCTCGACGCCCTCCTGCTGGCCACCTACCCGATGCTGCGCGACCGGCCCAACGTGGTCCTGTGCGTCGGCGGCGGGATCGGCACCCCGGAGCGGGCCGCGGACTACCTCACCGGATCCTGGGCCAACGCCCACGGCTACCCGGCCATGCCCGTCGACGGCATCCTCGTGGGCACCGCCGCCATGGCGACGCTCGAGGCCACCACCAGCCCGCAGGTCAAGCAGCTCCTCGTGGACACCGTCGGCGTGGACCACTGGGTGGGTGCCGGCCAGGCCGACGGCGGAATGGCCTCCGGCCGCAGCCAGCTCGGCGCGGACATCCACGAGATCGACAACACCGCCGCCCGCACCGGGCGTCTGCTGGACGAGGTCGCCGGCGACGCCGAGGCCGTGGCCGAGCGCCGCGAGGAGATCGTCGCCGCGATCAACGGCACCGCCAAGCCGTACTTCGGTGACCTCGGGACCATGACCTACGAGCAGTGGCTTCGCCGGTTCGCCGAGCTCTCCCTCGCCTCCGCTCCCGCCGCCGGCACCGCCTCCGGGGCGGTGGCCGAGAGCGCCCACTCGGTGTGGCTCGATCCCACGATCCGCGAGCGCTTCCACCGCATGGTGCAGCGCGCCGAAGCCCGCCTGGACGCCGCGGACACCGGTCGCATCGTCTCGGCCTTCCCCCGCGCCGAGGCGATGGAACGACCCACCGAGGTCGTCGACGCACTCGCTGCCCGCTACCCGGACCTGGCCACCGCGACTCTGCACCCCGCCGACGCCGCCGAGTTCCTCGACATCTGTCGCATGCCGGGCAAGCCCGTCCCGTTCGTGCCCGTCATCGACGGCGACGTCCGTCGCTGGTGGCGCTCGGACTCACTGTGGCAGGCCCATGACGCCCGCTACGACGCCGACGCCGTGTGCATCATCCCCGGCACCACCGCTGTCGCCGGGATCACCCGGGTGGACGAGCCTGTCGGCGAGTTGCTCGATCGCTTCGAGTCCGCCACCGTCGACCGTGTCCGTGGCTACCTGCCCTCCACCGAGGCCGTGAGCGGCCGCCGCCGTGGCACCGTGACCACCGCACAGGGCCCGGTCGCGGACGTGCTCAACGCGCCCGACGTCTCGTGGGCGGGCCGCCTCGTGGTGAGCCCTGTCCACCGCCTCGGCGTCCTGCACGCCTGGGAGATCGACTCGAACGGCATCGGCCACCACCCGGTCTCCGGCGCGGTGCTGACCCCGGCGGCGGACGGGCGCACCGTCGACCTGACCCTGCCCATCGGTCCGACCGAGATGACCATCACGATCACCCTGGGTGACTCCGTGGCCACGGGCGCCGCACCGGTCGTCACCGACGCCGCCGCGGAAGCCGCCATGCGCACCCTTCTGAGCACCGCAGCCGGCGTGGGCCGTGGCGGAGCCGGAGGGACCGCGATCGAGGCCCTGCCCGAGGTCGCCGATGGTGTCGCCACCGCCCGGTTCACCTTCGAGCCCACCCTCGCCTCCGACCACACCGGCGTCACCGCCGGCAGCCTGCCCACCCCGCTCATCACCTCGGACGGCGTCCCGGACGCCCTCGTGGGTGCGGCGTGGCCGGCCGTGTTCGCGGTCCTCGGGCAGGCGCGTCGCCCGCGCGGCGCCGGAACCGTGGTCGAGGGCCTGCTGGACCTGGTCCATCTGGACCACGGGGTCCGCATGCATTCCGCGCTCCCGGAGCAGTCGACCGATCTCGTCGTCGTCGCCCGGTCGGGAGACGTCCGCGACACCGACCTCGGACGTGTCGTCGAGGTGTCGGTCGAGGTCGCCTCGGTCTCCGCCGACGGCTCGCAGTCCCCCCTGTGCACCCTCTCGGAGCGGTTCGCGATCCGCGGCCGCACCGGCGGCGCCGAGGTGGGCGACCCCCGCCCGGCCGGCGGCGCCCTGGTCAGCGCCGAGGGCGCACCCGTGACCCCGGCCGAGACGAGCCGCCAGCAGCGGGTGTCCACCGCGCTCATCGCGCCGCACGACATGACCGCCTTCGCGCTGGTCTCCGGCGACCACAACCCCATCCACGTCTCCGACACCGCGGCCGACCTCGCCGGCCTGGGTGGCGTGATCGTCCACGGAATGTGGCTCTCGGCCGCCGCGCAGCACGCGGTCCAGGCCTCGGACGGGAAGACCCCCGCCCTGCGGATCGCCGGCTGGACCGCCCGCATGCTCGCCCCGGTCCGACCGGGCGACCACATCAAGGTCCGTGCCGTCCAGACCGGCCGTCTCGCCGGCGGCCAGGTCCTCGAGGTCACGTGCACGGTCGACGGTGCCACCGTCATGGCCGCCACCGCCCTGACCGAGGCCCCGCGCACCGTCTACGCCTTCCCCGGCCAGGGCATCCAGGCCAAGGGGATGGGCATGGAGGGACGCACCCGCTGCCCGGCCGCCCGCGAGATCTGGGACCGCGCCGACGCGCACACCCGCGAGGCCCTCGGCTTCTCCATCCTGGCGCTCGTCCGTGAGAACCCGACCGAGGTGACCGTCCGTGGCACCGTCCACCGGCATCCCGACGGCGTGCTCTACCTGACCCAGTTCACCCAGGTCGCCATGGCGTGCCTCGCGGTGGCGCAGCGCGCCGAACTCGAGGCCGACGGGTTGTTCATCGACGGCGCCTACTTCGCCGGCCACTCGATCGGCGAGTACGACGCCCTGGCCGCCATCTCCGGCACGCTCGAGCTCGAGCCGCTGCTGGAGATCGTCTTCCAGCGCGGAGCGACCATGCACGAGCTGGTCCCGCGCGATTCCGAGGGCCGGTCCGACTACCGGATGGCCGCGATCCGGCCGTCGCAGATGGGCATCGGCGACGACGAGGTCGTGGACTGGGTGGCCGCCGTGGCCGAGGACTCGGGTGAGTTCATCGAGATCGTCAACTACAACCTCGCGGGATCCCAGTACGCGCTGGCCGGCACCGTCGCCGGCTGCAAGGCGCTGGAGAAGGCCGTCGAGCGTGAGCTCGAGCGGTCCGGGGGCAAGAACGCCTTCATCCTGGTGCCGGGCATCGACGTGCCCTTCCACTCCACCGTCCTGCGCGGCGGCGTCCCGGACTTCCGGGCCACCCTCGACGCGCTGATCCCGCACGACATCGACATCTCGGTGCTGGTGGGCCGCTACATCCCCAACCTGGTCCCGCGCCTGTTCAGCCTCGAGCGTGACTTCGTGCAGGAGATCGCCGACCTCGTGCCGGCCGACTCCCTCGCCGACGTCCTGGCCGACTGGGACTCCTGGTCTGCCACCCCGACGCGTCTGGGACGCCTCCTCCTGGTCGAGCTGCTGGCCTGGCAGTTCGCCAGCCCGGTCCGCTGGATCGAGACCCAGGAGCTGCTCTTCACGCCCGTGGAGCGCGGCGGACTCGGCATCGAGTGCTTCGTCGAGGTCGGTGTGGCGAACGCCCCGACCGTGGCGAACCTCGCCTCCAAGACCCTCGACCTGCCCACGCACCGGGGCCCCCGCGCCCAGGTACTCAACGTCGAGCGCGACTCGGCGGCGTTGTACGGCACCCTGCCGCCCAGCGTGGAGGTCGACGACGACGACTCGGTGGACGCCACCGAGTCCACCACCCCGGCCGCCGACCAGGCGGCCCCCACAGACCCCGCACCGGCCGTCAACACCCCCGGCACGGCCGGTGCGGACCGATCCACCACCCCGGCGGCAGCCGAGGCCGCCCCCGGCGCACCCCGCCCGGACGACCTGGAATTCGGCGCCCCCGCGGCCACCCGCATGCTGGTGGCGCTGCGCACCAAGGTCCGTCCCGAGCAGATCGCGCCCGGTGACTCCATCGAGACGTTGTGTGACGGCGTCTCCTCGCGCCGCAACCAGCTGCTGCTGGACCTGGGCACGGAGCTGAGCCTGGGCGCCATCGACGGCGCGGCCGAGGCGGACTTCCCGACCCTGTCCGACCAGGTCTCGCGCCTGGCCCGCGGCTACTCGCCCTTCGGCCCCGTCCTGTCCGACGCGGTCGGCGAGGCGCTGCGTGCGGTCCTGGGCCGCACCGGTAAGCGGGCCGCGTACATCACCGAGCGCGTCACCGGCCCCTGGGAGCTCGGGACCGGCTGGGCCCAGCACGTCACCGCCGAGATCGCCCTCGGTACCCGCGACGGCGCCTCGATCCGCGGCGGCGACCTGGCGACGCTCGACGCCTCGGGCGTCAAGGACGTGGCCGGGCTGGACGAGCTCATCGACGCGGCCGTCCGCTCGGTCGGAGCGGCCAACGGCGTGGCCGTGGCCATGCCGTCCTCCGGAGCCGGCGGCGGCGGGGTCGTCGACTCCGCGGCACTGACCGAGTTCGCCGACGAGATCACCGGGACCGACGGCGTCCTGGCCCGGGCCGCGCGTGGCGTGCTCACCCGTCTGGGGCATCTCGAGCCCGAGGCCGTGGACCTGCTCGCCGAGGCCGACCCCGACACCGAGCTCGCCGACCTGGTGGCCGCCGAGCTGGGCGCCGACTGGCGCCGCGTGGTGGCCCCGGCCTTCGACTCCGGTCGTGCCGTCCTCATGGACGACCGCTGGGCCTCGGCACGCGAGGACCTGGCCCGTCTCTGGACCCGGACCGACGTCCCCGCCGACGCCGCGGAGGCCTTCCGCGGTGCCGGCGACATCGTGGCCGAGCAGGCCCGCTGGTGGGCCGAGCGGGCCGCCGGAGCCCGGCGGGACGCCCTCGCGGTCACCTACCGGGAGATCGCGGAGGCGGCCTCCGAGGAGTTCGTCGGCCGGTACGCGGGCGACGTCGCCGTCGTCACCGGTGCCGGCAAGGGCTCCATCGCCGCCGCCGTCACCGGAAAGCTCCTGGCGGGAGGGGCCACCGTGGTGGCCACCACCTCGAACCTGGACCAGTCCAAGCTGGCCTTCTTCAAGGACCTCTACCGTTCCCACGCCCGCGGTGGCGCGGCGCTGTGGGTGCTGCCGGCCAACCTCACGTCGTACTCGGACGTCGACGCGCTGGTCGAGTGGGTCGGATCCGAGCACGCCGAGTCGGCCGGTGGCCAGACCACCGTCCTCAAGGCGCCGCTCACGCCGACGCTGCTCTTCCCGTTCGCCGCCCCGCGTGTCCAGGGTTCGATGGCCGACGCCGGCCCGCGGGCCGAGACCGAGATGCGCGTCCTGTTGTGGGGCGTGGAGAAGCTCGTCGCCGGGCTCGGCGCGATCGGCGCCGACACCGACGTCGACTCCCGTCTGCACGTGGTGCTGCCGGGCTCGCCCAACCGCGGGATCTTCGGTGGCGACGGCGCCTACGGCGAGGCCAAGGCCGCGCTCGACGCCATGATCGCCAAGTGGGGCTCGGAGAAGTCCTGGTCCGAGCGCGTGACGTTCGTCCACGCGATCATCGGCTGGGTCCGGGGCACCGGGCTGATGGGCCACAACGATCCGCTCGTCGACGCCGTGGAGGCCGCGGGCGTGTCCACCTGGTCCACCGCGGGGATCGCCGCCGAGCTGCTGGACTCGTGCACCCCAGACGTCCGTCGGTCCGCCGGCGAGGCGCCCCTCACCGTCGACCTCACCGGGGGTCTCGGCACCGCCGACCTGGACATGGCCGCGCTCGCCGCGGACCGTCCGGCCCCGGTGACCGAGGCCTCGACCGAGGACGCCGACGGGACCCTCGCGGCCCTGCCGTCGCTGCAGACCGTCAC
Organism: Dietzia cercidiphylli; assembly: GCF_039531545.1. Lineage (NCBI taxonomy): Bacteria > Bacillati > Actinomycetota > Actinomycetes > Mycobacteriales > Dietziaceae > Dietzia > Dietzia cercidiphylli. The sequence continues at coordinate 280,826 of NZ_BAAAQG010000007.1, forward strand.
CGCCGACGAGCGCCCCGAGTGGGGCCAGGTCACCCAGGACCTCGAGGACATGGTCGTGATCGTGGGCTCCGGCGAGGTCGGGCCCTACGGCAGCGCCCGCACCCGCTTCGAGGTGGAGACCACCGGCGACCTCAGCGCCGCCGGCGTGGTCGAGCTGGCCTGGTCGACCGGGCTCATCACCTGGGAGGACTCGCCGCGCGCCGGCTGGACCGTCACCGGGTCCGGTGACCCGATCGACGAGGCGGACATCGCCGAGCGTTTCCACGACGAGGTGCTCGCCCGGGTGGGCGTGCGCACCTACGCCGACGATTCGCGCGCGGAGATGTTCGCGGGCGCCTCGCCGCAGCTGACCTCGGTGTTCCTGCCGGAGGACCTGTCCTTCGTCGTGGACGACGAGGGCCAGGCCCGCGCGTACCAGGAGGACGATCCGGAGAACACCGTCGTCACCCGCAGCGAGGACGGCGAGTGGACGGTCACCCGCAAGGCGGGCACCGAGATCCGCGTCCCCCGCCGCACCACGCTCACCCGCATCGTGGGTGGCCAGATCCCCACCGGCTTCGACCCGACGGTGTGGGGCATCCCCGCCGACATGGTCTCCGGGATCGACCGGGTGGCGGCGTGGAACCTGGTGGCCACCGTGGACGCCTTCATCTCCTCGGGCTTCACCCCGGCGGAGTTGCTGGCCCACGTCCACCCGGCCGATGTCGCCAACACGCAGGGCACCGGCATGGGCGGTATGACGAGCATGCGCTCGCTCTACATCGACGGCATCCTGGGCCGTAGCCGCGCCAACGACACGCTGCAGGAGGCGCTGCCCAACGTCGTGGCCGCCCACGTCATGCAGTCCTACGTCGGCGGATACGGCTCGATGGTCCACCCGGTTGCGGCCTGTGCCACCACCGCGGTGAGCGTCGAGGAGGGCTTCGACAAGATCCGCGCCGGCAAGGCGGAGTTCGTGGTGGCCGGCGGGTTCGACGACCTGTCCACCGAGGGCATCCAGGGCTTCGCCGACATGTCCGCCACCGCGGACTCCGCGGCGATGGCCGCCAAGGGGATCGACGAGCGCCACTACAGCCGGGCGAACGACCGGCGGCGCGGCGGGTTCGTCGAGTCCCAGGGCGGCGGCACCATCCTGCTGGCCCGTGGCGACGTCGCGGCCCGCATGGGGCTGCCGGTGCACGGGGTGGTGGCCTGGGCGGGGTCGTACGCCGACGGTGCGCACACCTCGATCCCCGCTCCGGGGCTCGGCGCGCTCGGCGCGGGCCGTGGTGGAAAGCGGTCGCCGCTGGCCCGGGGTCTCGCAGAGCTCGGCCTGACCGCGGACGACCTGGCCGTGGTGAGCAAGCACGACACCTCGACCAAGGCCAACGACCCCAACGAGTCGGACCTGCACGAGCGGCTCGGGGCGGCGATCGGTCGCTCCGACGGCAACCCGTTGTTCGTCGTCTCGCAGAAGTCGCTCACCGGGCACGCCAAAGGTGGCGCGGCCGCGTTCCAGCTCATCGGGCTGACCCAGATGCTGCGTTCGGGGACACTGCCCCCCAACCGGGCCCTGGACTGCGTCGACGACGTCCTGGACCGGCACCGGCACCTGGTGTGGCTGCGCGAGACGCTGCAGCTGGGCGGGGACCTGCCGCTCAAGGCCGGCCTGCTCACCTCGCTCGGGTTCGGTCACGTGTCCGGGCTCATCGCCGTGACGCACCCCGAGGCGTTCCATCGCGCGGTGGCCGCGCAGCTCGGCGAGCAGGAGTCGGAGCGCATCCGCGAGGCGGCGCTGGGGCGCGAGCGCGACGGCGCCCGGCGCCTGACCGACGCGATCTACGGCGGCGAGTCCCTCTACAGCCGTCCGGAGGCGCGTCGACTCGGTGAGGGGTCGGCCGACGAGGTCAAGGAGCGCGAGGCCGCGGTCCTGCTGGACCCGGCCGCCCGTCTCGACTCCGACGGCGTGCTCGCGGCCAGCGACTGGCGGTGACCGTGGCGGTGCGGGGCGTCGGGGTCGACACAGTCGACATCGGCGCCTTCGCCGCGTCCCTGGCCGAGCCGGGGACGCGGTTCACCACCGCCTTCTCGCCGACGGAGCGACGGCAGTGCCGCGAGCGCGCCGAGGCCCGTGGGGCCGTGCACGACGCCCAGCCGGCGGGTGTCGAGGTCTCGGGGCCGAGGTCCTCGTCGTCGTCATCCGGTCGGTCCACCCACCTGGTCCGTCACCTGGCCGCCCGGTGGGCGGCGAAGGAGGCCGTGGTCAAGGCCTGGTCGGCGGCGCTCTACGGTTCCGCGCCGCCGATCTCGCCGGACCTGCTGGTGTGGTCCGAGATCGAGACCGTGTGCGACGCGTGGGGCCGGCCGGCGGTGCGACTGGGCGGCGAGGCTGCCCGGCAGGTCGCGGCGACGGTGGGGGAGGGCGTCCGCTGGCACGTCTCGCTGAGCCACGACGGCGACGCGGCGCTGGCGTTCGTGGTGCTCGAGGGGCCGATGGCCGGGTAGCGGGGTGTCCGGTCACCCGGTCGGCGCGGTATCCCCGGTTGGCGGACGGGAGTCGCGTCCGGGGGCCGACTTCTCGCACCAGAAGTCCGCCACCCGCGCCGCCGGCCGGCCGGCGTCAGGCAGCGCCGCCGACCTGCCGTCGCCGGCGTACGTCAGCCGACCTGGGCTTCCTTCTCCGCCAGCCACAGGTAGGCGGTGAGCATCCGCTTGAGCTCCGTGACGGTGGCGTCGTGGATGTCCTCGCCCGTGGCGGAGCCGGCGCTGACGGAGAAGTTCAGCATCGAATAGGCCACGTGGACCAGCACGTCGGCCATGAACGCGCGGCGCTGGCGCTCGGTGGCCGGCATGAGCGGGGCGAGCACGCTGGCGATCATCCTGGCGAGCTCGCGCTCGTTGACCGCGGCGGTGGCACGGGTGGCCGGGGTCGCCTGCGTGGCCAACCAGACCGCCCGCCGGGAGGGATCGCTCAGCCACAGGTCCGCCAGGTGGTCGAGGAAGTCGTTCAGCAGTTCCGGCCAGTCCAGCGCGGGGATCTTCTGCGCGAAACGCTCGATCTCCTCGATCACCCCGTGGGCGTCCTGGCGGTCCAGCTCGCACACCAGGACGTACTTGTTGGCGAAGAACTGGTACAGCGTCCCGATGGGGACCCCCGCGCGGGAGGCCACCTCCTCGCAGGTGAACGAGTCGAAACCCACCTCGACCAGGACGTCCCGCGCCGAGGACAGCAGCGCCTGGAACTTGCGCCGGCTCCTCTCCTGGATGGGCCGGCGGCGGGGCACCAGGATGTTCGGCTCGTCCTGGACGGCCTCGTCCGCGGGATCCCGTGCTGGTTTCTGCACTCGCTCGGGCGGGTCGGTCGGCATGGGTGGCGTCAGCCCTCCGTGGGTTCGGGCAGTTCCACACCGAGGAGCTTCGCGAGCATCGCCACGTGGCCCTTGGCCCGGACGTTGTACCGGGCGAGGGAGAGCGTCCCGTCTGACTCCACGGCGAACGTCGAGCGGATCACGCCCATCACGGTCTTGCCGTAGTTCTTCTTCTCCCCGAACGCACCCCACTCGGTGAGCATGGTCTTGTCCGGGTCGGACAGCAGGGGGAACGTGATGCCGTGCTTGTCCCGAAAACGCACGAGCTTGGCCGGCGGGTCGGGCGACACCCCCACCACCCCGATCCCGGCCTCCCGTAGCTCCTGGAGGGCCCCTTCGAAGTCCACGGTCTCCGTGGTACATCCGGGCGTCATGGCGGCCGGGTAGACGTACAGCACCACGCGTCCGTGCGCGGCGAGCAGGTCCGCCAGCGACGTGGGGGTTCCGTCGGCGTCGGGGAGGGTGAAGGCGGGGGCGGTCTGGCCCACCTCGAGCCGTGGTGTGGTCACCGGTGCTCCTGAAGTCGGGTCGGGGTGTGTGATCACTCCAACCTATCCGATGCGTCGGCGCGCGGGCGCGGATCGCCGACGGGTGCAGTAGCGTGGGCGGGGTCCAGAATCCGCGGCTAACCGCGTGACGAGCGATCGACGGAGGTCTCGTGTCCAGGAGTTACGACAGCATCGAAGGCGACATCGCCAAGGCGCGTGACGATCTCGCGACGACGTTGGACGAGATCGTCGACCGGGTCAATCCCAAGAACCTCGCCGAAGAGGGCAAGGAGAGGGCCGTCGCCGCCCTCACCGATCCCCGGGTCCTCGCGGTGCTCGGCGGATTCGCGGCGCTGGTCATCGGGGGCATCACGGTGTCCATGGCCAACAAGCGCAAGGAACGTCGGCGCATCGAGGCCTACCTCGAGGCGCGTCGGGCTCTCTGAGCGGCCGCCGCGCACCACAGCCCATCGAGAAGAGCGTTTCGCACATTCCCACTCGGGAAACGTGTGCGGAACGATCTTCTCGTTGCATCACGGGGGTCCCGCCCGCGCAGCCGACACGACAAAGCCCCGGGTCGTGGACCCGGGGCTTTCCCTGCTGTGCGCCATCAGGGACTCGAACCCCGAACCCGCTGATTAAGAGTCAGCTGCTCTGCCAATTGAGCTAATGGCGCCTGCGTGGTGCGAGAGAAACAGTAACAGGACACCGGGGGCAACACGAAATCGCCTGTTCAGGGCGGGGGTGGCCGGTGTGCGGCGGCGCATCCTTAACCAATTCGATATGGAATGCAATGATTTTCCCAGGCATACTGGGGATAACTGCTCGCCGGTCCTGTCGACGTCCGGGGGGAGATGACGCTCGGAAGGGGCCATTAGTGAACTTGCGCCACACGGATCGGACCAGACGACGGGACCCGGGTTCCCGGTCGAGATCCCGTCTCGCTCTGGCCGCCGTGGTCGCCGGTTCGCTCGTGTTGACGGGGTGCACGATCGGCGCCGGTGGCGCGGGTGAGGCCCAGGTCGCCGAGGCACCGGCGGAGCCGGCCGCGGTCATCGACCTGTCGGTCGAGGACGGATCATCCGACGCCAACCCCGCCGAGCCCGTGGTCCTCACCGCCAGCGACGGTCGCCTCGACACCGTGGTCATGCGGAATCCGGAGGGCGTCCAGGTCCAGGGCGAGTTCAACCCCGACCTGACGGAGTGGCGGACCACCGAGGACCTGGGTTACTCCCGTCAGTACACGCTCGAGTCCACCGCGACCGACGAGGACGGCCTGGTCACGCGGAAGAACGTCACGTTCAGCACCCTCACCCCGCGCATCATGACGGCGGCCTACCTCACCACAGGTCAGGGCTCGACGGTGGGCATCGGTCAGCCGGTCGCGGTGATGTTCGACGAGCCGATCTCGGATCGCCGTGCCGCCCAGGACAACATCCACATCCGTACCGAACCCGAGGTCGAGGGCGCCTTCTACTGGGTCTCCAACCAGGAGGTCCGGTGGCGTCCGGCCGAGTACTGGGCGCCGGGTACCACCATCGACGTCCACGTGGACATCTACGGCGAGGATCTGGGCGGCGGCATGTACGGCCAGGAGGACGCGCGCAGCGACTTCCGGATCGGCGACGCGGTCATCTCCCGGGTGGACGACTCGACCAAGCAGATCGTGATCGAGCGCAACGGCGAGGTGGTCAAGACCATGCCCACCTCGATGGGCAAGCCCGACACCCCGACCCCCAACGGCACGTATGTGATCGGCGAGAAGCTCGCCTCGATGGTCATGGACTCCTCGACCTACGGCGTTCCTGTCGACTCGCCGGAGGGCTACCGGACCCCGGTCCAGTACGCCACGCGGATGTCATACAGCGGCATCTTCGTCCACGCCGCGCCGTGGTCCGTCTGGGCGCAGGGTAGCCAGAACGTGAGCCACGGGTGCCTCAACGTCACGACGGCGGACGCCAAGTGGTTCTACGACAACGCCAAGCGCGGCGACATCTTCGAGGTCACCGGCACGGTCGGCCCGACGCTTCCGGGGTGGGACGGTCTGGGCGACTGGAACGTCCCGTGGGAGACCTGGAAGGCCGGTAACGCAGACGCGGGCACGGCCTGACATGGGCACGGCCTGAGGCCCGAGCCCCCCTCAGCGGGGGCGGACGCGCAGTGCTCAGCGTGATCGATCGGGATCCCGGTCGTCGCGGCGTTCGGCGGCCCTGAACAGTGCGCGGCCGGGAGCCGCGGAGACGCCGTGTGCGAGGGTGCTGGCCACCACGACCAGGGTGCCCACACCCAGCAACAGCGGATCCGGACCTGCTCTGGACGCCTCCTCGGTCAGATAGAACACCGCCGCGACCCCGACCGGTCCGAACCAACCGAGGAACGCCGCGTCGCGGACACGCAATCCGAGCGGCCGCATGAGGGCGAGAAGCACCGGCGGGCGCCGGAGGACGAGCACGGCGGCCGTGAGAAACACCGCCCCCCACCCCAACTGCTCCCACTGCTGCCACGGCAGCATCGCTCCGAGGACGAGGAAGAACGGCAGCACCGCGAACTGGTTGACCGCCTCATCGATCTCCACCTCCACCTGCCTCTCGTCTCCGACGCTGGTCAGGTTGAAGGCCAACCCCGAGACGAAGGCCGCGAAGACCCCGTTGACCCCCAGCAGGCCGGAGCCACCGAGGACCAGCAGCGCCAGGAGCAGGGTGAACAGCAGGATCGGGCCGTTCTCCGCAGCGTGGTGACGTTCTGAGAAATGCAGAGCTCTGGCCGCCGACACTCCGGCGAGGACGCCCAACCCCAGGGCGCCGAGGATCTGCCAGCCGATCTCCGCGGCGGCCTGCCCGGCGGTGAGGGGGGTCGCAACGGCGAGCGCGACCACGACCAGGGGAAGGGCCAATCCGTCGTTCGCCCCCGACTCCAGTGACAGCAGTTGCCGGTCGTCTTCGGGCAGGTCCCTCTCGGCGGCGTCGCCGGTCACCGCGGCGGAGGAGAGGACGGGATCCGTGGGACAGATCGCGGTGCCGAAGAGCAGCGCCACCGCGAAGGGGATGCCCAACGCCCAGATCGCGAGACCGGTGGAGATCAGCGCCATCGCGGGCATCACCACCACCAGGAGGAGCGTCAAGCGTCGCCAGTGACGGCGGATCGCAGAGAAGGGGTAACGGAGAGCCACACCCATCACGGAGATGCCCAGAAGGATCTCCGCGCCGCGATGGAGCGTCGAGGGGTCGGTGACGATGTCGGGGACGTCGAGAACCCCGAGGACCACGGGTCCCAGGACTATGCCGACCCCGAGTGCGATGAGCGGCTCCGACACGGGCCACCGGTGAAGTCGCGCGGACACGGCGACGATCACGACGCCGAGCGCCCCGACGGTCGCGAGCAACAGATCGAGTGTGGACACGGGCCCTCCAGGTCAGTCGCGTCCACCGCACCATAGGCAACCCCCGGCGGTCGCGCCATCGGTCCCTCTCGTCCCGCGGTGGACCGCGCGAATGCCGAGGGGGCGCGAATGGAAAGGTGGGTGCATGACCGTCGAGCGTGAGATCACCCGGCCCACCGATCTGGCCCGCGGTCGCCGACTCGATTCGGCTGCGGTCGGCTGGACCCGCACCCCGCTACACCGCACCGCCATCGCCGGGTGGGGGCGCACCAAGCGCTGGGAGTACTGGGGCATCGTGACCGACCGGTTCGTGGTGGGACTCACCGTGGCCGGACTCGACTACCTGTCCACCTGCGCGGTCTACGTCCTGGACCGCCGTACCGGGGTGGAGACCACCCGCAGCGGGGTCAGCCCGCTCGTCCGGCCCGCCTTCAGCGATGAAGCGGGGGTGGGGACCGTGCACGCGTCGGCCGGCCTGGGTTCGGGTCGGGTGGGAATAGAGATCGACGACGACGAGGCCGCCACCGCGATCCGTGTACGCGCGACCGGCCTCCTTGTGGACCTGGAAATCACCCGACCGGGCCACGACAGTCTCGGAGTGGTGGTGCCGTGGAGTGAGCGGCGCTTCCAGTACACCCTCAAGGATCTCGCCAACCCCGTCACCGGCTCGGTGACCCTCGACGGGGTCGCCCGCGATCTCGGGACCGGGTGGGCGGTCCTGGACCGCGGGCGCGGGCGGTGGCGGTACGCCACCCGATGGAACTGGGGAGCGGGCAGCGGCGTGGTCGACGGTGTGCCGTGTGCGCTCCAGGTGGGGGGCCGGTGGACGGACGGGACCGGGTCCACGGAGAACGGGATCCTCGTGGACGGCAGACTGCACAAGATCGGCGAGGATCTGCGGTGGGTCTATGACCTGGCGGATCCGGCGGCCGCCTGGCGGGTCCACGGCGAGCGACTGGACGTCACGCTCACCCCGTTCCACCTCCGCCGGGACATCACCGAGTTCGGGATCCTGGCCGTGCGCACCCACCAGGCCTTCGGCACCTGGCACGGGACCGGGATTCTCGACGACGGCACCACCGTGCGCCTGGACGGCCTGACCGGGTGGGCGGAGGAGTCGCGTAACCGTTGGTAGGGCGCGGGGGTGGTGTGCGGTGGACGACCCAACGGGACAGGGCCCGGACCGTGAGGTCCGGGCCCTGTGCTCGGGGTGGCTGACGGGACTCGAACCCGCGACAGCCAGGATCACAACCTGGTGCTCTACCAACTGAACTACAGCCACCATCGCCGTTCTCGCGAACAGCGTTGACGATGCTACCCGGTCTGGGTCCCGGTCAGGAAATCGGCAGGTGTCGACGCCTACCGGGCCCGCGCACGGGAGGTCGGACGCTCAATCTACGGGGGGCAGGGCGCCGGCCGCGGCGCGCACCTCGTCGGTGGTCGGGCCGGGCTGGGGGACGAACGCCGTGGCGCGGTAGTACTTCAGCTCGCGGATCGACTCCTTGATGTCCGCCAGGGCGCGGTGGGACATGCCCTTCTCGGGCTGGCCGAAGTAGATGCGCGGATACCAGCGGCGGCACAGCTCCTTGATCGAGCTCACGTCGATCATCCGGTAGTGCAGGTAGGAGTTGAGCTCGGGCATGTCCCGGGCGAGGAACCCGCGGTCGGTGCCGATCGAGTTGCCGGCCAGGGGAGCGGTCCCGCTGACCGGGACCCAGGCGCGGATGTAGTCGAGGACCTCTTTCTCGGCCTCCGCCACCGTCACGGCGGAGGCGCGGATCTCCTCGGTCAGGCCCGACGAGGAGTGCATGTCCCGCACCACCGGGAGCATCGCGGCCAGCTTGGCGTCCGAGGCGTGGATGACGATGTCCACGCCGTCGCCCAGGACGTTGAGTTCGGAGTCGGTGACCAGGGCCGCGATCTCCACCAGTGCGTCGTTCGCGGTGTCGAGGCCGGTCATCTCGCAGTCGATCCACACGATCCGGTCGTTCTTGGACTCCTTGTGGGGCGTCGGGCTCGACGACGCGACAGGGGTGGGACCGGGGTTCGACTCTGGCATCGCTCGACTATATCGCCGAGCGACCGCCCGACCGGACCCGGAGGATCAGCCCTCCGCCTGCCCCTCGCCGAGCTTGGCGTAGAACCGCCCCACGATCGGGGCCATGACCCCGCGCGGGGTGTAGTTGCCCGCCACGGACATGGCCTGGCCCAGGGGGCCCGGGACCACGCGCATCTTGTTCCGCGCGAGCGCGTCCAGGGAGATCCGTGCGGTGTACGTGGTGTCCACCCAGAAACGATCGGGGACCAGGCGGTCGACGAAGGTCTTGTCCTCCTCGACGATCTCCTCGGTGCGCACCGGTCCGGGCGCCAGAAGCGTCACGTTGACCCCGGAACCCTTGAGCTCCCCGCGCAGCGACTCGGAGAAGGTGTTGAGGAACGCCTTGGTGGCGGCGTAGGTGGCGTTGTTGGGGATCGGCATGTTGCCGGCCGCCGAGCCCACGTTGAGGATCGCGCCCGAGCCACGGGAGACCATCCCGGGCAGGACGGCCAGTACGAGGTCGTGGCAGGCCACGGCGTTGACCTGCACCTGGCTCTTCTCGTAGTGGGGGTCGAGCGCGGCGACCGGCCCGAATGAGGCGATGCCGGCGTTGTTGCACAGGATCGAGATCTCGCGGACCGCGAGCTCCTCCAGCAGCGGTGCCCGCTCGGCCGGATCGGACAGGTCGCAGGCCCGCACCTCGACCGTCACCCGGAACTGGCTCTCCAACCGCTCCTTGAGTTCCTGCAGCACCTCGCCGCGCCGCGCCACCACGATCAGGGAGTGGCCGCGGCGGGCCAACTCGGCGGCCAGCGCCATGCCGATCCCGGAGGAGGCGCCGGTGACGACAGCACGATTCGTCGTTGTGGGCAGGGGAAGCGGCATCATGCGTCCTCGGGTCAGGTGGTCAGGGCCGAGGGTGAGCGTACCGGCGAGGGCGCTGAACGGGGGAGTGGGTGACGACGACGTGCGCGGCCCCGGCGATGGTGGGCACCCACCACCCGGGCGGATCAATTGTCGCCGGTGATCACCCCTGGCGGAACGGGAGCGCTCCCTCGTGGTCTGTCTTGTCGCTCGCCGAGTCGTGATCGCCCGCGGCGGGGTCGCGCGCGGCCGTGCCCAGAAGCCTGCAGAGAACGTAGAAGAGCGGGCCCAGCACCAGGCTTCCGCCGAGCCAACTGAAGAAGTCGTCCGGTGACGCGAGGTGGGCACCGGTCGACAGTGAGAGGAGCACCACCAGGCCGATGATGAGGACAAGACCCCTGCGCGCCACTGGATCGGTTGATCTGCGGAGGCTACGCAATGCGATGAGAACCGCGACAGCGGGCAACGCGCCGGTCAGGGCCAACCACGCCGACCACGCCACAGCTACCTCGCATTCACCGAATGTGCACCGACCATACCAGCGGAAATGGACCCGCCACCGGCCCTTTCGAGGCCTCAGACGAACCGCTGGGCACTAGGTTCTAGGGCGTGAGCAGCACCGGGACACCGCCCCCTCCAGAGACCGCCGCCTCGTCGTCGTCGTTGTCACCCGATCTCCGCCCCGCCACCCGCGGCCAGGTCTTCTCGTGGGCGATGTGGGACTGGGGGTCGGCGGCGTTCAACGCGGTGATCGTCACCTTCGTCTTCTCCGTCTACCTCACCGACTCGGTGGGGGCGGACCTCGACGGACCGTTCTCGGCCGCCACCTGGCTGTCGATCTCGATCGCGCTGGCCGGGCTGGTGATCGCGCTGACCGCGCCGGTGATGGGCCAGCGCGCGGACCGGGGCGGCCGTCGCCGGCGGTCGCTGGCCATCTGGACCTACCTCACGGTCGCGCTGACCGCGCTGATGTTCCTCGTCGACTCCGACGCGCCCTACCCGTGGTTCTTCGTCGGACTTCTGCTGCTCGCGCTGGGGTCCATCACGTTCGAGTTCGCCGAGGTGTCCTACTTCGCGATGCTCCGGCAGGTCTCCACCCCGGCCACCGTGGGGCGGGTCTCCGGGTTCGGGTGGGCGATGGGCTACTTCGGCGGGATCTTCCTGCTGCTCGCCGCGTTCCTGGGCTTCATCTCCGGGGACGGCGACGAGCGGGGACTGCTGGGCATCTCCACCGACGGCGGCCTCAACGTGCGGCTGGTGTGCCTGGTCGCGGCGGTGTGGTTCGCGGTGTTCGCGCTGCCGGTGCTGCGGTCGGTGCCGGAGAACCGGCCCCGAGGGAAGAAGGGCGACGACGACGACGAGGTGGGCTTCGTCGAGTCGTACCGCATCCTCTGGCGGGATCTCAAGGCCCTGTCGCGCCGGGACCCGCGGACCGTGAAGTTCCTCGTGGCCAGCGCGATCTTCCGCGACGGGCTGGCGGGGGTGTTCACCTTCGGGGCGATCCTGGCGGTCACCGTGTACGGGCTCGCGCCGGGGGATGTGCTGATCTTCGGGGTGGCGGCCAACGTGGTGGCGGCCCTGGGGGCGGCGGTCGCGGGAGTCGTGGACGACCTCGTGGGGCCCAAGGCGGTGATCATCGGCTCTCTCGCGGCGATGCTCGGCACGATGACCGTCCTGCTGTTCGTCGACGGCACCGCCATGTTCTGGCTCTTCGGCCTGCTCATGTGCCTGTTCGTGGGCCCGGCCCAGTCGGCGTCGCGCTCGTTCCTGGCCCGGCTGGCCCCGCCCGGCAGCGACGGCCAGATGTTCGGGCTCTACGCCACCACCGGGCGTGCGATCTCGTTCCTCGCCCCGGCGCTGTTCGGCCTGTTCACGTGGGGGTTCGGCACCGACCGCGCGGGAATCGCCGGGATCGCCCTGGTCCTGCTCGTGGGCCTGCTCCTGCTGCTGCCCGTCAAGACCCCGACCCGCTCCGAGGCGTCGATCACGTGGGCGGGCTCCGCTTGACCCCGGGTCGCTCCGCGCGGTGACCCGCTCCTCGTCGTCCCGCGTTCGCGCCCTTCCCGCCCTTCCCGCCCCGGCAAGTCAGAGCCTGCCGGACGTCAGCAGGTCCAGCACTCCGGCGGCGTCGTCGACGATGTCTGAGAAGCCCGCCTCTCGGAGCTCGGCGTCACCGATGCCGCCCGTGCGCACGGCCACCGAGCGGATGCCGAGCGTGGTGGCGGCGACGGCGTCCCAGGTCGCGTCGCCCACCATGACCGCGTCCGCTGCGTCGACGCCGGAGCGCTCGAGGGCGATCGCCACGATGGTGGGGTCGGGCTTGGCGGTGTCGACGTCCTCGCCGGTGGTCACGGCGTCCACGTACTCGTCGACATCCAGCAACGCGCGCGCCTCGGCGAACTCCGACGGCGGGGCCGAGGTGGCGAGCACGGTGACCCACCCCTGCTCCTTGGCGCCGCGCACGAGCTCGCGGGCACCCGGCAGGAGGCGGAGCGAGTCCCCGGCCTCGGCGTAGTACTCCGAATGCAGATCTTTGGCCCGCCCCGCCACGCGATCGCGGTCCTCGTCGTCGTCGACCCCCGCGATGTCCAACAGCTCGCCCACCAACGTGGATCCGTCCTTGCCGATCCGGTGGTGCACCTCAACGAAGGGCACCGGCGCGCCCGCCGCGGCCAGGGCCCGGTGCCAGGTCCACACGTGGACGTAGGTGGAGTCGACCAGGGTGCCGTCGACGTCGAGAAGCAGGGCGCGCGGTGAGGTGGTCATGCGTCCGACCGTGCCCGGCCCCCGTGCGGGAGGCAACCGGTGGCGACAGGGCTGTGCCCGGCGCACCCTCGGATCCATGACACGTTTCGGATACACCCTCATGACCGAACAGTCCGGCCCCAAGGAACTCGTGCGCTACGCGGCCAAGGCCGAGCAGGCGGGATTCGACTTCGAGGTGGCCTCGGACCACTACTTCCCGTGGCTGTCCTCGCAGGGGCACGCGCCGTATGTGTGGAGCGTCCTGGGCGCCGTGGCGCACGTGACCGAGCGGGTGGACCTGTGCACGTACGTGACCTGCCCGATCCTGCGCTACCACCCCGCGGTGGTGGCACAGAAGGCCGCGACCGTGCAGATCATGTCCGATGGCCGGTTCATGCTGGGCATCGGTGCGGGGGAGAACCTCAACGAGCACGTGGTGGGGCAGCGGTGGCCCTCGATCGACGAGCGCCACGAGATGACGGTGGAAGCGCTGGAGATCATTGGCGAGCTGTTCGACGGCGGCCTGGTGACCTACTCCGGCGAGCACTTCCGCGTGGACTCGGCCCGCCTGTGGGACCTGCCCGAGACGCGGGTGCCGATCGGCGTGGCCGCCGGCGGGGAGAAGGCCGTGGCCCGGCTCGGGCCGCTCGCCGACCATCTCATCGCCACCGAGCCGGAACCCGCCCACATCGAGGGCTGGAACGCGCTCGAGGGGCAGAAGCGGATCGGTGACGGCGCCCGCGCGATCGCCCAGATCCCCATCAGCTGGGACCCCGACTCGGAGAAGGCGGCCGTCGAGCGCGCACACGACCAGTTCCGCTGGTTCGCCGGAGGCTGGGCCGCCAACGCCGACCTGCCGACCACCGCCGGGTTCGCCGCCGCCACCAAGTTCGTCCGGCCCGAGGACGTGGCCGAGCAGCTGGCGTGCGGCCCTGACCTGGACGCGATCGTCGAGAAGGTGCGGCCCTACTGGGAGGCCGGGTACACCGACGTCGCGCTGATCCAGATCGGCGATGAGACCCTGGACCGGTTCTTAGAGGAGGCGGCCGAGCCGCTGCTCGCGCGGCTGCGGGAGGCCTCCCCGAGCTGAGGCGGCCCGGTTCCGCCGGGGCCATCGATAAGAGCGTTTCGCACACTTGTACTCGACCGATGTGTGCGAAACGCTCTTATCGATGGCGGGACCTCTGGCGGGGCCGCATGAGCCGGCGCGCCCTCACCCGCGCCCTCTCCTGCGGGGTCTTCCGCCCAACCTCGTGCCGGGCGGGGTTCTAGCCGTCGGCTCCGGGCAGGTAGTCGTCGGTCGTGGCGGTGGCGCCGTCGATCTCGGTCTCCAGCAGTCCGTTCTGGTACATCCACGTCGCGTACGCCGCCCAGTCCTCGGCCGACTGCCGGCCGAAACCGTCCTCGGGCAGCAGCGCGAGGGTGGCGTCGATCATCAGCTCCAGCACGTCCGGGTCGTAGGAACCCTCGGTCTCGGGGGTGAGGGAGTCGATGGCGACCCGGCGGTCGTCCAGAGCCGTGGCCTGGCCGGCCGCGGTGCCGGCGAGGAAGGCCCGCACGCGCTCGGCGTAGTCGGCGTCCTCGACGAGGCGGCTCGGGTTGGCGATGATCACCAGCTCCGCGTAGTCCGGAACTCCGAGCTCCGTGGCCGGCATCACCACGAAATCGCCCTGAGCGGTGAGTTCGACCCCCTCGATGTTGCGGAAGGCCCCGAAGATCGCGTCCACCTGGTCGGTCAGGAGCGCCTGGTTGAGGCTCTGCTGCACGTTGGGGGCGGAAATCGAGCCCGGGTCGATCCCTGCCTCCCGGGCGATGAAGTCGAGGGTCGGCTGCTGGGAGGCCAGACCCGACAGCCCCACGGTCTTGCCCTCCAGGTCGGCTGCGGTGGTGATCCCGGACTCCGTCCTGGCGATCAGCGAGGTCAGCGACGTGGGTATCAGGGCGGCGACCGAGACCACGTCGAGGCCCTGCTCCGCGGCGATGAGGGTGTCGGGCTCATACGAGATGGCCAGGTCCGCACGTCCCAGGGACACCTCCCGCGCGGCGTCGGCCGTGTTGGCGGGCGTCATGAACGTCACGTCGACGCCGGCGTCGTCGTAGGCGCCGGTCTGCTGCGCGGTGTACAGGGCCACATGGTCGGGATTGGGGCTCCAGTCGAGCAGGACGCTGACCGGTGCGGCGGCGGTCGCGTCCGGCTCGGCGTCGTCCGGGGCCGCCTGACAACCGGTCAGAGCCACCGCGGCAGCGGCCGCGATCGCGAGCATGCGCACCCCGGGCCTCGTGCGGGCCTGGCGTGGGGTCTTCGTGGGTCGTGGGTGAGTCATGATGGGTTCCTTTCCCCGGTGGGAGTGTTCCAAGGGCAGATGAGGCGTTCGAGGATGGTCACGCTGGCCAGCAGGACGCTGGACATGATCGTCAGCACGACCACCTGGGCAAAGACGAAATCGGTCTGGAGCCGGGGGATGGCCTGGAGCATGAGGTAGCCCAGGCCGTTGGTCGAGCCCGTGTACTCGGCGAAGACCGCGGCGACCGGGGCGAAGGTGACCGAGACGCGCAGTCCCGCGAAACCGCGTGGGGCGGCGTAGGGCAGACGCACCCGCCAGAAGAGCGACCACCTGGTGGCGTGCAGGCTCCGCAGCGTGTCGATCAACCTGGTGTCGACCGTGCGGACACCGGAGAGAAGGTTGAGCGCGACGGGGAAGAAACACAGCAGGGCGACAACGATGACCTTCGGTGCCATCCCGTAGCCCAGGGAGATCGTCAGCAGCGGGCCGATCACGATGACCGGGATGGCCTGGGAGGCGACCAGCAGGGGGGTCATGGCCTGCCCGACGGTGGGTACGAAGGCGCTGATGATCACCACGACCAGCGCGACGACCACCCCGAGGACCACCCCGATGAGAGTCTCGGTGGCGGTGAGCAGCGTGGCGGAACCGAGCCGGTCGGGCCAGGTGCTCACGAGCGAGTCGAGCACGGCGAGGGGCGCGGGGATCACGTAGTCCGGCACCAGCTCGAGCGCGGTGACCGTGATCCAGGCGGCGAGCACCAGCAGGACCGTGACGCAGGCGGGAGCAGCGGACCGGAGGAATCGCACGGTCATCGGGCGGTTCCGCCTTCGGCCAGATGCGATTCCCGGGCCAGTGCCTGGAGTACTTCCCGGCGGGCTGCGGCGAACGCCTCGTCGCCGAGGAGGACCTCGCGGGGGCGGTCGTCGCCGAACCATCCCGGCCAGGTGGAGACCACACGCGCCGGGGCGTCGGCCTCGTACCGTGCCAGCAGGACCACACGTTCGGCGAGGAGCAGCGCCTCATCGACGTCGTGGGTGACCATGACGAGCGTGGCCGAGGTCCCGGTGAGGGTCTCGCGCAGCCACTGTTGGACGTCGGCGCGGGTGATCGCGTCGAGCGCGCCGAGCGGCTCGTCGGCCAGCAGCACGGGTTTGCGCGCCAGCAGGGCGCGCGCGAGTGCGCCGCGCTGGCGCATCCCCGCGCTGAGTGCCGCGGGACGGGCCCCGGACCAGACGCCCAGACCCAGGCGGTCCAGCAAGGACTGGGCCTCGGTGCGGGCCGCGCGCCGGCCCACCCGTTGGTTACGGAGACTGATCGCGACGTTGTCGAGCAGGGTCAGCCAGGGCAACAGGCTGTCGCCCTGGGGCATCAGCGCGCAGGACTCGAGCCGTCGCTCGGGCTGACTCTCGTCGAGGACGAGGGCGGACCCCGTCGTCGGCTCGGCGAGGCCGGCGATCAGCGACAGCAGCGTCGACTTGCCACATCCGCTGCGCCCGACGACGGCGATGTGTTCGCCCACCGGAACGGAGAGGGTGAGGTCCGCGAGCACCGCGCGGCGCGCGCCCGGATAGGTGTGTCCCAGGTCCTCGAGAGACACCGCCGTGGTTCCCGGACGGCTCACCACAGCGTGCACCAGTGCATGTGACATCCCTCCGCTCGTGTGAACGAGTTCAGGTTCAGCGGGTGTGATCTCAGCCCCGTTCGGTAGGGGCACCCCGTGTCATCGGCGCCGATTGCGTCAATCGGGCCGAACATGAAACGTATCACCGGCCGATTCCGTGATGGGAGGCCCGTCGGCGGCCGCGAACGACGTGCCCTCTCAGCGAGTGGTCACATCGGAGGGATTTCGGAACACCCCACCTGGGAGAACGTGATCAGGAGTGACCACGCGGCGGGCGAACCGGACGGAAGCCGGTCGCCGTGCCGGACACATGCTTTGGGCTGTGCGCCCCCGAGAGGATTCGAACCCTTCGTGAACCGTTCCGGTTTACCTGCCGTGACCTGCTGCGATAGTCGATTGTGCTGGTCAGAGACGTTATCGCCTCTTGCGCATACGATAGCATGAGTTAGCACGAGACCGGATAGGTCTTGCATGCGAGTCGCACGAGAGGGGCCACGATGGGCAACAAGCGAGGCACCAGACGAGGGTTCGGAGCGATCCGCAAACTACCGTCGGGCCGCTACCAGGCCCACTACGTAGGCCCAGACGGGGCCAAACACTTAGCGCCGGCCACGTTCCACGCCCACGACGACGCCGCCGCATGGTGCGCCCACGAACGGCGACTTGTCGACCTCGACGTATGGACCCCGCCCGCCGAGCGGGCCAAGGCGCAGGAAGAGGCCCCGGCCGTACTGCTGGCCGACTACGCCCGAACCTGGCTCGACGAACGCAACCTGAAACCGTCCACCAGGACCGCGTACCGGTCCAAGCTCGAGACGCGCATCCTTCCCGAACTGGGAGACCTCGACCTGACCGCGATCACCCCGGCCGTTGTCCGCAAGTGGCACGCCGCCCTCGTCGCCACCCCGTCCGCGCCGAACGGTGGCCGGGACCGGAGTGGGGCCACCCGCAACGCCCACTGTTACGCGCTACTGCGGACCATCCTGGGAACCGCCGTCGACGATGGGCTCATCGAGGCCAATCCGTGCCGCATCCGCGGGGCGTCCCAGACCAAGCGTGTCCACGAGATCGAGGTGCTACCGGCCGGCGACCTGGAACGCCTCGCCGCCGCCATGCCCGACGAGATACGCCTCGTGGTGCTGCTGGCCGCATGGTGTGGCCTACGGCGCGGGGAAGTGCTCGCACTACGCCGCCGGGACGTGGCACCGGACGGCACCGAGGTTTACGTGCGCCGCGGTGTCACGTTCATACGGTCCAAGCCGGTGTTCTCGACCCCGAAGACCGACGCCGGGGTGCGTGACGTGACGGTGCCGCCGCACATCGTGCCCGCCGTGCTGGACCATCTCGAGCGGCACGTCGGCAGGGGCCGTGACTCGCTGTTGTTCACTGGCAAGGCCGAAGGGGTACTCGACGAGTGGACGCTACGCCGCACGTTCAAGGCCGCTGCCGAGTCCATCGAACGGCCGGGACTAAGGTTCCACGATCTACGGCACCAGGGCGCCGTGCTCGCTGCCCGCGCCGGTGCCACAACCAAGGAACTCATGTCGAGGTTGGGCCACACCACGCCGGCCATGTCCATGCGTTACCAGCACGCCGCGGCTGGCCGTGATGCCGAGATCGCCGCCAAGATGTCGAAGATGATGTCAGAAAAATAGCGTTCCACTAGACTCCGCGCCAATCGTCATGCATACTCACAACTGTGTTCGCATGAGTGAGCACCACAATCGAACATGATCGCTAGACCAAAGGCGAAGTGGAACCTCGAATAGTGGCCCTGGAGGCCAACTAGTCGGATCACCCCGAGAGGGGATCCCGAGGTAAGTAAGCCGGTCGAACGGCGTTCCAGCCCACCCGGGTGGCTGAACACCGAGCATTGCCTGCCACAGACAGACGTGGCCCGCAATCGCTCGTGTTCCCAGCCATTCGGGAGTTCTTGTGTCTGCGCCAAACAAGCGCTATTCGGCCATATCTGAGGCCGCAACCATCTACGACGTTCACCACCAGACGATCCGCCGGTGGATCTCTGAGGGCCGGATCACCGGCTACCGGTTCGGCCCCCGCATGTTGCGTGTCGATCTAGACGAGATCGACGCCATGCTGCGCCCTCTCGCTGCCGCTAAGCGGGGTGAGGTCGCATGATCTCCACCGCAACACGCGCCATGCGCCGCGAGGGATTCACGCCCGCCCAGCGTGACAACATCCTCGATGGATGCTGCCACTACTGCGGAACCGCTTTCCCCTCCGAGGTTGACCACGTCATCCCGTGGTCACGCGGCGGTTCCGACGATCTCGAGAATCTGGTCGCCGCCTGCTACCGCTGTAACCGGGACAAGTCTGACCTCACGCCTGAAGAGTGGGCCGCTGCTCGAGCTGGTCGCGGTGCCGCATGGCCGCCACCGACACGCGAGGCAATCCTGCTCGATCTCACGGCGGGACTCGTCGACGACGCCGACGCCGTTCACGCGGCCGTCAGTGACGAAACGTTGCTGGATTCGCTGGTGTCTTACGTGGACCAGGTACACCGCCACGGTGAGGACCGGGACCGTCATGCCGCCATGCTCGCCATGATTCACGCTGCCGGGGGTGCGTCGAAGTGAGCGAAAAGAGAAGCGCCCCCGCTGTGAACGAGGGCGCCCCAAACCATCCGACTGCTGACGATTCTACCCCGCGCCACGACAGTGCGCTGGCCGCCGCGGCCGGGTACGCCGTCCTGGTCGAAACGGGAGAAGGCCGATACCGGCGAAGGTTGTTCTTGACGTTGGCATCCGCTGAGCGGGCCGTGAACCGTGCCCGCGACCGGGGTAAGTATGCGCACCTAGTCCTGGTCACCCTCACGCCGACGGCGGTGATCCAGTGACCATGCTCGAGCACGCACTCAAGTACGCGGCCGACGGACTCGAGGTGTTCCCCCTCGTCCCTCGCACGAAGCGGCCGGCAACCGCCCACGGCAAAGATGACGCAACCGCCGACGCCGACCAGATCCGCGCATGGTGGACCGCAACACCGGATGCGAACATCGCGGCACGCCCCCCGGCCGGTGTCGTCGTCCTCGACGTCGACCCCCGTCACGGTGGCACCCTCGACGCGCTGGGAGACCTCCCGCCCACCTACCGGACCAAGACCGGCGGGGGCGGCTGGCACGTCTGGGCATGGCTACCCGAGGGGCTGGCCGACCGGGTACGCGGCAAGCTGGACGGGGCCGAGGGGATCGACGTCAAGACCTCGAGCGGGTACCTGGTGATGCCGCCGAGTGTTCACCCCGACGGGGGCCGGTACGTCCTCGAGGACGACACTGAACCGGCAGACCTACCTGCCCACCTACTCGACCGCGTCGTGCGCCGCCCGGTGGTCCGCGAGAGGCCCGCAGTTGCCCCCAGGATCAACGGTGACGAGCGCGGGGGCCGATACTGGGCCGCCGCCCTGACCGCCGAACTGGACGCCGTAGCGGGCGCCCCAGAAGGCAGCCGCAACGACACACTCAACCGGGCCGCCTACAACCTGGGAACCCTCGTCGTCGCCGTCGGTGCCGACCCCAACGACGTTGCCGATCAGCTCGCCACCGCGGCGCGGGGAATCGGCCTGGACGACCACGAGGCGCAAGCGACAATCCGATCCGGTCTGACCGCCGGCATGGAATCGCCCCGCGACATACCGGACACGTCCGGTTCGTCCGGTTCGACCGGTCTGTCCGGTTCGTCCGGTAGGGGTACCGCCCCCGATATGTCCGGTTCGACCGGTTCGACCGGTTCGTCCGGTTCGATAGAGGGGGTCACTGTAGACCGGACGGAACCGATTCTCGACGAGGTCCGCGACTGGCTCGCCCGATACGTTCGCACGACCTCACCCGGTGACCTCGACATCCTCGCCTTGTGGGCCGTGCACACGCACTTCATGGGGCAGCTCTACACAACCCCGCGGCTGTTGCTCGACTCGCCAATGCCCGAGGCCGGCAAGACCACCGTCGTCGAACACTTCGCCCGGTTGTGTTTCTCCCCCTCGCAGGCTTCCGCCCTGTCGTCGGCGGCACTACTGGCCCGCATGGTCCGCAGCGAACCCCGCACCCTGCTGATCGACGAGGCCGACCGCAACCTCGACCCGAAACGGGACGGCGTCGGTGACCTACTCAGCGTCATCAACACCGGATACAAGCGGGGCGGAACCCGCCCGGTCCTCGTCCCGGTCAAGGACGGCTGGGAAGTGCAGGAAATGTCGACATACTCGCCGGTCCTCATGGCCGGCATATCGCCGAACCTGCCCGACGACACCCGATCCCGGTGCATCCGCGTGGTCCTCATGCGCGACCACGACGACACCGTCGAGGAATCCGACTGGGAAGCAATCGAGGACGACGCCGACCAGCTCGCCGCACGCATCGCAGCGTGGGCCGAGGTCGTCGCCGACGAGGTCGCCGTCAACAGGCCACCACTACCCGAGGGGATCAAGGGCCGCGCCCGCGAACGCTGGTCACCGCTCAAGCGCATCGCCACCGTCGCCGGGGGCCGTTGGCCTGCCACCGTCGACGAGCTCGCCACAACCGAGGCCGAGGAACTCAAGACCGAACGGGAGGAAGGTCACGTGCAGAAGCGGCCGGCGCTGGCACTCATCGACCACATCGCCGAGGTGTGGAAACCGTGGGAATCGTTCGTGGGATCGGAGGACCTCGTCCGACGACTCATCATCGCTCACCCCGAAGTGTGGGGCGCTGAAAGCTCATACGGGCGGGCGCTGACCGTGCAACGCATGGGGCGGATGCTCTCGAGCGCGTACAAGGTGCACACCACGCGCCAGCCGACCGACGACCGCACCCGCGGATACACCGCCCGATCCCTCGACGCGGCAACGTCCGGTTTGGGTTTACCCCCCCTGGGCGAACCGGACGAACCGGTCGAACCGGTCGAACCGGACGGGGGCTGTCCCGATGCGTGACAACCGACCACTGTGGCCCCTGGTCGCTGACGAGATGAGTTCCGACGACCTCGACCGCCTCGACGCCACCCTGACCGAGTGGGCCGGAGTGTCGCTGCACTCCGCCACGATGAACGACCTCACCCAAGCACAGCACTCACTCGACCTGTTCCACGAGGCCGCGGTGAAGGTGTACGCCAGCAAGCTCACCGACGCCGGCATCGCCGAAGTTGAGTCCCACGCGAACGGGGGCAAGCCGTGAACCCACTGGCAAATATGCTCGCCGACATTGTCGACCACCGCCTCGAGGGCGCCGCCTGCACCGGAGAGCACCACCTGTTCGACCCCCGCGCCGACGACGAGACCCAACCCGACTACGCCGACCGGGTCGACCTCGCCCGCATGGTGTGCGGCACCTGCCCGGTTCTCAACGCCTGCCACGGCGTAGCCCAGAACATGCGACCCAACCACCGCGTCGGCGTGTGGGCCGGCATCGCCTACGACCACCGCGGCCGACCAGTCCGCACCCCCTCGAAGGAGTCCAAGTGATCCGCCCCCAGATCGACGTATCCGCGCACGTCTACCGCAGCGACACCCAAGTGGTCATGAAGCTGAACCGCGAGACATTCCGGATGACCGACCGAGAGGCCGTACTGCTCGCAGACGCCCTGGTCGACGCCGCCGAAGTAAAGGAGACACCATGACGGGCACCTTCTACGCCCGCCTGCGCGTCCCTCACCAGCCCATCGAACTGAAACTCGCACCCGCCACCGATGGAGTACGCCTGCAGTTCGGAGACCGCTACCTGTACCTCAACGAACGGATCGCCCGGCAACTCGCCGACGCAATCCACGACGCAATCGACGTGACGCCATGACCGCCCGCCCACTAGCCCCGCTGATTCATGGAGTGTGAGGACGGCTTCTGCCGGGTGACGGTGGGTGCGATTGCGTCTATGGGCGTGCGGGAGCGC
Source organism: Dietzia cercidiphylli (assembly GCF_039531545.1). Classification (NCBI taxonomy): domain Bacteria; kingdom Bacillati; phylum Actinomycetota; class Actinomycetes; order Mycobacteriales; family Dietziaceae; genus Dietzia; species Dietzia cercidiphylli. The sequence continues at coordinate 303,474 of NZ_BAAAQG010000007.1, forward strand.
CGGCTGGCGCTGCCGGTGGCGGGTCTCCGGGTGGTGCTGTCGTGGGCGGGCAGGTGAGGTCAGGCGGGTTTGGGGATCGCGGCGATCGTGTTGAACACGGCGACGATAGCGATCGCCCAGGGCCACGTTTCGGGGATTTTCACTTTTCGTCGTCGGCCGCTGCGGGCCAGTCGGGCCGCGGCGTGGAGGAAGCGGTAGCGCAGCGCCTTGGGCTCGCACAAGGCCAGGACTGCGGCGTCGCCGGTGCAGGCCAGCATCCGAGTCCAGGCCACGAGGTCAGCGGCGAGCATCACCGCCACCAGCCACGCCTGGTTGAGGGCGAACTCCCGGGAGGGAAGCCGGCCGAGCCCGGTGTCTTTGGCGTGTCGGATCCGGTCCTCCACTCGGGCGTGAGCCCGGTGCCTGGCCTCGAGGAATTGGAGCTGGCCGGTGGCGGTGTTGGTGACGAACGCCTGGTAGCGCCACCCGTCGATCTCCTCGAACATCGATAGCTGGGCGCCCGGGTGGGGCCGTTCGCGGCGGACGATGACTCGCATCCCCGCCGGCCACTTGGCGAGCAGCCCGGGGGCGAGGAATCCGGTCAGTTCGGCAACCTCGGCCCCGTCGCGGATGTCGCCCGACGGGTTCAATGCCGGCCCCCACGCTTCCTCGGGGCAGGTCGCGATGGCCCGGCGTAGCGGGGCGGTGATGGAGAATCCGACCGAGTACTCCACCCGTCGACCACGGACGCGGTTCTGCTCGGTGACCCAGTTCAGCAGGTCATGGGAGGCGCCGGCGCCGTCGGAGCGGATCAGCAGATCACGTCGATGGTTGGCGGGGACCTGGGCGATCGCCTGGCCCAGGACGTCGATGTGGTCGGCGGCGGTGTTCGACCCGGCGTTGCCCGGCCGCAGGCTCGCCGCGAGGAACTCGGTCGTGTTGTCGCACCACACGCCGATCGGGTGGTAGCCGAAGGTGCGCTTGTACGTCGGAGCTGCATGTTCCTTCTCGCTGTGGGTGACCACGATGGTGGCGTCCACATCAAGCACGATTGTGGCTCCCAGGTCCCGGCCCGCACACTTGGATGCGGGCACTCCGCCGGGCAGGTGGGACCACACATGCCGCCGCGTGCGGGCTCGCGCCACCTGGATCTTCTTGCGCTTGCCGGCGGTGACCTCGTCCAGAGTGCGCCACACCGTCGGTGCCGACGCCACCGGGCCCAGAGCCTCGGATTGGTGGCGCAGGACGCCGATGTCGGAGATGGACTCGCCGCCATCTGTGAGCATCACCGCGAGGTCGATCAGCACCCGGCCACGGTCATGGATCGGGATGAACCGTCTGCGAGTCATGGCCTTCGACAGTTCGGCGGTCAGCCCCACTCGATCCGCCAGAAGGCGTGGCGCGATGGCTCCGGCGTGGGAGATCACCCCGACACCATCAGCAGTAACGGACAGGCCAGACGACCACGACGTACGCTTCACCTACCGAGTGCTTTCTGTGTGGGGACATGGAACCTTCGACAAGTCCCAGTTTCCCCTGTTCAGGAAGCACTTCGGTCAATTTTCGCCCGGCAATCCTCAGATCCCCGTGAACTACCGGGGCTAGGCCCCGCGGTCCTCGTCGACGGCGACAGCCTCGCAACACTCAGGTGGTGCGTCGCCGTAGCCGTGCGAGAGAAGCGGCGCAACGGCACCCGCCCAGGCCCCGTCCTCGCAGCACTCGACCACGCCGCCGCACAAGCAATGACCGCCGCACGCCTAGCGGACATACCCGAACCCGCCCCACGCCCACACTCAGAGCAGTGGCTCACCACCGGACAGGTAGCCGACCGGCTGGGAATCTCGAGAAGGCAGGCACAACGCCTCGCCGGCACCCTCGAGGCCCGCCGGGTGGGACAGACCCTCATGTTCGACCCCGACACCGTTCACGAATACGCCACCAGCAAGGAGACACAACATGTCCGCTGATATCGGAATCCTCCACCGCGCCGTCGAAGAGTACGTCGCCAGCATGAGCAAGCCCGAGTTCGAGGGATTCGTCGCCATGACCCGGGACCCCGAAGAGAGCAAGCCCGACCCCGCCGCCGCCGAGACCGATCTCGACAAGATCAGCGGCCGCATGTTCGGGGGCGGCAAGTGACCCCCAGCCTGAACCTCACCTACCGGGACGCCTCGAGCCACACCGACGCCAAGACCCTGCTCGCCCTGTTCGAGCGAGCCGCAGACACCTACGGGCTCGAGCCGTTCACCAGCGACGGACTCACCGAAGCCCGCCGCATCCTCGACCTCGCCGACCAAGTCGACAAGGCCGCATGGGACGCCAAACAGAACAAGCCCTACAAGGCAATCTCCACCGCCCTCATCGACGGAGCACTCGACCCCACCGAAGCGGTCACCAAGATCACCCAGGCCGAACACCAGGCCAAGATGAACGAAGGCGCCCACACCCCCGCCTCCCGGCTGGCAATCAACATCCGCGGCGCCGCCGTGCCCCACGTCCGCGACCAGGACGAGACCACCATCCTCGAATGGCTATCGGCACCGTTCGGGCAGGCCGTCGCCAACGCATCCGCCCACGCCGACGTAGTCGACTCCATCCTCGGAACCGAACCCAGGCGAGACGCACCCGGCGTCCGCTCACTGGACCACCACTGGGCACCACGAGCCAACCAGCTCAAGCGAGACCGCAGACTCGCCCGAGCATGGGAAGACCTCGCCACCGCCCTCGACGACGTCTACACAATCGCCGCAATCGTCCACGAGATGCGAGCCAACCAGATCATCCGCCCCGCAGTCACCGACACCCGCGAAACGGTGTGGGCGCAAGTCTGGGAAACCATCCCGCAGGGCGCCTTCAACGGCGACACCCGACCCGGCCGCACCCGCGAGTTCTACCGCGCCCACCGCCACCAGCACCGCCTCACACTGGCCACCGCAAGCCAGCTCGACCGCAACGCCGGCGAACTACCCGACGACCTCGACCAAATAGCCGAGGAATCAATGCGCATGCGCGACCGCATGGCAAACGCCGGCTACCAATCAGTGTTCCCAAGCCGGTAACCAACAGACTCCCGCGAAGTGCCACCGCGGGAACCCCGGCCGGTCCGCGACGTGGCATAACGCGGACCGGCCCCTGGGGGGTGACTCCCCCGAAGGGCACACGGACAGACCCCTCGGCTTACGGCTCCTCCCTCCCCGCACCGAATATCCACAGGGTTGTTCGGTGTTGTGCTGGTCGGAGTGTTGGGGATCGGTTCTGGTGCCCGGCCTCGCCGTTGGCAGACCTTTGTCCCCACCCGCCTTTATAAGCGAGTTCCTTATTTAGTTGGGTTCGTGGGCTTCTCCTAGCGCGACTCGGAGGCGGTTGTACGTTATTCGGATGAGCAGAGCGAGTGAGCGGGGTCCGGGCGCGGCGATTCTTGGTCTTGTCGCTGTTGGCGGGTTCCTCGTGGGTGGGATTGTTTCCTGGCTGGTGACCGGGAGCGCATCTGCCGATTGGGTGGGTGCGATCGGCCAGTGGGTTGGTGGGATCGGCACGATTGCGGCGGTGTTGTGGGCCGCGCACGTGTTCCGGGATGAGCGCCGACAAATTGATCTCGAGCGGGCCGGACGCTTGAGGGCGCAGGAGGATCAGGCGTCACGCTTCAGCGTGAACGTGCGCGTTCATGGCCGTAGTGGCCTGTACGCGATGAGTTTCGCGGTGACGGGTGTGAACGAGACGAACGGGAACGTGGTGGTCACTGACGTCGAGGTCCCGGTCCTCACGCAGAAGTCATCCAGACTGCCCCAGGAGGTCGTACCTGGAATTGCGGTTCTCAAGTGGGTGCCGAATCCGTATCAGTGCGCAGACGACGACGAGGTACGGCACTTCGGTGAGCGCTATCCCGTCACAGTGACCTACTCGATTGACGGTGTCAGTTGGGTGCGGACGGGGGAGGGTCCTCCGGCCAGAGTTTCCGAGCTGTCCTGAGGTCCGCGGACACCGCTGCAACCGACGTGCTTATCGCCGTGGTCCAGGTGCTGTTAGTAACAGGAGCTGGGTGGTCACCGTTAGGGCATGGACACCCTACGGGTGGCGGGGTCTTGATCCCCTCCCCACGATTTCCCACGAGCCATTTCCCGTTATCGCGTCACGGCACGACAAGTAACCCGCCCTGGAAAGGTGCGAGCTTCGTCGTGACCCCCTGGCACGTCCGGCCGGACCATGCAGGGAGCGCCCCAGCCCGTTCTGGGGTGTGCATACGGGAGACGGTTGGTTTGGGGCGGAACCGTCCTGAAAACGCCCTCTAGATCGCACGCTGAGCGATCACCGCGCCAACCGTGGTCAATGAGGGCCACGGTTGGACGGAAACGGCTCAGGGAGCGATTCAGGGGGTGTTGTCGAGGATCTGCCGGATCATGGCGTCGCGCTCGCGGTCGACCATCTCGGCCGCCTGGAGCAACGCGTACCCGAGGGTTCGGCACTCCTCGACGGACAGGACCGGCGGCGGCGTGGTGCCGTTGTGGGTCCACATGGAGATGGTGGGCACGTCCTCGTCGTCGTGCTGCATGACCCACACCTGTGCCCGGTAGCGGCGCTTGCCGCCCTGGTCGTGGGTGACGTATTCGTCCCAGACGACGCCGGTGCTGCGTGACCTGGTCCGGCTGGTTTCGCCGTGGTCGTTGGTGTGCTCGGACTCGTTGGTCCACCACTGGTCGCCGCTCATCGGAGGCCCGCGATCCACGACTGGTGCGCGGTGTCCCAGGCTGTGCGTGCCTTCGTGAGCGCGTCTGCGAGCTCGACGGCCTGATCGGGGCTCATGTCGAGCTCACCGAGGACGGACAGGATCGGCGGCGTTGCCACGCCGTTGTCGACGAGGGACACGACCTCGACTGTGATCTTCTGCCGGGTGTTGGTCGGTCCGCCGGCGATGATGTGGCGGTAATGCGTGATGTCGTCGCCCGTGAGCGGTGGCGGTGTGGGATGCTGGCTGTTGGCCATGACGGTTACCTCGTCTTGGTCGCTGGCCCCGAGCGTTCCCGCGCTACGGGGCCATTTCTATTGACCAACACAAGGCAACTTGTACGCCAGTTGCACGACCTGCGAATCGCGCAGCATAAATGCCGCTTGACCTGCGTGAACCTTGCGCCCCCGAGAGGATTCGAACCCCTGACCAGCCGGGTAGAAACCGGATGCTCTATCCACTGAGCTACGGAGGCCTGCGACGCTCGCGTCCGGCGTCGCCGGAAGAATGGTAGCCGATCCGGGGGTGTGCGCAGCAGCCGCGAATCGGCCCGGGGGCGATCGGGTTAATACGATGGTGGCCATGACGTCGTCCAAGTCGACACCCACCACCGCCGGACCGCTCAGGACCCGCAGCGTGGTGCCCGTGGTGATCCTGCTCGCGGTGGTGGCCGCGGCGGTGGTGATCCCGCTCTCGGGCATGTCCACCGAGGTGGCGCTCGCGCTGGTGGGCGTCCCGGACCCGGGCGTTCTCACCACGGCCGGGCTCCCGGCGGTCCGCGCGATGGGCGAGTTGCTCGCGGCGGTGGCGGTGGGGACGGCCCTGTTCGCGGCGTTCTTCACACCGCCCCAGAAGGACAAGACCCTCGACGTGGACGGCTACCGCTCGCAGCGGATCTCCTCGTGGGCCAACATCGCCTGGGCGGTGGCCGCGGCACTGCTCATCCCGCTGACCCTGTCGGACGTCTCCGGCCGAACCCTCTGGGAGTCGCTGCCGCCGGACCAGTGGATCGTGGCGATCAGCCAGATCGACGTGGCCTCGTCCTGGCGGTGGGCGGCGGTGATCGCACTGGTGGCCGGGATCGGTCAACGGCTCACCCTGAGTTGGCGCTGGTCGGTGATCTGGCTGGGCGTCTCGGTGCTCTCGCTGCTGCCGGTGGCGGCCACGGGACACGCCTCCGGGAGCACGGCGCACGACATCGCCACCAACTCGTTGATCATCCACCTGTTCGCCGCGGCGTTCTACGTGGGTGGGCTGGTCGCGGTGCTCGCCCACACCATGCGGGGCGGCTCCCGCGTGGCACTGGCGCTGCGCCGCTACTCGGTGGTGGCCACCATCGCGATCGTCGCGCTCGGGTTCTCCGGAATCATCAACGCGCTCGTGCGGCTGCACCCCGCCGACCTGTTCTCCTCGACCTACGGGCTGCTGGTGCTGGCCAAGGCGCTGGTGCTGGTCCTGCTCGCGATGTTCGGGCTGGCGATGCGCCGCCGGATCATCGCCAAGATCGAATCCAGATCGGCCAACGCCCCCGTCGACCGCGGAACCCTGTTGCGGATCGGGCTGGTCGAGGCCGTGGTGATGGCGGGCACGATGGGGCTCTCGGTCTCGCTCGGCCGCACCCCGCCGCCGGCGCCGCTCTACGTCCCCACCCGCCAGGAGGCGCTGCTGGGTTTCGAGCTCCCCGGCCCGTTCTCCTTCGGCACCGTGCTGGGGTTGTGGCGCTTCGACCTGGTGCTGGGCCTGGCCGCCGTCGTCCTGCTGAGCCTCTACGTGTGGGGCCTGATCACCCTGCGCCGCCGCGGCGACTCCTGGCCGGTGGGCCGGACCGTGGCCTGGGTGCTCGGCTGTGTCCTGCTGTTCCTCACCACCAGCTCCGGTATGGGGATGTACATGATGGCCGACTTCGCCAGCCACATGGTGGGGCACATGCTCATCTCGATGCTCGTGCCGGTGCTCCTCGCGCTCGGCGGGCCGCTGACCCTGGCGCTGCGGGCGCTCCCGGCGGCGGGGCGCGGGAACCCACCCGGGCCGCGCGAGTGGATCGTCGAGTTCATCAACAACCCGCTCTCGCGGTTCCTCACCCACCCGATCGTCGCGTCGGTGCAATTCGTGGCGGGTTTCTACATCATCTACTTCGGCGGGTTCTACGAGGCTCTGGCCTCCGAGCACCTGGGCCACATGTTCATGAACGTCCACTTCCTCATCAGCGGTTACCTGTTCTACTGGGTGATCATCGGGGTCGACGCGGCGCCGCGGCACTTCTCGCCGCTCTACAAGCTCATGGTGCTGCTCAGTTCGCTGCCGTTCCACGCCTTCTTCGGCATCATGCTGATGAACTACAAGACCGTGCTCGCCGAGAACTGGTACGGCGGGATCGGGCTCCCCTGGATCCCGGACCTCCTGCAGAGCCAGCAGGTCGGAGGCGGCGTCGCGTGGGCGGCGGGGGAGATCCCGCTGTTCATCGTCATGTTGGCTCTGGCCTGGCAGTGGTACCAGAGCGACATGCGGGACGCGCGGCGCGGCGAGCGGCAGGCCGATCGTGACGACGACGCCGAGCTCAAGGCCTATAACGAGATGCTCGGTGAGATGTCCCGCGCCGACCGCCGGGCCTGAGAGGCGCCCACCTCGTCGTCGTCGGGACCCCCGTTCCACACCCCTCCCGCCCCTCCACAGGGCGGGCACCGCGAGCGGTGCGACCGGGATACGACGACGACGAGGTGGGGCACGCTCTGGAGCACGAGGCCGACGCACGGTCGGTCCGAGTGTGACAGGAGCGAGACCATGAACGAGACCCACACCACCGTCCGCGGAACCGTGATCACCGACCCCACCACCCGCCGCGTCGGAGAGGACTCGGTGTTCTCCTTCCGGGTGGCCAGCAACACCCGCTACCAGGACCGCGACACCGGGGAGTGGAAGACCGGCGGCACCCTGTACTTCTCGGCCAACTGCTGGGGCAGGCTGGCGCAGCGGGCGTCGGGGAAACTGGTCAAGGGCGACGGCGTGATCGTCCAGGGTCGACTTCTCACCAACGAGTACGAGAAGGACGGCAGGATCCAGCGCGACCTGGAGATGCGGGTGACCGCCCTGGGCCCGGACCTGTCGCGGATGGACGTGACCATGCGCAGGGCCCAACCGGAGGGGCCCGGCATCTCTCCCGACGGGGAGGGGGCGGGGCAGTCGCAGGGCGCGGACGGCGTGGAGGACGTCATGGAGATCGGCTCCCGGGACGCCGACGACGCGCCGGAGGGGCGGGCCACCGACAGCGCGTTCGCGGAGGCGGTCCGGGTCTGAACCGGCAGGGCCGCGGGTAGCCCTCCGCCGTGCTCACCGAGGCCGCGGGTGGGCACGTAACATGGGGGTCGTGCCCGCGGTCCAGCCGCGGCGATGTGAACTATTTGCGCAGGTGAGAGGGCAGAAGTGGCCGAGTTTATTTACACGATGAAGAAGGTTCGCAAGGCGCACGGGGACAAGGTGATCCTCGACGACGTGACGATGTCCTTCTATCCCGGTGCGAAGATCGGCGTCGTGGGGCCCAACGGCGCGGGCAAGTCCTCGATCCTCAAGATCATGGCCGGCCTCGATCAGCCCTCGAACGGCGAGGCGTTCCTCGACCCCGAGGCCAGCGTCGGCATCCTCATGCAGGAGCCCGTGCTCGACGAGACCAAGACGGTCAAGGAGAACGTCGAGGACGGACTCGGCGAGACCATGGTGCAGATCCGCCGGTACAACGCGGTGGCCGAGGCGATGGCCACCGACTACACCGACGAGCTCATGGAGGAGATGGGTCGGCTCCAGGAGCAGCTCGACGCGGTGGACGCCTGGGACGTGGACTCCCAGATCGAGCAGGCCATGGACGCACTGCGTTGCCCGCCGGGCGACTCGCCCGTCACCCACCTGTCCGGTGGCGAGATGCGCCGCGTCGCGCTGTGCAAGCTGCTGCTGAGCAAGCCCGACCTGCTCCTGCTCGACGAGCCCACCAACCACCTCGACGCCGAGTCGGTGCTGTGGCTGGAGCAGCACCTGGCCGCCTACCCGGGCGCCGTCCTGGCCGTCACACACGACCGTTACTTCCTCGATCACGTGGCGCAGTGGATCTGTGAGGTCGACCGCGGCAAGCTGCACCCCTACGAGGGCAACTACTCCACCTATCTGGAGAAGAAGGCCGAGCGTCTCGAGGTCCAGGGCAAGAAGGACCAGAAGCTGCAGAAGCGCCTCAAGGCCGAGCTCGAGTGGGTCCGCTCCGGCGCCAAGGCCCGCCAGTCCAAGTCCAAGGCGCGACTGGCCAAGTACGAGGAGATGGCGGCGGAGGCCGAGAAGCACCGCAAGCTGGACTTCGAGGAGATCCAGATCCCCACCCCGCCGCGCCTGGGCAACGTGGTGGTCGAGGCGGACAAGCTGCAGAAGGGCTTCGACGACCGCGTCCTGATCAAGGATCTGTCGTTCACCCTGCCGCGCAACGGCATCGTCGGCGTGATCGGTCCCAACGGTGTGGGTAAGACCACCCTGTTCAAGACGATCGTCGGGCTCGAGGAGCCGGACGCGGGTTCGGTGCGGGTCGGCGACACGGTCAAGCTGAGCTACGTGGACCAGTCCCGCGCGAACATCGACCCCGAGAAGTCGGTGTGGGAGGTCGTCTCCGAGGGCAACGACTTCATCGAGGTCGGCCAGAACGAGATGCCGTCGCGCGCGTACGTGAGCGCCTTCGGCTTCAAGGGCCCGGATCAGCAGAAGAAGGCCGGCGTGCTGTCCGGCGGTGAGCGCAACCGCCTGAACCTCGCGCTGACCCTCAAGGTCGGCGGCAACCTGATCCTGCTGGACGAGCCGACGAACGACCTGGACACCGAGACCCTCGGCAGCCTCGAGAACGCCCTCGAGGACTTCCCGGGCTGCGCCGTCGTGATCTCGCACGACCGGTGGTTCCTCGACCGCACCTGTACCCACATCCTCGCGTGGGAGGGCAACGTCGCCGAGGGGCAGTGGTACTGGTTCGAGGGCAACTTCGAGGGCTACGAGCAGAACAAGGTCGAGCGACTGGGCCCCGACGCCGCCCGCCCGCACCGGGTCACCCACCGCAAGCTGACGCGGGACTGACGCGCATGGGATCGCACGCCGCGCCCGACACGCAGACCCCCGGAGCCGTCCACCGGGTCCACATCCCCCTGCGCATCGCGGACTTCGTGGGCAAGCACGTCAACAACGTGCGGTTCCAGGAGTTCTCCCAGGACGCCAGACTGATGTGGTTCCGGGACAAGTTCGGCGTCCCCGGGTCACGGGTGCCGATCTCGCTGGCGCGGTGGATGGAGATCGACTTCCGCCGGGTCATCGGGTACGGCGCCACGAGCGTGTGGGTGGACGTCGAGGTCCTCCGGGTCGGCCGGACCTCGTTCACGATGAGGACCTCGATCGGGTCGGATTCCACGGGCCCGGAACCGTGCGCGGTCGTCGACACCGTGTTGGTGGTGACGGCACCGGACGAGACCACGACACTCGAGATCAGTCCCGAGGAGCGCGCGGCGCTGCTCGGTGAGCGCGAGGAGGCGAGATGAGTCCCGGTGAGCAGACCCCGGACCGGGGGACGTTCCGCTGCACCCTGCAGGTGCGGTGGGCGGACTTCGACCAGTTCGGGCACGTCAACAACGTCAAGTACATCGAGTACGCGCAGGAGGCGCGGATCCTGTTCGTCCGCAGCCGCTTCGGCCCGTTCGGGCTCGGCAACCTGCCGCAGGTCGTGCGCCGGGTCGAGATCGACCACCTCCGTCCGGTGCTGCGGGACTCGACGTCCGTGGACGTGGAGATCGAGGTGGAACACGTCGGGACCACCTCGTACCAGATCAGGCAGACGATCTTCGACGCCGCGGGCGAGGTCTGTTGCGCGTTGCGCGTGGTGATGGTCGCCTACGACGCCTCCACCTCTACGGCCGTGGAGATCCCCACCGGGGTGCGTCATGTCCTGGAGGCCGCGCACCAGCGCGCCGCGATCACCGACGAGGGGCCCGCGGAGTGACCGAGCAGCTCGTCTACGAGGCCGGGGGACCGCTCGGTGCCTCCGGTGAGCCGGGACGGCGCGTGTTCACCGCGGCGCTGCCCGTCCGATGGTCGGATCAGGACCTCTACCACCACGTCAACCACGCGCGGATGATCACGCTCCTCGAGGAGGCCCGCATCCCGTGGCTCTTCGAGGAGGGCATCCCCACCGCCACCCTCACCGCCGGCGCGGTGATGACCGAGCTCGCCGTGAAGTACCGCGGCCAGATCACGCGCGCCGACGGCCCGATCCGGGTGCGCATGTGGTGCGAGAAGGTCGGCGCCGCCATGTTCGTGGCCCGTCACGAGGTCCGTGGGCGCGCCACCGGAGACTCGGCGCCCGCGGCGGTCGACTGCACGGCCACCATCGCCGCGTTCGACCTCGCCACCCAGCGGCCGCGTCGGTTCACGCCGGCCGAGCGGGAGCACCTGATGGAGTTCCGCCACGGGGCTCCGGCGTGACCCTGCCGGGCGCCGGCGGGGCGGAGGGAGTCGGCGGGACGGGGGACGACATGATCGCCGTGCCCGACCCCGCCGACCGGGATGACCTGCGGACCCTCCTGCGCCGGCTCCTCAGGCTCGACGAGGCGGCGGTGGTCCGTCTGACCAGCGGTGACGACGGACGGATGCGAGTGTGGTCCCGGACGCCCTTCGGCGCCCTGGTGGTCCGCGCAGTGGGTGGACACTGCCCGGGTGGCGACGTGGTGTGCGGAGCCGACCACCTGCTCACCGAACTCGACCTGCTGCCACGCGGCGACACCGCCGGTCTCGTCGACCCCGGGATGCCCCTCACCTCCTCCTGGCAGGGGTTGCTCCCGCCGACCGACGGTTTCCAGATGCTCGAGGCGATCCCGGCCCAGGTCCTGCTGGATCTGACCGAGTCCGGTCGCGGCGCAGCCCGCGAGAACGCCGGGCCGGCCGGCCTGCCGCCCTCGCTGCTGGACCAGGAGGTGCTCACCGTGCGCGCGGACACCGACAGTCCCGTGGGAGTGGACATGCGGACCGTGTTCTCCATAGTGATGTGTGGGTTCGTGCCCGAGCGGGCAGGGCGCGCACCGGAGGGTGAACCGGTCCGGGTGAGTGAGCGCGGGGCGTGGCTCCGGGTGGACGCCCGCTACGGCACGGCGTTCCGCCGGACCGATTCGCTCACTCTCGAGCCGCGATGACGCCACCGGGATTCTCGGTCTCCTGGCCCGGGAGGGGCGAGCCCGAGGTCCCGGGAGAGCACGGGCCGGCACCGGAGGTCGCGACTCTGGTCCGGGATGCCGGCGGGCGGGTGACCGGCGCCGTCCTGGGCGGCGACGGGGCGCGGATCGCCGAGGTCGGTGACGTTCTGGGCGAGCTCGGCCTCGGGACCACGGGCGCGGCCCAGCTGGTGTACCTCGACCCGCCGTACAACCGTGGTGGCCGCTTCGACGGATACCACGACAACATGCCGCGACACCGGTGGCTGGGATACATCGAGCACCGACTGGTGGTGGCGCGCGGGCTCCTCGCCGAGACCGGCACCGTCTGGGTGCACCTGGACGACGCGGAGGCCCACCGCGTCCGCTGCGTGCTCGACGAGGTGTTCGGCTCGGATGCCTTCATCGCCGACCTCACCGTGGAGAGCAACCCCAAGGGGCGTCAGCTCGACCGGTTCTTCGCCGGATCCCACGACCGACTGATGGTGTACGCGCGGGATCCCGAGCGAGTCCGGCTGGCCGGCGGGGTCGCCTCCGCCGTCGACCCCTCCGACTTCCCGCACACCGCCGAGGACGGGGTCAACTACCGTCTGCTGCCGCTGCGCAACACCAACAAGCGGTTCAACCCGCGCACCACGCCCACCATGACCTACCCGCTCTACGGCGACCCGGACACCGGTGAGGTCTCCGTGGACCCCGCGCCCGGGCTCACCGAGATCCTCCCGGTGTTCGGCGACCTCAGTCCGGCAGTGTGGCGCTGGTCGCGCGATCGCGCGCAGGAGCGGAGCGACGAACTGGTCTGTCGGACGGTGCGGGGTCGGGCCGGGCCGCGGGTCGACGTCTACCAACGCGACCGGCACGAGGTGGGCCGGATCAAGAAGCTCAAGTCCATCTGGCTGGCCCAGGAGATCGGGTCCACCGACACCGCCCGCGCGGAGCTGCGCAGCGCGGGGGTCGACGGCTTCCGCACGCCCAAGCCGGAGGCGCTGATGCGGCGGATCGTGGAACTGGCGACCGAGGCGGACGACCTGGTGGTGGACCTGTTCGCCGGCTCCGGAACCACTGCCGTGGCGGCCCGCGACCTGGGCCGCCGCTGGGTGGTGGTGGAACGCAACCCGGAGACGGTCCGCGACGTGATCCTGCCGCGGTTGCGCGTCAGCGGAGCTTGACGGTGCCGCCGTCCGCCATGAGCGTCTGCCCCGTCACGTAGCGGGCGTCCTCGCTGGCGAGGAACACCGCGACGCGGCCGATGTCCGCCTCGGGGTCGCCGAACCTGCGCATCGGGGTCCCGGCCAGCAGGTGTTTCTCGATACCGGGGTTGGCCTCGATGTACGCCTCGACCCCCTCGGTCAGGGCCAGCGGCGAGATCACGTTGACGTTGATCCCGTCCCGGGCCCATTCGTTGGCCGCCACCCGGGAGACGGCGCGGATGGCCTCCTTGGCCGCCGCGTACGAGGCCTGGGTGGGGCTGCCCTCGATGCCGGCGCCGGAGGCGAAGTTGATCACCGAGCCACCCGCGGTGGCCAGGTGCGGATGCGCGGCCTTCATCAGCCAGAAGGTGGGGTAGAACCCCGTGTCGAACGACAGGTCCAGCATCTCCCGGGTGGTCTCCACCAGCGGCGCCTGGCGTGACGCGTGGGCGTTGTTGACCAGTATGTCGAGCCGTCCGAAGTGCTCGACGGCCGTCTCGACGATCATGCGGGCGTTGTCCTCGACCGAGATGTCCGCCGCCAGGTACCGGACGCTCTCACCCAGTTCGTCGACCAGGGCGCGGCCGGCCGCGTCGTTGATGTCGACGACGAGTACGCGGGCTCCCTCCTTGACGAACGCCCGGACGATGCCCCTGCCGATCCCGCCGGCGCCGCCGGTGACGACCGCTGTCTTCTCCGCCAACCTCATGGTTAATCCCCGTTCTTAGTGTGGTCGTAACCATACTGCGGTGTCCGGCGGGAGGATCTCGCCGGTGGGGGATTCCGAGTCGAGTAGGCCTGAGGAGAGGGGCCCGGAGGAGAGCAGGACCTCGCCGAGGGGCAGTGGCACAGATCGGGCGGAGGCGTTGAGCGCGCACACCACGCCATCGTCGCGGCGGAACGCCAGGCATCCGGAGGGCGCCCCGTACCACTCGACCGACGCCGATCGCGGGCCCGGAAGCGACCGCCGGGTCTCGATGGCCGCCCGGTACAACGACAGCGTGGAATCCGGGTCCTCGATCTGGGCCTCGACAGTCAGGCGGCCCCAGTCGCCCGGCATCGGCAGCCAGGTGTGATCGGTGGTCGAGAAGCCGTAGGGCGGCGTGGAGCCCTCCCACGGGATGGGGACGCGGCAGTGGTCGCGACCCATCTCGGCGTGCCCGCTGCGTTCCCAGGTGGGGTCGGTCAGCCGGTCGTGGGGGATCGAGAAGTCGCTCGGCAGACCCAGCTCGGACCCCGCGTAGAGGAACGTGATCCCGGGCAGGGCAAGCTCCACCAGCAGCATCGCCCTGGCCCGGGCGGTGCCCAGAGCGCCGTTTCCGTACCGGGTCACCTCTCTGACCACGTCGTGGTTGGACAACGCCCAGGTGGGGGCCGAGTCGGCGATGCGGGAGGCCTCGAACGTGGCGTCGATCGCCTCGCGCACCGCGCCGGCCTCGAAGGGGGCACCGGTCAGTGGGAAGTGGAACGCGAAGTGCAGCTCGTCGGGGCGGAGGTATCGGGCGAACCGGTCGGCCGGGCCCACCCACACCTCGCCGAAGGTCGCCGCGCCCGCGTACTCGTCGACGACGGCGCGGATCCGCCGGTGGACGTCGTGGACGCCGGGCCGGTCCCACCGGGCGTCGCGCTCGTCGACGACGAGTTGTGCGATCTCCACGTCGTCCGGCAGGTCGGCCAGGTCGGCCGGCTTGGCCAGACCGTGCGCCACGTCGATCCGGAACCCGTCGACCCCGAGGTCGAGCCAGAAGCGCAGGGTCTCCTCCAGGTCGTCGCCCACGTCGGGGTGCGACCAGTCCAGGTCCGGCTGCTCCGGGGCGAAGAGGTGCAGGTACCACTGCCCGGGCGTCCCGTCCGGCTCGGTGACGCGGGTCCAGGCCGGTCCGCCGAACACCGAGGGCCAGTTGTTGGGTGGCCGGGAGCCGTCCTCACCGAGCCCGTCGCGGAAGAAGTAGCGCTCGCGCTCGGGGCTGCCGGGTCCGGCCTCGACGGCGGCGGCGAACCAGGGGTGCTCGACGCTCGTGTGGTTGGGCACCAGGTCCATGATCAGGACCATCCGCGCGGCGTGCAGCGCCTCCACCAGCCGGCGCAGCGTCTCGACGTCGCCGAACAACGGATCCACGTCGCGGGGATCCGAGACGTCGTAGCCGTGGTCCGCGCCGGGGGAGCGCATGATGGGGGACAGCCACACCCCGTCCACGCCGAGCAGTTCCAGGTAGCCGACGCGGTCGATCACGCCCTGCAGATCACCGGTGCCGTCGCCGTCGGAGTCGGCGAAGGAGCGCGGGTAGATCTGGTAGAGGACCATGTCCTCCCACGGACGGGTCGCGTGGGCCGGGGAGGTCACATGTCCTCCGGGGTGTTGACCATCATCGCGGCGGCACGGGTGAGGTATTCGACCATCGCCGCCCTGTGCTCGTCGTCCATGGTCTCGCGGTCGATCGTGTCCACGGCGGCGAGCATGTGCGTGAGCCAGGCGTCGTGAGCGGCGCGGTCCACGCGGAAGGGGTTGTGGCGCATCCGCAGCCGGGGGTGACCCCGCTGCTCCGAGTAGGTGGTGGGGCCACCCCAGTACTGCTCGAGGAACATCCGCATTCGGTCCTCGGCCGGACCCAGGTCCTCCTCCGGGTACAGGGGGCGCAGCACGGGGTCGTCGTCGACCCGCAGGTAGAACTCGTGGACCAGCTTCCGGAACGTCTCCGCGCCGCCGATCTCGTCATAGAAGGTAGTGCTGCTCATGCTCCCCATCATGCCCGTGGGATCCGCCCGGGGGTCCGATCCACCACCCGTCGGTGGCGGGCGGGAGGACACCGGTGACAACCGGTAGGCGGTGATCGCGCGCGAAGTGTTCATCGAAGGTGCATCATCGTTGCAGGCGAGGTTCACTACGGGCCCGGTTGACAGTGCTGCACTGGGCTCGGAGCAGACGAGCGGAGACCGACCATGGGCACAGCCGTGCGCGAGAATTCGGAGTACCGACAACCGGGGTCACGACCCCCAGTTCGGCTTGAGCCTGTCCCGGACCCGCACGTCCCGCTGGCCGCTGCGCCCCGCGTTCTCCTGCTCAACGCCGGCTACGAGGCCCTCACCGCCCTCCCCGCCCGCCGCGCCGTGGTGATGCTGCTCGGGGGGAAAGCGGTGGTGGTCCACGATCACCCGGACGAGATCCTGGTCCGGTCGGTCGACACGGCCGTTCGCGTGCCCTCGGTGATCATGCTCCGCGAGTACGTGCGGATCCCGTACCGGGCGCAGGTGCCCATGACGCGGGCCGCCCTGATGCACCGTGATTCCCACCGGTGCGGGTACTGCAACGCCCGCGCGACCACCGTCGACCACGTGATCCCGCGCAGCCGCGGGGGCGAACACGTGTGGGAGAACTGTGTGGCCTCCTGCGCGCCGTGCAATCACCGGAAGGCCGACAAGCTCCTGTCCGAACTGGGGTGGGAACTGCGGGTGCCGTTGGTGGCCCCGAGGGGGCGGACGTGGCGGCTCGTCTCCCAGCTCAGGGAGATCGGCCCGTACTGGGAGGACTACCTGTACCTCGACGCGGCCTGATCCGGATCGAGGTGGGCGTTGGCGGTTCGCTGACGTCGCCTACTTCGGTGAGCAGTCGGGTGACGCCTCTGTTGCAGCGCAGGCAGCGGTGAATCGGGACAGCTTTACCGAGCTCCCCGGGAGCGGGGCATGGACGCCTCATCATTGATGAGACGTCCATGTCGGGGTTGTGGTGGGCGGGGCTGGCCTCAGCTCTGTGCGGGGCCGGCTTCGCTGATCGCCGACAGGGCGGCACGCAACCGTGCGTCGGCGTCATCGGCGACTTCACGCACCTGCGGGCTGCCGCTGAGCTGGACCATGGTCTGCGGGTCGATGGCCTCCACAGTGGTCTGCCCCTCGTCTCTGCCGCGGCGTACCACCACGTTGCACGGCAGCAGGACGCCGAGCTGCGGCTCGGCGGCGAGAGCCTTGCTGGCCAGGCCGGGGTTGCAGGCTCCCAGGATCACGTAGTCGCCCACGGCCTCGGCTGCCTCTTCGCCCAGTTTGGTGTTGAAGGTCGCATTGACGTCGATCTCGGTCAGGATGCCGAAACCCTGGTCGGCCAGGGCGGCGCGGGTACGCTCCAGGGCCTGCTCGTAGGGCATCGGGACAGTGATGGTGCGGGTGTAGGTCATGAATGGTCCCTTCGATGGTTCGTCGACGGTATTGCCACTTCCGGATTCCAGGGAGTCAGGTTCGGCGGGGGTCAGGCCAGGGAGAGGAACAGCTTCTCCAGGTCCCGTCTGTCCAGGTCCTCCCCGGGGTTGGTCAGGCATTGTTCGAGGCCGCTGGCGATGATCGCGAAACCGGCCCGGTCCAGAGCCTTGGACACCGCCGAGAGCTGGGTGACGATGTCCGTGCAGTCGCGGCCCTCCTCGATCATGCGTACCACGGCTCCCAGCTGCCCTTGAGCGCGCTTGAGCCGGTTGAGTGTGGGTGTCAGTTCGACGCTGTCGAGTTGCATGGGGGTCTCCTGCCAGAGGTGCGAAGTTCCCTCACCATATACCCCGGGGGGTGTTTTGACTAGTTTTCCCTGTGTTCTGGCTGCGGGCTCTCCCGCCCTGTCCCGTTGGCTGCCGTGGCGAATCTCCTCGTCGGCAGGGGCGGGGGGTGGGCGGGCGGATCGTCGACCGTCCGGACAGGCCTGATCTCCGGCGCCGACAGCGGGGTCGAGTGATGCCGGACGGTCGAATGCTCGGACACTGCCTTGCCTGCACGTGCCCCGGGCCCCTCCGAGCCCGCTGGACGATGCCCCTGGGGGCATGTTGTCTATACCCCCTGGGGTATGTAGAGTCGTGGCACGCCCCTCGCAGGGAACCCGATCGACAAGGAGATCTCGATGCTTCTCGAACGCATCTACGACGAGGACCTCGCGCAGACCGGTTACTTCATCGGCTGCCAGGCCAAGAACGAGGCGATGGTGGTCGACGCCCGTCGCGATGTCCGCGAGTACCTGGATCTGGCCGCGCGGCACGGGATGACGATCACCGCGGTGACCGAGACCCACATCCACGCCGACTACCTGTCCGGGACCCGTGAGCTGGCGGAGGCCACCGGGGCGACCGTTTATGTCTCCGGTGAGGGTGGCGAGGACTGGCAGTACGGTTTCGCCGCGGAGCGCCTGCACCACGGTGACCAGCTCACGCTGGGCAACATCACGGTCGAGGCCGTGCACACGCCGGGTCATACGCCGGAGCATCTGTCGTTCCTCATCACCGACGGCGCGTTCGCCGATGCTCCCGGGTACATGTTGACCGGTGACTTCGTGTTCTCCGGTGACCTGGGCCGGCCGGATCTGCTGGATGAGGCGGCGGGCGGGGTGGACACCCGTTTCGCCGGCGCCACGCAGATCTTCCGCAGCCTCAAGGAGTCGTTCGTCACGCTGCCGGATCATGTCCAGGTCTTCCCGGGCCATGGTTCGGGCAGCGCCTGCGGCAAGGCGTTGGGCGCGCTGCCGTCGACCAGCGTCGGTTACGAGCGGCGCTACGCCTGGTGGGCGGGGTACGTCGAGCGTGACGACGAGCAGGGTTTCGTCGATGAGCTGCTCGACGGTCAGCCGGACGCGCACGCCTACTTCGGCCGGATGAAGCGGCAGAACAAGCAGGGCCCGGCGGTGCTCGGGCCGCTGGCCCCGCTGCGCGAGTTCGGCTCCACCGAGCTGGCCGACGCCCTCGAGGCGAACGAGGTCGTCGTCGTCGACACCCGTGGCCAGGACGAGGTCCACGCCGGCACCGTCCCCGGGGCGCTCAACATCCCCGGCGTCGACAAGGCGGCCTCGTTCGGCGCCTGGGTCTACGACCCCGAGAAGGAGGACACCCCCCTGGTCGTCCTCGCCCCCGACGAGGAGGTCGCCGGCCAGTACCGCGACCACCTGATGCGGGTCGGTATCGACACGGTCACCGGATACACGACCAGCTTCGAGGGCCTGCCCACGACGACCCCCGAGATGATCGGGCCGGACGAGCTCGCCTCGTTCGACTCGGCCATGGTCCTGGACGTGCGCAACAAGACCGAGCACTCCGACGGCCACATCCCGGGCTCCGAGCAGCTCAGCGGCGGCCGCGTCCTGTGGAACCTCGACCAGCTCCCCACCGACGGTCCGATCGTCACCTACTGCCAGAGCGGCGTCCGCAACTCCGTGGCGGCCAGCGCCCTGCGCCGCGCCGGCTACCGCGTGGTCGAACTCGAGGGCAGCTACGCCGCCTGGTCCGAGCGCAACCTCGCGACCGTCTGACCCGACGCACCCACCTCAGCACCCCGGGGGGCCGGCCGACCTGCGCGACGCCCTGGCCTCGGGCACCCCGCCCCCCTGACACCCCGAGCATCGTCCCGGAGAAGGCCCCGAGAAAGGGCTTCGGCTACTTCGTCCTGCTCATGGGCGCCTTCGTCCTGTCCCAGGAACTACCCTTCCCCGCCGCATCGATCATCCTCGGCACGGTCGCTCTGCTGGCGTTTGTCGCCGCCGTCTGCGTCGTAGCCGTCGACCGCTGCCCGCTGCGGTCGACGGAGGTCGAGCCGAGCCGTCGGTTCTCACTCACCAGGGGAGCGGAACGCGATAGAGGCGACACGGCCCGAACGCGGTCGATCGCGAGGAGGAGAGCATGCGCAGCGAACGAACCCCCGAGCTCGGTCTCA
Organism: Dietzia cercidiphylli; assembly: GCF_039531545.1. NCBI lineage: Bacteria > Bacillati > Actinomycetota > Actinomycetes > Mycobacteriales > Dietziaceae > Dietzia > Dietzia cercidiphylli. The sequence continues at coordinate 323,243 of NZ_BAAAQG010000007.1, forward strand.
AAGCCAACGCCGCCCAGTTCACTCTGCTCGTCGCCATCAATGCGCTGGTCGGCGGCATGGTGGGTCAGCAGCAGACCGTGCTTCCCCTGCTGGCCACGGAACTCTTCGGCCTGACCGGTTACACCTTCATCTTCACCTACGTCGCGGCCTTCGGTGTCACCAAGGCGATCGCGAACTACTTCGCCGGGACGTTCTCCGACCGATACGGCCGCAAACCCGTCCTGCTGGTCGGGTGGCTCTTCGCCATCCCGGTGCCACTCATGCTCATCTGGGCACCCGACTGGACCTGGGTGGTGGCCGCCAACATCCTGCTGGGCATCAACCAGGGACTGACCTGGTCCACCACCGTGGTGATGAAGATCGACCTCGTCGGACCCCGGCAGCGCGGTCTGGCGATGGGACTCAACGAGGCGGCAGGCTACGGCGCGGTCGCGGTGACCTCACTGCTCGCCGGCTACCTCGCGGGGCAGTACGGCCTGCGACCGGCGCCGTTCCTTGTCGGTGTGGCCTACACGGCCCTGGCTCTGGTGCTGTCCGGGATCTTCGTCCGCGAGACGCGCGACCACGCACTCCTGGACGCGGGGCGGCACACCGCCCGCCCGGACGGACTGCACGACCATCTCCATGCCGACATGACAGACCGGGAGATCGCGATCCAGACCAGCTTCCGAGAGCCGGCCCTGTCCTCGGCGAGCCAGGCGGGGCTCGTCAACAACCTCAACTTCGGCCTGTCCTGGGGGCTGTTCCCCCTGTTGTTCGCCACCGCGGGTCTGACCGTGGGGCAGATCGGACTGCTGTTCGCGCTCTACCCGGCCGTCTGGGGAGTGGGGCAGCTGTTCACCGGCGCAATCTCGGACCGGGTCGGTCGCAAGCACCTGATCTCGGTGGGGATGGCCACCCAGGCGGCCGCCCTGGTCGTCATCGCGCTCGGCAACGGATTCGGAATGTGGGCGGTGGGCACCATGATCCTGGGAGCCGGGACCGCGATGGTCTATCCGACGCTGTTGGCCGCGATCGGCGACGTTGCCCACCCCGTGTGGCGGGGACGAGCCGTCGGTGTCTACCGCGTGTGGCGCGACCTGGGTTACGCGGTCGGCGCGGTGTTCGGGGGGATCGTCGCCGACGCCATGGGTATGCACGCCGCCGTGTGGGCCGCCGCCGCCGTCAGTTCGGCGTCGGCGGCGGCCGTAGCGATCCGCATGTACGAGACACTCACGCCGCTCGTCGTCAGAGACGCGAGTGACGACTGATCCGCTCTCGGTGGCTTCGCAGATCGCACTACTCGGCGTGTGTGGTGGCGGAGAACTACCCGCACCGCTGTAGCGGCACCGACAGGAGATGTATCCGAGCAGCTACAGGGGCGGTCCGGTCGTCTGACTGGTCTCGCGCGTGAATCGGTCCGCCCACAGCCTCCACTGCATCAACGTCACCGCCTCGAACATCCCGGTGCAGGCGACCGCGCCAGTCATCCTGTGCCGATAGCCGGCCACCATTGCGCCCATGAGCGACGTACTCGCCATGACCGTCAGTGCCAGGATCATCGGCTCGGACCGGGGATCCCGAGTCCAGGACTCCTCGCCCAGGATCGCGCGGGTCGCGAACGACGACGTGTCGTGAGCCGGCGGGGTCATCACCGGATTGACCGCGAACCACGCGCCGATGGGCACGTACAACCACCAGCGGCGAGTCCACAACGGCACCAGTAGCAGCGGTGCCCTCAGGAGTCGCGACCAGGCACTGACCGGATGAGCGTGCCGTCGGAACATGCGTGCGTAGAAGCCATTCTCGGACACCACGAGTCCAGCCTGACAGTTCGGCCACCGGGACGGCCACAGTGTCGTGTAATCCCGCCACTGCCGCCCGTCCGGGCAGGCGTCTCGACGTGGCCCCCGGACGAGCGCCGCACCCGGGCTCAGCCCGCGGCTGCGGCATCCACGGCGCGGGCCTCGAGAGCGCGGGTGAGGTCCGCGTTCTGCTCGGCGAGGATCCGGCGCAGGGCAGCCGGGCGGGAGGTGTCCGCGATCACGGCATCGAAGCGGGCCACGGTGTCGGCGTCCACCGACCACGCCGGGAACAACCCGGCGGCGACGGTCTTGGCGAGGTCACCGGACCGCGCCTTCCACAGTGCGGTCACGTCGTCGAGGTACCGCTCGCACAGGCCGGCGAGCAGGTGCTCCTGGCCCGGCAGGTCGATGCCCAGCAGGGTGGCGCGCACCAGGGCGTTGCTCGGGGCGTCGTCTCCGGTCGCGGTGAGCAGCGCCTCGGCCTCCTCTTTCGCGCCGACGGTGGGCCGGGCGGCCCGGGCGGTCGCCGCGCGACGGGCGCCTCCGGCGGTGTCATCCGCCGCCAGTTCCTCATCGATCCGGTCGGAGTTCTCGGCGCCCGCGGCCACGAGCGCGGTCAGGACGGTCCACCGCAGGTCGGTGTCGAGGGTCAGGCCGGGCAGTCCCGCCTCGTCCGGGCCGGCGTCGAGGAGTGATGCCAGAACATGCGCCTGGTCGGCCCCCACGGGGCAGTTGCACAGGGCGGCGAGGAACGCCAACTGGTGATCAGACCCGGCCTCGGAGGCCCGGGCCGCCGCCAGCATCGCGTCCGAGAACTCCGGCCAGCCGGTGGCGGCCGCCCAGTCCGGGTCGGCGTACCTGGACAGCGCGGACTGCGCCTGGGCCAGCACGCGCTGGACCACGCCGATGTGGGCCTCGCGCGGGGCCGCGCGGGTGACCACCTCGACGAACCGGCGAGCCGGGAGCCGGGCCTCCCGGGTCATCTCCCACAGTGCGGACCAGCACAGGGTCCGGGCGAGCGAGTCCGTCACGTCCTCGATGGAGCCCAGGACAGTGGTCAGGGAGCGCTCGTCGAGGCGCACCGAGCAGTACGTCAGGTCGGCGTCGTTGGGCAGGATCAGGTCGGGAACGGGAAGGCCGGACATGTCCGGGACGGTCGTGCGCTCGGCGTCCACGTCCAGCTCCGCGAACGCGGTGCGCACCAGCGCGCCCGAGTCGTTACGGCTGTAGAGGCCGACCCCCAGACGGTGGGTGCGCAGCTCCCCGGCACCCGGGGCGGCGGGTCCCTGCACGATGGTCAGTTCGGAGATCGTCGCCTGGGCGTCGTCTGCGGTGTCCACCTCCACCGAGATCGGGTTGATGCCTGTGGTCCGCAGCCACTGCTCGGCCCAGTCGGACAGGTCGCGGCCGGAGGAGGCCTCGAGGGCCCGCAGGAGGTCGTCGAACTCGGCGTTGCCGAAGGCGTGCTCGGCGAAGTAGGCGCGCAGGCCGGCCAGGAACGGCTCGCGTCCGACGTACGCCACCAGTTGCTTGAGCACGGACGCGCCCTTGGCGTAGGTGATCCCGTCGAAGTTGGCCTCGACCGTCTCCAGGTCCGTCATGTCGGCCGCCACGGGATGGGTGGAGGGCAACTGGTCCTGCCGGTACGCCCACGCCTTCTCCACGTTGGCGAACGTGGTCCACGCGTCGGTGTACTGCGTGGCGTCCACCTGGGCCAGGACGGAGGCGAAGGTCGCGAACGACTCGTTGAGCCACAGGTCATCCCACCAGCGCATGGTCACCAGGTCGCCGAACCACATGTGGGCCATCTCGTGCAGCACCGTCTCGTTGCGCCGCTCGTAGCGGTAGGCCGTGACGCGGGAGCGGAAGACGTAGTCCTCGAGGAACGTCACGGCCCCGGCGTTCTCCATGGCCCCCGCGTTGAACTCGGGCACGAAGATCTGGTCGTACTTGCCGAACGCGTACGGCATGCCGAATTCGCGGTGATAGAACCCGAAGCCCTCCTTGGTCTCGGTGAACAGCCGATCGGAGTCGAGGTACCCGGCGAGCGACGCACGACACAACAGTCGTAGTGGAATGGTCCCGTGCTCGTCGACGTAGGAGTCCTCGACCACGTGATAGGGGCCGGCGATCAGGGCCACGAGGTACGTCGACAGGATCTCCGTCTGCTCGAACCGGTGCACGACCGCTCCCGACTCGCCCGGGGACTCGCCGGCCGGGGTGTTGGCCACCACGACCCAGGAGGCGGGGGCGGTGACGGTCAGCGTGTAGCGGGCCTTGAGGTCGGGCTGGTCGAAGCAGGCGAACACCCGCTTGGCGTCGGCGGTCTGGAACTGTGAGTAGAAGTAGACCTCCCCGTCCACGGGATCGACCATGCGGTGTAGGCCCTCGCCGGTGGAGGTGTAGGCCAGATCGGCGTCCACGACGAGCTCGTTGGTCTCCTGCAGGTCGGGCAGCGTCAGCCCCACCTCGTCGTCATAGTCCCCGGTCTCCAGGTCCCGTCCGTTCAACGTCACCGACCGGATCCGCGCCGACCTCAGATCGATGAACGTCTCCGCCCCGGGTCGGGAGCATGCGAACCGGACCACCGTGCGGGACCGGAACGTCCCGGATCCCGGCCCGCCGGAGCCGTCGGTGAGGTCCAGGTCCACCTCGTAGGTGTCCACGTCGAGCAGTTCCGCCCTGGCGGCGGCGTCGGAACGGGTGAGATTGAGCGAGCGCATCGGAGGTCCTCGGTTCCTGGGCGGGGGTGGTGGCCCCAGTCCTACCACCCGGGGCGGGGTGGCAGTCGGGGACCCGGACGAGGAGGATGGGGTCATGACATCTTCTGGTTCCGACGCCACCCGTTCCGTCGACTTCTGGTTCGACCCCCTGTGCCCCTTCGCATGGGTCACCAGCCGCTGGATTCTCGAGGTGGAGAAGGTCCGGGACATCGAGCTGACCTGGAACGTCATGAGCCTGTCCGTCCTCAACGACGGCCGGGACCTGCCCGAGGACTACCTCGCGCTGATGACACGCGGTTGGGGCCCGGTCCGGGTCGCGATCGCCGCCGCACAGCGTCACGGCCAGGAGGTCCTGGGCCGGCTGTACACCGAGCTCGGCACCCGCATCCACGACCAGGGACGGGGGATCGAGGACCCCACGGTGATCACCGAGGCGCTCGAGGCCGCCGGACTGGACGCGGGTCTCGCCGCCGCGGCGGCGTCGGATGAGTACGACGACGAGCTGCGCGCCTCGCACCACCGTGGCATGGACCCGGTGGGCGACGAGGTCGGCACCCCGGTCGTGCACGTGGACGGCGTGGCCTTCTTCGGTCCCGTCCTCACGCGCATCCCGCGCGGCGAGGACGCGGGCAAGGTCTTCGACGGCGCCGCCCTGCTCGCGGAGTACCCCTACTTCTTCGAGCTCAAGCGCAGCCGCACCGAGGCCCCGCAGTTCGACTGAGCTGATGAGCGTCGCGGGTGGGTCCCTGCTGGACGGGCCGTACGGCCGCGCGTTGTGCGCGGCCGTGGCCGAGGCGGCCGCTCCCGGCACCGACTGGTGGCGGCTGACCGCTCAGCAGCGCATCGACGAGTTCGGCACGGTCCGGGCTGAACAGGTCCGTTCACTAAGTGAGCCGAGGATCCTCGGTGAACTCAGCGCCGGCGTGTGGAAGGCCGTCTACTGGCAGGAACCGGACGACGACCGAGAGGGCCTCGCGCGCCCCGACATGGTGGCCACACTCCGCCCGATCGCCCGAGCCCTCTCGGAGAATCCCGCGACGAACTGGTGGTCCGACCCCGTCGACAGGACCGGCCAGAACATCGTCCAGCTCCTGTTCGACAACTGGATGCCGGTGGACTCGCTCGGGGACGCCCGCCCGCAGCTCAGGAAATGGCGGGATCAGATCAGGGAGAAGATGTCCGCGGGCACGGACAACCCCCACTGGCGGTCCACCACCGGTCGGTGGTGGACCGCGCCGGTGTTCGCCGGGATCGCCTGGACCTCCCGAATCCGGGAGACGGTCGGCCCCCTGGCACCACACACCACCGAGGATCACATGGGGTGGAGCCGGGCCCGCGTCCACCCGGTCGAGGTCGAACCCTCGGCCCGAATCCGGGAGATCGACAGCCCGCAGGAGTGGGCGAGTCTTGTCAACGAGTTCCCGCTGGAGGTGACCCAGGAGAAGCGGGGCGACTGGTGGCGAACCACCGGGCGCGATGGAAGCTGGTGGATCCCCGACTGGGCCGAGGTCGCCGAGCACTACGACGCGGTCCACGTGACCGTCACCGGCTACCTCTCCACCGCCGGGCGCGCAATCGACACCGCGCAGGGGGCGTCCGTCCTCGCTGGATGGGGGCCCGATCACACCTGCTGGCTGCGCCCGGACCGGCTGCGGTACGCCGGCGTCGTCGAGCAGTGGCATCGCCCCCGCTCGTTCGCGATCCCCGAGAACATCTCGTGGCTCAGGGTGCCCGCGGACAGCGCGGATGGCTCGGTACACGTGCGGCCGCTCTCCGCGGATGACGACTCACTGGTGGAAGAGGCCACCGTGCTCAACGTCAACTGGACGGGGCAGGAGCGGGTCACCGCCGCCGACGTGGCGGCCGACCCCGCGCTGGCGCACTATTCGGCACTCCGACCCGACCGTGGCGACTTCGGGCTGGTGGCGGAGGTGTCCGGACGCCCGGTCGGTGTGGTGTGGCTGCTGTTCCTCGACGCCGCGGATCCCGGTTACGGGTACGTGGCCGACGGAGTCCCCGAGCTCAGCGTGTGCGTGTGGCCCGGGTACCGCGGGAGAGGCCTCGGAGCCCTGTTGCTCGAAGCGGTGCTCGCGGCAGCGGGGGACCGGGGTCTGGAACGGGTCAGCCTCAGCGTCGAGGCAGGCAATCCGGCCCGGAGGCTGTACGCCGACATGGGCTTCGTCGACGAGGAGGGTGCGACGTCGGAGACGATGGTGATCCGGCTGCGGACGTGACTCCACCGCCTTCAGCGGCCCGGGTCCGACGTGGCAGAATCGCCGCCATGCGCATCTACCTGGGAGCGGACCACGCCGGCTTCGAGACGAAGAACGTCATCGCCGAGCACCTGAAGGCCACGGGCCACGAGGTGGTCGATTGCGGAGCCCACACCTACGACGCGGAGGACGATTACCCGGCCTTCTGTATCGACGCGGCTCTCAGGGTCGTCGCGGACCCGGGCAGCCTCGGGATCGTGCTGGGCGGCTCCGGCAACGGCGAGCAGATCGCGGCCAACAAGGTCCCCGGCGCCCGCTGCGCCCTGGCGTGGAGCGTCGAGACCGCCCGCCTCGCGCGTGAGCACAACAACGCCCAGTTGATCGGCATCGGGGGGCGCATGCACTCACAGGAGGAGGCGCTGGCGATCGTCGACGCGTTCCTCGACCAGAGCTGGTCGGAGGCCGAGCGCCACCAGCGCCGCATCGACATCCTCGCCGAGTACGAGCGCACCCACGAGGCGCCGACGGTCCCCGGGGCCTGATCAGTCGAGTGCCTGAGCGACACCGTGCCTGAGCGACACCGTGCCTGAGCGACACCGTGCCTGAGGGGCACACCCTCCACCGACTGGCCCGCCTGCACTCCGAGTACTTCGCAGGTGGGCCCGTCCGCGTCTCCAGCCCACAGGGGCGGTTCGCGGACCACGTCGTCGTCGACGGTCGGCACTTCGACCACGCCACGGCCGTCGGCAAGCACCTCTTCCACCACTACGAGGGCGGCCTCGCCGTCCACGTCCACCTGGGGCTGTACGGCTTCTTCGACACACACCTCGTGCCACCGGGGGAGGAGCCGCCCGCGCCGGTGGGGCAGGTGCGGATGCGCGTGGGCGCCGCGGCGGGGGACGGGCCCGTCTACTATGTGGATCTGCGCGGCCCCACCCGCTGCGAGGTGATCGCCGAAGCAGAGGTCGTGGACGTGCGCGACCGCCTGGGCCCCGATCCCCTGGATCCCGACGCCGATCCCGGGCGGGCGTGGGCGCGGATCACACGCAGTGCGCGGCCGATAGGTGCGCTGCTTATGGACCAGAAGGTCCTGGCCGGAGTCGGGAACGTCTACCGCGCCGAGGTGCTGTTCCGGCACGGTATCGACCCGTTCCGCGCCGGCTCTCGGGTGACGGAGGGCGAGTTCCGCGCGATCTGGGACGACCTGGTGCAGTTGATGGAGGTGGGGGTGGAGACCGGCGCCATCCACACGATCCGCCCGGAGCACGACCACGGGGACGTGCCCCGACGTGGTGCCGACCGGCCGCGCAACTACGTCTACCAACGGGACGGCTGGCAGTGCCGGGTGTGCCGCGACGAGATCGTCCTGCAGACGTTGGAGGCGCGGACCCTCTTCTGGTGTCCGACCTGCCAGCCGGAACGGCCGCGCTGAACCCGTCGCCGGGTCGCAGCCGCGGGCGGGCGGGTTAGCCGGTTAGCGGGCGAGCATCTCGCAGCCGCACGTCGCGACGGCGTCTCGCGGGCACAGAAGTG
>NZ_BAAAQG010000007.1:331532-646585 GCF_039531545.1 Dietzia cercidiphylli
GGCGGCTGCAATCTGATCGAACAGGCGCTACCGCGAGACGCCATGCCCAGGGGCGGCTGGGATCCGATCGAACAGGCGCTACCGCGAGACGCCATCCTCGGGAGCGCCGGGAGGGCGTCGCGGGGGCGTCGTGTGGAGCGGGCGACGGGAATCGAACCCGCGTAGCCTGCTTGGAAGGCAGGGGCTTTACCATTAAGCTACGCCCGCATCGGCGGCTGACCTGGGGTTTCCCCCTCGTCTCGCTCGCGCTGGGACAACACTACCGGACCGGTGCGGCGCTCCCAACTCCCGGCCCGCCAACTCGGAATCTGCCGTGATGCGGCACTGTCGTACACTGGGCGAGTTGGTTTGGCGGCCCGGCAGGTTTCCCGCGTACGGCGCGGGGTGGTCGGTCGCGCGACTCACCGGGATGTGGCGCAGCTTGGTAGCGCATCCGCTTTGGGAGCGGAGGGTCGCAGGTTCGAATCCTGTCATCCCGACCAGCGGAGCCCGAAACACGAACCCCACACGACTTTCCTAGGAGATCATCACCGTGAAGAGCACTGTCGAGCAGCTGAACCCGACCCGGGTCAAGGTCACGGTGGAGGTGCCGTTCGCTGAGCTCGAGCCGGACTTCACCAAGGCGTACAAGTCGCTCGCCGGCCAGGTCAACATCGCCGGCTTCCGCCCGGGCAAGGCCCCGGCCAAGCTCCTCGAGGCGCGGATCGGTCGCCCGGCGGTCCTGGAGCAGGTCATCAACGACATGATCCCGACCCGCTACGGCCAGGCCGTCGACGAGCACGACCTCAAGGTCCTCGCGCAGCCGGAGATCGAGGTGACCAAGCTCGAGGACGGCGACGTCGTGGAGTTCACCGCCGAGGTGGACGTGCGCCCGGAGATCACCCTCCCGACCTACTCGGACCTGGCGGTCACCGTCGAGGCCCCCGCCACCGACGAGGCGGCGGTGGAGACCGAGCTCGACAACCTCCGCGCCCGCTTCGGCACCCTCAAGGGCGTCGAGCGCGGTGCCGAGAAGGGCGACTTCCTCTCGGTGGACCTGGCCGCCACCGTCGACGGCGAGCCCGTCGACGAGGCCTCGACCGAGGGCCTGTCCTACGAGCTCGGTTCCGGCACGCTCGTCGAGGGCCTCGACGACGCCGCCGAGGGCCTCAAGGCCGGCGAGTCCAAGGAGTTCACCTCCTCCCTCGTCGCGGGCGACCACGCCGGCAAGGAGGCGGTCATCACCGTGACCGTCCAGTCCGTCAAGGAGCGCGAGCTCCCCGACGCCGACGACGAGTTCGCGCAGATGGCCAGCGAGTTCGACACCCTCGACGAGCTCAAGGCCGACCTCACGGAGAAGGTGGCGCAGCAGGCCAAGGCCGGCCTCGCCGGCGAGATCCGCGACAAGGTCCTGGACGCGCTGATCGAGGCCACCGAGATCCCGACCCCGGAGTCCCTCGTCGAGTCCGAGGCGCACGCGCAGATGCACCAGCTCATCGACCAGTTCGGTGGGGACCCCGGGATCCTCGACCAGGCGCTGGCCGCCGAGGGCACCGACCGCGAGACCTTCGAGGCCGAGACCCGCGAGGGCGCCGCGCGCGCCATCCGCAGCCAGCTGCTGCTGGACGCCGTGGCCGAGGACGCCTCGACCGAGGTCTCGCAGGAGGAGCTCACGCAGCACATCATGTTCCAGGCCCAGCGCTACGGCATGGACCCGAACCAGTTCGTGCAGCAGATCCAGCAGGCCGGCCAGCTCGGGTCGCTGTTCTCCGATGTGCGGCGCTCCAAGGCCCTGGCCGACGTGATCGTCCAGGCGAACGTCACGGACACCGAGGGCAACACGGTCGACACCACCGAGTTCTTCGGCTCGCGTGAGGAGGAGGCCACCGACTCCGCCGAGGGTGCGGAGGCCGCCGAGGCCGAGACCGAGACCACCGACGGCAAGGGCGACGACGCCTGACCGTCACCGCCTGAACCACCCCCGGAGCCGGGGACCACCCGACGGTGGTCCCCGGCTCCGTCGTTCACGTCGACGGCGCCCGCGGCGGCGGCGGCGGACGGCGACGCTGAGAGCGAACACCCGCCCCGTCGGGACGGTTCCGTCGTGGGTGTTGGTTACTGTTTGACGTAACGGATACCCGGCCGCCGGACGGCCGGGCACCGCGGGAGCGGTGAGACGATCAGCGAAGGTAGGTACCCCGTGGCCCAGAACGGTTCAGCGGCACAGCCCGGTTCGACGCAGCCCGCCCTCAGCTCGCCCGGATCCCACGGGTTGACGCTCGGCGACTCGGTGTACGAGCGTCTCCTGCAGGAGCGGATCATCTTCCTGGGGTCCCAGGTGGACGACGACATCTCCAACCGCCTCTGCGCGCAGATCCTGCTGCTCGCGGCGGAGGACCCCACCCGCGACATCGCCATGTACATCAACTCGCCCGGCGGCTCCGTGACGGCCGGGATGGCGATCTACGACACGATGCAGTTCGTCGAGTGCGACGTGGCGACGTACGGCATGGGCCTGGCGGCCTCGATGGGCCAGTTCCTGCTGACCGCCGGGACCAAGGGCAAGCGCTACGCGTTGCCGCACGCCAAGATCATGATGCACCAGCCGTCCGCCGGCGTCGGTGGCTCGGCCGCCGACATCGCGATCCAGGCCGAGCAGTACGCCGCCACCAAGCGCGAGATGGCCGAGCTCATCGCCCAGCACACGGGCCAGTCGTTCGAGCAGGTCACCGAGGACTCGGACCGTGACCGGTGGTTCACCGCCGAGGCGGCCAAGGAGTACGGCTTCGTCGATCACGTGATCGCGCGCGCCTCCCAGACCGGTGGAACCTCGCCGTCGTGACCATCGAACCCGTCGCCCACGGGAGCGCTCCCGCAGCCCAGCCCGCCCCGCACACCACCACGGAGTCACCGATGACCTCACTGCCGACCTCGCGCTACATCCTGCCCTCCTTCGTCGAGCACTCGAGCTACGGCGTCAAGGAGTCCAACCCGTACAACAAGCTCTTCGAGGAGCGGATCATCTTCCTGGGTACCCAGGTCGACGACGCCTCGGCGAACGACATCATGGCCCAGCTCCTCGTCCTCGAGGGCCAGGATCCGGACCGCGACATCACCATGTACATCAACTCGCCCGGTGGGTCGTTCACCTCGCTCATGGCGATCTACGACACGATGCAGTACGTGCGTCCCGACATCGTGACTGTGTGCCTGGGGCAGGCGGCCTCGGCGGCCGCGGTCCTGCTCGCCGCGGGCACCAAGGGCAAGCGGGCCGCCCTGCCCAACGCCCGCATCCTCATCCACCAGCCCGCCACCGGCGGGATCCAGGGGCAGGTCTCGGACCTGGAGATCCAGGCCGCGGAGATCGAGCGCATGCGTCGCCTCATGGAGACGACCCTGGCGCTGCACACCGGCCACGAGGCGGACAAGATCCGCAAGGACACCGATCGCGACAAGATCCTCACGGCCGCCGAGGCCAAGGACTACGGGATCATCGACACCGTGTTCGACTACCGGAAGCTGTCGTCGACCAACTGACGTCCGGGCGGCGCGCCGTAGTGGGTAGCGGTGCGCCGTCAGGTCCAATGAACTGATCGCGCGGGGGGTCGGAATTGTCGGCCCTCCCGCGTACCGTCGACTACGGGGTGTGAATCCGGGCCCCTGGAATGCGAGGACGTAGAACTCATGGCACGTGTGGGTGAGAGCGGCGACCTGTTGAAGTGTTCCTTCTGTGGGAAGAGCCAGAAGCAGGTCAAAAAGCTGATCGCCGGTCCGGGGGTCTACATCTGCGACGAGTGCATCGAGCTGTGCAACGAGATCATCGAGTCCGAGGTCGAGGACTCGCAGGACTCGGCACTCGACGAGCTGCCCAAGCCGTCGGAGATCCACGCGTTCCTTGACGAGTACGTGGTGGGACAGGACGCCGCCAAGCGGAACCTGGCGGTGGCCGTCTACAACCACTACAAGCGCATCCGCGTGGGGGCCTCCCTCGGTCGCGGTGACGCCGTCGAGCTGGCCAAGTCCAACATCCTCATGCTGGGTCCGACCGGGTGTGGCAAGACCTATCTGGCCCAGACGCTGGCCAAGATGCTCAACGTCCCGTTCGCCATCGCCGACGCCACCGCGCTGACCGAGGCCGGCTACGTCGGCGAGGACGTGGAGAACATCCTCCTCAAGCTCATCCAGGCCGCGGACTACGACACCAAGCGTGCCGAGATGGGCATCATCTACATCGACGAGGTCGACAAGATCGCCCGCAAGGCCGAGAACCCGTCGATCACCCGCGACGTGTCCGGCGAGGGCGTCCAGCAGGCGCTGCTGAAGATCCTCGAGGGTACGCAGGCGTCGGTGCCCCCGCAGGGTGGACGCAAGCACCCGCACCAGGAGTTCATCCAGATCGACACGTCCAACGTGCTGTTCATCGTCGCCGGGGCCTTCCAGGGCCTGGAGAAGATCGTCGGTGACCGCGTGGGTCGCAAGGGGATGGGCTTCGGGGCCGAGGTGGCCAGCAAGAGCTCCCTGGACACCACCGAGAACTTCGCCGAGGTCATGCCCGAGGATCTGGTGAAGTACGGGCTGATCCCCGAGTTCATCGGGCGCCTGCCGGTCGTGGCGACGGTGACGAGCCTGGACCGCGAGGCGCTGGTCAACATCCTCAGCGAGCCCAAGAACGCGCTCGTCAAGCAGTACGCCCGGCTCTTCGAGATGGACGGCGTCGAGTTGGAGTTCACCACGGATGCCCTCGAGGCCGTGGCCGATCAGGCGATCCTGCGCGGCACCGGCGCCCGTGGACTGCGCGCCATCATGGAGGAGGTCCTCCTGCCGGTCATGTACGACATCCCCGGACGTGACGACGTCGCCCGCGTGGTGGTCACCGGCGAGACGGTGCTCCACAACGTGCTGCCGACGATCGTCCCGTTCTCCGACTCCGAGCCCCGGGAGAAGTCGGCGTAGGACCCGTCAGCTCGTGGTGCGGCGCTCCAGCAGCGCCGACACCGCGAGTCCCAGGACGATCCCCCAGAACGGCGCGGAGATCCCGAGCAGGGACACGTCAGCCACCGTCACCAGCAGACACACCAGCGGCCCCAACGCGCGGTCGGTCCGGAACGCCGTGACGAACGCCGACTGCAGTGGCGCCAGCATCGCCAGCCCGCCGAGCGCCGCGACGAAGGCCGCCGGCGTCCCGACCATGAGGCCGACGAACGCGGGGGAGAGCACCCCCACGATCAGGGCGAGTCCGCCAGTGCCGATCGCGGCCGCGTAGTGCCGGCGGGGCTCCCCGGATGAGACGAGCAGCGCGTTGGTCGGTCCGGTCAGGCACGTGGAGACCCCGCCGATCGCGGAGACCAGCAGAGACCAGATCCCGCAGGCCACGGCGCAGGCGTTCACCGGCGGATGGTGCCCCTTGGCACGGAGAACCCCGACCCCCTGGCCGTTCTGGACGACGAGCACGGTGATGGCCAGGGGGGCCACCAACTCGGTGAGACCGCGGACGGTGAACTCCGGCCCCTGCGCCATGGGTACGGCGAACAGCCCGTCGTCCAGGACTCCCCGCGACAACCCGCCGTCGAGTATCACCGCGATGATCCCCACCAGCATCGCGGCGAGGATGGGCGGGACCACCCGGGCCACCCGCGGAAGGGCCCCGACGGCGAGGAAGGCCACCACCATGGGCAGGGCCACGGCGGCGGAGGTCCACACCGCGTCGACCAGGCCGAGGCCGAACCGGAGGAACACCCCGGCCACCATGGCCATGATCAGGGGCATCGGTATCCAGTCCATGACCCTGCGCGCGACCCCGCTGAGGCCGATCAGCAGGATCACCACGCCCGTGATGACGTAGGCGCCGAGTACCTCCGACCACCGAAGGTGTCCGAGCGAGTTGCCCACGATCACGGTGCCGGGGATGGTCCAGAAGAACGCCAACGGGGTCCGGTAGATCCAGCTCATGAGAATGGTGAGGATGCCGTTGGCGAAGAACACCCCGAAGATCCACGAGGACAGTTCCTGCGGGGACAACCCGCCCTGTTCTCCCGCGGCCAGGATCACGGCGACGGGGCCGGTCGCGGAGAAGATCAGCGCGATGAGGGCGTTGGCACATTCTCTGGGGCCCAGGTCCGCGAGAACCTGCCGCGGCGAGGGCCGGCGGTGACGGGGGATCTCGATCGGCAGCGGTGCGGTGGTCCGGGACGGGTCTCCCGCCGGGGCGTCGGTGTCCCGGCTCCGACCGTCGGTGGGGGCGCTGTCGGTGGTCACGGGACTCCTGACTCGTCGGGGTCGGGCCCGAACGGGTGGCGGGACCTGGCGACGTGGGCCGCCAACTCGGTGCGGCCGTTGATCCCGAGCTTCGAGTAGATGCGGGTGAGGTGGTACTGGATCGTCTTGACGCTGAGGAACAGCTCCTCGGCGGCCTGGGCGTTGGTCCGCCCCGCCGCGACGAGGGTGGCCACGGCCCGTTCCTGCGGGGTGAGGGTGGAGTTGCCGACCGCGCGGGCCACGTCGACGCCCCCGGCGCGGCGCTCCCGCTCACAGCGCTCGACGTAGGCATGGGCGCCGAGTTGTTCGTAGAGGTCTCGGGCGGTCCCGAGGGCGAGGTGGGCCTCGCGGCGCCGACCGGCCCGTCGGAGGGTCTGGCCGAACCCGAAGTGCATCTGTGCGGAGTAGTACGGCATCGCCAGTCCGTCGAGGTATTCCAGGCTCCGGTGGAAGATGCGGGAGCATTCCTCCACGTCCCCGCGGACGGCGGCGATCCGGGAGCGGACGGCGCCGAGCCTGGCCTGGGTGGACCGGTGGCCGAGCTCCACGGCTCGCTGTTCAGGGGGGCCGATGAGCGCCTCGGCGTCCTCGAGCCGGCCGGCCAGGACGAGGGAGTGGGCGTAGAGATCGTGCCACGGCCAGAAGCCAGGCTGGTCGATGTCGAGCCGGAGGGACAGGGCGTGCAGCGGTTCGGCGGCCCGTCGCACCGAGGTGTAGTCACCGGCGGCGGCGGCGACCTGCATGCGCCCCATGGCGGAGGGGATGATCTGCACCGGGTAGGCGTCCGCGGTGGTGGTGAGGTGCCTCAGGTGTGCGGCCGCCCCCAGGTGGTCGCCGCGCATGGACCTGATGATGGCGCCGGACCAGTGGATCACCGGGGCGAGCAGGTCCAGCTCGAGGTCCTCGAGACGTCGGGCGGCGGTGTCGACGACCCGGAGCGCCTCGTCCCAGTCCCCCCGGAGCAGATGGGTGCGTGCGAGCCACGCCTGGGCCCACAATGAGATCCGCGCGGAACCGGAGACGTCGGCCGTCGGGACGGCCGAGCCCAGGCGGCGGCGGGCCGTCTCGAGATCGTCATGGGCGAGCGCGATCCATCCGGAGGCCATCTCGAAGCGCTGGGCCACGGCGGGGGCGAGAGCACCGATCCGGCCCTCGTCGGCGACGCCGGCCCCCGGGGTGGCGTCGATCGCCTCGCCCAGGACGGTGATGGCCCGGGCCTCCTCGACCTCCGGTTGGTCGGGAAGGGCGCCCCCGATGACGACCCCGGCCCAGTGCCTCAGCTGGTCGGGGCGCCACAGGCACAGTGAGTGCACCACGAACTTCTGGGCGAGGGCGACAGGGTCGGGGGCGGTCACATCGGGACCACCGGTCGACCCGGCGTCGAGGGCTCGCCGGAGGAGCGACTCCGCCTCTCCCGCGTGACCCAGGTGCAGCGCGAGCGAACCGAGGACGGCATCGCGGCGGGGGTCGGGCCGGACACGGTCCAGCGTGTGGGACAGAGCCGCGGCCTCGCTGATCCGCCCCGCCCCGAGGAGCGCGTCGATGCCGTCGATGTGTAGGCCCCGCGCCTCGTCGTGGTCCGCGGTGAGCGCCGCCGCAGTGAGGTAGGCGTGGCCCGCGGCGCTCCAGTGTCCGGACCTGGCGTGCGCCCTCGCCCGCTCCCGCAGCATGCGGCAGAGCTCGGGATCCGGCCCGGTCGAGGTGGCCGCCAGGTGGTCGAGGGCGGCGTCGGGGTCCTCGACCTCCGCGAGCCCGGCCGCGACGGTGTGCAGGGAGAGCAGCTCGCGGGGTGGGATGAGGCGGAGGACCGCCGTACGGACGAGTGGCGAGCGGAACGTGAGCGCGGCGGCGCCGGGGGAGAGGTCCACGCGGAGCATCCCGGCCCGGTGCGCGGCGTCGAGGGCGCCCAGCACCGTCCCGGCCGCGCCGGATCCGCCCGGTCGGGCGGCGACGAGGTCGGAGAGGGACTCCAGTAGGACGGGCGGGGGAAGGACGGCCGCGGCCTCGACCACTGCGCGGTCTCCGGGTTCCAACCCCGCGAGCTGGGCCCCGGCCTCCAGCTCGACCGAGGCGGGCAGCGGCGGGGGTGAGAACGGGCTGGTCCACCAGGATTCGGAGGCCTCGTCGACGACCGCGGCCACCGCGTCGGCGGCTCCACCGGTGTAGTCCAGGATCCTTCGGGCCGCGGCCGCGGACGGTTCCCGCCCGGTGCGGGCTGCGGCCAGAGCCCGGATCTCGGAGTGGTCGAGTGCCCCGAGGTGCAGGATCTCGCGGGCGAGGGTGGAACACAGGTCCGCGGACGGCCCCTCCGAGGGGTTCCCTGCGGTGAGGACCAGGAGAACCGCACCGTCGACGGAGGTCTCGAGAGCCGATCCGAGTGCGCGGAGGGATCCTGGATCGGCGTGGTCGGCGTCGTCGATCACGATGACCGTCCCGGCGCCGGCGCCCCCGAGCGCGGCGTCGAGCTCGTCGACCACCCGGGACCCGGTCCGCTCGACCCCGGCCGGACCGGGCGTCTCGCCGTCACCCGGCGGGGCGACCGGGGGAAGTCGCCGGAGGATCCGGTCCGCGATCACCCACCGGACGTCGTGTTCCCACGGCAACGCCCTGGTCAGCACCGTGGTCACGCCGGTGGTTCCGGTGAGCAGGGTGTCGACCAGGTGACTCTTGCCCGCACCGTACGGGGCGGTCACCAGGACCACTGACGACCCGCGGTCCACCACCGCGTCGTGGAGCTCACGGAGTCGTTCCACGACGCGGTGGTGACCGTGGCGGGGGATGAGGGAGGGCATGGTGGTCATGACCTCAGCGTAGGTCGGCCGCCGGGGTCTCGATCCGTTCCCGAGAACCGTCGGACCTGCCGTCGGGACCGGCGCCGATGAGGGTGTCGGGGACCTGGGCGACCAGGCCCGGCGAGCGCGGGACGGCGAGGGTGATCACGGCCCCGACCAGGGCGACGCCCGCGAAGACGAGGAACGAGGTCTCCGCCTGGAGGCCCGCGGCGACGAGAAGGCCGCCGATGACCGGACCGAGAATTCCGCCCAGGCGCCCGAAACCCGCGCACCAGGCCACGCCCGCGGCGCGGGAACCGGTCTCGTAGTAGTTCGAGACGAAACCGTAGACGAGTACCTGGGTCCCGATGGTGCCCATCCCCGCCGCGGCGACGAGCAGGATCATCAGCGCGATCGGCGGGGAGAGGGTCACGGCGACCAGGGCGGACGTGGCCAGGAGGAAGGAGCAGGCCACGATCACGCGCGGGCCGTGCAGGTCGGCCAACCGCGACGCGGCCAGCCCGCCGGCGATGGCACCGCCGTTGAGGACCAGGAGGAAACCGAGGGAACTCTTGGCGTCGATACCGTACGACTCCATGATCGTCGGTAGCCAGGTGTTCAGCCCGTAGGTCAGGAGGAGTCCGGCGAAACTCATGAACCCGAGCAGGAGGGTGCCGAGTCGATAGGCCGGGGTCACCAACCCGGCGAATCCGGTGGGCGACGCTGCGGCGGTGCCCGCTGCGCCGGACCCGTCGGAGCCGGCGTCGTCAGAGGTCTCGGCGGGGGCGTCGATGAAGGAGTTGATCGGCAATCCTCGGGCGGAACACAGGGCGAGGGCCTCGTCGGTGCGTCCCCGCGAGGAGAGCCAGCGGGGCGACTCGGGCAGGGCGTACCACGCGTAGGGCAGGACGATGACGAGTGGCAGTGCGCCGATGAGGAAGAGTCCCCGCCACCCGATGTGGTCGCGCAGCAGCATCGCGAGGGCCGAGGCGAGGACTCCGCCGGCGGGGATACCGCTGTAGACCACGGCGTTGAACAGGTTCCGCCGCCCCGCGGGGGCGAACTCGGCGATGATCGCACCGGCGGTGGCGACGATCGCGCCGATGCCGAGGCCGGTGAGCAGGCGAAGGATCCCGAACGTCGTGATGTTCTGCGCGAAGGAGGTGGCGGCCATGCCCACCGAGAACCAGGCGATCGAGCCGAGCATGATCTTCCGACGGCCGATGCGGTCTCCGACGGCGCCCGCGCTCAGCGCCCCGATCATCACTCCGACGAGGGCGTACGAGCCCAGGGCGCCGGCCTGAGCGGCACCGAGGTGGCCGATCTGGCCGGGGTCCGCCATGAGCGTGGGCAGGATCGCGCCGTAGATGACGAGGTCGTAGCCGTCGAAGAGGATGGCCAGCGCGACGACGGCCAGGACCCCGTAGACGGTTCGCCGATGCGCGGGGGACTCCCAGACGTCGGCTGTGGTTGCGGTCTTCTCGGTCACGGTGGACCTCCGATGGGGGATGGGTGGGATGGGGATGGGTGGGAGCAGTGGCGGGGCGGGCGGTCAGCCCTGGTCCCCGCCGGCGACCGGGAGGACCGACCCGGTGATGTACGACGCCTCGGGGGAGGCCAGGAAGCAGATCGGGGCGGCCTGTTCGTGGAGGTCGCCGTAGCGACCGAGCGCGGTGGAGTCGACGGTCTGGTCCACGATCTGCTGGTACCAGCGCTTCTCCTCGTCGGTCCGGGCGTCACCGCCGCGGGGGATGCGGCGCTCCGGGGCGAGCGTTCCGCCGGGAGCGGTGGCCACCACCCGGATCCCGTGGGGAGCCGCCTCGAGCGCGAGGGCTGTGGTCAGTCCGTTCACTCCGCCCTTGGACGCCGCGTAGGGGACCCGGTTGACGCCGCGCGTGGCCACCGAGGACACGTTGACGATGGTGCCGGTCGCGACGGACACCATCGACGGGAGGACGGCCCGGCACATCCACAACGTGGGGAAGAGTGAACGGCGCACTTCCTTCTCGATCTGCTCCGGCGAGTACTCGTGGTAGGGCCGGGCCCAGATCGTGCCACCGACGTTGTTGATCAGTACGTCGATCCGGCCGTGGGTGGAGAGTGCGGCGTCGGCCGCGAATTGTGCGCCCTGGAATGTCTCGAGGTCGGCGACCACGGGGGTCACCCTGTGGCCGTCCGGCGACACGGCGGTCAGTTCCTCGGCGACCTCGGTGATCGCCTCCGCACGGTCGACGGCGGTGACGAGCGCGCCTTCCCGGGCGACCCGGTCGGCGACCGCACGACCGATTCCCTGAACCGCTCCGGTGACCAGGACGGACAGCCCGTCGAAACGTCCGGGGGAGAGGACGGGTGGGACGGCGTCGTGGTCACCGACCGGGGCGCTCATGACGCCGCCCCGACGGACGTGTCGGCGAGCGCGGCCCGCATGGTCGCCTTGGCGTGTTCGGTGTGGCGCCGGATCAGGTAGCGCGCCGCGTCGCGATCACCGTTCTCGAACGCGGTCACGATCTCGAGGTGCTCCGGCACGATGTCCTCCGACACCCAGCGGGCGTCCGGGAGGACGCTGTTCATCACCCGGGTGACCTCCAGGATCCGGTACGCCTGCAGGAGTGCCTCGTTGCCCGTGCACCGGAAGAGGTACTCGTGGAACTGGGCGTTGGCAGCGGTGAAGCGCGCCGGGTCGAGGAAGCGATCGCCGTGGATGTACTGGTTGGCCGACTCGGCGAGCATGCGGAACTCCGCGAGGCGAGTGGCGTCGAGCCGACCCATGGTGAGCTCGACGGCTCCGAGTTCGAGCGCCATCCGGGCGTCGAACTGGGCGTCCGAGTGGGTGATCCCGGGATGCACCTCGCCGCTGACGACACCGGTCGAGGACGTGATGGTCTCGGACCGCTCGCCGCCGGACAGCAAGAGGGACGACGACGTCGTCCTCGCGACGGAGGTCGGGAGGACGGGCTGCAGCGTCACGGGCCGAGGGATGTATCCCACCGGTCGGGCGGCGATGGGCGAGGTCGTCTCCTCGGCCGCCGGTCCCGGTGAGTACCCGGGCCCGAACACACCCGGGACACGGGACTCGAACCCGACCGGTCGGGCGGCGATGGCCGGCTGCGGGCCTTCCGGACCGCGCGACCTGGCGACGGGGGAGCGGAACAGGCCCGGAGTGCGCGGTTGGTAGCCGACGGGTCGCGCTGCGATCGGTGCCCCGGGGAGCTCGGCTGCGGCGGGCCCGGCTGTGCCGAGCCCGTCGGTGATCGTGGTGATCGCGACCGGCTCCCGGTCGTCGCGCGCGGCGGCGGTGTCGACGGCGACCGGTGCGACTGTGGCGGGGTCGGGTGGCGCCGGCGTCTCGACGGGGGTCGCGGCGTCGGACTCGACGCCCGCTGTCACCGCCCCGTCACCCGCCACGGTGGCCGGGGTGAACTTCTCGTAGTAGAAGTGCGTCACCTCGAGGCCCTCGGTGTCCAGGAAGGTCCGGACGGACTCCACCATCGGCGGCGGACCGCACAGGTAGATGTCGGCCGTCCCGTTGTGGAGGTGCTCGCGCCGGATCAACCCGGTGACGTATCCGGTGTTCGGGAACGCCGTGGCCGGGTCGGACACGACCAGGTCCCACGTCATCCCCGGCAACCGTGTCGTGTAGTCGTCGAGCAGGTCGGTGTACACCACGTCGGTGTCGCGAGACGTCCCGTAGACCAGGTGCACCGGCCTGTCCACGGAACCGGCGACGGCGAGGCTCTCCAGAATCGACAGGACGGGCGCGAGTCCGGTGCCGCCCGCGAGCAGTAGCAGCGGCCGCGGTGACTCGCGCAGGAAGAAGCTGCCCATCGGGCCCGTGAGGTCGAGCCGATCGCCCACCGCGCACCGCTGCGCCAGGTACTCGGACATCGCGCCGCCGGGGGCGTACTTGATGAGGAACGACAGGCGGTCGTCGTCCGGGCCGGTCGAGAACGAATACGAGCGCACCTGGTCGGTACCGGGAACCGAGACGTTCACGTACTGCCCCGGCAGGAACGCCAGGGCTCCCCGGTCGTCGAGCTCCACGGTCAGCGCGAACGCGCCCTCGGCCAGACGCTCGACCGCCGTGACGGTCGCCGGGTGGGCGGCCGCGGTCGTCTTGGCCACATCCGAGGTGGTGGGGATCTGGACCACCAGGTCCGAGCGGGGGACCATCTGGCACGGCAGGCAGTAGCCGGCCTCGGCCTCGGCCGCGGTGAGGGCGTCGTCGATGTAGTCGCCGCCGTCGAAGTCTCCCGACTCGCACAGTGATTTGCAGGTGCCGCACGCTCCGTCGCGGCAGTCGAGGGGGATGTTGATTCGGGCCTTGTACGAGGCGTCGGCGACGGTTTCCGACGGGCCGCATGTGATGAAGCGCGTCACACCGTCCTCGAAGCCCAGGGCCACCTGGTAACTCATGGGATCTCACTTCTTGTCGCTGGCATGATCGGCCGCACTGGGCGGACCGGTGGTCGTCGACGCCCCGGTGGGGCGGGCTCGATGGCGTGGCGGGTCACACCATGTAGACGTCCACGATGTGGTGGATGTAGTCGTTCTTGAGGACGACCTTCTTGTAGGTGATCAGCGGGGACTCCCCGGTGACGTCGAGGGTGTAGAAGGACGTCCCGAAGTACTGGTCGGTGGTCTTGTAGCGGACGTACGAGGAGAGCCAGTTGAAGCGGACGTCGACCTCGCCGGGTCGCCTGTCCGTCACCTCGACATTGCTGATGAGGTGGCCGGTGCGGGGTTCCGGCAGGGAGGTGGACGACGACCGGTCGGTACGGATGCGGAACACCCGGTCCTCGATGCCGGCCCGGTTGGGATAGAAGATGAGCGAGATCTCGGAGTAGGGGTCCGTGGTGAGCTCGCCGTCGTCGTCCCAGGCGGGCATCCAGTACATTGCGTCCTCGCGATAGCACTCGATCCATGCTTCGAACTGCCGGTCGTCGAGGAGGCGGGCCTCGCGGAAGAGGAAGGCGGAGATATCCTCGACGGAGATCGACGCCACTGGCGTCGCGGACACTGCTTCTCCGGACACTGTTTTTCCGGGCACTGTTGGTCCAGATACTGCGGGTGCGGACATGATCGGTCCTTTCGTGGGCGTGGGCGTGGGCGTGGGCGTGGGGAGCGCGGGTCGGATCAGAGAGCGGCGGACGCGGTGACGCTCGGCGTCGCGCCGTTCTTCCCCGCGGCTGCGACGTCCGCGGCTGCAGCGTTCGCGTCGGCGGCGGCGCGCTCCTCGGCCTCCAGTGCGCGGCGCATGGTCTCGAGCCAGTACCCGTGCTGCACCGGGTACAGGCCCTCGTCCTCGGTCTTGGCACCGGAGGAGAGCACGTTCTCCATCCCCAGACCTCGGGCGGTGGCGTCGGGGCCGGCGACCTGGTGGGTGGATCCGCGGGTCATGTCGTTCCACGGAGCGGCGCTGGCCAGGTAGGTCTTCTGGCAGGAGCGGAACTCCTCCAGATCGTCCGGCGTCGCCATACCGGTCGCGTTGAAGAAGTCCTCGTACTGGCGGATCCGGGCAGCGCGTGCCTCGGCGCTCTCGCCCTTGGGGGCGATGCAGTAGATCGTCACCTCGGTCTTGTCCACCGAGATCGGCCTGAAGTGCCGGATCTGACTGGAGAACTGGTCCATCAGGTAGACGTTGGGGTACAGGCACAGGTTGCGGGAGGCCCCGACCATGAACTCCGCCTTCTTCTCACCGATCTGCTCGGCCAGTTCCGCCCTGCGTTCCCACAGCGGACGATCCTCGGGGTTGCCCCACCACATCCACAGCAACAGGTGACCGTGGTCGAACGACCAGTAGCCGCCGCCCTGCTTGCCCCACGTCCCGGCGTCCATGGCCTTGGTCTCGTTCTTGGATTCGCCGGAACCCCGTCGGGCGGTGGTGGCCGCGTAGTTCCAGTGGGTCGCCGAGACGTGGTATCCGTCGGCGCCGTTCTCGGCCTGGAGCTTCCAGTTGCCGTCGAAGGTGTAGGTCGAGGACCCACGCAGGACCTCCAGACCCTCCGGGGACTGGTCGACCAACATGTCGATGATGGTCCGGCTGTCCCCGAGGTGCTCCTCGATCGGCAGGACGTCGGCGTTCAGGCTGCCGAAGAGGAACCCGCGATAGTTGGCGAACCGGGCCACGCGGCGAAGGTCGTGGGAACCGCCCGAGTTGAACTGCTCCGGGTAGCCGGCGTCACGCGGGTCCTTGACCTTGAGCAGCTCCCCCGAGTTGGAGAACGTCCACCCGTGGAAAGGGCAGGTCAGGGTGGTGCGATTGTCCGTCTTGCGGCGGCACAGCATCGCTCCGCGGTGCGAGCAGGCATTGATCAGGCAGTTGAGCTCTCCGTCCCTGCCGCGGGTGATCATGATGGGCTGGCGGCCGATGTCGGTGGTGAAGTAGTCGCCGACGTTCGGGATCTGGCTCTCGTGTGCCAGGTAGACCCAGTTCCCCTCGAAGATGTGCGTCATCTCGAGTTCGAACAACTCCTCATCGGTGAAGATACGACGGTTCGCGCGGATGATGCCCTCGGCGGGACGGTCCTCCAGAGCGGTGTCGAGAGTGTGCTGCAGGTGGTCGAGTCGATCGGACATCGAGTTCTCCTTGCGGGGTCGGGGCGGGCCACCTCGAAGGTGACCGGGTGCCGTGATGACCCCAACGGTGCCCGAGTGTGGGGCGAGTCACACTAGGGGTGTGCCTAGTCGTGCCTAGGTGCCCATTGTTCGCACTGCGAACAGATTCTTCGCATCCGTACGCCTATCTGCGGGAACATGCCGATGTGGTGCGCGATGCGTACAGGAATCCCACTACGGATGTATAGCCGGGTGATTGACGACACACCTTTACCGGGGGCACAGTGAGGGCATCGGCCGACGGAGATCCCTGATCGGGGCATCGTCCACCGGCCCGATCCAGTCCCCCCACTCACGCAGGGAGCGTCATGAGCACCACCGCAGTCCCCACCACCGCAGTGCCCACCGCCGCCGGCTCCGGCTCCGCCGCGACGGACAAGTTCAAGGGCAGCCGCTTCACGTCCGACACGACCACCGAGCGTGCGGCCGCCATCTACAAGGACGTGCTCACCAAGCTGTCGGAGGTGATCTTCGAGCACGAGGTGACCTACGACGAGTACCGCGTCCTCAAGCAGTGGCTCATCGAGGTCGGCGAGGGTGGCGAGTGGCCGCTCTGGCTGGACGTCTTCCTGGAGCACTTCATCGAGGACTCCAACAGCCGCATCTTCAACGGCACCAAGGGCTCCATCGAGGGCCCCTACTACGTGCCGGACGCCCCGGACCTCGGAGCCAAGGGCGTCATGCCGATGCGCGAGGACGAGAAGGGCACGCAGTTCGTGTTCAAGGGCCAGGTCCGCGACCTGGACGGCACGGGCATCGAGGGTGCATCCGTCGAGCTGTGGCACGCCGACGCCGACGGCTACTACTCGCAGTTCGACGACGGCTTGGGTATCCCGGAGTGGAACCTGCGCGGCACCTTCACCACGGACGCCGAGGGCAACTTCCACATCACCACCGTCCAGCCGGCCCCCTACCAGATCCCGCACGACGGCCCGACCGGTGAGTTCATCGCCAGCTACGGCGGCCACCCGTGGCGTCCGGCGCACCTGCACCTGAAGGTCACCGCCCCGGGCAAGCGCCTCATCACCACCCAGCTGTACTTCCAGGGTGGAAAGTGGGTCGAGGACGACGTGGCCGGGGCCGTCAAGCCCGAGCTGATCCTGGACCCGAAGCCCAACGCGGACGGGATCGACGAGGTCGTCTACGACTTCGTCCTCGACCCCGTCTCCGACAAGCGTTTCGTGGCCTGACCGGCGACGACCTCGTCTGTAATCCCCGCCCGCCCCGGCCGCCACGAGCGGCCGGGGCGTCGGCGGTCGATCCGGCCGGACCACCAACACGAAGGGCTCGAAGATGTCTGACCTGACCATCCGTTCCGTGGAGACACGGATCCTCGACGTGCCGCTCATCAGGCCGCACAAGTTCGCCACCACCACCGCCACCGAGCAGTCCATCCTCCTGGTGTCGGTGACCACGGCTGACGGCGTCGTCGGCTACGGCGAGGGCGTGACCCCGGGTGGCCCCTGGTGGGGCGGGGAGTCCGCCGAGACGATGCAGGTTCTCGTGGAGAAGTACCTCGCCCCCGTTGCCGTGGGTCGACGCGTGGACGAGGTGCCGGCGGTCCTCGAGGCGATGGAGGGTGTGGTGGCCCGGGGGCGCTTCGCCAAGGCCGCACTCGAGATCGCGATGTTCGACGCGTGGGCGCGCACTCTCGAGGTGCCGGTGCGGTCCCTCCTCGGGGGCGCCGTCCGCGACTCCATCGAGTGCACGTGGGCGCTGGGTGCCATGCCGCTCGAGGAGATGGTCGAGGAGATCGACGAGCTGCTCGCCGCCGACCGCCACCGCACCTTCAAGCTCAAGATGGGGGCCCTGGACCCGGCCGAGGACGTGGCGCGCATCGCCGCGCTCGCCGCGCGCCTCGACGGCCGGGCCGGCCTGCGGGTGGACATCAACGCCCGGTGGGACCGGTTCACCGCCAACGTGCACCTCCCGGCGTTGGTCGAGGCAGGCATCGAACTGATCGAGCAACCGACCCCGACCGAGCAGATCGAGGTGCTCGCCGAGCTCAACCGCACGCTGCCCGTCCAGATCATGGCCGACGAATCGGTGCAGTCACCGCACGACGCTCTCGAGGTCGTGCGCCGCGACGCCGCCGGGGTCATCGCCGTCAAGACCACCAAGCTCGGCGGCCTGACCAGGAGCAAGGAGGTCGTGGCGATCGCGCGCGCGGCAGGCGTGGCCTGCCATGCCGCGACCTCACTTGAGGGGCCCATCGGAACCATGGCCTCGCTGCACCTGGCGTGCGCCGAACCGGGCTTCAACTACGGCTCCGAGCTGTTCGGCCCGCTGCTGTTGGCCGAGACGTACGTGACCACGCCGATCAGGTACGAGGCCGGCCGGGTCCACCTCCCGGACGGTCCGGGCCTGGGCGTGGAGATCGACCACGACGCCGTCGAGAAGTTCACCCGTCGCCGACCCCGCTGACCCGCAGACCCGCCGACCCCGCTGACCCGCTGACCCGCAGACCCGCCGACCCCGCTGACCCGCAGACCCGCCGACCCCGCTGACCCGCAGACCCGCCGACCCACTGAACCGCAGAACCGCCGACCACTGAGAAGTAGAGGAGACCACCGAGATGGCACTGTTCCACGTCCGCATGGACGTCCACATCCCCCGCGACCTGGATCCGCAGGTGCGCGAGGACACCATCGCCCGCGAGAAGGCCTACAGCCAGGAGTTGCAGCGCTCCGGGACGTGGCGGGAGCTCTGGCGCATCGTCGGCCAGTACTCCAACATCAGCATCTTCGACGTCGAGTCCGGCGACGAGCTGCACGAGCTGCTCTCGGGACTCCCACTCTTCCCGTACATGGACATCGAGGTCATGGCGCTGACGAGGCACCCGTCGCGCATCGACGACTGACGCTCCGGCCGACCAGGTTCGGACGGGTGAACGGCCGACCTCTCCACGTCATGATCATCGTCAAGAGCGTTCCGCACATTTTCACTCGAACGATGTGTGCGGAACGCTCTTGACGATGCTGGAGGGGTCGGTCAGACGCGTTCGAACACCGCGGCCAGGCCCTGGCCGCCGCCGATACACATCGTCTCCAGCCCCCACTGGGCGTCGCGCCGCACCATCTCGTGGGAGAGCGTGGCGAGCATCCGGGCGCCGGTCGCTCCGACGGGGTGGCCGAGTGAGATCCCGGAGCCGTGGGGGTTGAGGTGCTCCGAGGCGGGGTCGATGTCCCACTCCCGCATGACGGACAGCGCCTGGGCGGCGAAGGCCTCGTTGAGCTCGATCACGTCGATGTCCGCCAGCGTCAACCCGAGCCGGTCGAGCGCTTTAGCGGTGGCGGGGACCGGGCCGATTCCCATCGTCTCCGGGGCGACACCGGCCACGGCCCAGGACGCCAGGCGCACGAGCGGGGTCAGGCCGAGCGAGGTGGCCCTGTCCGCCGTGGTGACCACGCACATCGCGGCACCGTCGTTCTGGCCCGAGGCGTTTCCGGCGGTGACGGTGGCCTCGGGGTCGGTCCGGCCCATGATCGCCCGGAGGCCCGAGAGCGCCTCGACCGTGGTGTCGGCGCGGGGGTGCTCGTCGGTGTCGACGACGAGGTCCTCCCCCCTGCGCTGCGGAACGGCCACGGGGACGATCTCCTCGGCGAACACCCCGGACCCTTGCGCGGCGACCGCGCGCTGGTGGGACTGCACCGCCAGCCGGTCCTGCTCCTCCCGGCTGATGCCGTACTCGCGGCGAAGGTTCTCGGCGGTCTCGATCATCCCGCCATCGATGACGTGGGAGCGACCACCGACCGTCGTGCGGGCGCGGCCGAGGCGGTCGATCAGCGAGACACCGTCACCCTTGATGCCCCAGCGGGGCGAGGGCGTGGCGTAGAACTCCACCTGGCTCATCGATTCGACGCCGCCGGCGACCACGAGGTCCACTCCGCCGGAGGCCACCTGCAGCGCGCCGGTGATCACCGCCTGGAGTCCGGAGCCACAGCGCCTGTCCAGTTGCATCCCGGGCACGTCGATGCCGAGCGGGGAGTCGAGGGCGGCGATCCGGCCGATGGCGGGACCCTCGCCGCCGGGCGAGCCCTGGCCCAGGATCACGTCGTCGACGTCCGTCCCGGTCAGGCCGGTGCGCTCGACGAGCGCGGTGAGCAGTGAGGTGGCCAGCGTGTTCGCGTCCAGATCGCGGAACACGCCGCCGAAGCGGCCGACCGGCGTGCGGAGGGGCTGGCAGATGACGACGTCGCGCATGGGTTCTCCTGGTGGTAGCCGAGGTGGTGAGTGTGGGGAGGGGTCTCAGTGGGAACAGGTCAACGAGTGACGGTCGACAGGTCCGCGGACAGTGCCCGGGCCGCGTCCACGACCACGGGGACGAGCTCGTGGCGGAGCTGGTCGATCGAATACCGGGCGGCGTGTGTGGAGACGTTGAGCGCGGCCACGACCCGCCCGTGACGGTCGCGCACCGGGGCGGCCAGAGATCTCAGGCCCGGTTCGAGCTCCTGGTCCACGAGCGCCCACCCGCGGTCGGCGACCGCCGCGAGTTCGGCGCGCAATCCGTCCGGGTCCGCGATCCCGTGCGGGGTGCGGACGCGCAGATCGGTTGCCGCCAGGTGGGCGTCCAGCTCCTCCGCGGGCAGGGCCGCGAGCAGGACCCTGCCCATCGAGGTGGCGAAGGCGGGGAACCGGGTGCCGATGGTGATCCCGATGTTCATGATCCGGCGGACCTGGACACGTCCGACATAGACGATGTCGTGCCCGTCGAGGACGGCGATCGACGACGACTCGTCGAGCCGTGCGCTGAGCCGTTCGAGGTGCGGCTGGGCCAGATCCGTCAGCGGCATGGCCGAGAGGTAGCTGTAACCCAGGTCGAGCACGCGGGGGGTGAGCCAGAAGGCCGACCCGGCGGTGTCCACGTAGCCGAGCTCGACGAGTGTGTGGAGGAACCGGCGCGCGGTCGCGCGGGTGAGTCCGGTGGTCCGGGCGACCTCGCTGAGGGTCTGTCGGGGGTGGTCGGCGTCGAATGCGGTGATGACGGCGAGGCCGCGGGCGAGCGACTGGACGAAGTCCGGGGACGGGGGTCGCTCGGGTGTGGGCACGGACCCGGACCCGGACCCGGACCCGGACCCAGCCGCGGACCCGGACCCGGGACGGGCCTCGTCGGCGGCGTGCTCGCCGTCCTCCGCGGTCACGCGGGCCCGGCCGAGGTCAGGTGTGCGCGCAGGACCCCGGAGACGCGCTCGGGCATCTCCACTGTGGGTACGTGGGCGGCGGGGGACAGGGTGACGAACTCGGCCCCCGGGATGCCCTCCGCGAGCTCGCGCAGCACCTCGGGTGGTGTGGAGGGGTCCTCGTCGCCGGCCACCACGAGGGTGGGGCAGGTGATCCGGCCGAGGTCGGCGCGGCCGTCCCAGACCGACAGGGCATCGCACGCGGCGGCGTACCCCTCGGCGCTGGTCGCCAGGATCATCCTTCGGAGACCGGCCACCAGGGAGGGATCCTCCTCGGCGCGTCCGGGGGTGATCCACCGCGCCACCACCGCGTCGGCGACGGCCGCGGTGCCACCCTCGCGGACCGCGGCCGCGCGGTCCGCCCATCCGGAGGGCTCGCCGAACCTCGCAGCCGTGCACAGCAGGGCAGCGGACCGGACCCTGGTGGGCTCGTGGACCGCGAGCCACTGGGCCACGGCGCCGCCCAGGGAGAGCCCGACCACGTGGACGTGACCCACGCCGAGGGTGTCGAGCAGGGCGAGGACGTCGCCGGAGAGGTCGGCGATCGTGCACGGCCCCGGAATGACGTCTGAGTTCCCGTGCCCTCGGTGGTCGACGGCGATCACCATGTGGTCGCGGGCCAGATCGCGCACCTGGGCGTCCCACATCGACCGGTCCGAACCGAGGGATCCGAGCAGTACTACGGCAGGGGCATCCGCTGAGGGCGGGCCGCTGACCTGGTGAGACAGGGTGGCGGGCATGGGATGGGTCCTTTCCTGGGGAGCGGCGGGTCAGTTCTGGCGCGGGTGACGTGAACCACGATACGCCGAAAGTGTACGTAGCGCGAACAGTTGTGCAACAGGCGAACAGGTCCTACGATGTGTGACATGACCAACAAGATCTTCTCGTCGGCCGCCGCCGCGGTCGCGGACATCCCGGACGGCGCCTCCCTCGCCGTGGGGGGTTTCGGTCTGGTCGGCATCCCCGCCGTCCTGATCGACGCACTCCTGGAACAGGGCGCCACCGATCTGCAGACCGTGAGCAACAACTGCGGCACGGACGGCTTCGGCCTCGGCACTCTCCTGGAGGCCCGCCGCATCACCCGCACCACGGCCTCCTACGTGGGGGCCAACAAGGAGTTCGCCAGGCAGTACCTGAGCGGGGAGCTCGAGGTGGAGCTGACGCCGCAGGGCACGCTCGCCGAGCGGATGCGATCCGGTGGGGCGGGCATCCCGGCCTTCTACACGCCGGCGGGCGTCGGGACGGTGGTCGCCGAGGGCGGACTGCCGCTGCGCTATGACGGCGACGGGGGAGTCGCCGTGGCCTCCGAGCCCAAGGAGGTCCGAGAGTTCGACGGGACCCCGTACGTCCTGGAGCGCGCGATCGTCACGGATTTCGCGCTCGTCCACGCCCATCGGGCGGACACGGCGGGCAACCTGCAGTTCCGCGGCACCGCCCGGAACTTCAACCCGGACGTCGCGATGGCCGGCCGCATCACGATCGTCCAGGCCGAGGAGATCGTCGCGGCCGGCGAGATCGACCCGGCGGACGTCCATCTCCCCGGCATCTTTGTCCAGCGGCTCGTCGAGGTCGGACGCCAGGAGACCGGCGTGGAGATCGAGAAGCTCAGCAGCAGGGGAGAGGACAGGTCATGAGCTGGACACACGAGCAGATGGCGGCACGCATCGCCACCGATTTCGTCGACGGGCAGTACGTCAACCTGGGGATCGGGATGCCGACACTGATCCCGGACCACCTACCGACGGGCGTCCACGTCACTCTCCATTCGGAGAACGGGATCCTCGGCGTGGGCCCGTACCCCACGCCCGAACAGCTCGACCCGGAGATGATCAACGCCGGCAAGGAGACCATCACCGCGGCTGCCGGGGCGGCGTTCTTCTCGTCGTCGGAGTCGTTCGCCATGATCCGGGGCGGAACGGTCGACGTGGCCGTGCTCGGCGCCATGCAGGTCTCGCAGTCCGGGGACCTGTCCAACTGGATGATCCCCGGCGCCATGGTCAAGGGCATGGGCGGGGCCATGGACCTGGTCCACGGCGCCGGCCGGGTGGTCGTGATGATGGACCACGTCACCCGCACGGGCGAGGCCAAACTCCTGGCGGAGAACTCCCTGCCGTACACCGGGCGCGGATGCGTCCAACGGGTCGTCACCGACCTCTGCGTCCTCGACATCTGTCCGGAGGGGTTCCGGCTCGTCGAACCCGCCCCGGGCGTCACGATCGAGGAGATCCGCGCCAGGACGGGCGCCGAGGTCCACACCTGACCGGACGTCCCGCGCGCCACGACCCGACCCCCGGCCCCGCGTCACCGATCGGCCCCGGGGCGAACAGCGGGTGTACGGCGGCTCGCGCGGTCAACAGGGTGCCGGTTCCTCACTACTGTGGGGACCGACCCCGTCGTCGCCAGAGGAAGGTCCCCGCGCATGAGCTCCACCGCCCCGGTCACCGTCACCGTCACCGGTGCCGCCGGAAAGATCGCCTACTCCTTGCTCTTCCGGCTGGCGTCCGGTCTGGTCTACGGCCCCGACACCCCGGTCCGCCTCCGACTGCTGGACATCCCGTCGGCCGTCACGGCCGCCGAGGGCGTGGCGATGGAGATCGAGGACTGCGCTCTGCCGCTGGTCGACTCGATCGAGATCACCGACGACGCGACCGCGGCGTTCGACGGCGCCAACGCCGCGTTCCTCGTCGGGGCCATGCCGCGGGGCAAGGGCATGGAGCGCTCCGACC
Organism: Dietzia cercidiphylli; assembly: GCF_039531545.1. Taxonomy (NCBI): domain Bacteria; kingdom Bacillati; phylum Actinomycetota; class Actinomycetes; order Mycobacteriales; family Dietziaceae; genus Dietzia; species Dietzia cercidiphylli. The sequence continues at coordinate 355,059 of NZ_BAAAQG010000007.1, forward strand.
TGTTGAGCGCGAACGGTGCCATCTTCCGCGACCAGGGACGCTCGATCAACGCCGGCGCCGCGGACGATATCCGCGTGGTGGTGGTGGGCAACCCCGCCAACACCAACGCCTACATCGCGCACAGGCACGCCCCGGACGTCCCGGCCGGTCGGTTCACCGCCCTCATGCGGCTCGACCACAACCGGGCGTTGAGCCAGCTCGCCACCCGCCTGGGCGCCCCCGTCGCCGAACTCGACGGGGTCGTGGTGTGGGGGAACCACTCGGCCACCCAGTTCCCGGACGTCTCCTATACCACCCGAGCCGGTGAGCCCGTGACCGCCGGGCTCGGGCGGGACTGGCTGGCCGACACCTTCATCCCGCGGGTCGCGAACCGGGGATCCGAGATCATCGCCGTGCGGGGCTCGTCGTCGGCCGCCTCCGCGGCGGGGGCCGCCGTCGACCAGATGCGTGACTGGGTCCACGGCACACCGGGGGAGAGCTGGACCACGGTCGCGCTGCCCTCCGACGGGCAGTACGGCACGGTCCCGGGGGTGGTCACCGGGCTGCCCTGCCGCAGTCACGGCGGGGAATGGGAGGTCGTCGAGGGTCTGGAGATCGACGATTTCCAGCGCGCCCGCATCGACGCCTCGGTGGCCGAGTTGATCTCCGAGCGCGACGCCGTGCACGCCCTCGGCCTGACCGACTGACCCCGGGGGCGGGGCCTCCGGCGGCGTGTGTGGGGTCCCGGCGCGGACGGCCTACGATGGTCGGGTGACGACTGCAGCGACCCCCGGCCCCGAGACCGACCGCGCGGATTTGCTCCCCGCCTCCTGGAACCCCGGCGAGGTCGAGTCCGAGCTGTACCGACGCTGGGTCGACGCCGGCTACTTCGAGGCGGACCCCTCCAGCGACAAGCCCGCGTACTCTGTGGTGCTGCCGCCGCCGAATGTCACGGGCAGCCTGCACATGGGCCACGCGCTCGACCACACGCTCATGGACGTGCTCACGCGGCGCAAGCGCATGCAGGGGTTCGAGGTCCTCTGGCTTCCCGGAATGGATCACGCCGGGATCGCCACCCAGACCCTCGTGGACCGCAAGCTCCGCGCCGAGGGGATCGACCGCCACGAGATCGGGCGAGAGGCGTTCATCCAGAAGGTCTGGGAGTGGAAGCGTGAGTCCGGCGGGACCATCGGCGAGCAGATGCGCCGCCTCGGCGACGGCGTCGACTGGTCGCGTGAACGGTTCACCCTCGACGAGGGACTGTCCCGCGCGGTGCAGACCATCTTCAAGGAGCTCTACGACCAGGGGCTGATCTACCGCGCCGAGCGGCTGGTCAACTGGTCGCCCACACTCCAGACCGCGATCTCGGACATCGAGGTCAAGTACGCGGATGTCGAGGGCGAGTTGGTGAGCTTCCGCTACGGCTCGATGGACGACTCGCAGCCGCACCTGGTGGTGGCCACGACCCGGCTCGAGACGATGCTGGGCGACACGGCGATCGCCGTGCACCCGGAGGACCCGCGGTACGCCCACCTCGTGGGCACCGAGATCGAGCACCCGTTCCGCGAGGGCTGGACCATGCGCGTCGTGGCGGACGACCACGTGGACCCCGAGTTCGGGACGGGGGCCGTCAAGGTCACGCCCGCGCACGACCCCAACGACTTCGCGATCGGCCAGCGCCACGGGCTGGAGATGCCCACGATCATGGACGCGGCCGGCCGCATCGCCGACACGGGGACACGCTACGACGGGATGGACCGGTTCGAGGCGCGAAGGGTGATCCGCGAGGACCTCGCCGCCGAGGGCCGGATCGTCAAGGAGGTGCGCCCGTACCTGCACTCCGTCGGACACTCGGAGCGATCCGGCGAGCCGATCGAGCCCCGGCTGTCCCTGCAGTGGTGGGTCAGGGTCGAGGAGCTGGCCAGGATGGCCGGCGACGCCGTGCGCGACGGCGACACGGTGATCCACCCGAAGAGCCAGGAACCGCGCTGGTTCGACTGGGTCGACGACATGCACGACTGGTGCATCTCCCGCCAGCTGTGGTGGGGCCACCGCATCCCCATCTGGTACGGGCCGGACGGCGAGGTGGTCTGTGTGGGCGTGGGCGAGGAGCCGCCCGCCGGGTACACGCAGGACACGGACGTGCTCGACACGTGGTTCTCCTCCGGGCTGTGGCCGTTCTCGACCATGGGCTGGCCCGACCGGACCACCGACATCGAGCGGTTCTACCCCACGTCCGTGCTGGTCACCGGGTACGACATCCTGTTCTTCTGGGTGGCCCGGATGATGATGTTCGGCACCTTCGTGGGTCGCACCCTGACGGGTGACACCTCCGCCCCGGGGAAGGTCCCGTTCACCGACGTGTTCCTCCACGGGCTCGTCCGCGACGAGCACGGCCAGAAGATGTCCAAGTCCAAGGGCAACGGCATCGACCCGCTCGACTGGGTCGACCGCTTCGGCGCCGACGCCCTGCGCTTCACACTGGCCCGGGGCGCCAACCCCGGCGGCGACCTGTCCGTGGGTGACGACGCCGCCCAGGCCTCGCGCAACTTCGCCACCAAGCTGTTCAACGCCACGCGGTTCGCGCTGATGAACGGCGCGAAGGTGGGCCAGCTCCCGGAGGTGTCCGCGCTCACCGACGCCGACCGGTGGATCCTCCGGCGCCTCGGCGAGGTGCGCGTGTCGGTCGACGACGCCCTGGACCGCTACGAGTTCTCCAAGGCCTGCGAGGCCCTGTACCACTTCGCGTGGGACGAGGTGTGTGACTGGTACCTGGAGCTGGCCAAGGTCCAGTTCGGGAACGACGACGAGGCGCGCGGTTCCGAGCGGGCCGATCACACGCGGCTCGTGCTGGGACACGTGCTGGACGTGGTGCTGCGGATGCTGCACCCCGTCATCCCGTTCGTCACCGAGGTGCTGTGGACGGCCCTGACCGGACGCGACTCCGTGGTGGTCGCGGACTGGCCCTCCGACGTGGCCCCGGCAGAGGGGACCACGGAGTCCGTGCGCCGGGTGGCCGACGCCCAGACCCTCGTCACCGAGATCCGCCGCTTCCGCTCCGACCAGGGACTCAAGCCCGGCCAGCGGGTGCCCGCGCGCGTCACCGGGGTCGACGCGGCGGATCTGCCCGCCGACCTGCTCGACCAGGTGGCCTCGCTCGCGCGGATCACCCCGGCCGGGGACGACTTCACCGCCACCGCCTCGCTAGAGGTCCGGCTGGGGTTGTCCACGGTGGGGGTCGAGATCGACACCTCCGGCACCATCGACCTGGCCGCCGAGCGTCGCCGCCTGGAGAAGGACCTCGCGGCCGCGCGCAAGGAGCTGGAGACCACCGGCGCCAAGCTGGGCAACGAGGCGTTCCTCGGCAAGGCCCCCGACCACGTGGTGGACAAGATCCGCGCGCGCCGGGATCTCGCCGAGACCGAGGTCAGCCGGATCTCCGCCCGACTCGAGGGCCTCCCGGCCGGGAGCACCGCCTGATGGCGGGTCATCGGTGGCTCGAGCCCCACGACCCGGACGAGGGCTGGGACACCCCCACGGAGGAGGACGTCGCCGAGATGCTCGGCGAGGAGGGCCTGGTCTCCGGGGTCTCCCTCGGCGGGCCGCTGCCCGGTGACGAGGACGGCGAGGACCACCAGGAGCCGCGACCGATCCCGGAGGTCGGCAGCCCCGAGTGGCAGGCCGACACCGCAGAGCTCGCGGCGGTCGAGGAGGAACTGGCCACCCGGTGGCCGGAGACCCGCCTCGAACCGAGCCTGGACCGGATCGCGGAGCTCACCGGCGTCCTCGGGGATCCGCAATACGCCTACCCGGTCGTCCACGTGGCGGGGACCAACGGCAAGACCTCGGTCACCCGGATGATCGACGCCCTCCTGCGGGCACTGCACCAGCGCACCGGGCGCAACACCAGCCCGCACCTGCAGACCGTCACCGAGCGCATCGCCCTGGACGGCGAGCCCGTCCCGGCACGCCTGTTCGTGGACACCTACCGCGAACTGCAGCCGTACCTGGAACTGGTGGACCAGCGGTCCGAGGCCGGTGGTGGACCCCGGATGAGCTACTTCGAGGTGCTCACCGCGATGGCCTTCGCGGCCTTCGCCGACGCCCCGGTGGACGTGGCCGTGGTGGAGACCGGGATGGGCGGGACCTGGGACGCCACCAACGTGGTGCGGCCGGCCGTCGCCGTCGTCACCCCTGTCGGTCTTGACCACACCGACTACCTCGGGGACGACCTGGCGACCATCGCGGGGGAGAAGGCGGGGATCATCCAGCCGGGAGCAGAGGATGACCTGCTGCCGAGGTACCCGGTCGCCGTGATCGGTCGCCAGGAGCCCGAGGCGATGGAGGTGCTGCTGCGTCGCGCGGTCGAGGTGGGCGCGGTGGTGGCACGTCTCGGCTCGGAGTTCGACGTGGTCGAGCGTCGCCTGGCGGTGGGCGGACAGCAGCTCACCCTGCGTGGTCTCGGGGGCGAGTACCCGGAGGTGTTCCTCCCGCTGTTCGGCGAGCACCAGGCCGAGAACGCCGCCACCGCACTGGCCGCCGTCGAGGCGTTCTTCGGGGCGGGCCCCGACCGGTCGCTGGACCCCGAGCTCATCCGCGCCGGATTCGCCGCCGTGGACAACCCCGGCCGGCTCGAGCGCCTCAGCTCGAGCCCGACGGTGCTGGTGGACGCCGCGCACAACGGCCACGGCGGGCGCGCACTCGCCGAGGCGGTGACCTCCGAATTCGACTTCCGACGTCTCGTCGCCGTGGTCGCGATGCTGGACGGCAAGGACGCCGACGCCTTCCTCGCGGCCATCGAGCCGGTGGTCGACGAGGTCGTCGTCACCAGGACCGGGTCGCCGCGCGCGATGGCGCTCGAGGACCTCGCGAGGGTCGCCGAGGACCGGTTCACCGCCCAGCGGGTCCACGTGGTGGACACCCTGCCCGATGCGATCAGCGCCGCGCTGGACCTGGTGGGGGTCCCCGACCCGACCGCCGACGACGACGTCTCCGGGGTCGGCGTACTCGTGACGGGATCGGTGTTGACCGCGGGGGCCGCCCGCAGCCTGTTCGGAAAGGACGCACAGTGACCGACACCGGTTCCGTCGATCCGGCGGCCACCGCCCACGAACCCTCGGTGGATCCGTGGAAGGGACTTCGGGGGATCATGGCCGGGACCCTGATCCTCGAGGCGATCGTGATCGGCCTGGTGCTCACGGTGATCGCGAGGGTCGACGACGGGGAGCACTTCCAGCCCTGGAAGGTGTGGTTCGTCAGCCTGCTCGCCGTGGCGATGGTCGTGGCCAGTGGACTGCAGAGACGCCCCTGGGCGATCCCGCTGAACCTCACCCTCGCCGGACTCGCGGTGGCGGGGTGGGCCGTGCACTGGTCGATGGGCGTGTGCGGCCTGATGTTCGCGGCGGTGTGGGCGTACATCCTCTATCTGCGGCGGGACCTCTCCCGGCGGATGGCGGGCGGGTACCTGCCCAGCCAGCACGACTGACGGGTCCCGGGTACTTGTAGCATTGCGGCCGTGACCGAGAGAACTTTCTTCCTCATCAAGCCCGATGGCGTCCAGCGAGGCCTGACCGGCACCATTCTCGCGCGTATCGAGGCCAAGGGCCTCCAGCTCGTGGCCATGGACATGCGCCGGGTGCCACAGGAGACCGCGGCCGCGCACTACGCCGAGCACTCCGAGCGTCCGTTCTACGGCGACCTGCTCGAGTTCATCACCTCCGGGCCGGTCGTGGCCGGTGTCGTGGAGGGTCCGCGCGCGATCGCCGCGTGGCGACAGCTCGCCGGCGGGACCGACCCGGTGGAGAAGGCCGCCCCCGGGTCCATTCGCGGGGACTACGGGCTGGAGACCCAGTTCAACCTCGTCCACGGGTCGGATTCCGAGGAATCCGCGGCACGTGAGATCGAACTGTGGTTCCCCGGACTCTGATCTGACCTCATCACCAACGATCCCGGTTCATCACCGGTGATCGCACCGGACGCGCCCGTCGGTCCCCGGACCGACGGGCGCGTTCGTCGTCTCACCTCGCCCGCGCGGCGACGGATCGTCGGCGTGTGTGGGACAATGGCCGAAGCCCACATTCTTGGCGAGCGGACCTCCAGTTCGCCCCGGATCGGGCGCCCGCCCTCCGCGGCCCGGATGACACCGGGATCGCGGACCACAAGACATAGCCCCACCCGAGGTGGGGCCCAGAGAGAAATGCCGACCCCGTGCGGCGGCGTGGGTCACCGGAGCACTCCGGTGACGTGATCGCGCCCGGAGTCCGGCCAGAGGAGACACGTGTCGGATTCGAACCTGACCATCGACGATCTCAACGCGCTTCCGGAGAAGATGCGCGCGCACGCGGCCGCCAAGGCCGTGGGGATGACCAGCAAGGAGTTCCTGGCCGCCATGGCCGGCATCGGCGTGGAGGTCAGGAGCGCCCAGTCCGGGGTGACGCGCGAGGTGCTGCTCACGTGGTTCGCCAGCCGCGCAGGCGGCGGTGACACGACGTCCGAGGCGGCCACCGCCACCGAGGACGCCCCGGTGGAGAAGCCCGCCCGCACGGCACGGGCCGAAAAGGCTCCCGCCAAGAAGGCGCCCGCCAGGAAGGCGGCGGCCGAGAAGGCTCCCGCCGACAAGGCCCCCGCCAAGAAGGCGCGCAAGGCCGCGGCGGGGAAGACGGCGCCGGATGCCACCGCAGAGCCCACCACCGAGAAGAAGTCCGGGACGCAGGCGCCCGTTCGTCGACCCCTGCCGGAGATGTCGATCGTCACCGGTGAGGTGGGCGCGGCGGAGTCCGGGAACCGTCGCCGGTCCACCGCGACACCCTCGTTCTCCCCACTGTTCCTCTCTCCGGACGAGGCCGCCGCCAAGGCCGAGCGGGAGCGCCCGGCGCGCACGAGGTCCGCGGCGTCCGACAGCGCCCGGACCGACACCGCCCGGACCGACGCTGCTGACACCGGGCCCACGGATGACTCGCGGACCCGGGGGCGCTCCGACGCCGCCACCGACTCCACGGAGGCCACCGACCCCACGGAGGCCACCGACGTCACCGACACCTCCGACGACCAGAACGACACCGGCGACGGCGGTGGGCGTCGCCGCCGGCGGGGCCGTCGTGGCCGCGGCCGTGGACGTGGCGAGAACATCGACGAGCAGAACAACGAGACCGACCGGGCCGACGGGGATCCGGAGGGGTCCGACGCCGCCGACGACCGGGACGACCGGGACGAGTCCGGCGGCGGGGGCTCCGGCGGAGACGACACCCGTCCCGACACCGACTCGTCCGATCGCGCCGAGGGGCGGTCCGGGTCGGGGGACGACTCCTCGGATGACGACTCGGACGACTCCGACGGGTCACCGTCCGGCTCGCGTCGGCGTCGCCGTCGTCGTCGTCGTGGAGGGGGTTCGGGCAACGACGACACCCAGGCCTCCGGCGACGACTCCACCGACACGGACGCCCAGGAGCAGCGCGAACCGCGGCGTCGACCGGCGCGTGGGGGACAGGCCTCCGGTTCGGGCTCGTCGAACGACGAGGTCCAGGGCATCAGCGGTTCGACCCGGCTCGAGGCCAAGCGCCAGCGCCGCCGCGACGGACGCGATGCCGGGCGCCGCCGCCAGCCCATCCTCTCCGAGTCCGAGTTCCTCGCCCGTCGCGAGTCCGTCGACCGCGTGATGGTGGTCCGGGAGAAGAGGCGCGGCGACGGCAAGGGGATCATGACCCAGGTCGGCGTGCTGGAGGACAAGGTGCTGGTGGAGCACTTCGTCACCACCGAGTCCGCGCGCTCCATGGTGGGCAACGTCTACCTCGGCCGCGTCCAGAACGTGCTCCCGAGCATGGAGGCCGCGTTCGTCGACATCGGCCGCGGTCGCAACGGCGTCCTGTACGCCGGTGAGGTCAACTGGGAGGCCGCCGGACTCGGCGGTAAGGCCCGGCGGATCGAACAGGCGCTCAGGCCCGGCGACATGGTCCTGGTGCAGGTCACCAAGGATCCCATCGGCCAGAAGGGCGCCCGCCTGACCACGCAGATCTCGCTGGCCGGTCGATTCCTCGTGTACGTGCCCGACGGCAACTCCACCGGCATCTCCCGCAAGCTGCCCGACACCGAGCGGCGTCGACTCAAGGCGATCCTCAAGGACGTCGTCCCCGAGGGCTCGGGCGTGATCATCCGGACCGCGGCCGAGGGGGTCAGCGAGGAGGAGATCGGCCGGGACGTCGAACGACTGGCCGCCCAGTGGGCAGAGATCGCCGAGGCCTCCGCGAAGCGGACCTCCGCGGGTGCCGGCACACCGATCGCCCTGTACGAGGAGCCCGACCTGCTGGTCAAGGTGGTGCGCGACCTGTTCAACGAGGACTTCTCGTCGCTGGTGATCCAGGGCGACACCTCGTGGGACACCGTGCACGACTACGTCTCGAGGGTCGCACCGGAGATGACCGAGCGGCTCGAGCGGTACGACAACCCCGACGTCGACGTGTTCGCCACCCACCGCGTGGACGAGCAACTGGCCAAGGCGCTCGACCGCAAGGTGTGGCTGCCCTCCGGTGGCTCGCTCGTGATCGACCGCACCGAGGCCATGACGGTCATCGACGTCAACACCGGCAAGTACACCGGCTCGGGTGGCAACCTCGAGGAGACCGTCACCAAGAACAACCTCGAGGCGGCCGAGGAGATCGTCCGCCAGCTGCGCCTGCGCGACGTGGGCGGGATGGTGATCATCGACTTCATCGACATGGTGCTCGAGGCCAACCGCGACCTCGTGCTGCGGCGGCTCACCGAGGCACTGGGGCGCGACCGCACCCGTCACCAGGTCTCCGAGGTCACCTCGCTGGGGCTGGTCCAGCTCACCCGCAAGAAGCTGGGCACGGGTCTCGTCGAGGCGTTCTCCACGCCCTGCGAGCACTGCCAGGGCCGTGGCCTGATCGTGCACGCCGACCCCGTCCACACCGAGTCGCACAACGCCGACGAGCCCGGCTCCCGCCGCGGCCGCAAGCGCGGCGGCAAGGGATCGGACTCGGATCAGTCCGACTCCCAGGCCTCCTCGTCGTCCGCGCCCAGGCAGGCGCCCAGGAAGGACGGGCCCGCGCCGGCCGCGCACCCCGCCGCGCTCGCGATCGCCCGTCAGGAGGCCGAGCAGGCGGCCGCGGAGAAGGCAGGTCGTGAGGAGGTGGCCGCCGCGGATCCGGCCACGCCGGCGGTCACCACGCCGGCGGCCCCCGTGCCGGCGGCCCCCGTGCCGGATGCCACGCCGGACGCCACGCCGGACGCCACCGACACCACGGATTCCGGGGATTCGGACGCCGGGGTGCCCGAGTCCGCGGATGCCGCCGGCTCCCGACCGGGTCGCCGTCGTCGTCGCGCCACGCGTCGCCCGGCGGACGGGGCCATCGACCCGGTCGTCGCCGCGGAGGACGCGGCAGTGGCGGAGACGGCCGAGACGCCGGAGGACGAGGCGGCGGTCGTCGCGGAGGCGACCGAGGTCGTGAAGACCGTCGAGGCCACCGAGCCGCCCGCCCGGGCGACAACCCAGCCGGCCGCCGACGCGCAGTCCGACTCGTCCGGCCGCCGTCCCCGCAGGCGGTCGACCAGACGGGAGGCCGGCGCCGCCGCCGCGCAGGCCACCGCGGGGGAGTCGGCGCCGGTGGCGGCGGCCGCGGTCGAGGCCGCCCCGCTCGCCGAAGTGCCCCCGGTCGTCGTCGCGGAGCCGCGTCAGCGACCGGCACGGCGACGCGCGACCAGGTCCACGACCGCCCCTGACGCCGGCGATCGTTAGAGGTGTCTGGCCAGGTGGCGCGGTCGGTTTGACCTGCTGTGCCGCCGGGCCGTAACCTTGACAAGTCGCTCGTGGCGGCGCTATGTCGTCGCGCGAGAAGTCGCGGGCCGGGCCGTCAAGGCCGCGGGACCGGCGATCCCGGTCGACGAGAGTCGGCCGGTCAGAGAGAACACCGCACAGTAGTTGTGGACGTCCCAGTGGCGGCCACACACCCGAGAAGCAAGGGGAAGCCCTCGATGTACGCGATCGTCAAGACCGGCGGCAAGCAGTACAAGGTCGCCGAAGGTGACCATGTCAAGGTCGAGAAGATCGAGGGTGAGGCCGGTACCTCCGTGTCCCTGTCCCCGATCCTCGTGGTCGACGGCTCGACCGTCACCTCCGCTGCCGACGCCCTGGCCAAGGTCTCCGTCTCCGGCGAGATCGTCGAGCAGACCAAGGGTCCGAAGATCCGGATCCACAAGTTCAAGAACAAGACCGGGTACCACAAGCGTCAGGGCCACCGTCAGAAGCTGACGGTGCTCAAGATCACCGGTATCAAGTAATCCACCACGGCCGCCAAGGCCACCAGCTCAGCGCCCTCGGGCGTCTTCCCTGAAGGAGGGGTTCGGACATGGCAAGTAAGAAGGGCGCATCCAGCACCCGTAACGGTCGTGACTCCAACGCGCAGCGTCTCGGCGTCAAGCGTTTCGGCGGCCAGGAAGTCAACGCCGGCGAGATCCTGATCCGCCAGCGTGGCACCAAGTTCCACCCGGGCGTGGGCGTCGGCCGTGGCGGCGACGACACGCTGTTCGCACTGGCCGCCGGTGCGGTCGAGTTCGGGACCAAGCGCGGCCGCAAGACCGTCAACATCGTGCCGGTCGGCGTCGAGGCCTGACCCGGCGACACTGACGCGATTCGCCCTCGGGGGCCGGGCGGGGTCTGATGACCCCACGCCCGGTCCCCGAGAGCATTTGCGCCACATCCGTTAGTCCCACCACCAGCAGGAGGAGTCCGCTTATGTCGAGATTCGTCGACCGCGTAGTGCTCCACCTCGCGGCGGGGGACGGTGGCCGCGGGTGCACGTCCGTGCACCGGGAGAAGTTCAAGCCGCTCGGCGGCCCCGACGGGGGCAACGGCGGCAGCGGCGGGGACGTGGTGCTGGTGGTGGACCCCCAGGTCCACACGCTGCTCGATTTCCACTTCCGGCCCCACGCGCGCGCCGGTAAGGGAGAGCCCGGGATGGGCGCCAACCGGAACGGCGCCCAGGGTGATGACCTCGTCCTGGCGGTGCCGCCCGGGACCGTCGTGCTGGACCAGAACGGTGAGATGCTGGCCGATCTGGTCGGTGCAGGAACCCGCTTCGTGGCGGCCGAGGGCGGCAAGGGTGGGCTCGGGAACGCCGCGCTCGCCTCCAGGGCCCGCAAGGCCCCCGGGTTCGCCCTGCTCGGTGAGCCCGGCGAGGTCCGCGACCTCACCCTCGAGCTCAAGTCCATGGCCGACGTCGGACTGGTCGGGTTCCCCTCTGCCGGCAAGTCCTCTCTCGTGTCGGTGCTCTCCGCGGCCAAGCCCAAGATCGCCGACTACCCGTTCACCACCCTGGCCCCCAACCTCGGGGTGGTCTCGGTGGGCGACGACACGTTCACCATCGCGGACGTGCCCGGGCTCATCCCGGGTGCCAGCGAGGGGCGGGGCCTGGGCCTGGACTTCCTGCGCCACATCGAGCGCACGGCCGTCCTCGCACACGTCGTGGACTGCGCGAGCCTCGAGTCCGACCGCGACCCCATCTCGGACGTCGACGCGCTCGAGGCGGAGCTCGCCGCCTACCAGCCGGAACTCGCCGACGCCGGTCTGGGGGAGCTGGCCGATCGGCCGCGGGTCGTGGTGCTCAACAAGATCGACGTGCCGGACGCCGCTGATATGGCCGAGATGGTCACCGCCCACTTCGAGGCCAAGGGCTGGCCGGTGTATGCCATCTCCGCGGTCGCGCACAAGGGCCTGGACGAACTGAGGTACGGGCTCTACGAGCTCATCAAGGCCCACCGCAAGGCCAACCCGCCGGCGGCGCCCGAGCGGATCGTGTTGCGGCCGAGGGCCGTCGACGTGGCCGAGTTCACCGTCCGGAAGGACCCGAACGAGGCCGGTGCCTACGTGGTCTCGGGATCCAAGCCCGAGCGCTGGATCCGCCAGACAGACTTCGCCAACGACGAGGCCGTCGGCTTCCTCGCCGACCGCCTGGCCCGGCTCGGGGTCGAGGACGCGCTCATCAAGGCCGGCGCGCAGGCGGGCTGCACGGTCACCGTCGGCGACGTCTCCTTCGACTGGGAGCCGCAGACCCCGGCCGGTGTGGACCTCATGCGTACGGGCCGAGGCACCGACATCCGGTTGGAGTCCGACGAGCGTGTGGGCGCCCACGAGCGCAAGTACCGCAAGCGGGTGCGCCGCGGGCTGATCGACCCCGATGAGGAGATCCTGGAGTGACCGGCGAACCGGAGCTGCGGCGCCGGATCGGCACGGCCCGCCGGGTGGTGGTCAAGATCGGCTCGTCGGCCATCACGAGCTTCGGTGGCGGGATCCGCCGGCCGCAGCTCGACGCCCTGGCCGACGTCTGCCAGGCGCGCATGGCCGCGGGGTCGGACGTCTTCGTGGTCTCCTCCGGCGCGATCGGCGCGGGGATGTCCCCACTGGGGATGACCACCCGCCCCGCCACCCTGTCCGCCAAGCAGGCGGCCGCCAGTGTGGGGCAGCTCGAACTGGCCCGGGCGTGGGGCGACTCGTTCTCCAGGTACGACCGCGTGGTGGGCCAGGTCCTGCTGACGGCGGGGGACATCGGGCGCCGGGAGAGCGCGGCCAACGCGCAGCGCACCCTGGACCGACTCCGCACGCTCGGCGCGGTGCCGGTGGTCAACGAGAACGACACGGTGGCCACCAACGAGATCCGCTTCGGGGACAACGACCGCCTGGCCGCGCTGGTGGCCCACCTCATCAGCGCCGATGCGTTGATCCTGCTCTCGGACGTGGACGCGCTCTACGACTCCGACCCCCGCAAGGGTGACGCCACCGCGGTGACGATGGTGTCGGGCGCGGCCGACCTCGACGGGGTGGTGGCCGGGGCCGGCGGTGCGCTGGGCACCGGCGGGATGGCCTCCAAGCTCGCGGCCGCGCGACTGGCCGCCGACGCCGGCATCCCGGTGCTGCTCACCGCGGCCGAGCGGGCGGCGGAGGCGCTGGCCGACGACCCACAGGTGGGCACGGTGTTCGCGCCCCGGCCCGAGCGGATGACCGCGCGGCGGTTCTGGGTCCGCCACGCCGCCGACGCGCGGGGTGCGGTGATCCTGGACGACGGCGCGGTGCGTGCCGTCACCGGCTCCCGGCGGTCGCTGCTCCTGGCGGGGGTGACCGGCGTCGACGGGCTGTTCCACTTCGGCGACGTGATCGAGATGCGCGACACCGCCGGAGACACCGTCGCCAGGGGGATCGCCCAGTACGACTCGATCGAGGTGCGCTCGAGGTTGGCCGACCGCGCCTCGGGCGTGGGTACCACCGGTCAGGGGCGGCCGCTCGTGCACGCCGATGACCTGGTGGCCCTGTAGACGACTCGGGCCCCCGACGTCGTCGACGAGTCGGGTCCCTGACGTTCCCGGCGCGCCCCCGCGCAGCGGCCGGGACGCGGTCCTAGAGAGTGACCCGGCCCTCGGCGTGGACCGGGGTGACCGTGCCCTCGGCGAGGTTGTAGAGGGCGCCCACGATCGCGGTCCGGCCCTCCGTGATCGCACGGTTGACGGCCGTGGACTTCTCCCGGATCGCGGTGACGGTCTGACGCACGTTCTCGATCACCACGTCGTCGTACCCCGCGGAGGGGTCGCGACGGGCCTCGAACACGGCCGGGGAGATCCGCTCCACCACGTCGCGCAGGTAGCCGGACGGGGTGGAGTGCGTATCGATCGCGGTGATCGTCGCGCCGACGGCGCCGCACGAGGTGTGCCCGAGCACCAACGTGAGAGGGATGCCGAGCACGTCCACGCCGAACTCGATCGAGCCCAGGACGGACGGGTCCACGATGTGGCCGGCGTTGCGGATGACGAACAGGTCGCCCAGTCCCTGGTCGAAGACCACCTCGGCGGGCACCCGCGAGTCGGCGCAGCCGAAGACCATGCCGAAGGGGTGCTGCTCGCCGGCGAGCTCGGCGCGGCGGGCGGGGTCCTGGTGCCTGTGGAGCCCGGCGCCGTCAACGTAGCGGCGGTTGCCCGAGAGGAGTCGGTCCAGTACGGCATCGGGTGTCAGATCTGTGCTCATGCCCTCATTTTGCGCCTGCGCCGTTCCCGTGGATCACGCAGCCCGTTCGGGCATGCCGTCACCCGGCCGGATCACGCATGCCGATGACCAGCCCGATCACGCACGCCGATCACGTAATGGCAGCGCGCCGCCCGGTCACAGCGCGCGCTCCACGCGGGTGAGCACTTCGACGCAGTCACCGTCCACCGCGAGCAGAGCGTCGGCGTGCGCCCGGGTGTGGCCACGGTTGACCACGGCCACCGGGGTGTCGGTGGTGGCGGCGCGCCTCACGAACCGGTAGCCCGACCTCACCGTCAGGGAGGAGCCGACGACGACGACGAGGTCTGACTCGTCCACCAGGGCGTTGGCCGCGTGCACGCGATGCGCGGGGACGTTCTCGCCGAAGTAGACGATGTCGGGCTTGAGCACCCCGGAGCAGCGGCGGCAGTCCACCATCCGGAACCCGGCGGTGTCGTCCAGGACGGCGTCGGCGTCCGGTGCGACCTCGATGGCCCCGCGCGTGGTCACCCGCTCGGCGAACCCGGGGTTGAGGAGTTCCAGGTCCTCGTGCAACGCCCATCTGCTCTGCCGCGTCCCGCATCCCAGGCAGACCACCACCGCATAGCTGCCGTGCAGGTCCACGATGGTGCGGCTACCGGCCTTGAGATGCAGCAGGTCCACGTTCTGGGTGATGATCCCGGCGACGAGGCCGCGGTGCTCCCAGTCGGCCAGCAGCAGATGCGCGGCGTTGGGCCGAGCCGACTCCATGTGGCGCCACCCCAGGTGGTTGCGGGCCCAATAGTGGCGGCGGAACGCGGGATCGCCCACGAACTGCTGGAACGTCATCGGGGTGCGGGCGGGGGAGTCGGGGCCCCGGTAGTCGGGGATGCCGGAGGGGGTGGAGATCCCCGCACCGGTCAGGACAGTCGCCCGGCGTCCCCGCATCAGCTCGGCCAGCGCCTGCGCCCGCTCGGGAAGATCCGGGTCCGGGTCGGTGCGCTCTGCGGGCGTCCAGGCGGTCTCCCGGATCCTCATGTGCCGATGCCCCCCGGCCCGGAGGGATCATGCGCGCACACCACGGACAGGTCGTCCCGTCGGCGCGCGGCCAACGCCGCGAGGCGGGCGTGGGTCAGCTCGACCGCCGCCGGTTGCAACGCCATGAGGCGCTCCGGGATCCCGATGAGCCTGGCGTTCGCGGCCGCCGGGCCGATCTGGCCACGCGAGTAGAAGGCGTCGCCGGCGTGCAGGATGTCGTTGTCGTCGTCGGACTCTCCGCCCCCGCCGCCCGGGACCAGGACACCGGCGTGCCCGACGGTGTGACCGGGCAGGTCCACCAACACCATCCCCTCGGCCACGTGGTCGAGGGGGCGCACCCGGAACCCCTCCCACCTATCGGTCCCGTAAACGTATTCGGCGAAGTCGGGGCCGTGCGCCCACTGCGCGCGGCGGTACCTGCGGCGTTCGACCCAGCGGGGGGTGCGCACCGCCCACGTGAGCGCCTCGGCGGACACGTGCACCTGCGCCCCGGGGAAGTCGGCGAGTCCGCCGATGTGGTCGGCGTCCAGGTGGGTGATCACGATGTGTCGCACGTCGCGAGGGTCGAGACCCATCGCCTCGATGCGCCGGTGAGCGGTTTCCGCCGGGTCCAGGCGTGCGCGCAGCGCGTGTCGCATCGGACCCAGACGGCCGGACGGATCGGCGACGTCGCGGAGGCCGAGACCGGTGTCGACCAGCACGAGGTGGTCCGGGGCCTCGACCAGCAGCACCCGGCACGGGACCAGACCGAGGAGCGTCCCGCAGTTGATCTGGTGGATCCGCATGACGGCCACGGTACCGTGGCCGCGTGAACCGACACGGTGTGCTGGACCCGCGGCCGCTCGTGCGGGTGACGGTCGATCCGGACGCGGTCGCGGATCAGGATGTGTGGCCGTACTCGATCCCCGCGGTGGCCGACCTGATGCGCGGAGGGCTCGAACTCGAGGACCTGACGATCCTGGTGGGGGAGAACGGTGCGGGCAAGTCCACGCTCGTCGAAGCTGTGGCCATGGCGTACGGGCTGGGTGCCGAGGGAGGCTCGGTCAACGGCCGGGACGTCACGTGGGAGTCGGAGTCGCCGCTGCACGACGCCCTGCGGCTGGTCCGCGGCGGCGCCGCGTCGAAGTGGGGCTACTTCGTGCGCGCCGAGACGATGCACGGCATGTTCAGCTACCTGCAGTCGTCCGGGCCCGAGCAGGATTTCCACTCGCGCAGCCACGGGGAGGCGTTCTGGGACCTCGTCTCCACCTCACGGTTCTCGGGCGGCGGGTTGTTCGTGTTGGACGAGCCCGAGGCGGGGCTGTCTTTCGATGCCCAGCTCAGGCTGGTCGCGCTGCTGCTCGAGCTGGCCGATCGTCGCGGCGCGCAGGTGCTCATGGCCACCCACTCACCGATCCTGGCCTCGGTACCGGGTGCAGCGGTCTACGAGCTGTCCGACGAGGGGATGCAGCGCAGCCGGTGGCAGGACCTGACGATGGTGGACCAACATCGGCGCTATCTCGATGCTCCGGAGCGGTACCTGCGCCACCTCTTGGAGTGACCGGGCACACTGAACCCATGACCAATTCCGCGTCCCGTTCTGCCCGCACCGCCGGTGATGCCCGGCCCGTTCACCCCACATATCCGGCCTACCAACCGCCGTCGGTGTCCCGGGCCGCCAACGCCGGGCCGCTGCCCGCCCCGGAGCCCGGGTTCGTACCCGATCTGATCGTGGTGGGGCACGGGCTCGCAGGGCTCGTCGCCACCCACGAGGCCACCCGCGCCGGCAAGAAGGTACTGGTCGTGGACCAGGAGAACGAGAAGAACCTGGGCGGGCAGGCGTTCTGGTCTCTCGGCGGATTGTTCCTGGTGGACACCCCCGAACAACGCCGGATCGGCATCAAGGACTCGCTGGAACTCGCGTGGCGTGACTGGTTGGGTTCCGCCGGGTTCGACCGACCCGAGGACCACTGGCCGCGCGAGTGGGCGCGCGCGTACGTCGAGTTCGCGGCGGGGGAGAAGCGGCGGTATCTGCACGACCTGGGCCTGCGAATCATCCCCACCGTGGGCTGGGCCGAGCGGGGCGGTGGCGACGTGGACGGCCACGGCAACTCCGTTCCGCGATTCCACGTGACCTGGGGGACCGGGCCCGAGGTGGTGCGGGTCTTCGAGGAACCCGTCCGCGACGCCGCCCGCGCCGGCCTGGTGCGCTTCGCCGTTCGCCACCGGGTGGACGAGATCGTGATCGACGACGGCCGCGCAGCAGGGGTGCGGGGGGCGACCCTCGTACCGTGCGACCTCGACCGTGGTGTCGCCTCGCCCCGCGAGGAGACGGGCACGTTCGAGTTCCGGGCGAGCGCCGTGTTGATCGCCTCCGGAGGCATCGGCGGCAATCCCGACCTGGTCCGGCAGTACTGGCCCACCGACACACTGGGTGCGGCGCCCGAGCACCTGATCGTGGGCGTGCCCGAGCACGTCGACGGGCGGATGTTGGAAATCTCCGGGGCGGCCGGGGCGAACCTCATCAACCGGGACCGGATGTGGCACTACACCGAGGGCGTGGCCAATTTCGCGCCCGTCTGGCCCGCACACGCCATCCGGATCATCCCGGGGCCGTCCACGCTCTGGCTGGACGCGAATGGTGACCGGATGCCGGTGCCGCTGTTCCCCGGATTCCACACCACGGCATCCATCGAGGCCATCCGCCGCACCGGTCAGGACTACTCCTGGTTCATCCTCGACTCCGCCATCGCCGGCAAGGAGTTCATCCTCTCCGGTTCCGAACAGAACCCGGAGCTCACCGACAAGAGCGTGAAGAAGTTCGCGTCCAAGGCGGGGAAGGGACTGCCGCCGTCGATCGCCGACTTCGCCGAGAAGGGCGTCGACTGGGTGGTCGCGGACACGCTGGAAGAGATGGTCGCCGGCATGAACACGCTGCTGCGTGAGGGCGAGCCGGCGCTGGACCTCGAACGCGTCCGCGAGTTCGTACTGGCCATGGACGGGCAGATGGACAATCCGTTCGCCAAGGATGCGCAGGTGCAGGCCATCCACAACGCCCGGCGCGTCCTGACCGACAAGCTCACCCGCATGGCCAAACCACACCGGCTGCTCGCCGACTCCGGCCCGGGCAAGGGCTCCGCCGCCGGATCCGGCGGGCCGCTCATCGCGGTCAAGGTGCACCTCATGACCCGGAAGACTCTCGGTGGAGTCGAGACGACGCTCGACTCGCAGTGCCTGACCCCCGATGGTCAGCCCTTCCCGGGCCTGTACGCGGCGGGCGAGGTCGCCGGGTTCGGCGGCGGGGGGGTCCACGGGTACAACTCGCTGGAGGGCACGTTCCTCGGTGGCTGCATCTTCTCCGGGATGAAGGCGGGCCGAGCGATGGTGCGGGAGGTCTGATAGGGACGGGCGACCACGGCGGGCGCACGGACCTCGCGTCGAGGACCGTCGTCCCCGGCCGCGCTACGGGGGGTCACCCTGGGCCACCGGTCCCCGTATCCGTTGCGCCGTCGTGGGCGGGGACCGGTCGCGCCCGCGCCTGTCTGCGTCCCCGCAACAGACCGAGTTCGTAGGTGGCCAGCCCGATCAGCCACAACGCGGTGATGGGGATGACGAACCAGAGCATGGCGGCGCTGAACGGATCCAACGCGTCGTGGTCGGCCGCCTGCAGCACCACATAGACGACGTACGCGGCGTAGAAGCCCGTGAAGAGCAGTCCCTCCCACCGCTTGATCGCCATACCGGTGAAGGCGATCGGGAGCAGGGCCAGCGAGACGGCGAGCATGATCGGCAGGTCGAAGCGGACGGCCCCGGGGGCGACGTCGATGGGCGTGATGAGCGAGGTCATCCCGAGAACGGCACCGATGTTGAACATGTTGCTACCGACGATGTTGCCGATGGCCAGGTCCCGTTCGCCGCGGATCGCCGCCACCACGCTCGTGGCGAACTCCGGCAGCGACGTCCCGACCGCCACCACCGTGAGACCGATGACCAGGTCACTCATTCCCCATGCCGATGCGAGATCACTCGCCGCCGCGACGAGTAGTCGCGCGCCGACCACCAGCAGGGCCACTCCGACGACCACGAAGACGCTGCTGACCAGAACCGGGTGTGACGACGCGACGCCGGACGACCGAGTCTCACCGGCGCTGGCGCCACCTGCGGGGTCATCACCCGCGGCGGCATCACGTGCGGCGTCATCGCCCGCGGCGGCATCACGTGCGGCGCCACCACCGGCGCCGTCACCGACCGGGTCCTCCGATGCCGCGGCGGCCCGGCCTCCATCCTGCTTGCGCGAGATGACGATCGTCGCCACCACATACGCCACGAGGCCGGCGAACAAGAGCAGACCGTCGAGGAAGCTGATCGTGCCGTCGAGTGCCACCAGCAGCGCGACCACCGAGAACAGCACCATGATGGGGATGTCGACGCGCACGATCCGGGACGTCGCCACCAGCGGGGCGACGATCGCTGTGAGGCCCAGGATGAGCAGGATGTTCGCGATGTTGCTGCCCACCACGTTGCCGACGGCCAACCCCGGGTACCCGCTCAGCGCGGCGTCGACGCTCACCGCGAACTCCGGCGCGGAGGTCGCGAAGGCGACGACGGTGAGTCCCACCACCAGCGGGGAGATTCCGAGGGTCGCGGCCAGACCGCCGGCGCCTCGCACCAGCACTTCGCCGCCGCCGATGAGCAGGACGAATCCCACCGCGAGGGCGAGCACCGTGAGGGCGCTCATGACGGGTCCGACCGGATCGTGGTGAACCCCGGCCCGGCCGACGGTGACGGTCTCGTTGCGTTACCCATGGGTGGATTATCCCGTGCCGGACTCCGGTCTGTCGATGCGCAGGCGGCGACCTCCCTGGACATCACACCCAGCCGGACATCACACCCAGCCGGACATCACACCCAGCCGGACATCACACCTAGCCGGCTGCGGCCACGGCCAGGGGCAGGACGGCGGGGACCCCGGAGGAGCGGAGATGCCGGGCCGCCTCAGTGGTCGTCCACCCCGTTCCGAACAGGTCGGTGACCAGGAGGACGGGGCCCTCGGGCGTGGCCGACGGCCCCGCGAGGGTGCCCCAGAGCTGCGCCACGCGGTACGCGGAGTTCTGGGCGGTCACCGGCGGCAGTGCCGGGTCACGGGTGATCTCCCCGAGCGGCGTCATCCGGCCCATCTGCGCCAGGGCGTGGGCGAGGCTGACGACGAGCTGCGGATGCTCCCCGGTGACCAGGGCGACGACACCGGTCGGCCGGTCGGCCCAGCCCCACTCGCGGAGGACGGGAATACACGCGCGGGCGAGCCATTCCGGGGCGTCCTGGTCGGGCTCGGCGAGCAGGGCGCGCAGCTTCTGGCCCAGGCCGAGATCGGTCAGTCGAGCCAGAGCCCGGCCCTCGGCGGGCCCGTCGGCGATCTTGCCCTTCAAGGGGACGTCGAGCTTGGCGAGGCCGGTGGGCCACTGACGGCGGGGAGGCAGGACCACGCCGGGCCGCTCGAGGGCCTCGCGGGCCCGGGTCAGAGCGCCGGAGTCGACCTCCGTCGTGCGGCGCTGACCCGTGCAGTTGTCGCAGCGACCGCAGCCACCGGAGGCCGGGTCGAGGGTGGGATCGTCGAGCTGGGCGCGGAGGAATTCCATGCGGCAGGACCCCGTGCGCTGGTACTCCAGCATCGCCTGCTGTTCGGACTGCCGGGCCTCCGCCAGACCGGCGTAGCGCTCGGCGTCGTAGTGCCATGACCGTCCGGTGGCCACCCAGCCGCCCCGGACCCGTTGGACGGCGCCGTCGACGTCGAGGACCTTGAGGACCATCTCGAGCCGGTTGCGGCCGAGGTCGACGGCCGGTTCGAGCGCCTGTGTGGACTGCGGGCGGTCGGGGTCGAGGGCGTCGAGGACTCGCCGCACCACGTCCTCGGGCGGGAAGGCCAGCGAGGCGAAGTGGTTCCAGATGGCGCGGTCCTCGGGCCCGGGCAGCAGGACCACCTCGGCGCGGTCGGCGGCGCGCCCGGCGCGGCCGATCTGCTGGTAGTAGGAGATTGGGGAGGGCGGGGCACCCAGGTGCACGACGAAGCCCAGGTCCGGCTTGTCGAACCCCATGCCCAGCGCGGAGGTGGCGACCAGCGCCTTGACCTCGTTGTCGAGCAACGCCCGCTCCAGTTCCTCGCGTTCACCGGCATCGGTGCGGCCGGTGTAGGAGCTGACGCGGTGTCCGGCGGAGGTGAGCAGCTCGGCCATGTCCTCGGCCGCCGCGACGGTGAGGCTGTAGATAATGCCGCTGCCCGGCAGGGAGCCGAGGTTCTCCACGAGCCAGGCGGCGCGCTTCTCGGAGTCGTCGATGTCCACCACCGACAGACGCAGGGACTCCCGGTCCAGGCCGCCTCGCAGGACGAGGGTGTCTGAGGCGAGTGGGTCGGAGGCGGGGGAGTCGACGATGCCCGAGGCCGCGGGGCTTGCGTCCACGGCTCCCTCGCCGCCGCCGACCGAGACGCCCACACCGAGCTGCTGCGCCACATCGCGGACCACGCGGTCGTTGGCCGTGGCGGTGGTCGCCAGGACCGGCACCCCCTCGGGTAGATCGGCCAGAAGCGTGCGGATGCGGCGGTAGTCCGGCCGGAAATCGTGCCCCCAGTCGGACACGCAGTGGGCTTCGTCGACGACCACCAGTCCGGCGTCCGCCGCGAGCGCGGGCAGGACGGTATCCCGGAAATCCGGGTTGTTGAGGCGCTCGGGGCTCACCAGCAGCACGTCCACCTCGCCGGCCCGCACCGACGAGCGGACCTCGTCCCATTCGGTCATGTTGGCGGAGTTGATGGTGGCCGCCCGGACTCCGGCCCGGGCCGCGGCCTCGACCTGGTTGCGCATGAGCGCCAACAGGGGCGAGACGATCACGGTCGGGCCGGACCCCAGCTCGCGGAGTAACCGGGCGGCGATGAAGTACACCGCCGACTTGCCCCAGCCGGTGCGCTGGACCACCAGCGCGCGCCGCCGGTCGGCCACCAGGGCCTCGATGGCGACCCACTGGTCCTCGCGCAGGGCGGCGTCCGGGCCGGCGAGGGCGCTCAGTAACTCGTCGGCGCGGGCCCGCAGCGCTGCCCGGTCCCCGGTCATCGGGTCGTCGGAGTGGGGGCGGTCCGCTGTCGAGGTCATGGTCCCATCGTGCCCCACGGCTCCGACAGGACATGCCTCACGCTGCAGCACCTCGTCGCCCACACCGCCGGGCTCCCACAATCACCCGTCCACCACCGAGTCCGCGGCCGGACACGATGCGCCCCCTCGTCGTCGTCGGACTTCTCTCCGGGTGGTCATACTGGGCTGCATGGCTCAGACATGGAAGCAGATCGTGGAGGCCGACCCCGAGCACTCCCGGCGGTACGCCCGGCGCTGGGACGACATGGTGGCCGAGGGCGTGGACATCGACGGTGAGGCGCGGCTGATCGACGCGATGGTTCCGCGCGGCGCCCGGATCCTCGACGTGGGCTGCGGCCAGGGCCGCACCGGTGCCTACCTGCACTGGCGTGGACACCGGGTCACCGGCGTGGACCTTGATCCACTGCTGATCGAGCGGGCGCGAGAGCTGTGCCCGGGTGCGTCGTGGGAGGTCGCGGATCTGGCAGAGGAGGGGTGGGCCCGCGGGCCGTTCGACCTCGCCGTCTCGGCGGGAAACGTCCTGGCCTTCGTCGACCCCGCCGACCGCGGTGCCGTGCTCACCAACCTCGCCGCCAGGCTCGCGACGGCGGATGAGGGCACCGACGGCCGGGCCGGCCGGCTCGTCGTGGGCTTCGGGCTCGACCGGGGTTGGACCCGCGAGGAGTTCGACCGCGACGCCGAACGCGCCGGGCTGCGGGTGGAGCAGCGCTGGTCGACCTGGGAGCTGCAGCCGTTCGCCGACGACAGCGGCTTCATGATCACGGTCCTCGTCCGCGGCTAGACCGCGGCGCGCGCCGGGGCCCGCGGCACCGGCCGCCCACGGGAGGGCGCCGTGAGCGCACACTGGGCCCATGAGCGAAGCAACGTGGACCGTGGACGCACTGCCCGACCTGACCGGCACGACCGTCATGGTCACGGGCGGCACCAGCGGCATCGGACTGGAGGCCGCCCGTGAACTCGCGGGTCGGGGCGCCCACGTGGTGCTCCCTTCCCTCACCCGGGCCGAGGGGGAGGCGGCCGCCTCCGAGATCGGCGGTTCGACCGAGGTCCGCCAGCT
The DNA here is from genome assembly GCF_039531545.1 of Dietzia cercidiphylli. Classification (NCBI taxonomy): domain Bacteria; kingdom Bacillati; phylum Actinomycetota; class Actinomycetes; order Mycobacteriales; family Dietziaceae; genus Dietzia; species Dietzia cercidiphylli. Next base: position 378,253 of record NZ_BAAAQG010000007.1, read on the forward strand.
CGATCTGGGCGATCTGGACGCGGTGCGTGGGTTCGCCGCCTCCTGCACGGAACCGATCGACATCCTGCTCGACAACGCCGGGTTGATGAGCAAGACCAGGCGGGAGACGACAGACGGCTTCGAGCTGCACCTGGGGGTCAACGTCCTCGGTCCGTTCCTGCTCACGGAGCTGCTGTTGCCGCTGCTCCGGGAGAGGGTCGTCATCACCGCGTCGATGGCGCACGCCAAGGGACGAATCGGCTTCGAGGACCCGCATTTCCGCACGCGCCGGTACTCGATGGCGGCCGCGTACGCGCAGTCCAAACTCGCCTGCATGCTCTGGGGGCTGGACCTGCAGAACCGGCTCACCGCCGCCGGCTCCACCGTGGACGTCCAGCTGGCCCACCCCGGGTTCGCCGCCACCTCGATCCTCGACCCGACCCCGTTCCCCCCGGTCAACGCTGTACTGAAGCTACTCGGGAGACGGATCGTCCCCACTGCCGCCGACGGGGCCCGGCCGCTCCTGTACGCCGCGACCGAGGACCTCCCGGCGGCCTCCTATATCGGGCCGACAGGCTTCAGTCAGATCCTCGGGGCGCCCGGCCCGTGCGACCGGTCCGACCGGGCCCGCGACACGGACCTGGCCCGTCGTCTCCGGGAATTCGCCGTCCGCGAGACCGGGGCCGTCCTCACGGTCTGACTCGTGCGGGTGACCTCCCCGGGCGCACCGGTAAGCTGACCCCCATGACCACCAGCCACCTCGACGCTCCTGAGACCACCGGCCACCCCGGCGCCGATCGGCCCGCCGACCCGATGCGCGACGCAGTCCACGACGCGGCCCGTCGCGCCCGGACGGCCTCGCGTGAGCTGGCCCTGCTCACCACGGAACGCAAGAACGCGCTCCTGCTGGCGGCGGCGGACGCGCTGGTGGCCTCGCGGGCGGAGATCCTCGATGCCAACGCGCGGGATATCGCCGACCAGACGGAAGAGGGGACCGGCGAGGCGATGCTGGACCGGCTGCGGCTGACCGCCGAGCGGATCGAGGGCATCGCCGGAGGCCTCCGTCAGGTCGCGGGACTGGCGGATCCCATCGGCACGGTGACCCGCGGATCCACCCGGCCGAACGGGCTGCAGCTACGTCAGGTCCGGGTTCCGCTGGGCGTGGTGGGCATGATCTACGAGGGCCGCCCCAACGTCACCGTCGACGCGTTCGGCCTGGCGTTCAAGTCGGGGAATGCGGCGCTACTGCGCGGTTCGCGATCGGCCCGCTACTCCAACGAGGCACTCGTGGGTGTCCTGCGGGGCGTACTGGCACAGCACGAGTTGCCGGTGGACGCCGCGCAGCTCCTGCCCTCGGAGGGCCGGTCGTCCGTCACCCACCTCATCCAGGCCCGCGGGCTGGTCGACGTGGTGATCCCCCGCGGCGGTGCCGGGCTCATCCAGGCCGTGGTGGAGAACGCCAAGGTCCCGGCCATCGAGACAGGGACCGGTAACTGCCACCTCTACATCCATGGTGACGCCGATATCGACGAGGCGATCAGTCTGCTGCTCAACGGCAAGACCCGCCGCTGCAGCGTGTGCAACGCCACCGAGACCGTCCTGCTCGACGAGGCCCTCGGCGACGCCGCCGTGGACCGGGTGGTGGGGGCACTGCAGTCCGCCGGCGTCACCGTGCACGGCGACCGCGAGGGACTCGTCCCCGCCGACGACGTGGACTGGGGCGAGGAGTACCTGAGCATGGACATCGCGCTGAAGGTGGTCGACGGCGTGGACGCCGCGATCGACCACATCGCCCGCTGGTCGTCGGGACACACCGAGGCGGTGGCCACGCGGAGCATCGAGGTGGCCGACGCGTTCTGTGCCCGGGTCGACGCGGCCGCGGTGATGGTCAACGCCTCCACCGCGTGGACGGACGGCGAGATGTTCGGCTTCGGCGCCGAGATCGGAATCTCCACCCAGAAACTGCACGCCCGCGGGCCCATGGGTCTCGAGGAACTCACCAGCACCAAGTGGATCGCCCACGGCAAGGGACACGTGCGTCCCTGACCCGCTCCACCCGGGCCACCGCCCACACCCGGCCCCACCCCGGGCGACCGAGATATCGAGAGGACCCACCCATGGACCGAGCCCGGACCGCGCAACGACCGGCATTCGAGAGCATCGACCACGTGATCGAGAGTCTCGGGGCCCAGGGCTACCTGGCCGACCGCTCGACCGCGACGGTGGTGTATCTGGCCGACCGGTTGGGCAAGCCGCTGCTCATCGAGGGGCCGGCGGGCGTGGGCAAGACCGAACTGGCCAAGGCCGTCGCCGCGGCCACCGAGGCCGAGCTCATCCGTCTGCAGTGCTACGAGGGCGTGGACGAGGCCAGGGCCCTGTACGAGTGGAACCACGCCAAGCAGATCCTGCGCATCCAGGCCGGCCAGGGGGAGGGATGGGACTCCACGCGGGACGACGTCTTCTCCGAGGAGTTCCTGTTGTCCCGCCCGCTGCTCACCGCCATTCGGCGTAGCGAGCCCACCGTGCTCCTGGTCGACGAGGTGGACAAGGCCGACATCGAGATCGAGGGCCTGCTGCTCGAGGTGCTCAGCGACTTCGCGGTGACGATCCCAGAGCTCGGGACGATCCAGGCGGTCCGCAAGCCGTTCGTGGTCCTGACCTCCAACGCGGCCCGCGAACTCTCCGAGGCGCTCAAGCGGCGCTGCCTCTACCTGCACCTGGATTTCCCGACCCCCGAACTGGAGCGCAAGATCCTCGGATCGCGGGTGCCGGAGCTCGACGACCGGCTGGCCGAGCAGCTGGTCCGGGTGGTCGGGGTGCTGCGCGCCATGGCGCTCAAGAAGGTGCCGAGCGTGTCCGAGACCATCGACTGGGGCCGCACCCTGGTCGCTCTGGGCCTGGACACGATCGACGACGAGACCGTCCTGCAGACCCTCGGAGTGGTGCTCAAGCACCAGTCCGACCAGCTCCGCGCGGCCGCCGAGCTGCGGCTCAACTAGCGTGCGGCGATCAGGAGGTCAGGCGAGATGAACACGCGTGCGCCCGGCGGGCTGTCCGGGCACCTCGTCGACTTCGTCGACGCCCTGCGCCGCAAGGGCATCCCCGTGGGGCCGAGTGAGGCGGTCGACGCGGCCGCGGCGATGGTCCACATCGACCTGCTCGACCGGGCGGCGCTCAGGGAGGCGCTCGCCGCCACGATCCTGCACAAGCCCACCCACCGAGGCGTGTTCGACCAGCTCTTCGACCTGTGGTTCCCCGCCGCGATCGGGGCGCACTCCGCCTCGGACGGGGTGGCACTCGAGGTGGAGATCCCGACGGACGACGACGGCAAGGTGGACCCGGAGGCGCTCAACGAACTCATCGCCTCGCTTCTGCTCGAGGACACCGAGGAGTCGCGGGCCAGGGCCCGGGCGTTGGCCGAGCTCCTGGTGGAACAGCTCGGTTCGTACGACTCGGCGAGCGGTCCGCGCTACTCCGCCTATCAGGCCCTCAGTCCACTGGACACCAGCGCGATCATGCAGAAGATCCTCGACGGCCTGATGGGGGCCGATCCCTTCGACCCGGACGGTTCCAAGCGCCACGCCGAGAAATCCGCGGCCGCCAACTCGGCGGCGGACATGGTCAGGGGTTTCCTGCGCGAGGTCGCCGACGAGACCCGGCGCCGCACCGCGGAGACGGTGGGTCGCGACCGGGTGGCCGACTACGCGGTGGGTCCCGCGGCGGAGCAGGTGGACTTCCTGCGGGCCAACGACCAGGACCTGCAGACGTTGCGTCGGCGGGTGGGTCCCCTCGCACGTCAGCTCGGTAGTCGCCTGGCCGCGCGACGTCGTCGTCACCGTCAGGGCGCCATCGACATGCGCAAGACGATGCGCCGGTCCATGTCCACCGGCGGGGTGCCGGTGGAGCTGGTGCTGCGCAAGCCCCGGCCGGCGCGCCCCGAGTTGGTGGTGTTGTGCGACGTGTCCGGGTCCGTGGCCGGCTTCAGTCACTTCACGCTCCAGCTGGTGCACTCCCTGCGTGAGCAGTTCTCCCGCGTTCGGGTCTTCGCCTTCGTCGACACCACCGACGAGGTGACCTCGTTCTTCGAGACCGGGTCGGACCTGGGATCGGCGATGAGCCGGATGGTGCGCGAGGCCGAGATCGTCACCTACGACGGGCACTCCGACTACGGGCACGCGCTCGAGGGGTTCGCGGACCGCTACGCCCACACGCTCACCCGCACGGGTTCGCTGCTCATCCTGGGCGACGGGCGCAACAACTACCGCGACCCGGCCGTGGAGGCGCTCGAGTTCGTCAGCGAGCGCGTCGGGCACACCCACTGGCTCAATCCGGAGCCCAGGAGGCAGTGGGGAACCGGTGACTCGGCGGCCAGGCTGTACTCCCAGTACGTCCCCATGCACGAGTGCCGCAACGTCGAGCAGCTCACGGCGGTCGTCGCGGGCCTGCTGCCCGTGTGAGGGCGCGGACACGCGAGGGAGCGGAACGTGGTGCCGGACCGATAGACTCGGCGACCATGACCACGACGGGGACCGCCGCGGGCGCCGGACGCCGCATCGGAGTGATGGGCGGGACCTTCGATCCGATCCATCACGGTCACCTGGTGGCGGCCAGCGAGGTCGCCCACCGTTTCGGTCTCGACGACGTGGTGTTCGTCCCCACCGGGGAGCCGTGGCAGAAGCGGGGTCGTACCGTCTCGCCCGCCGAGGACCGGTATCTCATGACCGTCATCGCGACGGCCTCCAACCCCCGGTTCTCCGTCAGTCGCGTGGACATCGACCGGCGGGGCCCCACCTTCACCGTCGACACCCTCAGGGACCTGTTGCGACAGAACCCCGGAGTCGAGCTGTTCTTCATCACCGGCGCGGACGCGTTGGAGAAGATCCTGACCTGGCGCGGCTGGGAGGAGATGTTCGAGCTCGCCACCTTCGTCGGGGTCTCGCGCCCCGGCTTCGAGTTGTCCGACACGCATCTCGCTCAGATCGGTGACGGCCGCGTGCACCTGCTCGAGATCCCCGCGCTGGCCATCTCCTCGACCGAGTGCCGACGGCGTGCGGCCGAGGACGCCCCGGTCTGGTACCTCGTCCCCGACGGGGTCGTCCAGTACATCGCCAAACGCAACCTCTACCGCCCCGAGGGCTCCACCAGGCTCGACGGGACCCCCGCCGCGACGGCTCCGGCACACCGCGAGCTCGTCCCCACCGACCACCACACCGAGGAGAACCATCAGTGACCGCTAGCCCCGAGGCCCTGGACATGGCGGGCATCGCCGCCCGCGCCGCAGACGAGAAGCTGGCCACGGACATCGTCGTGCTCGACGTCTCCGGCCAACTCATCATCACCGACTGCTTCGTCCTGGCCTCGGCCGAGACCGAACGTCAGGTCAACGCCGTCGTCGACGAGATCGAGGACAAGCTCCGCGAGGCGGGGCACAAGCCGCTGCGTCGGGAGGGCACTCGCGAGGGGCGCTGGGCGCTGCTCGACTACAACGAGGTGGTCGTCCATGTCCAGCACGTCGACGAGCGCGACTACTACTCGCTCGACCGTCTGTGGAAGGACTGCCCGGTCGTGGAGATCGAGGGCGTCGAGACCTCCGGGCGGCCGGAGTCCGCGACGAGCGGCGCCGACGACTCGCTCGCGCCGGAGGAGCCGCAGCGGGATCAGGGGCTCTGACACCGCGGTGACCCGTCGTCTCATCCTGCTGCGTCACGGTCAGACGCACTACAACGCCTCGCTGCGGATGCAGGGCCAGTTGGACACCGAGCTCAGCGAACTCGGCGTCCAACAGGCCCACGCGGTCGGTCGCGCCCTCGCACACCGTCGACCGTGGACGATCCTCTCCTCCGACCTGCAGCGGGCACGCGAGACGGCCCGGGCACTGGCCTCGGAGGTCGGGCTCGACGTCCGGACCGACCCGCGCCTGCGCGAGACCCACCTGGGCACGTGGCAGGGGATGAGCCATTCCGAGGTCGACGAGCTGTGGCCCGACGCGCGGATGCGGTGGCGCAGCACCCCACGGTGGTCCCCGCCGGAGGGGGAGAGCCGGCTCGACGTGGCCCGGCGGACCCGCCAGGTGGTCGACGAACTCGTGGACGCCTCGCCGGGGTGGAACGAGCACCCGGCGGTCCTCGTGGCCCACGGGGGGGCGATCGCCGCCCTCACCGCCGCTCTGATCGAGCTGCCGGTCGAGCAGTACCCGATCTTCAACGGTCTCGGGAACACCTGTTGGGTGCAGCTGTCCGCGCACCCGCGGCCCGGGTCGTCCTGGAGCGGGCAGTCCGCGACCCCGGAGATCGGGCCGACGACCGAGGGCGCCCGCGACGTGCTCTGGCGACTGGACCAGTGGAATGCCGGTCTCACGCCCCCGGTGGTGCAGCCATGACCATCCGCCTGGTCACCGACTCGAGTGCCGACCTCCCCGAGGAGTGGGTCCGCGAGTTCGGCATCACCGTGGTGGGCCTCCACGTGGTCGAGGAGGGGGACCGGGCGGTCTCGACGGCCGCGGTGACCCCGGACGAACTGTCGGCGATCTACCAGGAACTCCTCGACGATCCGGACTGCACGGGCATCGTCTCCGTCCACCTCTCACGTGATCTCTCCCGCACGTGGGAGTCCGCCGCCGACGCGGCCACGAGATTCGGCGGTCGCGTCCTGGTCTCGGACTCCAGGTGCGCCGGGATGGCGTTCGGCGCCGCGGTGGCCCAGTGCGCCTGGGCGGCGAACAACGGGCTCGGCCTGTCCGCCACCTACGAACTCGCCGAGCGGATATGCCGGGGAGCGTCCACCTTCGCCGCTCTGGAGTCGTTGGAGAGTCTGCGCCGTGGTGGCCGGATCAGCGCTGTCGCCGCCCTCTTCGGCAGCGCGCTGGCCATGCGCCCGATCATCGTGCTGCGTGGTGGTTCGGTCGACCTGGCGGCCAAGGCCAGGACCACGACCAAGGCCCACGAGAGGTTGCGCGCGCTGCTGCGCGACGAGGTCGGCCGGGGCGATGTCCTGGTGGTCGTCCACCAGCACGAGGCACTGGAGCGGGCCCGGGAGATGGCCACCGAGATCCGCAAGGAGACCCCGTTCCCCGAGCGGGTTCTCGTCGTCGAGTTCGACGAGGTCCTGGCCTGGCACCTGGGGCCCGGGACCGTGGGGGTCTCGGTGACCGACCTCGTCGACACCGCATTCCCCATCCCCCCGGTCTCTCCACAGGACGACGACTGAGAGACCTCCGCGGGGTCCGCGAGTGGCCCCCGCCCGGCTAGCGTCGGCCCATGTTCCCCGACACCCGGACCCGTCCCGCGGACCCCGGTGATCCCGCCCGCGAGGCCGCGCTCCACCGGCTCTCGAGTGTGACCGCGCCGGCGGGCCCGGCGTCCGTTCCCCTGGCCGACGCGGATCCGGACGGGGCGAGACCCGAACGGGTGCCGCCCGCGCGTCCGGATCCGGCGGCGTGGGCCGACCCCCCGTGGTGGCGCAGGGTCCGGTGGGCCCCGGACAGGGTCGCCGGCATCGCGCTGGTCGTGGTGGTGCTGGGGCTCGGCGGGTTCTCCGTCCACCGGCTCCTCGCCGCGGTGCCCGAGGGGCCACCGGTACCGGACCTCCCGGTGGCCGCCCCGGGGGAGACGGTCGGTGCCGACGGCTCGTCGGCTCCGGGCGCACCGGCGGCCCCGGCCGCGAACGAGGTGGCCACGACCGGGTCGGCCACGAACGAGGTGGCCGGGCCCGACGAGCCCGTCGTCGTCTCGGTGGTCGGTCTCGTGGGCCGCAGCGGGTTGGTCACGGTGGCCCCGGGTGCGCGGGTGGCGGACGCCCTCGACAGCGCCGGCGGTGTCCTGGACGGTGGTGACCGAGACGGACTCAACCTGGCGCGCAAGGTGGTCGACGGCGAACAGATCCTGGTGGGGCTCGCACCGGGGCCCGACGGCCCGCGTGGGCCGCGCAGCGGGATCGTCGGGGCGGGCGACCCACCGGTGGACGGCGGCCCCGCGCCGGCGTCCGCCCCGGCGGCGGGAGCCGCACCCGGCTCGCCTCCTGCTCCCGGTGGGGGACTGGTCGACCTCAACACCGCGGACGCCACGGCCCTCGAGACGCTGCCGGGTGTGGGGCCGGTGACGGCCTCGTCGATCCTCGCGTGGCGAGCCGCCAACGGTGCGTTCGCGAGCATCGATCAGCTGGCGGAGGTCGACGGAATCGGTCCGGTGACCCTCGCACGCCTCCGGCCCCTCGTCACGGTGTGACCACCGCCGACCCGGCGGGCGGGCCGTGTCCGCCTCCGCGGGCACCCGCCGCGCGTGACCTCCGGTTGGTCGTGCCGACGCTCGCGCTCTTCGCCACGACCGCGGTCACCGTGGGGATGCGGCCGGCGGTGGCCACCGCGCTCGCGGTCGTCCTGCTCGCCGCGGCGGTGATCGGGGTGTCCTGGTCGGTGGCCGTGGGAGCGGGCGACAAGGTGGACCACCCGGCGCTGGGGGTGCTCGCGATGGCGTGCGCGCTCGCGGCGGTCGGTGCCGGCGTCCAGGCTGCGCGATCGTACGCCCTCGCCGCGCATCCGCTGGTCTCGCTCGTGGACACCCGCACCGGTGTCGAGGGCGTCGTGACGGGCTTCGACCGCCCGGTCCGCAGCGGGGGAGTGATGGTCCCGTTCCGGGTGGAGGTCACGGGGTCCGGGGCATCGGCGCGGGCGGCCGAACTCGACGTGGTGGTCCTGGCCCGCGAGGGGTGGCGGGGTCTGCCGCCCGGGACGAGGGTGCGGGCCTCGGTGGCGGTGCTCGAACCGCGCTCGGCCGGGGACCAGCCCGGCCTGCGCGCCCTGACGCCTCCGCGGGTGACGGGCGAACCGGGAGCGGCGGGTCGGGCGCCGGCCGCGGTGCGCGAGCGGTTGCGGGTGGTCTCGGACCGGGCCCTCGAGGGGGAGGCGGTGGGATTGCTCCCGTCCTTCGTGCTCGGCGACGAGGGTGGCGTCCCCACGGAGACCCGCGACGCGTTCCGGGCCTCGGGCCTGGCCCATCTCGCGGCGGTGTCCGGGGCCAACACCACCTACGTGATGGGGGCTGTCCTGCTGGCGGCCGCCGCGCTGGGGGCCGGACGCCGCGCCCGCATCATCGCCGCGGGGACGGCACTCGCCGGCTTCGTAGCGGTGGTGGGCCCGGAACCCGCGGTGTTGCGGGCGGCCGGGACCGGGGCCATCGGCCTGGCCGCCCTCAGCTCCCACCGGACCGGTCGCCCTCTGGCCGCGCTGGCCGGCGTGGTGCTGCTGGTGGCGATGCTCGACCCCGCCACCGCGACCGGGGCCGGCTTCGTCCTGTCGGTCACCGCGACCGCCGCGCTCGTGCTGTTCGCCAGACCCGTGGCCGTGCGTCTGCGTCGCCCGTGGATGCCCGCCACCATTGCGGACGTGCTGGCGGTCTGCGTGGTGGCACACCTGGCCACCCTCCCGGTACTGGCGGTCACCGGGTTGGAGACGGGCCCGTGGGCGCTGCCCGCCAATATCGCGGTGGCCCCGGTGGTGCCTCTGGTGACGGTGCTCGGGACCGCCGCCGCGGCCCTCGGGCCGGTGTGGGAGGACGGGGCCGTCGTGCTGGCGTGGGCGTGCGCCCCGGCGCTGTGGTGGCTCGAGACCGTCGCGGACGTCGCCGTGTCCCTGCCGGGGTCGCCCGACGTGGCGCCCGGGTGATCCCGCGCCTGTGGTGACGGACCTGCGTGGCACGATGTCGGGTGAGTACGACGACGAGGAGCGCCCATGACACCCGGTTCTTCACCCGGCCCGCTGCATCTCGTCCTGGGCGAGGACGAGTTCCTCACCGAGCGCGCCACCGCCGGTGTCGTGGCGGCCGTGCGGGCAGCGGCTCCCGCGGGGGAGGATCCGCCCGTGGTCTCCCGCCTGGGGGGACCGGAGGTCGGTGCACCGCAGCTGTTCGAACTGCTCTCACCGTCGCTGTTCGGCGAGGCCCGGATCGTGGTGATCACCGGTGCCGCGGAACTGGGCAAGGACGCCCAGGCGGCGGTGATGGGGTCCGCCGTCGACCTGCCGGACCAGACGGTCATGGTGGTCCAGCACACGGGCGGGGGTCGGGCCAAGGCGCTCGTACCGGACCTGCGTAAGGCCGGTGCGCAGGAGCACGCGGCCGGCAAGCTCTCCCGCCACATGGACGTGGTGGGATTCGTGCGCTCGGAGTTCCGGGGTCTCGACGTCCGGGTGGCCCCCGAGGCGTGTGAGGCCCTGGTGGAGGCGGTGGGCACGGACCTTCGGCAGCTGGCGTCGGCGTGTGGCCAGCTGGTGGCCGACACCGGGGGGAAGGTCGACGTCGAAGCGGTGCGCCGCTATCACTCCGGGGTCGTGGGGGTCAGCGGGTTCACCGTGGCCGAGCGCGCGGTCACCGGGGATGTGGCCGGCGCGATCGAGGCCCTCGAATGGGCCATGCACACGGGGGTCCCGCACGTCGTGTTGGCGGACGCTCTCGCGGACGCCGTGAACTCGATCGCCATGGTGGGCACCCAAAGGGGCACCCCGCCGGCCGAACTGGCGCGGCAGGGCCTGCCTCCGTGGAAGGTCAAGAAGGTCACCGCGCAGACCCGGTACTGGTCCATCGACACCCTCGGCAGCGCCCTCCAGGTGGTGGCCCGCCTCAACGGCGAGGTCAAGGGGCAGGCGGAGGACACCTCGTACGCGCTCGAGCGGGCGGTGCGGGAAGTGGGCTCACTGGCGGGCGCCGCATAGAACGCGACGAGGGCCCACCACGCGCACTCGATCGGTGCGGGGGTGGGCCCTCGGAGCCTCATCGCGGCGGCTAACGACGCGGGGCTGTGCTCCCCGACGGGGGGAGCGGGTCGCCTCAGAGCGCGTTGACGGCCTTGGCGAGCGACGACTTCTTGTTGGCGGCCTGGTTCTGGTGGATGACACCCTTGGTGGCGGCCTTGTCGAGCTGACGCGAGGTCGCGACGAGGAGGGCGCCGGCCTTGGCCTTGTCGCCGGCCTCGGTGGCCTCACGCAGGCTGCGGATGGCGGAACGCAGAGACGACTTGATCGACTGGTTGCGGAGACGGTTGCGCTCGTTGGTGAGGTTCCGCTTCTTCTGGGACTTGATGTTTGCCACTGGTCACACCTTCGGTCGTGTGTCGACGGCTCCCCGGGGGATCCGGTCGATCTGATGTCATGTCTCTAGTCCGCTCGAACACGCGCAATGCGATCCGGTGGACACCGACGACCCACTTTACCAGCGGCGGCGTCACCGGCCAAAACGCGTGACGGGTGGGCGAGCACCCGGTCGGGCCCGTGTCGGGCTGCCCGCCACCACCGCCCGTCAGCGCCAGCCGTAGTCCGAGCGCAACCGGTCCGCGACCCGGTCGAACGTGGCGCGGGAGCAGACGGCCCCCTCGCGTCGGATTCCCTGTTCGGGCACGTCCAGCACGCGGTCCAGGCGGACCCAGCTCGGTCGGCCCTCCGGGTCCCACGGCCCGGTGCCGAGCCCGAGCCACCCCTCGTCGTCGTCCCGCCTGTCCTGCGAGGAGAGCATGAGGCCGAGCAGTCGATCGCCGTCGCGGCCCACCACCAGGACCGGACGGTCCTGCCCGCGTCCGTCGGCCTCCTCGAACTCGACCCACGTCCACACGATCTCTCCCGGATCGGCCCGACCGTCGAGGTCGGGTGCGTAGGAGACGGTCCGCGCGCGACTCGACGTGGGCACGGTCCCGGACGTGGTGGGTCGTCCCGCTCCCACGGCCCCACGCGGCGCGGCGGAGGTGATCCCGCGATCCTCGAGGCGCCGACGCACCTCGAGGGCCACCGTCGGTCCGTACTTGCGGCTCATCCGGGCCGCGGTGCGACCCATCCGGGCCCAGTCGATCGCCATGTCCGCCAGGGTAACGGCATCTAGGATCCCGGTTCATGGACATGCTCTTGGCGGTGGTGTGGTCGGACGACCCGGAACGTGCCGGGCCCGACGCCTCCCGGCTGCGGTCGGACATCGCCCGGGCGGTGGACGGCCCGCTCGCCGACCTCGGGGTGACCGAGTACGTGGTGAACGTCCGCGACGAGGCGGTGGCCGGCGCGATGATCGACGTGCAGGTGACCCCGCGGCCGGTGCTCGCGGCGGTCCGCGCGCGGGTGCCGGTGGCCTCGGCCACCGCCTGCGCCGGCGTCCTCGACGCCCTTCGCGGGCTGGGCCCGGTCTCCGCGTGGTCGGTGACCGGATCGGAGCCGCTCCGCGTGCCGGAGCCGGGGGAGGACGGGAGGTGTCCCGGGATGGCCAATCTGGCCTTCCTGCGTCGCCCCGGGCGGCTGGACCGCGACGAATGGCTGCGCGTCTGGCTCGAGGAGCACACGCCGGTGGCGATCGAGACGCAGTCCACCACCGCCTACACCCAGCACGTGGTGGTCCGCGCACTGACCGGGGACGCGCCGGAGATCGCGGGGATCGTCGAGGAGGTGTTCCCGATCGAGGCGGCCGGGGACCTCGGGGTGTTCTTCGACTCCCGGGGCAGCGATGAGAGGATGAGCCACAACATCAAGGCCATGACCGCCTCGACGGCCCGGTTCCTCGACGACGGCACGGTCGACGCGATCCCCACGGGACGGTACGTGATGCGTATCCGGAGCCCGCACGTGTGACAATGGGGGCATCGCCCGGTCGGACCGCACCCCGCCACGCCCGGGCCCGCCTCCAGGAGTGATCGAGATTCCCAACTTCGCAGAGACGACGTTCACCGATCCCGCCAGGATCAGGAACTTCTGCATCATCGCCCACATCGACCACGGCAAGTCGACGCTCGCCGACCGCATGCTGCAACTCACCGGCGTGGTCGAGGAGCGGCTCATGCGCGCCCAGTACCTCGACCGGATGGACATCGAGCGCGAACGCGGCATCACCATCAAGGCGCAGAACGTCCGCCTGCCGTGGGTGCCGCGGTCCGGCCCCCACCAGGGCGAGGAGATCGTCCTGCACATGATCGACACCCCGGGCCACGTGGACTTCACCTACGAGGTCTCCCGCGCCCTCGAGGCGTGCGAGGGGGCGATCCTGCTGGTCGACGCCGCGCAGGGCATCGAGGCCCAGACGCTGGCCAACCTCTACCTGGCCATGGAGAACGACCTCGAGATCATCCCGGTGCTCAACAAGATCGACCTCCCGGCCGCGGACCCGGACCGGTTCGCCGAGGAGATCTCCCACATCGTGGGGTGCGAGCCGGACGACGTCCTGCGGGTCTCCGGCAAGACGGGCATGGGCGTCGAGGAACTGCTGGACAGGGTGTGCGAGCGGATCCCGGCGCCCGTGGGCGACCCGGACGCCCCGGCCCGCGCGATGATCTTCGACTCGGTCTACGACACCTACCGCGGCGTGGTCACCTACGTCCGGGTGTTCGACGGCTCGCTCAACCCGCGCGAGAAAGTCAGGATGATGTCGACGGGGTCGACGCACGAGGCGCTCGAGGTCGGGATCATCTCGCCGGAGCCCAAAGCGACGAAGGGGCTCGGGCCCGGCGAGGTCGGTTATCTCATCACCGGCGTCAAGGACGTCCGCCAGTCCAAGGTCGGCGACACCATCACCAGCGCCCGCGGCGGGGCGGAGGAGCCGCTCGCGGGGTACGCCGAGCCCAACCCCATGGTGTTCTCCGGGCTCTACCCGATCGACGGGTCCGACTACCCGGTCCTGCGCGACGCCCTGGACAAGCTCCAGCTCAACGACGCCTCGCTGGACTACGAGCCGGAGACCTCGGTCGCGCTCGGCTTCGGCTTCCGCTGCGGATTCCTGGGTCTGCTGCACATGGAGATCACCCGGGACCGGTTGGAGCGGGAGTTCAACCTGGACCTCATCTCCACCGCCCCGAACGTGGTGTACCGCGTGGTCGCCGAGGACGGGAGCGAGCACCAGGTCACCAACCCGTCGTACTGGCCCGAGGGCAAGCACCGCGAGATCTTCGAGCCAATCGTCAAGTGCACGATCATCGTTCCCAGCGAGTTCGTGGGCACCGTCATGGAACTGTGCCAGTCCAAGCGCGGCGAGATGAAGGGCATGGACTACCTGTCCGAGACCCGCGTCGAGCTGCGCTACGTCATGCCGATGGGCGAGATCATCTTCGACTTCTTCGACTCGCTCAAATCCCGCACCAAGGGCTACGCGTCGATGGACTACGAGGAGGCCGGTGAGCAGGCGTCCGATCTGGTCAAGGTCGACATCCTGCTGCAGGGCGAGGCCGTGGACGCGTTCAGCGCGATCGTGCACCGCGACTACGCCCAGGCCTACGGCAACAAGATGACGGGCAAGCTCAAGGAGCTCATCCCGCGTCAGCAGTACGAGGTGCCCATCCAGGCGGCGATCGGCGCGAAGATCATCTCCCGCGAGAACATCCGCGCCATCCGCAAGGACGTGCTGTCCAAGTGCTACGGCGGCGACATCAGCCGCAAGCGCAAGCTGCTCGAGAAGCAGAAGGAGGGCAAGAAGCGCATGAAGTCGATCGGCCGCGTGGACGTGCCCCAGGAGGCCTTCGTGGCAGCGCTGTCCGCGGAGTCGAGCGCGGACAAGAAGTAGCGGCCGTCGGCTCCGCGTGGGCTCACGCCCAGTGCCTCGCTCTGTGCCGCCGCACGGCGGACCGGTTGGTGCAGCGGGTCGAGCAGTACCGCTTGCGCCCGTTGCGGGTGGTGTCGGCGAAGACGTCCGAGCAGTCGTCGGCCGCGCATCTGGCCAGCCGGTCGATGCCCCGTGAGGTCAGGTGGAGTGCGGTCCCCACCGAGAACATGGCGGTGAGGAGCCGCGCGAACGAGACGTCGTCCGCGCGGTAGTGGACGTGCCAGTGGCCGTCGTGGTCGGTCAGTCGCGGCGGCGCCGAGTGGTCGGCGAGCAGGGCGTTGAGGGCGTCGGCCCGCCCGCGGGGGTCGGTGGTGTCGACGACGACGAGCCAGTCGTCGAGAAACGTCAGCACCTCCTCGAGGTCCTCGTCACACGCCCCCCGGTCGATGGTCACCCCCGATTCGCGGCAGCGGTCCACCAGTTCGCGGGTGGTGCGGGGGCGGCGGTTCGCCAGGTCGGCGGCGAGGGTCACCGGATCGGCCCCGTAAGGGTTGATATACACAAACCGATTACAGCACAGTGATCGGTATGCCTCAGTCATTCGCGGGTCTGGCCGCGTCCCCGGCGGTGGGGGTCTCGGTGTGGGTCCTGGCCGCGCTCGTGCTGGCCGCGTTCGTCGCAGGCTGGGTCGACTCGGTGGTCGGCGGGGGAGGACTCATCCAGCTCCCGGCGCTGGTGCTCGGACTGCCCGCGGATGCCTCGACCCCGGAGATCCTCGGGACCAACAAACTCTCCTCGGTCGCCGGGACGCTGGTCGCCTCCCTGACCTACCTGCGCCGGATCCGGGTGCCGATCGGGATGGTGCTCCCGCTGGTGGTCGCGGCCTTCGCCGGGTCGGCCGCCGGCTCGTCGGTCGCCAGGTTCATCGCGAGGGACCTGCTCACGCCGGTCGTCCTGGTGGCCGTCATCGTGGTGGGCGCCTACACGTGGTTCCGGCCCACCATGGGTCGCACCCACGAGAACCGGTACACCGGGTGGGCGCGCATCTGGCGATCGGCGCTGATCGGTCTGCTGATCGGGTTCTACGACGGGGTCCTGGGTCCGGGGACCGGGTCGTTCTTCGTGATCGCGATCGTCGCGTTCCTGGGCTTCGGCTTCCTGCAGGGGACCGTGGCGGCCAAGCTCGCCAACCTCACCACCAACATCGCCTCGATCCTGGTGTTCGGCATCCACGGCGAGGTGCTGTGGCTCATCGGTGGCTGTATGGCGGTGGCCAACCTCACCGGGGGGTTCATCGGCGCGCGGATGGCGATGCGACACGGCAACGAGTTCATCCGGGTGGTGTTCCTCGTGGTCATCGGCATCCTGGCGGTCAAGTTGGCGTGGGACACGGTGGCCCAGTGGACGTGAGGCGTCCCGCGGAGCCGACGTAGACTCGCCCCCATGACCCTCCCGAGCCCCGAACCCGGCCGCCACCCGCTGCTCGACGAGTCACCGTTGCCGTACGGGTTGCCCGACTTCGCGGCGATCGACGAGGCGGAACTGGAGCCGGCCATCCGGACGGCGATCGACGACCACGCGGCCGAGGTCGCGGCGATCGTGGCCAACCCGGAACCGCCGTCCGTCGCCAACACGGTCATCGCCCTCGAGCGGTCGGGCCGGGCGCTCCACCGGGTCCTGTCGGTGTTCTACGGGCTCCTCGGTCCGGATGCGACCCCCGCCCGGCTCGACGTGGACCGGGTGGTCTCGCCGCTCCTGGCCGCCCACGGCTCGGCCGTCATGACCGATCAGGGCCTCCACGCGCGGGTCGACGCCGTCCACTCGGCGTTGGAGTTGGGGGAGCTGGAGGTCGACGACGAGACCGCGCGGCTGATCCGTCGGCATCACCGTGACCTCCTCCGGGCGGGTGCGGGACTCGACGAGGCGGGCCGCGAGCGGCTGACGGCGATCGACACCCGGTTGGCCGAACTGACCACGGCGTTCGGGGAGAACCTGCTCGCCTCCACCGCCGAGCTCGCCGTCCCCGTGACCGACGAGGCGGAGCTGGCCGGGCTGCCCGCGTCCATGCGCTCATCGCTCGCCGCCGCGGCCGCGGAGGCGGGACGCGAGGGTTGGCTCATCCCGCTGGGACTGCCCACGGTGCAGCCGATCTCCGCGTGGCTGGACCATCAGGGTCTGCGGCGGCGGGTCATGGAGGCCTCGCTGCGACGGGGTTCGACCCCGGAGCACGACAACTCCCCGATCGTCCTGGAGATCGTCCGGCTCCGCGCCGAGCGCGCGCACCTGTTGGGGCTGGGCTCCCACGCCGAGCACGTACTCGCCGTGGAGACGGCCGGGTCGCCCGATGCGGCACGAGGTCTGCTGCTCGACGTGGTCGACGCCGCCGTCACCAATGCCCGCAACGAGGCCAAGGACCTGCTCGGCGGGGAGGACCGCGAGTTGAACCCGGCCGACTGGGCCTGGGAGTCCGAGCGGCTGCGCGCCGACCGCTTCCAGGTGGACGACGCACGCGTCCGGCCGTACTTCGAGCTCGAGCGCGTGCTGCGCGACGCGGTCATGCACTCGGCCTCCGAGCTCTACGGCCTGCGCTTCGCCGAGCGGACGGACCTGCGCGGATTCCTCCCGGACGTCCGGGTGATCGAGGTCTTCGACGACCAGCGGGACCAGCCCGACGCCGGGATCGGTCTGCTGCTCCTCGACTACTACGCACGTCCGACCAAGCGGGGCGGGGCCTGGATGAGTTCGTTCCGCGACCAGTCCCGGCTCCTGGATTCGCGTCCCGTCGTCGTCAACGTCATGAACCTGTCCCGCCCCGCGGCGGGTGAGCCGACGCTGCTCACCATGGACGAGGTCACGACGATGTTCCACGAGTTCGGGCACGCCCTCCACGGCCTGCTCTCGGACGTGGAGTACCCGGTGTTCTCCGGGACCTCGGTGCCGCGCGACTTCGTCGAGTTCCCCTCACAGGTCAACGAGATGTGGGCGCGCCGGCCGGAGATGCTCGCGCGATACGCCCGGCACGTGGAGACGGGGGAGCCGATCGCCGAGGATCTGGTCGCGCGGATGCGGGAGGCCGAACGCTTCGGTGAGGGGCAGGCCACCGTCGAGTACCTCGCCGCCGCCCTACTGGACCTGGCCTGGCACTCGCTGACCCTCGAGGAGGCCGAGGCGGTGACGGATGTCGACGAGTTCGAGGCCAGGGTGCTCGCCGAGGCGGGACTCGACGTCCCCGGCGTCGAGCCCAGGTACCGGTCGCGGTACTTCCAGCACATCTTCGCCGGCGGGTACTCGGCGGCCTACTACTCCTACTTCTGGGCCGAGGTGCTCGACGCGGACGCCGCCGAGTGGTTCGCCGAACGTGGGGGACTGAAGCGGTCCTCGGGGGACGCGATGCGCCGTGAGGTCCTGTCCCGCGGCGGGGCGATCGACTTCCTCGACGCCTACCGGGCGATGCGCGGTGCGGACCCGAGTCCCTCGGCGCTGCTGCGCCGCCGGGGCCTGGACAGTTCGGTGGTGGGCGGCCGCGAGGTCGCCACCGCCGGCCGGTCGTAGGATCGATCCGTGACGGCATTCCTCGAGTTCTGGGACAGGGTCGAGCTCTGGCTCGCCACCCTGCCGTTCCCCCTGCAGGTGTTCATCATGCTCGCCGCCGGAGTCCCGCTGTTCTTCCTGGTCGCGGTGGTCGTCGAGCGGGTGGCCGATGTGCTCGTGCACCGGTTCCGGGGGCTCGTCGCCGCCGGGGACCCCGAGACCGGGAAGGAGGTCCTGTAGATGCCCCGGTCGCGTGTGACTCTCGCCCTGATCCTGCTGATCGCGCTCGTCGTGATCGCGTGGCTCATCCTCGACGTCTGGTGAGGACGGGCCGTCCGCGGAACCGACTCTGCGGGACGGACTCCGGACGTACACTCCCTCCATGCAGCGCCTGAGTGGACTTGACGCCAGCTTCCTCTACTTCGAGACCAGGGCCCAGCTCCTGCACGTGTGCGGGTTGATCGTCCTCGACGGGTCCGAGATGAACGGCGGCTACTCGTTCGACGCGCTGCGCGCGGAACTCGCCCGCCGGGTCACCGGGATGCCGGGTTTCCGGCGCAAGTTGCACGACTCACTGCTGAACATCGACCACCCGGTGTGGGTCGAGGCCGAGGACTTCAACATCGACCACCACCTCCACCGGGTCGGCCTGCCGGAACCGGGTGGTGACGAGGTCCTTGCCGAGTTGTGCGGTCACCTGGCCAGCCAGCCGATAGACCGATCGATGCCGCTGTGGCAGATGTACGTCATCGAGGGGCTGCCCGACGGACGGTTCGCGGTGTTCGCCAAGATGCACCACTCGACCGTCGACGGCGTCACGGGCGCCAACATGATGTCCCAGCTGTGCTCGCTCACCCCGGAGGATCCGTCCCTCGACCAGGAACTGGTGCAGGAGACCGCCGGAGGCTCGGGAGCCCTCGAACTGGCCGTCGGCGGGGCGTTGTCCCGGCTGGCCACCCCGTGGCGTCTGGCCTCGCTGTTGCCGGGGACACTGGGTGTCCTTCCCTCGTGGATCAACAGGGCCCGCAAGGGTCTCGCCATGCCGGCACCATTCACCGCCCCGCGCACCCCGTTTAACCGCACCATCACCGGGCACCGGTCCATCTCCTACGCCAGTGTGGACCTGGACCAGGTCAAGCGGATCAAGAACGCCTTCGGCACCACCGTCAACGACGTCGTGCTGGCCCTCTGCTCGACCGCCCTGCGCAACTACCTCGACGACCTGGACGAGTTGCCGTCGAAGCCCCTCATCGCGATGGTCCCGATGTCGGTGCACGCCGCGGAGTCACGCCCCGGCACCAACCGGGTGTCGGGCATGTTCATGTCGCTGGCCACGGACATCGACGACCCGGTCGAGCGTCTGGAGTCGATCCGGGACGCCAACACCGTCGCCAAGGACCACACCGACGCGCTCGACGCCAATCTCCTGACCGACTGGGCGCAGTTCGCGGCGCCGTCCGTCTTCGGTTCCGCGGTCCGGATGTACTCGCGCCTGAGGCTCTCCGAGCGCCACCCGGTGGTGCACAACCTCATCATCTCCAACGTGCCCGGTCCGAACATCCCGCTGTACTTCCTCGGGGCCAGGGTCACGAAGATGCTTCCGATGGGGCCGGTGTTCCACGGCGCCGGCCTCAACTGCACGGTGATGTCGCTCGACGGAGAGCTGCACTTCGGGTTCATCGCGTGCAAGGACCTCGTTCCCGACCCCTGGCCCATGGCCCACGCGGTGAGCGAGGCCATGGAGGAACTCGTCGAGGCCGCCGAGAAGCGCGAGGCGAGCGGGACCCCCACGGCGGAGCGGATGTCCGCCGCCGAGTTGGCGCAGTTGCGGAAGGACCTGAAGAAGGCGGGCCGTCAGTCGTCCGCGAGCAAGGACGGGGCCGCCACGAACGCCTCCGACCGACAGCGCCCGGCGAAGAAGGCCCCGGCGAAGAAGTCGACCGCGAAGACGTCGACCGCGGAGAAGACGACCGCGAAGAAGGCCCCGGCGAAAAAGGCTCCAGCGAAGAAGGCTCCCGCGAAGAAGACCTCGGCCACCACCAAGACGACAGCCGCCAGGAAGTCGACCGCCCACAGGAAGACGTCCACCGCGACCAAGCCGACCGCCGAGAAGACCACGGGCCGGACCGCCCCCGCCTCGACATCGGCTAATGAGAAGTCGGCCTCCAGGACCGCCGCCGCGAGGAAGACCTCGGCCCGGAAGACGTCCGACAAGCCCACGGGTTCCAAGCCCGTCACCCCCGTCGAGCGCACGGCCAACCCGTCATCCGGCACTGTGGGCTCCGTGCCCAGACCAGACAACTCTTCCGCGTCCGAACCGGCGACCGGTACCGCCACGGGGCCCGACGCCGCCGCACCGACCTACAGCGCCCCGGCCGCCACCGTTCCGGACGAGGGGCCCGCGACCTCCGAGTCGGGGGGCGGTGAGACCGGTGGCGACCGCGTGACCGGTCAGGCGTGACGACCGGGGCCCACGATCCGGCTGGTCTCGCTCTCTCCCCGCCGCCGCGCGACCCGCGGGCGCCGTTCGGGATCTACCTCCACGTCCCGTTCTGTGCGTCCCGCTGTGGCTACTGCGATTTCAACACGTACACGGCCGGGGAACTCGGGTCCGCCACCTCGCCCGCCGACTGGGAACGGGCGGCCGCACTGGAGATCGAGCGGGCGGCGTCGGTGCTGGCCGGGTCGGGCACCCCGCCGAAGGTCGACACCGTCTTCGTCGGCGGCGGAACCCCGTCGCTGGTGGGTGCGGACGTTCTGGTGGGGATGCTCGATCGGATCCGGTCGACGTTCGGGCTCGCGCCCGGAGCCGAGGTGACCACCGAGAGCAATCCCGAATCCACCTCCCCGGAGTTCTTCGGACGACTGCGCGAGGGCGGATACACGCGGATCTCGCTGGGGATGCAGTCCACCGCGGCGCACGTCCTGCGCGTCCTGGACCGCGCCCACACCCCCGGTCGCCCGCAGGAGGCGGTCGCCGAGGCCGCCCGAGCCGGGTTCGACCACGTCAACCTGGACGTGATCTACGGGACGCCGGGGGAGACCGACGACGACCTCGCCCGCACCCTCGACGCCGTGGTCGACGCAGGGGTGGACCACGTGTCCGCCTACTCGCTCATCGTCGAGGACGGCACCGCCCTGGCCCGGAGAATCCGTCGGGGAGAACTGCCCGGGACCGTCGACGACGTGCTGGCCGACCGCTACGAACAGGTGGCGGAGCGACTGTCGCGCTCGGGGTTCCACTGGTACGAGGTCTCCAACTTCGCGACCGACGAGTCGGGTTACTGCCGTCACAACATGGGGTACTGGCGCGGCGGTGACTGGTGGGGGATCGGACCCGGGGCGCACTCCCACGTCGCCGGAGCCCGGTGGTGGAACCTGCGCCATCCTGCGCGCTACGCCGCGGCGTGGGACGCCGGGGACCTCCCGGTCGAGGGCGGGGAGCGACTGCACGACGACGACCGTCACCTCGAGCGGATCATGACCGGCCTCCGGCTGGCCGAAGGGCTCCCCGACGGGGCGTTCACGGCGCAGGAGAGGGAACGTGCGGACCTCCAGGTGTCGGCGGGTCTGCTACGGCGGCGGCCCGCCGACGGGCCCGACGGTCCCGGGTACGCGTTGACGGAGTCGGGCAGGTTGCTGGCGGACGGTGTCGTGCGCGACGTCCTCCTGTAGAGCCGCTGGCCTAGAATCGTCTGTACGCAGGGCGCGAGGAGGGGGATCCATGTCGAGCACGGCCGATCGTAGGACCGAGGTCTTGCGCGCGATCGTCTCCGACTACATCGCCTCGCACGAGCCGGTCGGCTCCAAGACGCTGGTCGACCGCCATTCCCTGGGGGTCTCCAGTGCGACGATCCGCAACGACATGGCCGTCCTCGAGGCGGAGGGCTTCATCGTCCAGCCCCACACCAGTTCCGGACGGATCCCCACGGAGAAGGGCTACCGCCACTTCGTCGACTCGATCGAGGAGATAACCCCCCTCTCGCGCGCCCAGCGGAAGGCCATCCAGGCGTTTCTCGAGGGTGCCGTCGACCTGGACGACGTCCTCCGGCGGGCCGTGCGGTTGCTCTCCCAGCTCACCCGCCAGGTCGCCGTCGTCCAGTACCCGGTCCTGGGCCGCTCCACCGTGCGCCACCTGGAGGTGGTGAGCCTGGCCCCCACCCGTCTGTTGCTGGTGCTGATCACCGACACCGGCAGGGTGGACCAGCGGACCGTCGAACTCGCGGCCCCGCTGACGGACGACCATCTGGCCGAGCTCCGGTCCCTCCTCTCGGAGGCGGTCGCGGACAAGCGGCTCAGCGAGGCCTCCGAGGCCCTGGCGGCCACGCCTGACCGCGCTCGTCCGGACCACCGCGATGCGGCGGAACGGTGCGTGACGGTGCTGGTGGAGACATTGGTGGAGCAGCCCGACGACCGAATCGTCCTGGGCGGCACCGCCAACCTCACGCGCAGCGCAGCCGACTTCGACGGGTCCCTCAGGTCGGTCCTCGAGGCCCTGGAGGAGCAGGTCGTGATCCTCCGGCTGCTCTCGGCGGCGCAGTCCGTGGGGATGGGAGGGCCCGGAGGGGTCACCGTCCAGATCGGGGAGGAGACCCGGGCGGCGGAGATCCGCGGCGCGTCGGTGGTGTCCTCCGTGTACGGTTCCGAGCGCCAGATGCTCGGCGGGATGGGGGTGCTCGGGCCCACGAGGATGGACTACCCGGGAACAATCGCCTCGGTCGCCGCTGTTGCCCACTACGTGGGCGAGATCCTGTCCGGGCACTGACGCCCGTAGCCTCACCCGGGACCAGTTCTTCCATTGAGTTCATTTGACGAAAGGCGACACGTGTCACGCGACTACTACGGGACCCTCGGGGTCGATCGGGGTGCCTCGGAGTCCGAGATCAAGCGCGCCTACCGCAAGCTCGCCCGCGAGTTGCACCCCGATGTCAACCCGTCGGACGAGGCGCGTGAGCGGTTCACGGAGATCACCGCGATGTACGAGGTCCTCACCGACCCCGAGAAGCGTCGTGTCGTGGACATGGGCGGCGATCCCCTCGACTCGTCGCCCGGCGGCGGATACGGCGGCGGTTTCGCTGGCGGTGGCTTCGGCGCCGGCGGCGGTCTCGGCGACGTGTTCGAGGCGTTCTTCGGTGGCGGCGGGGGCGGCGGCGGACGCGGCCCCCGGAGCCGCGTGCAGCCGGGTTCGGACGCGCTGATCCGCGTGAACCTGACCCTGGCGGAGTGCGCGACCGGCGTCACCAAGGAGATCCAGGTCGACACGGCGGTGCTGTGTGAGACCTGCCACGGCAAGGGCTCGGCGAGCGACGCGCCGCCCGCGAAGTGCGGCATGTGTCAGGGGCAGGGTGAGATCCAGTCGGTCCAGCGCTCCCTGTTGGGCAACATCATGACCAGCCGCCCGTGCCCCACCTGTGCCGGCACCGGCGAGATCATCACCGATCCCTGTGGTGACTGCACCGGCCAGGGCCGCGTCCGCAAGCGCCGCACCGTCTCGGCCAAGATCCCGGCCGGCGTCGGCGGCGGGATGCGGATCCGGCTGTCCGGACAGGGTGAGGTCGGCCCCGGCGGTGGTCCCGCCGGAGACCTCTACATCGAGGTCAACGAGCGCACCCACCCGGTGTTCGTCCGGGACGGCGAGGACCTGCACTGCACGGTCCGCGTCCCGGTCGTGGACGCCATCCTCGGGGGCAGGGTGGACCTGGAGACGGTGGTGGGTGACGACCTCGAGATCGACATCCCGGCCGGCATCCAACCGGGCCACACGGTCACGCTGTCCGGCCGCGGGATGCCGCGTGTCCGCGGCGGCGGTGCCGGTGACCTCACGGTGCACATGGAGGTGGTGATCCCCGACAAGCTCGACCGCAAGCGGCGGGACCTGGTGGAGCAACTCCGCCGTCTCGGCGGCGACTCGGCAGAGATCGTCAACGAGGACACCGCCCGCCGGGGCGGGTTGTTCTCGCGTCTGCGCGACGCGGTCGCGGGTCACTGAGCCGGTGACCCCGCCCCTGTTCCGGGTCGACGCGGTCCCCGCCGTCGGCGAGACGGCCGTCCTCGACGGCGCCGAGGGCCGGCACGCCGGCTCGGCCCTGCGGGTGCGGCCAGGCGAGCTCCTCCGGGTCGGGGACGGGCGCGGCCAGGTCGCGGACTGCTCGGTGTTGACGTCGGGGCCCGGCCGGGTCGAGGCAGAGGTCCTGGCCCGGACCGTGGTCGAGCGACCGACGCCCCTGGTGACCGTGGTCCAGGCGCTCCCCAAGTCCGATCGCTCCGAGCTCGCCGTGGAACTGGCCACCGAGGCCGGGGCGGACCGGATCGTGCCGTGGCAGGCGGACCGGTGTGTGAGCCGCTGGGCGGGCCCCAAGCTCGACAAGGGCCGGACCAAGTGGGCCAACGCGGCCCGTGCCGCCGCCAAGCAGTCCCGGCGCGAGTGGGAACCGGAGATCGGCGACCCGCTCGACTCCACCGGTCTCGTGGCATTCGTGGCCGAGGAGGTCCGAGCGGGTGCGACCGCGCTGGTGTTGCACGAGGACGGTGCCGCCGGTTTCGCGGACGCCGTGACCGCGGCGGGTCCCGTGGAACGCATCCTCCTCGTCGTCGGGCCCGAGGGCGGCGTCTCCGACGCCGAGATCGACTCACTCACCCACGTCGGGGCCCGCGCCGTCGTCCTGGGTCCCGAGGTGCTGCGCACCTCCAGCGCCGCCGCGGTGGCGCTCGGCGCCCTCGGAGTTCTCACGCGGAGATGGGCCCGCACTGGTACTACACTCGACCCGACCGCACCACCACCCAGGAAGTGATCCACGTAGGTACCCCAGAGAACGACGCAGTGAGTGACACGGTCGCCCGGACGCGGGGCGACGACCGCCGGGACCCCGGCGGCCCGCCCTCCCGCACGGCGGTCCAGCTCGACCCGGACCTGGCCATGGCGGTGCTCGGCGCCGCGGACGCCAACCTCCGGGCGCTCGAGGAGCTGCTCGACGCCGACCTGCACGTGCGGGGCGGCACCATGACCATCTCCGGCGACCCCGGCGCCGTCGACCAGGCCTCACGAGTGGTCTCGGACCTGCTCCGGCAGGCCGGACGTGGGGTGGAGATCACCCCGGCGTCGGTGCGACGCTCGGTCGAGATCCTCGCCGACTCCGGGCCGTTGACCCCCGAGGAGGTGCTGGGCACGGACGTGCTGTCCCGGCGCGGCGGGATGATCCGGCCCAAGACGGTGGGGCAGAAGCGGTACGTCGACGCGATCGACGACCACACGGTGGTGTTCGGGCTCGGACCCGCCGGAACGGGTAAGACCTACCTCGCGATGGCCAAGGCGGTCGCCGCGCTGCGGGCCAAGGACGTCAGTCGCATCATCCTCACCCGCCCGGCGGTCGAGGCCGGGGAGCGGCTCGGCTACCTGCCCGGCACCCTGCACGAGAAGATCGACCCGTACCTGCGGCCGCTGTACGACTCGCTGCACGACATGATGGACCCGGAGGCCATCCCCAAGCTCATGGCGGCCGGGGTGATCGAGGTCGCCCCGCTGGCCTACATGCGTGGGCGCACCCTCAACGACGCGTTCATCATCCTCGACGAGGCGCAGAACACCACGCCCGAACAGATGAAGATGTTCCTGACCCGCCTCGGCTTCGGCTCGAAGATCGTCGTGACAGGGGACATCACACAGATCGACCTCCCGGGTGGGCAGCGATCCGGACTCAAGGTGGTGCGCGACATCCTCAAGGGGGTCCCCGACATCCATTTCTCGGAGCTCACGTCCGCGGACGTCGTGCGGCACGCGCTGGTGGCCCGGATCGTCGACGCCTACGCGAAGCACGAGGAGCGCCTCGAGCGGGGCGAGGAACCCACCGCCGTACACAGGAACAGGGAGCACCGCCGCCGATGAGCATCGAGGTCGCCAACGAGTCGGGCGTGGAGGTCGACGAGGCCGAACTCATCGACGTGGCCGCGTTCGTGATCGCCCGGATGGACGTCCACCCCGCCGCGGAACTGTCGATCACCCTCGTGGACAAGGACACCATGGCGGATCTCCACGTGACGTGGATGAACCTGCCGGGTCCCACGGACGTCATGAGCTTCCCCATGGACGAGCTCTCCCCGGGGGGTCGCCCCGACCTGCCCGATCCCGGGCCGGCGATGCTCGGCGACATCGTGCTGTGCCCGGCGTTCGCCGCCGACCAGGCCGCCAGCTCCGGTCATCCGCTCGCGCACGAGCTCGCGCTGCTGACCGTGCACGGGTGCCTGCACCTGCTCGGGTACGACCATGCCGAGCCGGCCGAGGAGCGCGAGATGTTCGGCCTGCAGAACGAGCTGCTGGGCGAGTGGTACGACCACCGGGACGCCCCGCAGGACGACGCCCCGCGCGCGGACGCCTGACCCGTGGACCAGACCATTCTCACCACCGGCGCCGCCGTTCTGCTCATCCTGGTCGCCGGCGTCTTCGCCGCCCTCGACGCCGCGCTGAGCACGGTCTCGGTGGCCCGGGTCGAGGAGATGGCCAAGGAACCCCGCTACGGGGCGGCGAGGCTGTCGTTGATGCTGCTCAACCGGCCGCGCTACATCAACGTCACGGTGCTACTGCACCTGTTGAGCCTGATCGCGGGGGTCGTCCTCCTGACCGTGGTGTTCGCCGAGGTCATCGAGTCCACGGTCTGGGCCCTGGTCGGGGTGATCGCGGTGACGACGATCGCGGCGTACGTGGTGGCCGGCGTGGGTCCCCGCACGCTGGGGCGCCAGCACGCCTACTCACTGGCACTGGGTGCCTCGACCCCGATGCGGGTGCTCGGGATGGTCCTGGGTCCCGTCGCCAGCCTCCTGGTGGGTGTCGGCAACGCCGTCACCCCGGGCCGGGGCTTCCGCAACGGCCCGTTCGCCTCGGAGATCGAGCTGCTCGAGATCGTGGACATGGCCCGTGAGCGCGGGGTCGTGGCCGACGACGAGTCGCGCATGATCCAGTCGGTGTTCGAGCTCGGGGACACCACCGCCCGCGAGGTCATGACCCCGCGGACCGAGATGGTGTGGATCGAATCGGACAAGACCGTCGGCCAGGCGGCCCGGTTGACCGTCAAGTCCGGGTACTCCCGGATCCCCGTGGTGGACGGTGACAACTCCGACGACGTGGTGGGGGTGATCTACCTCCGCGACATCGTGGCCCGTCTCGACGACCCCGACGGCCGCGCGGCCCCGGTCGCCGACGTGATGCGACCCGCGGTGTTCGTGCCGGACGCCAAGCGGATCGACGACCTGCTGTCGGAGATGCAGAGGGACCACAACCATCTGGCGATCCTGGTCGACGAGTACGGCGGAACCGCCGGGCTGGTGTCCATCGAGGACATCCTCGAGGAGATCGTCGGCGAGATCGTCGACGAGTACGACACCACCGAGGTGCCCCCCGTCGAGGAGCTGGAGGACGGGAGGTACCGGCTGTCGTCCAGGCTCGGTCTGGACGAGGTCGCAGAGTTGTTCGACGTGGAGTTCCCGGACGAGGTGACCGAGGAGGTCGAGACCATCGGGGGACTGATGGCGCTCGAACTCGGTCGCGTCCCGCTGCCCGGGGCGCACGTGGTCACCGAGGGGCTCGACCTGCGCGCCGAGGGCGGGCACGACCGTCGCGGACGGGTCAGGGTGGTCACCGTGGTGGCCGAACGGATCGACCTTGCCGCCGACGGCACACACGAGAACGACGACGAGGAGAACCGATGACCACGCCCGAGGGCTTCCGGAGCGGGTTCGTCAGCTTCGTGGGCCGGCCGAACACCGGCAAATCCACCCTCACCAACGCGCTGGTGGGCGAGAAGATCGCCATCACCTCCTCGCGGCCCCAGACCACACGGCACGCGATCCGCGGGTTGGTCCACCGACCCGACGCCCAGATCATCCTGGTCGACACCCCGGGGTTGCACCGGCCACGCACCCTGCTGGGCGAGCGGTTGAACGCCCTCGTGGAGGACACCTACTCGGACGTCGACCTGATCGGGTTGTGCATCCCTGCGGGAGAGCGGATCGGCCCCGGCGACCGCTGGATCCTCGAGCAGGTGCGCAAACTCTGTCCCACCACCCCGATCCTCGGCCTGGTCACCAAGATCGACACCGTGTCCAAGCAGAAGGTCATGGAGCAGTTGGTCGCGGTCTCCAGGCTCCTCGGGCCGGACTCCGAGGTCGTCCCGGTGTCCGCCGCGTCCGGTGAGCAGGTCGACGTGGTGACGGACGTCATCGCCTCCCTGCTCCCCGAGGGGCCGAGGTTCTACCCCGACGACGTGATCACCGAGGAGTCGGACGAGACCCGGATGTCCGAACTCATCCGCGAGGCCGCCCTCGAGGGCGTGCGGGACGAACTGCCCCACTCGATCGCCGTGTCGATCGAGGAGGTGCTGCCCCACGAGGGGCGTGACGACATGGTGGACGTCCACGCCACCGTCTACGTGGAGCGGCAGAGCCAGAAGGCGATCGTCCTGGGCAAGGGCGGCTCGCGCATGCGCGAGGTGGGCACCCAGGCCCGGGCGGGGATCGAGCAGCTCCTTGGGACCAAGGTCTACCTGGACCTGCACGTCAAGGTGCTGAAGGAGTGGCAGCGCGACCCCAAGATGCTCGGGCGGCTGGGTTTCTAGACCGCGGTCGTGCGAGTCCTTCTAACGCACGGCCGCACGAACGACCCCCACGATCGTCTCCCGTGCGGCCCGTCCCTCAGGGGTGGGCTGGAGCGGGTGCACGTGGAGTAGCCCCTGCTCCTCGATGTACGTGACGTCCACGCCGGCGGCGCGGGCCCGCTCCACCCCGAGTCGCACGTCGGGCAGGACGATGTCGCGGGTGGCGGCGAAGACCGTCAGCGGCCCCAGACCGGTGAAGTCCCCGCACAGCGGGCTCACCCGCGGGTCGTCCACCGGCAGCTCGGCACGCCAGGCGTCGATGAACACCCTCAGGCCTCGTCGGGCGAGCCACGGGTCACTGGGCTGGACCCGGTCGATGTCCGGGTTGCCCATCGCCAGGTCGAGCGCGGGGGAGATCAGGATCGTCGCCGGAAGACGGGACACACCCCGGTCCCTCAACTCCATCGCCGCGGACAGCGCGATCTGGCCCCCGGCGCTGTCACCGGCGAGACACACCGGGCCGTGCTCGGCGACCTCGTCCCGCACCAGGTCGGCCACCCCGGCCACCACGCCCGCCGCCGTGCCGCGGTTCGTCGCCGACACCGGGCCCGCCAGCGGGTAGACCGGCACCAGGACGCGGGTGCGGGCCTCGGCGGCCACCTGGGCGCACAGTCGCCAGTGGGGCGCGCTGATCTCCTTGGCCCAGCCACCACCGTGGACGTAGACGACCGTGCCGCGGGCGGGTGCCCCAGCGGGTTCCAGCACGTAGACCGGCCAGCCGTGTCGATCGGCCCGGCTCAGCCGGACGTCGTCGCGCAACCGCGGCGGGGCGTACGACGCCGGACGCACCGCGGCCTCGTCGAGGAAAGCGCGCGCGCGGTCCGGGTCGGCGAACACGCGCTGGCGCCGGGTGGCCCGGATCACGAGGGGAATCAGGCGGGACGCGAGACTGGGCACAGCGAGACTATAACCGCCCTCGGTGAGCCGGGTTCCCGTCCGGCGGAGGGCGGTGTCCGGCTCGGTCGCGCGCCCGGCGCGATACCCGTCGCAGCGGTCGGGAGTGGGACAATGACCATCTGTGCCCACACCGAGAGGAGGTCCGCATGCACCCGTTCACCGACACCGGGCTGGTCGTGCGTACCTATGACCTCGGTGAGGCGGACCGGATCGTCACCCTGCTCACCCGGCACCACGGGTTGGTCAGGGCCGTCGCCCGTGCGGTGCGCCGCACCCGCTCGCGGATGGGCGCCAGCCTGGAGCCGTTCGCCGTGGTCGAGGTCCAGATCGCCCCGGGTCGTGGTCGGAGCGGTCTGGGCACCGTGCGGCAGGCGTCGAGCCGCGAGTCGCTGGCCCGCCCCCTCGTGGCGGACTACCCGGCCTACACCTCCGGCTGCGTGGTCCTGGAGACCGCGGAACGGTTGGCGGGGGAGGACGGCGCCCCCACTCCGAGGCTGCTCGGCCTCGCCGTCGGCGCCCTGCGCTCCCTGGCCGAACACCGTCGCCCGCCCGGGCTGGTCGCCGACGCGTTCCTCCTGCGCGCCATGGCGGCGTCCGGTTGGGAGCCGGTCCTGGACTGCTGTGTGAGCTGCGGCGTGGTGGGCCCGCACCGGGCGTTCCACGTGGCCTCCGGCGGTACGGTGTGCGTGCACTGCCGGCCGCAGGGCTGTGCGATGCTCACACCCGGCGTGACCGAGCACCTGTCGGCGCTGCTGGCCGGGGAGTGGGAGGCCGTGGTCGGCTCGTCGCCTGCCGTGGTCCGCCAGGCCTCCGGCATCGCCGCCGCGCACCTGCAGTGGCATCTCGAGCGTGACCTGCGCAGCCTGCCCCTCGTCGACCGCGGGACGGTAGACCCCGTCTCCGCAGCGCCCGCTACCGCAGTGCCCATTCCAGCAGAACCCGTCCCCGCAGCACCCGTCCCCGCAGTGCCCGCTCCCGACGGGCCTCGTCCCGCCGAACCCGTTCCCGACGAACCCGTGGAGGAGTCCCGTGCCCGGACTACCCAGATTCCGTAAGCGCACCCCGTCGAGGGACGGCGCAGCGCCGGTGACCGTACGGCCGCCCACCCCGCACCCGTCGGGGGAGCGGCCGCCCGCGATCCCGTCGGAGTTCGTGCCGCGCCACGTCGCACTGGTGATGGACGGCAACGGACGCTGGGCCCAGGAGCGGGGCCTGCCCCGGACCGAGGGCCACAAGCAGGGTGAGGCGGTACTCATGGACGTGGTCCAGGGGTGCATCGAGATCGGTGTCCCGTACCTGTCCGCCTACGCCTTCTCCACGGAGAACTGGAAGCGCAGCCCCGAGGAGGTGCGCTTCCTCATGGGCTTCAACCGGGACGTGCTGCGCCGCCGCCGCGACGAGATGCACGAGTTGGGGGTGCGGGTCCGCTGGGCCGGTCGACGCCCCAAGTTGTGGAAGTCGGTGATCTCCGAGCTCGAGGAGGCCGAGGAACTCACCCGGGACAACACGGTCATGACGTTGGCGATGTGCGTCAACTACGGCGGCCGTGCGGAGATCGTCGACGCCGCGCGGGACTTCGCGCGTCGTGTCGCCGCCGGGGAGGTCTCGGCCGACGACCTGACGGAGGAGAACTTCTCCCGCTACCTCGACGAGCCGGACATGCCGGACGTCGACCTATTCCTGCGACCGTCCGGTGAGCTCCGCACCTCCAACTTCCTGCTGTGGCAGAGCGCCTATGCCGAGTTCGTCTTCCAGGACACGCTGTTCCCCGACTTCGACCGCCGCGACCTGTGGGCGGCGTGCCTCGAGTACGCCGAGAGGGATCGGCGATTCGGGGGAGTGAACGGGATCTGAGCTGCGGACCGGGCGGCGCGTCCGTCGGCGTAGTCCCGAGTCAGTCGACCGGACCCGCCTGCTCGCCACCCCGGGCGGCGACACACGCCGCGCAGAGGCCGAACAGTTCGACGGTGTGGGTCACCTCTGTGAAGCCGTGGGCCCCGCCGGCACGGTGCGCCCACGTCTCGACACCCGGTTCCTCGACCTCCACCGTGAACCCGCACACCCGGCACACCAGGTGATGATGGTGCGAATCGGAGCACTTCCGGAAGATCAGCTCCCCGGAGTCGGTGCGCAGCACGTCGACCGCACCGGCGTCGGACATCGACTGCAGGGTCCGGTAGACGGTGGTCAGGCCGATCGCGTCGCCGCGGTCGCGGAGTTCGGCGTGGAGGTCCTGGGCTGAGCGGAACCCCTTGGACTCGTCGAGCAGCGCGGAGATGGCACTGCGTTGACGGGTCGAGCGCACGCCGATCGGCTTGCCTGGTGTGTCCATGTCCCTACTCCTCCCCGGCGTGCCCGACGGCCGCCTCGACGATGTGCAACAGATGGTCGTCGAGCAACTCGTACCGGATCTCGCGTCCCCGCCGGTGTGCGGAGAC
Source organism: Dietzia cercidiphylli (assembly GCF_039531545.1). Taxonomy (NCBI): domain Bacteria; kingdom Bacillati; phylum Actinomycetota; class Actinomycetes; order Mycobacteriales; family Dietziaceae; genus Dietzia; species Dietzia cercidiphylli. Next base: position 410,230 of record NZ_BAAAQG010000007.1, read on the forward strand.
GACGTTGGACGACTTGAGTACCCGGAGATGCTGACTCACCAGCGGCTGGGCGACCTCCAGGGCGTCCACCAACTCGTGGACGCAACGCGGCCCCTCGCGCAACTGTAGGACGATCGCGATTCGCAACGGCGCCGACAGCGCACGGAGCAGCTCGCCCGCGGCCGAGACCACGTGCTGAGGGGGCAGCGGCACGGGGTCGGCGTGGGGGCCGGGGTCGTGGATGTCCGCGGCAGACCCGGGGTCGGCCGGGGACTCGGGTCCGGATGCCATTGGCGCAACCTTCCGGGCGCGGTGGGAACCGGCGCCGTGTCGGGTGGGGGACCCCAGTATCCCAGACCGCCGGGGTCGACCGGATACCCTGGTGGGAAGTGCCGCGGGCGCCGGCCCGCGCCGAGGGCGTCCACCCCGACACCTCCGTCAACCGACTCACCAAAGGGAGAACCCCCGACGTGGCATCCTCAGCGTCCGTCATCGACTCAGTCGTCAACCTCTGCAAGCGCCGGGGACTGGTGTACCAGTGTGGCGAGATCTACGGCGGAACCCGTTCGGCGTGGGACTACGGTCCGCTGGGCGTGGAGCTCAAGGACAACATCAAGAAGCAGTGGTGGCGGACCTTCGTCACCGGCCGCGAGGACGTCGTGGGACTGGATTCGTCGATCATCCTGCCCCGCAAGGTGTGGGAGGCCTCCGGCCACGTCGAGACCTTCACCGATCCGCTCGTCGAGTGCCAGTCATGCCACACCCGCCTGCGCCAGGACCACCTGCAGGAGGCCCATGCGGCCAAGAAGAAGCTGGACAGCCCGGCCGATGTGCCCATGGCCGAGATCGCGTGTCCCAACTGCGGCACCAGGGGCCGTTGGACCGAGCCGCAGCTGTTCTCGGGACTGATGAAGACCTTCCTCGGCCCCGTGGACAACGAGACGGGCCTGCACTACCTCCGTCCCGAGACCGCCCAGGGCATCTTCGTCAACTACAAGAACGTCATGACCAGCGCCCGGCGTAAGCCGCCGTTCGGTATCGGTCAGATCGGCAAGGCGTTCCGCAACGAGATCACCCCCGGCAACTTCATCTTCCGGACCCGCGAGTTCGAGCAGATGGAGATCGAGTTCTTCACCAAGCCCGACGAGGCCGACGAGTGGTTCAAGCGGTGGGTCGAGGACTGCTGGGACTGGTTCGTGGACCTGGGGATCAACCCGGAGAACATGCGCCGTTTCGACGTCCCGGACGACGAGCGTGCCCACTACTCGGCCGGCACGATCGATTTCGAGTACAACTTCGGGTTCTCGGGCAGCGGTTGGGGCGAGCTGATGGGCATCGCCAACCGCACGGACTACGACCTCACCCAGCACCAGACCCACTCCGGTGAGGACCTGCAGTACCGCGACCAGGCCTCGGGCGAGAAGTACGTGCCGTATGTCATCGAGCCGAGCTTCGGGCTGACCCGGTCGCTGATGGCGTTCCTCATCGACGCCTACACCGAGGACGAGGCACCCAACTCCAAGGGCGGCGTCGACACCCGCACGGTCCTCAAGCTCGACCGGCGCCTGTCGCCGTTCAAGGCGGCCGTGCTGCCGCTCTCGCGGAACGCCGACCTCTCGCCCAAGGCGCGGGATCTGGCCGCGCAGCTACGCAAGAGCTGGAACGTGGACTTCGATGACGCGCAGGCGATCGGCCGACGCTACCGCCGCCACGACGAGATCGGCACGCCGTTCTGCATCACCGTGGACTTCGACACTCTCGAGGACCAGGCCGTGACCATCCGTGAGCGGGACACCATGGCGCAGGAGCGGGTGGCCATCGACCAGGTCGAGGGGTACCTCGCGCAGCGGCTCATCGGCTGCTGACCGCGCGCTGGCACACTGGTCGGGTGAACAGATCCCGGTCCCCGCTGCGGGCGGTGTCCAGGGCCATCGGATGGCTCCTGGTCATCGCACTGCTGCTGTGCCTCATCGTCCCCGGATTCATCGCGTTCCGTGTGTGGCACGTGGCGCGGGTGGACGACCGCACGGCGGCGGACGCGATCGTCGTCCTGGGAGCGGCCCAGTACGACGGCGTCCCCACCCCGGTCTTCCAGTCGCGACTCGATCACGCCGCCACCCTGTACGAGGAGGGTGTCGCCCCCCAGATCATCACGGTCGGCGGTAATCAGCCGGGGGACCGGTTCACCGAGGCCGGTGCGGGTCGCGCCTACCTGGCCACGCTGGGGGTGCCGCCCACCGCGATCCTGGCGGTCGAGACCGGGTCCAACACCGTCGGCAGTCTGGACGCCGTGGCCCTGACCGTGCGTGACCAGGGCGGTGGTTCCGTGGTGCTGGTCAGCGACCCCACGCACTCGTACCGGGCGCGGATGATGGCCCGGGACGCCGGACTGGACGCGTGGACGTCGCCGACCCGACAGGGTCCCGCAGTCTGGACCCGGGAGAACCAGGTTCTCAGCATCATCCGTGAGACCGGCGCGGTGCTCTGGTACCAGTACCACCGGATCGCCGGCACCGACGTGGATTTCCCGGGCTGATCCGCAGACACCACCGGCCCGGCCGCACCGGGACGACGACGACGGGGCGCACTCGCCCGACAGGAGACGCGCATGACGGGGTACGCGTACGACGCCGCAGACGCCGAGCGTCGGGTGGGCGGGGGACCCGCCCGGGCGCAGGGGACGGCGAGTGAGCGCAGCCCGTTCGAGAGGGATCGCGCCCGGGTCCTGCACTCGGCGGCCCTGAGACGGCTCGCCGACAAGACGCAGGTGGTCGGGCCCGGGGACGGCGACACCCCACGGACCCGCCTCACGCACTCACTCGAGGTCGCGCAGATCTCCCGCAGCATCGCCGCCGGCCTCGGCTGCGACCCCGACCTCGCCGACCTGGCGGGGTTGAGCCACGACATCGGACACCCGCCCTACGGGCACAACGGTGAGCGCGCTCTCGACGAGGTCGCGAGAGGGTTCGGGGGATACGAGGGCAACGCCCAGACGATCAGGATCCTCACGCGGCTGGAACCCAAGGTCGTCGACGCCGACGGGCGCGGGGTCGGACTGGACCTCACCCGGGCCGCGCTGGACGCGGCCACCAAGTACCCGTGGCTGCCGCGGGAGGGCACCAGGAAGTTCGGCGCCTATCCCGACGACGCGGACACGCTCGCCTGGATCCGCGTGGGCGCGCCCGGGGACACACGCTGCCTGGAAGCGCAGATCATGGACTTCTCCGATGACGTGGCCTATTCGGTCCACGACGTGGAGGACGCGATCGTGGCGGGCAGGCTGGACCTGCGGTCGTTGACCGACCCGTCGGAGGTCGCGGCGCTGGCCGAGCTGGGCGCACGCGAGTTCCGGGGACCCGACGCCGACCAGCTGCGCGAGGCGGCCGGGCGGCTCGGCGCGCTCGACGCGGTCCGCGCCGTCCAGCCGTTCGAGGAGTCCTTCGCGGGAGCGGTCGCCCTCAAGGCGCTGACCAGCGAGTTGGTCGGGCGGTTCGTCATGCCCGCCATCCACACCACCCGCGAGGTGCACGGGGAGACGCCGCACGGGCGGTACAGCGCCGACCTCGAGGTGCCGCTGCACGTGGAGGCCGAGGTCGTGATGCTCAAGACCATGGCCGTGCGGTACGTGATGAGCGACCCGGGGCACCGGGCCCGGCAGGATCGTCAACGCGACCGTATCCACCGGGTGGCCGAGTACCTGGCGCACTCGGCGCCGGCCGGACTCGACGCGGTACTGCGCCCGCTGTGGGACGCGGCCCCGGACGACGCGGCCCGGATGCGCGTGATCGTGGACCAGGTGGCCCTCTACACCGAGAGCCGCCTCGAGCGGATCGACCGGGCGAGCGCCGGCATCCAGGCGGCCTGGGGCTGAGCAGTAAGCCGGCTCAACCCACGGCCCGGGTGAGGTCGCCGACCAGGTCCTCGATGCCGAGCGCGCCGATGGACCCACCGGGGGAGAACCCGGTCCGCACCACCACGAGATCGGCCGACGGGACCACCACGATGTACTGCCCGTCGTGCCCCGAGGCCCAGTAGGCGTCCGCGGGAATCCCGGGAAGACGCAGCGGGGTGCCGTCACCGGCGTCGTTGGTCCACCACTGCGCGCCGTAGGGCTCGGGCTCACCGCCGGCCGGGACGACGCTCGTCGCGTAGTCCATCCATCCGGCGGGGAGCAGGCGGCGACCGTCCACCTCGCCGTCATCCAGCGTGAACTGCCCGAACCGCGCCCAGTCCCGCGGCGTGGCCCACAAATACGAGCTGCACACCGACCGGCCGGAGGCGTCGGCCTCGAGTACCGCGCTGGTCATCCCGAGCGGGTCGAACAGCAGCCGATCGGCCATCTCGGGCCCGAGGCCGGTGCGCTCGTGCAGCAGGTCGCACACGATGTTGGTGGTGCCCGACGAGTACTGACGGACGGTCCCGGGCTCGTGGGCGAGCGGTTGGGCGGCGGCGAACGCGGCCATGTCCGGCTCGGCGAACAGCATCTGCGTGATGGGGGTGCCGAGGTCGTAGTCCTCGTCCCACTCCAGCCCGGAGGTCATGCGCAGCAGGTCGTCGAGGGAGATCTGCGCCCGCTCGTCGGTCCACTCGGGGCGCAGGTTCGTGTCCGCCGGGTCGAGGTCGGCCTCCGGGAACTCCTGCTGCGCGCGCCCGACCAGGGTGGCCGCCACGCTCTTGGCCATGGACCACCCGAGCTGCCGGGTGTCCGGACCGAAGCCGTCGGCGTACCACTCGTCGAGGATCTCACCGCGGTGGACCGCGACGAGGCCGCGCGTGCCCTCCTGGCCGGCGGCCCGGTCGAGTGCCGCACCGACCTCGGCCGGTACGTCGGTGGCCTGCGGCAGGCCGATGCCCTCGGGGCGGTCCTCCTGGGACCCGACGAGGGAGGTGTGCTCGGAGCCCGCCGCGCGGCCCTCGCCCACCGCGCACCCGTACTCGGAGGCCCAGGCCTGCTGGGCAAAGGCGATGCCCAGGACGGAGGAACGCGCCCACCCCTCGGAGTCGTCGATCTCCGTGCGCAGCAACGGCACCAGCGGGTTGGGCGGCAGGTCGGACTCCGGGTCGTCCCGATCGGTGAGGAAGTGGATCGCGCAGGCGTTGTGCGCGGCGTATCCGGTACCGGTCATGAGCATCGGCCGGTACCAGGTGCCCACGGCCACCACCGCCGCGACCAGCAGGGCCAGGACGATCAGTACGGCAACGACGACTTTCCGACGACGTGTCATGGCGCTCAGAACCGCCCGCCCGCGCCGCCGCCGCCGAAGCCACCGCCGCCGAAGCCACCACCCCCGCCGCCGAAGCCGCCGCCTCCGAACCCGCGGGAGGAGCCGAAGCCGGAGCTGCCACCGCGCAGCATGCCCTGGATGAGGGCGCCGGCGACCATGCCGCCGACCATCGCACCGGTGTTGGACCCTCCCCGGCCACGACCGCCGTAACCGCCCCGGCCGCCGTAGCCCCCGGAGTACTGCTGCCGCGAGGCGTCGTTCTGGGCGTGCCGCAGGGCCTCGCGGGCCAGCTTGAGGGCGCGGTCGGCCGCGGGGAAGGCCGCCGGCCCGGCGGTGCCCTCGGCCGTGGCCAGTGACTCCTTCGCCGCGGCGAGGCGCGTCCGTGCGGCCTGTCCGATCACGTAGGAGCGGCTGCCGATGTAGTCGTCCGCCTCGCGCACCGCGCCGCGGGCCCGGGTGAGGGCGGCCTGGCGCGCGGCCCGGGCGCGGTGGGCCGTCTCGGCCTCGTGCCCGGCGGCGGCCAACGCCTCGTCGAGGTCACGGTCTACGTCCACCAGCTCGGAGAAGGTCCCCAGCGGGTCGGTCTCGCCGTCGCGGCGGGCCCGGTCGAGGGCGTCGCGTGCGGCGGCGGCGGCGTCGGTCAGGCTCCGGCCGCTCCGGCCGAGGTCCGGTGACCGCAGGAGTCGGGCGGCCTGGCCCAGTTCCTCGTCGACCTCGGCGATCAGTGCACCGAGGTCTCGGCGGGCGGCGGCGATGTCGTCCGCGGCGTGGTCCACGCCGTCGACCAGTTTCTCGGCGCGCGACAGTTCCTCCTCGGCCGAGCTGATGGCGTCCACGGCCTCGGCCTGTTCGCCCACCGGTCGGGCGAGGGCGGTGCGGGCGCGAGAGGTCTCGGTCTCGGCGGCGTCCAGCAGCTCGGTGGCGATCGTCAGGTTGTCCTCGATCGAGGCGAGCACGGCCGCGGGGAACCGGGATCGCAGGTCCGCCATGGACTCCTCGGCATCGGGGATCCTGGCGCGCAGGGTGACCGCGCGCCGGGTCAGCGCGTCGACCGAGGCGGCGCCGTTGATCAACAGGTCCCGCATCTCGGCGAAGGCCGTGGACTGGCCCTCGAGCACGCGTTCGGCACGCTCGGCCCTGGCCGCCACCTCGAGCAGCATCGCCCGGCGCTGGTCCGGGGTCTCGGGGATGTCGTCGTCGAGCCGCTGGATCAGCGAGTGCGCGGCCGCGACCTCGCCCCGCGCCGAGTCGAGAGCGGCGCGGAACGGGCGTGTCCGCAGGTCGCCGAACTCCCCGGCGGCGGTCTCGAGCGCTGTCGTGGAGGTGTCCACGGCCTGGTCGGCCTCCACCAGACCGGCCCTCGCACGGGCGTCGAGGACCTCGACCGGGAGCGCCGACAACCGGGCCGTGTCGTCGCCGGGTATCTCGCGGGCGGACTCGGCCTGCCTGGCCGTGCGGGTGGACCGGCGTCGGCGGCTGATCAGCAGGACCGCGGCCACGACGGCGACGATCACCGCGATGATCCCCAGCAGGGCCCCACCGGAGAGCCCGGAGCCGGAGCCCTGTCGTTCGAGCCCGTCGGCCGCGCCGATGGCCGCACCTGCCCAGTCACCGGCCGCCAGTCGCGGTTCGATGTCCCGGTCGGCGATCCGCTGGTCCGCGCGCTGGTCGGTGGATTCGAACCAGTAACTGCGGTCCTGCACGGCCACCGCGAGCAGCACGTCGGAGGCGCCCAGGTCGGACAGGCGGGCCGTCTCCTGCGCCCACTGCTGGACCGGCACGCCGTCGAAGCTGTCGACGTAGGTCACCCAGAGCTGGATGTTGTCGGTCGACCGGAGTTCGGCGAGCCGGCTCTCCACGGCGGCGGTATCCGCACCCAGCACGCCCGCGGAATCCGTGACCTGCTGCTGCAGCCGGGACGGCGGCTCCGCCGAGGCGGAGGGCGCCGCCCACCCGACCAGGCTGACGAGGAACGCCGACAGGAGCGCGACGGCCGCCACCGTGCGGGACCGTGGGCTCCGGACGGCGAGGGGGCGGGGTGGGGGTGCGATCATGCGGCCAGCGTATCGGCCCGTCGCAGGGGGCACGCCGGTCTCCTGCCCGGGCGGTTACTCTGGGCGGCATGGCAGGGCGGATTCCGGAGCAGGACATCGCCGCGATCCGCGAACGTACTCGCATCGAGGAGGTCGTCGGCGAGTACGTCGCGCTCAAACCAGGCGGCGCGGACTCCATGAAGGGGCTGTCCCCGTTCAAGGACGAGAAGACCCCCTCGTTCCACGTGCGGCCCCAGCACGGCTATTTCCACTGCTTCTCCACCGGTGAGGGCGGCGACGTGTTCGCCTTCCTCATGAAGATGGAGCACATCAGCTTCGTCGAGGCGGTGGAGCAGCTCGCGGACAGGATCGGCTACCGCATCTCCTACGAGGGCGGCGGGCAGGTGATCCAGCGCGACCGCGGGACCCGTTCGCGACTGGTCCAGGCCAACGCCGCCGCGCAGAAGTTCTACGCCGAGCGACTCCATCAGGACGCGGAGGCCGAGATCGCACGCGCGTTCCTCACCGACCGCGGCTTCGACCTCTCCCACGCCGAGCGCTTCGGGTGCGGGTACGCGCCCACGGGCTGGGACACCATGAGCAAACACCTGATGCGGCAGGGTTTCGAGCCCAAGGAGCTGGAGTCGGCGGGACTGTCCAAGACCAGCTCACGGGGGACGCTGATCGACCGGTTCCACCGGCGCCTGCTGTGGCCCATCCGCAATCTCGCGGGGGAGGTGATCGGGTTCGGCGCCCGCAAGCTCTTCGAGGACGACACCCTGGGCAAGTACATGAACACGCCGGAGACGATGCTCTACAAGAAGTCGCAGGTGCTGTTCGGACTGGACCTGGCCAAGCGGGACGTCGCCGCCCAGCGCCGGGCGGTGGTCGTGGAGGGCTATACGGATGTCATGGCCATGCACGCGGCCGGCGTGACCACGGCCGTGGCGGCGTGTGGCACCGCGTTCGGTGAGGACCACCTGTCCACCCTCCGGCGACTGATGTTGGACGACAACTACTTCCGCGGCGAGATCATCTACACCTTCGACGGCGACGAGGCCGGAAAGAAGGCCGCGATGCGGGCGTTCTCCGGGGACCAGCAGTTCTCCGGCCGCACCTTCGTGGCGGTGGCCCCCGCCGGTCAGGACCCCTGCGACATCCGCCAGAAGAAGGGCGACGCGGCCGTCCGCGATCTGATCTCGGCCCGGGTGCCGATGTTCGAGTTCGCCATCCGCTCCATGCTCGAGGAATACGATCTCGACCACGCGGAGGGCCGGGTCGAGGCGCTCCGCCAGACCGTGCCGGTGGTGGCGGACATCCGCGACTCGGCCCTGCGTGACGAGTACGCCCGGCAGTTGGCAGGCTGGGTGGGGTGGGACGATCCCGCGACGGTGCTGCGCCGCGTCCGCGAGGAGGCCCGCAAGCGGGGGCGCGCCCGGGCGGCGGCGCCCGGCCCCCGCGGGCGCGGTCCGGGTGGGCCCGGAGGTGGACCCCGCCCGCTGCGGGACCGTGCCGAACGGGGCGGGGGGAGATACGACGACGACGAGGCGGGCACCCGCGCGGACCAGCAGCCCCCCGCGGCGCCGACGGGCGTCCCCCTGCCCTCGGCGTCGGACCCGGTGCTCTGGCCGCAGCGCGAGGCGCTCAAGGCGGCACTGCAGTACCCGGGCCTGGCGGGACCGCTCTTCGACTCGCTCCCGGGCGAGTGCTACACCCATCCCGCCTACGCCCTGATCGCGGACGCGCTGTCCGCGGCCGGGGGGTGCGCCTCCGGCAAGAGCGGCGCGAACTGGGTGTCCGAGGTGTCGCGGGGACTCGAGGACGACGGTCTGCAGCGGCTGGTGGGCCTCATGGCGGTCGAGACGCTCCGCGTGGCCGAGGACGCGCTGCCCCGCTACGTCTCCGGCGTGCTCGCCCGCCTACAGGAGGTGTGGGTGTCCGGCCAGATCGCGGACCTCAAGTCCAAGGTCCAGCGGATGAGTCCGGCCGCCGACCCGGAGGGGTACTCGGCGCTGTTCGGCGACCTCGTGGCGTTGGAGGAATACCGGCGCGGACTGCTCGAGCAGGCCGTGGGCGCCACGCCCGACATCGCCTGAGCTCGCGATTTGGTCCGATGGTCGCCCTCGCACTAAGGTGAGTTCTCGGTGTCCGACGTGCTCGTCGGTCACCGGCAGCAATCCCCCATAGCTCAATTGGCAGAGCATTCGACTGTTAATCGAAGGGTTTCTGGTTCGAGTCCAGATGGGGGAGCAGTAGATCAGGCCGGAGGAGACACTCCTCCGGCCTGATCCGCATTTCGGGGTCAGCCGGGCTGGAGTGTCCGGAAGTCGCCGCGGTCGAAGTCGACGCGGAACCGCCTGGAGACGATCCGCCAGCCCGCGGGGGTCCTGGTCCACAGGTCGGAGTACTCGCCGAAGCACTCGTAGCTCAGTCCGGCCTGGTCTCCCGTCCCGAGGTGAAGCACCCGCGCGTACGTCAGACTCCTCGCCCGGTCCTCGTCTCCGTCGAGCGCGAGGTGCACCCTGTGGTTGCCCAGCAGATGCTGGGAGGGGCCATACCCGCCGAGGTGGTCCCGCACCGTCCGGACGATCTGCTCCCGACCGGCCGCCCCGTACCCGGTCGCGGATTCGGTGAACAGCTCTCCCAGCCCGTCCCAGTCGCGGGTGTCCAGAGCGGTGGCGATGTCCGCCAGCCGCTCGATGATCTGGTCCCTGTCACTGCTCATCACCTTTTCCTAGCAGGAATCGCCGGGCGATCTCAGCCTTCGTCGTTAACCTGGCGCCATGACCGACGCCGAAGTCACCCTCTCGACCGGCCGCGTCCGTGGGACCGAGCTCGGTGACGTCGTCCGCTTCTACGGCATTCCGTACGCCGAGGACCCGGTCGGCGAGCTGCGCTTCGCCTCCCCGGTCCGTAGAGCGCCGTGGGACGGGGTCCGTGATGCGACGAGGCCCGCCGCCACCGCCCAGAGGCTGAGGTTCGACCCGGACCCGGCGATCCCCGAGCCGATCGTCGCGGGCACCGACATCCTGCACGTGGACGTGTGGGCGCCGGCGACGGGTTCCGGGCACCCGGTGATGGTGTGGATCCACGGGGGCGGCTGGGAATCGGGGTCGTCCCATCAGCCGTGGTTCGACGGTGCGACCTTCGCCCGCCGGGGGATCATCGTGGTCTCGGTGGGCTACCGCCTGGGTGTCGAGGGCTTCACGCCGTTCCCCGACGCCCCGGACAACCGCGGGATGCTCGACTGGATCGCCGCCCTCGAGTGGGTCCGGGACGAGATCGCCGCGTTCGGCGGAGATCCCGACAGGGTGACGGTCACCGGGCAGTCGGCCGGCGGGGGAGCGGTGCTGTGCCTGTTGGGTTCACCGCCGGCGGCAGGGCTGTTCCACGGGGCGATCGCGGCGTCACCGGCGGTCCTGCGGGCCCCGGCGACCCGCCCGCCCAAGGGGATCACCGCGGAGGAGCTGGCGGCCGGGGGACGTGGCGCCGTGGACGAGTTCCATCGGCGCCTCCGGCGCGAGAACCAGTTCACGCTCCCGTTCCGTCCGGTGGTCGGAGGCGAGACGGTCCCGGCCCCTCCCCTCGAGGCGGTCGCCGCAGGCCCTTCAACGAGCGTCCCGCTGCTCATCGGTTCCACCGCGACGGAGTTCGAGGCCGTCTCGGACAAGCTCCCGGGTCCGGCGCTGGTGCCGGGGGCCGCGTTCATGGCGGTGTCCCAGCAACTCCCCAGGCAGGGGCTCAGGGCGCTGGCCCGGCAGTCGAACGGCCGGTCTCTGCGACGGAGCGTGGGCGCGGTGATCGACGCGGCCGCGATCCACTCCACGGTGGCCCGCGCAGCCGAGACCAGGGTGGCCGCCGGCGACCCGACGTGGGTGTACGACTTCTGCTGGACCGGGGGAAACGGGCCCAGGCACTGCGCCGACCTTCCGTTCTTCTGGGCCGTCCCGGACGGGGAGAACGTGGAACGCTATCTCGGTGCCCCGCCGCCGGCGGGTCTGGTCGAGGGGATGCACGACTCGTGGGTCGACTTCGTGACCACCGGCGATCCGGGTCATCCCGCCTATGAGTCGCCCGAGCGGCTGGTCATGGCATGGGACGACCCGCCCTCGCAGGTCGCCGACGGACTCTCGGCAGTGCGTGCCGTCTGGTGGCCGGAGGACCGGTGAGGGGTCTTGCTACGATTGCGCGGCACGTGCCGGTGGATGCTCCCGGCGCGTGCGGGGGGCTATAGCTCAGTTGGTTAGAGCCGCGGACTCATAATCCGCTGGTCGCGGGTTCGAGCCCCGCTGGCCCCACCATCACGACGCCGATGCGCCGACCACCCCGGGTCAGTACGCCAGACCCATCCGCAGCGCTCCGACCGCCTCCGAGAGCGCGGCGCGCGCGAGCGGGGTGGCGCCGACGGCGTTGACGAACGGGTGGACCATCGTGGAATGCCGGCGCAGCGAGACCTTGACGCCGGCGTCGGCCATCTTCCGCGCGTACGCCTCGCCCTCATCGCGCAGCGGGTCGAACCCGCCGGTGGCGACGTGCGCCGGGGGCAGGCCGGAGAAGTCCTCGGCCAGCAGCGGGGAGGCCCGCGGGTCGAGGCGGTCGTCGTCGGAACGCAGGTAGGTGTTCTCGTAGAAGTCCATGTTCTTCCCCGTGAGGAAGAAGCCCTCGCCGAACAGCTCGAACGAGCGGGTCCGCGTCGACATGTTGGTCGCGGGGACGAACAGCAGTTGGAAGTCGGGGGTCTTCTCGCCGGCGTCGCGGGTCTGTTGACACACGACCGCCGCCAGGTTCCCGCCCGCGCTGTCGCCGCCCACCGCGATGCGCGTCGGGTCGACCCCGAGGGACCCGGCGTTGTCCCGCACGTACCGGAACGAGGCCAGGGCGTCCTCGGCCGCCGTGGGGAAGAGGAACTCGGGGGCCAGACGGTAGTCCACGCTGAGAACCTTGAGGCCGCCCATCCGCGCGATGTACCGGCAGGTCGCATCGTGGGAGTCGATGCTCCCGAGCACCCACCCGCCGCCGTGGAAGAACACGAGCATCGGCAGCGCTTCGTCTCCGTGGACGGGGGAGTACAGGCGGGCGGGCAGGTCGGCCCGGGCGGTCTCGTCGCCGGGCTGATCCGTTCCGGCGAGCGGGAGGACGAGGTCCTTGACGACGGCGAGGTCGATCCGGTTCCCCGAGACGGTGTACGCCGACCGCTCCACCGTCTGGCGTGCCTGTTCGACCGGCATGTCCTCGTACTCGCCCTCGGACAACAGGGACATCACCCGGACCCCGGCCTGGAAATGCGGGTCCAGCACCTGGCCGTCGATCCTCCGGGGGGCGCCACCTGCCAGCTGGATGACCGGACCGGGTAGAGAACCAGAGGCGGTCATGGCCGCCTTGGTGAGGCGGTCGGCGATCGAGGGGCGGAAAGTCCTGTGTCCGGACATCGGTGAGCGCATTGCCACATTGTGCCGAGGATGGAGAGGATGATCGGGGAGAATCGACGAAGGGACTGGTCATGCGTTCAGATTCGGACCCGGTGGTGCACGTCGAGGGCCTGGTCAAGACGTTCGGCGCCACCCGGGCGCTCGACGGCCTGGACCTCGACGTCCGCCGCGGCGAGGTACACGGCTTCCTGGGGCCCAACGGTTCCGGGAAATCCACCACCATCAGGATCCTGCTGGGTCTGATGCGGTCCGATTCGGGACGGGTGACCCTGTTCGGCCGCGATCCGTGGCGCGATGCGGTCGACCTCCACTCCAGGCTGGCGTACGTCCCGGGGGAGGTGACGCTGTGGCCCCGCCTGACCGGCGGCCAGTGCATCGACATACTGGGACGAGCGCTGGGGGGACTGGACCCGGCACGCCGCGACCAGCTGATCGAACGCTTCCGCCTGGACCCCACCAAGCGCACCCGTGACTACTCCAAGGGGAACCGGCAGAAGGTCTCACTCGTGGCGGCCCTGGCGTCCGGCGCCGAACTGCTCGTGTTGGACGAGCCCACCTCCGGTCTGGATCCGCTGATGGAGCAGGTGTTCCAGGGCTGCGTCCGGGAGGCCGTCGACGGTGGTTCCACCGTGCTGCTCTCCAGCCACATCATGGGGGAGGTCGAGGCGCTGGCCGATCGGGTGAGCATCATCCGCGACGGCCGCACGATCAGCTCGGGCACCCTGGGCGACCTGCGCCGCCACACCACCACGGAGGTCCACGCCGTCACCGACACCGATCCCCGCGCACTGGAGACCGTGGGCGGGGTCGACGGTCTGCGGTTGGAGCGCTCCGGGGACGGGCGGTTCGACGTCCGCTGCCACGTGCCGGCAGAGCGGCTCGCCGAGGTCACGGGGATCCTGCACGCGGCCGGCATACACACCCTCACCGCCACCCCACCCAGCCTGGACGACCTCTTCCTCTCCGCCTACTCGGGCGCGGGGGCCGCAGGGGGACCCGCAGAGGCGGGCACGACCCCCGGCGGGTCGCGGTGAACTCCGCATTCGCCGGCACAGGCCTGCTGGCCCGGATCGACCTGCGGACGGGGTGGCGCTCCGCCGCCGCGTGGGTCCTCGGGCTGGTCGCGCTGTATCTGCTCACCGCCGTCTCGATAGCGGCCCTGTACGACACGCCGGAGAAGCTCGCCACCTACTCCGCCTCCCTGGGCGAGGCGATGGTGATGCTCAACGGACGTATAGCGGGGCTCGACACCCTGGGTGGGGTCATGATGAACGAGTACGCGTTCATCGCCTCCTTCGCGATCCCGATCATGGCGATCGCCCTGACCGCTCGGTCCACCCGCCGGGAGGAGGAGACCGGCAGGACGGAACTCCTCCTGTCCGCCCGGACGGGTCGGCTCGCCCCGGTCACGGCGGCCCTCGTCGTCGTCGCCGGCGTGTTCCTCCTCCTCGGCGCCGGAATCTGGGCGTCGACGCTCGCCATCCCGGTCGACCGGACCGGGGCCGCGCTCTACGCGGCGTCGATCGTCGCCACCGGATGGGTATACGCCGCTGCCACTGCCGTGCTCGCGCAGGTGGTGGCCCACAACCGCACCGTGTGGGCGACGGGCATGACCTTGGCCGGACTCACCCTCGTCCTGCGGGGGATCGGGGACACCAACGAGAACTGGGTGAGCTGGACCTCCCCCCTGGGGTGGCACGGGTTGGTCCGGCCGTTCGGGGACCCCTCCGCACTCCCGCTGGTGGTGGCCGTCGTGACGGCCGGAGCTCTGTCCGCCGCCGCCCTGTGGCTCTCCGGTCGCCGCGATGTCGGCGCCGGGTTGGTGCCGGCCCGGACGGGCTCGGCCACGGCGTCGAGGTGGCGGGCGTCCGAGCTCGGCGTGGCGGTACACCAGCACCTCGGTGCGTTCATCGGATGGACGGTCGGGGTCGTGGCGCTCATGACCATGTACGGCGCCCTGATGAACGTCGTGGTCGAGGCGATCATGTCCAACCCCGCCCTCGCGGCCTTCCTGGTCGAGTCCCCGGCGCTCGTCGACTCCCTCGTGCAGATGCTCGTCGTGTTCGTCGGGATCCTCGGCGCGGGGTTCGCCCTCCAGACCCTCGGCGGACTGCGGGGGGAGGAGACCACGGGACGGTTGGAGCTCGAACTCGCGGCCGGCCGCTCGAGGTGGTCACTGTTGGCCCTGCACACCGCTGTGGTCGCCGCGGGCGCCGTCCTGGTCGTGGTGGCGGGTTCCGCGGCCTTCGCGCTGGCCACCTCCGTCGCCCTCGACGACCCGGACTCACTGGGGCGCATCGTCGCGGCCGGGTCCTGGCAGGTGCCGGCCGCGCTCGTATTCGTCGGGGTGTCGGTGGCCCTGTTCGGGTGGGTACCCCGCATGCAGGCCCTGGCCTGGGCGCTGTTCGCCGTCTCCGCGGTCGTCACGTTCATGGGCCCCACCCTCAGACTCACCGAGTCCCAGATGCGCCTGTCACCGTTCGGTGCGGTGGGGCGGGCCCCCGTCGGGCCGGTCGACACGATCGGGGTGGCGGTACTGCTGCTTGTGGCGGTCGCCCTGGTGGGCGCGGGGCTGGTCGGGTTCCGTCGGCGCGACGTGCCGCGGACGTGACCGCCGAGCTGACACACTGACCACACAGCTGTAGACGATCCGGCCGACGACGGCCCGATCTGACATCACCCGGGAGGATCACATGTCGGACGAGTTCGATCGAGACCGGCTGGACGCAGCCCTGGCGGCCGTCGAGGACTGGCCGGTGGACAACGTCTCGGCAGCGGTCGTCGGTCCGGAGGGGCTCCTGGCCGTGCGTGGCGACGAGGACCGCGTCTACCGTCTCGCCTCGGTGACCAAACCGATAGTGGCCGTGGCCGCGCTCCTCGCTGTCGAGGAGGAGGCGATCTCCCTCGACGAGGCCGCCGGGCCCGAGGGCTCGACCGTCCGCCACCTGTTGGCCCACGCATCCGGTCTGGACTTCAGTGATCGCGGGAAGGTGCGCGCCGGGCCGGGGGAGCGACGCATCTACTCCTCGGCCGGCTTCGAGGTGCTCGCGGATCACATCGCCGACGCCACGGGGATCGCCTTCCCCGACTACCTCACCGAGGCCGTGTGTCAGCCGCTCGGGATGGGATCGACGGTGCTCGAGGGCTCGGCCGGACACGGTGCCTCGGCCAGCCTCGCCGACCTGGTCGCCTTCGCGACCGAACTCGTGGCACCGCGGCTCCTGGCGCCCGAGACACTGGAGGAGGCGGTGAACGAGCAGTTCCGCGGCCTCGACGGCGTCGTGCCCGGTTACGGAATGCACAAACCGTGTCCGTGGGGTCTGGGGTTCGAACTCCGGGAGGCCAAGTATCCCCACTGGACCGGCCAGCACAATTCTCCCGGGACCTTCGGGCACTTCGGACAGTCGGGCACGTTGCTGTGGGTGCAGCCCGAGATCGAGACGGCCCTGGTCGTGCTCACCGACCGCGACTTCGGGGACTGGGCCAAACCGCTGTGGCCGGAGTTGTCGGACAGGGTGGTGGACGCCGCAACCCGTCGCAGCCGCCCGGAGGACTCCCTCGGGGGCTGACGCACCCTCCTCGCCGACACGCCGCCGGGGACTCACACCGGCGGGATTACGGTGCTGTAACTTTGCTGAGAATGCAGAAGTGTCGCTGGTGTAATTCGTTCACTTGAGGCACAGTTGTGTACTACAACCACATACGAATCATCGTTCACACGATATCGCGAGGTCGTTGGGGAAGACGTCCCTCAGTGAGTCGGGAGTGAAGCGATGTCTGATCTGAACCATTTCGCGGATACGACGACCGGCGTGGTGTTCATCCATGCCGCGCCTACCGCGTTGTGCCCTCACGTCGAGTGGGCTCTCGCGAGCACCCTCGACGCGTCCTCCGCCATGCGTTGGGAGGACCAGCCGGCCCAGCCGGGCGCCCGCAAGGCGATCGTCGACTGGATCGGTCCGGTCGGCACCGGTGCTCGCCTGGCCGATTCGCTGGCCAAGTGGTCGATGCTGGCCTTCGAGGTCACCGAGGACCCGAGTGACCTCGTCGACGGCGAACGCTTCTCGCACACCCCGGAACTCGGGATGTGGCGAGGCCAGACGGGCGCGAGCGGGGACGTGGTGATCGGGGAGAACAGGCTCCGGCACCTCATGGCCGCAGGCCCCGCCGCGTTCCACGCCTCGGTGGACGCCGAACTCGGCACCGCATGGGACCGCGCGCTGGAGCCGCTCCGCGGGCATCCCGCCGCTGCCGAGGTCACCTGGCTCTCCCGCGTCGGCTGACGAGCGCCGACAGGCCGGTTCCGGTCGGCGATCCCCGACTCACGACGACTCGCCGACGAACGCCCGCACCCTCTCGGGGTGCGGGCGTTTTCGTGCCGCGGGGCGGGCCGGGGCGGGCCGGGGCGGGCCGACATCCGCTCGCGCGCCTGACAGCCGCCCATGGGTAGGCACTCCCGCCCGCACCGATGAGCACGCGCGCGAGCATGCCGAGGAGCGGCGGTGCCAGGGGCGCTAGGGATACCCACTTGCCCCTCCGCCGGGCTGGCCGCCAGCCCGTGTGCCGGGGCGCGGGGTCGCCACACGACCCGCCCGCCCCCGTGACGCCCGACGCCAGCCCCCGGTATAGCCGGGGACGGGCGTCGGGCGTCTGCGTAGGGACCCGCCGACGGGCTCAGGTCACAGCGGGATGTTCTTGTGCTGGCCGCGGGTGTGCGCGGCCGCATCCAGTGCCTCGGCGAGGCGGCGACGCGTGTCGGTCGGTTCGATGACCTCGTCGACCACACCGATGGAGACCGCCCGGCCGACGCCACCGGCGATCGCGGCGTGCTCGTCGGCCAGCCGCTCGTGCAGGGCCTCGCGCTCGTCCTCCGGCGCCGCTGCGAGCGTGCGCTTGTGCAGGATGCCCACCGCCGCCTTGGCGCCCATCACGGCCACCTCCGCATCGGGCCACGCGAACACGGCGGAGGCGCCCAGCGCGCGCGAGTTCATGGCGATGTAGGCCCCGCCGTAGATCTTTCGGGTGACCAGCGTGACGCGGGCGACGGACGCCTCCGCGAAGGCGTGCAGCAGTTTGGCGCCACGCCGGACGACGCCCTCCCACTCCTGGGAGACCCCGGGGAGGTAACCGGGGACGTCGACCACGACGAGAAGCGGTACGCCGAACGCGTTGCACAGGCGGACGAACCGGGAGGCCTTCTCGGCGGACTCGGAGTTGAGGCAACCCCCCAGGCGGAGCGGGTTGTTGGCGATCACGCCGACCGTGCGGCCCGACATCCTGCCGAAGCCCACGACGATGCTGGGCGCCCACTTGGCCTGGAGCTCCTCGAAGGTCGTGCTCCCGTCCAACTCGGACGAGTCGAGGATGCCGTGGACGAGGGGACGCACGTCGTAGGCACGCTTGGGTGACTCCGGGAGCAACCCCGCCAGATCCGTGTGGTCGCCCTCGAGCGCCCGCAGATCGAACTCACCCTGCGCGGACAGGAGGTTCACCAGCCGCCTCGCGCGGTGCAGAGCGTCCCGCTCGTCAGCGGCGGCGATGTGACACACGCCGGACTTGCGGTGGTGGACGTCCTGGCCGCCTAGGCCCTCCATGTCCACCTGTTCCCCGGTGACGGAGCGGACCACGTCGGGTCCGGTGACGAAGATCTTGCCCGCCGGCGCCATGATCACGACGTCCGTGAGCGCGGGGCCGTACGCGGCACCGCCGGCGGCGGGCCCGAGCACGACCGAGATCTGCGGCACGTGGCCCGAGGCGCGGACCATGGCCTCGAAGACCAGGCCGACCGCGTGCAGCGCCTCGACGCCCTCGGCGAGTCGTGCCCCTCCCGAGTGCCACACGCCCACGACGGGCAGGTGCTCGTCGATGGCGGTGTCGATCGCGTGGACGATGTGACGGCACCCGTCCAGGCCCATCGCGCCACCCATGACGGTGGCGTCGGTGGCATAGGCGATCGTGGGTTCGCCGTCGATCAGGCCCCGCGCGGCGAGCGCGCCCGACGCGTCGGGTTCCGTGAGGAACTCCAGTGATGCCGGATCGAAGAGGTTCTCGAGCCGGGCGACGGGGTCGCGCGGGTCGATCTGGGTGTTCTGGTCCACGGTGCTCGTGATGGTCATCGAATGCAGTCCTTTCCGCGGCGCACCTCCCGGATGGGAGGGTGCGCTCCTTATGGACCCCCGGACTGGCTGGTGTGGGGGAGGCGAGCGATCCGGGACCCCCGTCCCTGATCGCGCCTTCCGCCCGTCACCCCGCGTGACGCGGGGTGCTCTCGTGTGTCGGGTCCCGGACGTGGGGTGGAGACGCGGGCTCGTCTGGTGCACCGACCGCACCTTCGGCCCTGAACGCGTCCCCGCCCCGTGCTCCGGGACGTGGTGTCAGCTCTGGTCGATCTTCTGGATGTAGTCGACCGCATCCTGCACAGTACGCAACTTGGCGAGGTCCTCGTCCGGGATCTCCACCCCGTAGCGGTCCTCCGTCTGGACCGCGATCTCCACCATGGAGAGCGAATCGATGTCCAGATCGTCCACGAAGGACTTCTCCGGGGTCACCTCGGAAGGCTCGATTCCGGTGACCTCCTCGACGATCTCCGCAAGTCCGGAGATGATCTCGGCCTCGGTGCGTGCCATGTGGTGTCCTTTCTGGTGGTGTCGTCGCGCCCGGTCGGGCACGGCGGGGTCGTCATGACGCGACCGCCGGGCGAGGCCGGCGACCGCGGGTTCGTGGGGGTGGTCTACGCGCCGCTGAGTGCGGGGACGGCGTCGAGCGCGTCCTCCAGGTCCTCGGGCGTGGTGACGCCGTGCCGGGGCACCTCGCGCATCATGCGCTTGGCCAGGCCGACGAGCGCCCCGGACGGGGGGAGCTCGACGAACGCGTCCACGCCGAGCTTGAGCATGGTCTGCGTGCACAGGTCCCAGCGGACCGGATGGGTGATCTGCGAGATCACGCGGTCCACGGCGTCCCTGCCCGAGGTGACGACCATGCCGTCGGCGTTCGAGAGCAGGGTCAGCTCGGGATCCCGGACCTCGATCGTGTCCGCGAGGGCGCGGAACCTCTCGACGGCGGACCCCATGTGCCGCGTGTGGAACGCCCCGGCCACGTCGAGGCGGCGCAGGCGGGCGCGGCTCGGAGGGTTCTGCTCGAGCGCGTCACACGTCTCGAGCGGGCCGGCGGCCACGATCTGCCCGGCGCCGTTGCGGTTGGCGGGCTCCAGGCCGGCGTTCTCCAGGGCGAGCAGGACGTCGGCCTCGACCCCTCCCAGGACGGCGATCATCCCGGTCGGCCGGTCGGCACAGGCCCGTGACATCGCGGCGCCCCGGACCGACGCCAGGCGGAGCGCGTCCGCCTCCGAGACCACACCGGCGATCGCGAGCGCCGCGACCTCACCGATGGAGTGCCCGGCGACGATCGTATCGGCGGGCACCTGGCCCCGTCGACGGAGCTCTGCGGTTCCGAGCAACGCGGAGGCGACCACCAGCGGTTGGGTGACCGCGGTGTCGGTGATCTCCTGCAGGGTCGCGGTGGTGCCCAGGCGTTCGAGATCGAGTCCACTCGAGGCGGACCACTCGTCGAGGCGGGCCGAGGCGCCGGGTAGCTCGAGCCATGGCGCGAGCATTCCGGCTTTCTGGGACCCTTGTCCGGGGGCGGTGAGGCAAAGCACGAGTATCAGACAACACGTGTTGCCCTCCCTCGGATGATGTTCTCGTAACCAGAAACACCGGCCGGATTTTGTGGGGTTCCCACAAATCCGGTGTTGAGTGGGTCGACATCTCTGTGAGTGGAGTTTTCGTTACAGGGTGTGACGAGAGTGATTGTTTAGCTGTCCTGAGGGCTTCGTTCGGCGAACTTGCCGAGGACGAGGGCTATCCGGAGGACAAAAGCCTCCCTCGCGTCAAGCGGGTCGAACTCGGTGATCTGGCTCACTCGTTTGAGGCGATACCGCACGGTGTTGGGATGGACATACAACCCGCGCGCACACGCCTCCACGTGACCACCCGAGTCCAGGTAGGCCCTCAGGGTCTCCTCGAGGGACGGATCGGCGCCCCGGAGCGGGGTGACGATCCGCTCCACCAGCATCCCCGCCGCCCCGCGGTCCCCGCCCAGGACCCGCTCCGGCAACAGGTCGATCGCCGCCACCGGGCGGGGGGCGCCGGGCCACCCGGTCGCGGCCGCCGCGCCGGCGATGGCCTCGGCCGCACTGTCCGGGGCCTCGGCGAGCGACCCCACGGTGTGTCCGACGACGACGGGCGCGTCGGGGGAGAAGGCGTCGAGCACGGCCGGAGGGACGGCGGAGGAGGACTCCAGCTCCCCGGAGAGGATGACGACGAGGCGTGCCCCCTGCACCACGGCCAGCGCGTGCCTGCCCGCCGCGACGGCGGCCTTGTGCGTGGCGGGCACGGACGCCAGCCCCAGATCCGCCCTGGGGCGCCCCACGATGACGGTGGCAGCGGTGGTCGGATCCCAGTTGAGCGCCGAGGCCCCGGAGGCGAGATCGGCGTGCCGGTCCCCGCGGACGACGGCGTCGACCAGCATCGCCTCCATGCGGGTGTCCCAGGCGCCCCGGTTCTCGGCGGCGGCCGCGTACACCGAGGCAGCGGTGAAGCCGAGCTCGCGACCGAATTTCAGCACCGCCGCGATCATGAGCCCGCGCTGGCGCTCGTTGTGGGTGATCCGCGGCATGACCAGCTCGAAGTACTCGCACGTGGAGCGGACGAGCTGCACGGTCTCCTGCAGGGACAGGCCCTGACCGAGGCCCTTGGGCAGAAGCTTGAACCCCGCGATCGTGTCGGTGTGCGGGGCCTCGGGGTTGCGCATCCAGGTGACGAAGTCGCGCACGGCGCTCTGGATGATCAGCTGGATCTCCGCCCGTTGGTCGGCGGACAGCCCGGCGAAGAACGGCAGGTCCTCCTCGAGGGACCGGACCGCTTCCGTCGACAGCGTCCCCGAGTACCGGGTGATGCGCTTGAGCAGCGCATCCGAGACCGGTCGCTGATCCGGAGCCCTCGCGGATCGGCGCCGTGACGGCTGTACGGTCTGTGGCCCGGCCCCCGCCGCGGGTCCGGTCGTCTCGGTCACGCCACCCCGGGATCCGTCGTGGGCTCGGGCGCCGCCATGACGTCGTCGATCTTGTACAGGCGGGCCGCCTCGAGCAGGGTGCGCTTCTCGAGGCTGCCCTCGCGGACCAGCCCGGCGAGGACCGCGACGATGATCGATTCGGCGTCGGTGTTGAAGAAGCGACGCGCAGCCGGTCGGGTGTCGGAGAACCCGAATCCGTCGGTGCCCAGGACGGTGAAGTCACCGGGGACCCATCCGCGGATCTGGTCCGGCACCGCCTTCTGGTAATCGCTCACGGCGACCTTCGGTCCCTCGCTGCCTTCGAGAGACGCGGTGACGAACGGGGTCCGGGCATGCTGATCCGGGTGTCGGAGCTCGTGGCGTTCACACTCGTAACCGTCCCGTGCCAGTTCGTTCCACGAGGTGGCCGACCAGAGATCGGCGGCCACGTCCCACCGCTCGGCCAGGGTCTTCTGGGCTTCGGCGGCCGCGTACATCGCGACACCCGAGGCGAGGATCGAGGCCTTGTGCGCGCCCTTCTCGGCCTTGCGGAAGAGGTACAAGCCCCGGAGCAGGGCGTCGGAGTCCAGATCCTCGGGCTCCGGCGGCTGCGGGACGGGCTCGTTGTAGAGGGTGATGTAGTACGACACGTTGCGGTCGATCCCGTCGGTGTCGTTCTCATGGGCGGCGCCCGGCCCGTACATCCGCTCGATCCCCGCGCGCATGATGTGGGCGAGTTCGAAACCCCATGCGGGGTCGTACGAGATGATCCCCGGGTTGGTGGCGGCGAGAAGCGGTGAATGGCCGTCCATGTGCTGCAGCCCCTCACCGGTGAGGGTGGTTCGGCCGGCGGTGGCGCCGAGCAGGAACCCGCGGGCGAGCTGGTCGGAGGCCGCCCAGATGGCGTCGCCGGTGCGCTGGAAACCGAACATCGAGTAGAAGATGTACAGCGGGATCATGGGCTCACCGTGGGTCGCATACGCGGTGCCGGCGGCGGTGAACTCGGCCACCGACCCGGCCTCGCTGATCCCCTCGTGCATGATCTGGCCCGTCTTGGACTCCTTGTAGCTGAGCATGAGGTCGTGGTCGACGGAGGTGTAGTTCTGCCCGTGCGGGTTGTAGATCTTCAGGGTCGGGAACCACGAGTCCATCCCGAAGGTCCGCGCCTCGTCCGGGATGATCGGGACCAGACGATCGCGTAGCGACTCGTCCCGCATGAGCTCCTTGCAGGTGCGGACCAGGGCCATCGTGGTGGCGACCGACTGCTTTCCCGAACCCTTGCGGAGCGAGGCCAGGGAATCGATGTCCGGGACGGAGAGCGGGGTGAAGGTCTGGCGCCGCTCGGGCACGTGCCCGCCCAGCGCGTTCCTCCGCTCGAGCATGTAGCGGATCTCCGGCGAGTTGGGACCCGGGTTGTAGTACGGGGGCAGCGTCGGGTCGGCCTCCAGTTCCTCGTCCGTGATGGGGATGAGCTGCTTGTCGCGGAACAGCTTGAGGTCGTCCAGCGTCAGCTTCTTCATCTGGTGCGCGGCGTTGCGGCCCTCGAAGTTCTGGCCCAGACCGAAACCCTTGACCGTGTGCGCGAGGATCACCGTGGGCTGACCGGTGTGCTCGAGCGACGCCTTGTAGGCGGCGTGGATCTTCCGGTAGTCGTGCCCGCCGCGGCGGAGGGCCCAGATCTCGTCGTCGGTCATGTCCTCGACGAGCTTGGCCGTGCGGGGATCACGGCCGAAGAAGTGCTCGCGGATCCAGGCGCCGTCATTGGCGCGGAACGTCTGGTAATCACCGTCCGAGACGGAGTTCATGAGGGAGACGAGCGCACCCTCGGTGTCCTTCTCGAACAGCGCGTCCCACTCGCGGCCCCACACGACCTTGATGACGTTCCATCCGGCGCCCCTGAAGTACGACTCCAGCTCCTGGACGATCTGCCCGTTGCCGCGGACCGGGCCGTCGAGGCGCTGGAGGTTGCAGTTGATGACGAAGGTCAGGTTATCGAGCGCGTCGTTCGCGGCCACCTGCAGGGCTCCGCGCGAGTCGACCTCGTCCATCTCACCGTCGCCGAGGAACGCCCACACGTGCTGCTGGGAGGTGTCCTTGATCCCGCGGTTGTGCAGGTAGCGGTTGAACCGCGCCTGATAGATGGCGTTCATGGGCCCGAGGCCCATCGACACCGTGGGGAACTCCCAGAACTCGGGTAGGCAGCGGGGATGGGGGTAGGAGGGAAGTGAGCGTCCGGGGTGGCTCTTCTCCTGCCGGAACCCGTCGAGGTCGTGCTCGCGGAGGCGACCCTCGAGGTAGGCGCGTGCGTACATGCCGGGTGAGGCGTGCCCCTGGAAGAAGATGTGGTCACCACCCCCGGGGTGGTCCTTGCCGCGGAAGAAGTGGTTGTAGCCGACCTCGTACAGCGGGGCCGCGCCCGCGTAGGTGGAGATGTGGCCGCCCACACCGATGCCGGGCCGCTGGGCGCGGTGGACCATGATGGCCGCGTTCCAGCGGATCCAGCGCCGGTAGGTGCGCTCCACCGACTCGTCGCCCGGGAACTCGGGTTCGAGGCTGGTGGGGATCGTGTTGACGTAGTCCGATGAGGTGAGAGCCGGAAGGGGAACCCGCTGCTTGGAGGCGCGCTCGAGGAGCCTGAGCATGAGGTAGCGCGCCCGCTCGGGGCCCGCCTCCGCGAGCATGCCGTCGAGGGAGTCCATCCACTCCTGCGTCTCCTCGGGGTCCGAGTCCGCGAGATAGGACGCGACCCCCTCCCGGAGGACCGGCACGTTGGTGGGTGCGGAACCATCTCGGGTGCCTACGGTCTCGGTCATGCGTCTCGTCCTCACTTCTGCGATACGTACAGCGGCGACCCGGTGGGGTCACCACACATGTCGGGGTGCAGTGTCCGGTCGACCGCACGCGCCGCGGGTGTGTGGCGGATGGCGAGGTCGACCGGCCACGGGCCGTCGTCGGCCCATGACTTCCTCTGATTGTGCCCCAAAGCGTGATGCGCGACACGGGGCTGCGCTCTGACCGCCCAAATAGGCGGTAGTCGTTTCCCGTGGGAGGGTGCGCGGGTAGTGTTCCTGGTCAGCGAAAGACCAAGACGAACGAAGTCGGATACGAGGGAGGAACACCACGGTGGTCGCCGCGGCGAACCAGCAGGACGGGGCGGATCAGATTGCTGGTCAGCTCGAACTGACGAAGGACATGCTCGTTCAGGAGGTCGGATGGGATTCTGACTGTGACGAGTCGATCAGTGAGGCCGTCGAGGACGCCGTCGGGTCGGAGCTGCTGGAGGAGGACACGGACGAGATCGTCGACGCGGTACTGCTCTGGTGGCGCGACGGCGACGGCGACCTGGTGGACAGGCTCATGGACGTCGTGACCCCGTTGGCGGAGGAGGGTTCCGTGTGGGTCCTCACCCCCAAGACGGGGAACGACGGCCACGTGGAGCCCTCGGTCATCGCCGAGTCGGCCCAGACCGCCGGGATGCTTCAGACCCGCACCGCGGCCCTGGGGGACTGGGCGGGAAGCCGCCTGGCGCTGCGGAAGAACAGCATTCCGCGGAAGTAGAACGCCATTCCGCGGTCGTGATCGCACCCCCCGGGGGTGCTCGGCCGCCCGGCGGTGGGGCACCAGAACCGGGATGAGTTGATCTCACGAACACCGGCACCCGAGGTGCCGGTGTTCTCTCATGCACCGTGCGGGCACGCGGGACCGGAGGCGTGTCCGGGCGCCCTGTCGGTCGGCCGCCCGGTCGCCGGTCAGCCGTCCGGTCCGAGCAGGACGACCCCGCCGGACACCGACTGGGCGGGCCCCGGCAGCGGAACGCGGTAGGGGCGCCGGTCCTCGCCGGCGTACGGGGCAGCCCGGAGGCCGCCG
Source organism: Dietzia cercidiphylli (assembly GCF_039531545.1). Lineage (NCBI taxonomy): Bacteria > Bacillati > Actinomycetota > Actinomycetes > Mycobacteriales > Dietziaceae > Dietzia > Dietzia cercidiphylli. Next base: position 435,814 of record NZ_BAAAQG010000007.1, read on the forward strand.
CCCCAGGCCCACAGGTTTCCCGTCCGGTCGATCCCGTACGACGAGGCACCTGAGGCGCCGATCCACTCCATCGGCGGCACGCCGACCACCTGCTGCGGCGAGGCGGTGGAGGTGTCCTCGGCGTCCCCGTCGCCGAGCATCCCGGAGACGATGCGTCCCCACGCCCAGACGTGCCCGTCGGAATCCCGCGCGAGCGCGAAATCGTTTCCGCCGGCCACCTGGACGATGTCGGTCAGGCCCTCGATCCTGACCGCCCGCGGGCTCTGACCTCCACGCGGTTCGACGCCCAGCAGTCCGTGGACGTTGTTGCCCCACGCGCACACCTCTCCGGTGCTGGTGGCGATGACGGCGGCCCCTCCCGGGTTGGCCACGCTGACGGCACCCGGGACGTCCCGGATCGTGCGGACCAGCGTCCCGTCCGGCTCGCCGATCACCTGGGTGAGATTGATCCCCCACCCCTGCACCCTGCCGTCGGAGCGCAGGGCGAGGACGTTGAGTTGCCCGTCGGCCACCTGGATCACGTTCTCGACCTTGGGGACCGGGCCCGGGGTGGGCTGCTGACGCTCGGCTCCGCGGTGGCCCCCGCTCGCGATGAACGAGTCGCCCCACGCGGTCACGGATCCGTCGGAGTGGGTGGCGAGGAACGCTCCACCGACCGCCGCCACGGAGGTGGCGTCCCGGACGCCGGGCACCTTCTGTGGCAGCGCCGCCGCGGGCCCGGCGGGCGTGCCGGCGAGGAGCCCCCGGTGATCCTCTCCGATCACGGAGACGGTGCCGTCAGGGTGGACCGCGGCCAGCACGGGGCCGGCATCCGCCACGGAGACGACGTCCTCCCATCCCCGGATCGGGCCCGGCGGGATCGAACTGCGGACGACACCGCCGAGGAGGACGGCCTGCCCCGGGACCCGCGGCGCGGGGGCGGGGGACGCCGAGGAGTCGGGACACTGCGGGGCGGTGAGCAGCGCGCGGTCGGCGGCGCTGCACCCGGTCGCCCCGGTCAGCGCCAGCGAGAGCGCGATGGCAGAGCCGACGGTCCTCCGGTGGTTCGTCATGGGGGGATTCTGCGGCGGAGACGGACGGTTGTCCAGAGGTTTCCCGACCGGTCTAGCGCGGAGCGGATCCGCCGTCGCCACCCTCCGGGGCGGAGGCGCCCCGACAGGTCACCCCGGGGTCCACCGCCCCGGGGGGTGGGATAATCTGTCGCACACCGTCCCGAACGCCGAGGCGGTGTTCTCGCGCGCGTAGCTCAGCGGTTAGAGCTCTGGTCTTACACACCAGCGGTCGGGGGTTCGAGTCCCTCCGCGCGCACTCATGAACAGGCATCTGCTCCGAGCGCTCGGGACGGCGTTGGGCTTTGCCGCGGACGCCGCGTTCGCGGACCCCGGCCGGTGGCATCCCGTGGCGGGATTCGGCGGCTGCGCGGCGGCGCTGGAGCAGGTACTCCTCCCGGACACCGGCCTCGACGGCGAGACAGGCCTCGACGGCTCCGACACCGGGGCCCGCAGCGAGACCGGCATCCGCGCCCGGGGGATCGTCTTCACGGGGGTGCTCGTCGGCGGGGCCGCGATCGCCGCGGGAGCGGCGGAGGCCCTCGTCGCCCGCCGGCCCGCCCTGCGGGTGGCCGTCACGGCGATCACGGTGTGGTCCTGCCTGGGGGGTACGTCGCTCCTCCGGGTGGCGGAGCGGCACGCGGTGCTGCTCGAGCGGGGGGAGGTGGCCGCGAGCCGCGAGCTCCTGCCGTGGTTGTGCGGTCGGGACCCGAGCGCGCTGGAGGCCGGGGACCTGGCCCGGGCCGTGGTCGAGTCGGTCGCCGAGAACACCTCCGACGCGGCCGTGGCGACCCTGTTCTGGGCGGCGGTGGCCGGACCCGCAGGCGCCGCCGCGCACCGGGCCGCCAACACCCTCGACGCGATGGTCGGACACCGCTCGAGCCGGTACGTGGATTTCGGGTGGGCCTCGGCACGACTCGATGACGTCCTGGGGTGGCCCGCCGCGCGTCTGGCGGCGACCCTCACCGCAGCACTCTCGCCCGTGGTCGGGGGAGGGCCCTCGGCCGTCCTGGGCACATGGCGCCGGGATGCCCGGGCGCACCCGAGCCCCAATGCGGGGGTGATCGAGGCGGCGTGCGCGGGGGCCCTGGGGGTCCAGCTGGGCGGGAGGACGCCGTATCCGTACGGGGTCGAGACGCGTCCCGGGCTCGGTCGGGGGCCCGCACCGCGGCCGCACGATGTGCGCAGGGCGGTCCGTCTCATGCGGTACACCCAGGTCGCGGCCGCCATCGCCGCCGTCGCGGCTCAAGGGGTGCTGGGTGCCATCGCGGCACGGGACTGATCGGGCCGCCGCGGCGAGGGATTGATCGGGCCGCCCCGGCGAGGGACGCGGTCGTGGTCAGGTCCGGAGACGGTCCGCCCGGCGGTGGGCACGCCGCTGTTCGGCGTCGTCCCGGTTGCCGTAGCGGGCCCGGAGAGCGCGTTCGCGGGCGTCCACGAGGGCGTCGTCGGAGTGGTCCCCGTCCGGGCCGGCCGGCGGCGCCGGGTTCTCGTCCGCCTCGGCGTCGCGGCGTCGCGCCCGGATCTCGGCCCACGCGAAGTAGGCCAGGGCGAGCGGCGCCAGGACGCCGAAGGCGAGCCACTGCAGGCCGTAGGAGAGGTACGGGCCGTTCTCTATCCCGGGGATGGGCACCGGGGTGAGCGATCCGGGCTGGTCACCGGAGAGCTGGAGGTATCCGGCGGGGACGAGCGGGTGGCCGAGTGCCCCGCCCAGCACGGAGGGGTCCAGGACCCTCACGGCCGGCAGCCCGTCCACGAGGACCGGCTCCGCCTGACCGCTCTCCGCCGCGCGGAGCCGAGCGGTGATCTCGACGGGCCCCGCGGGCGCGGCGGCGTAGTCGGGGACCGTGTTGTTCTCGCCGACGGGGACGACACCCCTGTTGACCAGGATCTCCGGCCCATCGACCGGATCGAACACCGTCAACACCTGGTAGACCGGCTCGCCGTCGACCGCGCGGAGCCGCAGCAGTGCCTCGGCGTCGGGTAGCCACCGGCCGTCCAGTGTCACCAGCCGCCATTCGCGGTCGACGAACGCCTCGGGGGCGTCCACCACCTGCCCGAACGGGGCCGGCGCGGCCTCTATCGACTCGGCGAGGCGGGTGTTGCGGGCGTCCAGGTCCTCGCTCTTGCCCAGCTGCCACGGGGCCAGGAGGGCGAAGCACGCCCAGGCGAACAGCGACACGGCGAGCAGGCCGATCAGCCAGCCGGGACTCAGAAAGCGCCGCAGACTCCGCATGTCCCCAGGGTATCCGTTGGACCCCGACGGGCTACGTCAGGAGGGCATGCACCTCGGCCACCAACCCGGGGAGCGCCGCAGCGATCTGGAGACGGGTCCGGGTGAAGCCGTCGTGGTGGCCGTAGTAGGGATCGGCCACGTCCTCACCGTCCGCCGCGGGATCGAACCCCCTCAGGAGGCGGACACGGTGCCCGTCGACTCCGGCGCCGAGGAGGTGGTCGCGGTGGCCGCGGTCGAGCGCCACCACCAGGTCGGCCCGGTGATCGGCGGCGGACAGTTGTGCGGCCACGTGCGTGCTGTCGTACCCGTGGGACTCGAGTTCGGCCGCGGCCCGGGGATCCATGCCGTCCCCGACGTGCCACCCACCGGTACCCACGCTCGAGACGGTGACCCTGTCGCCGAACCCGGCGCCCGAGAACGCATGCCGTGCCATGACCTCGGCCATGGGGGAGCGGCAGATGTTGCCGGTACAGACAAAGACGACGTGCACGCGCGGGTCACCACTCATGGATGATCCGCTCCAGCTCGGCGGTGTCCGCCGGGGACCAGCGGGCGCCGTCCCACTCGCCGGGGCTGCCGTAACCCCAGCGCACGATCGCCGTGGGGATCCCGTAGCGGGCGGCACCCTCCACGTCGTGCTCGCGGTCGCCGATCATGAGGACGTGGCCCGTGCCCCCCTCGGCCACCGGAACCGGATCGACGCCGAGTGCGGAGAGTGAGTGCGCGATCACATCGGCCTTGGCCGCCCGCCCGACCCGCAGGTCCGCGCCGCCGATGAACTCGAACGGGTCGTCGAGCCGGAAGTGCTCCAGGATCCGTCGCGCGGCCTGCTGGTCCTTGCTCGTCGCCACGGCCATCCGGAAACCGTGACCGGCCAGGCTCGTCAGCAGGCCGTCCATTCCCTCGTAGACCGCGTTCTCGAGCCACCCCACGTCGGTGTAGCGCTCGCGGTAGGCGCTCATCGCCCGCTGCAGATCGGCGCCCCCGAGCCCCAGCGAGGCGAGGGTGTCCGGCATGGGTGGGCCCGCGATGGAGCGGATGTCACGTGAGTCGTCCCACCGGGCACCGACGGTGTCCAGCGCGTGGTGGAGCGACCTGGCGATGCCGTCCAGTGAGTCGGTGATGGTGCCGTCGAGGTCGACGAGGAGGATCGGGCGGTCGGGCATGCCGTCATCCTCTCAGACCCCGGCCGGCATGCGCCGCCACCCGTCGCCGCCGCCCCCGTGGGCCCCGCCTAGGCTGCCGGTCATGAGCGCCGCCCCCGGTTCCGCGCCCGGACACCTGCCCGAGGGTCCGTCGTGGGACGCGCTGCGTCACCACGGTGATGCCGAGCTGGTGCCGGGTGCGGTGGACTTCGCCGTCAACGTGCGCGGGGACGCTCCGCCCGCGTGGCTACGGGAGCGGTTGGCCGATCGACTCGGTGACTTGGGTGGATACCCGACCGCCGACGACGGCGAGGCGGCCGTGGCCGCTGTCGCCGCCCGTCACGGGGTGGGGCCCGAGGGCGTGCTGTTGCTGGCCGGGGCCTCGGAGGGGTTCCACCTGCTCGCCGACCACGCGGCCCGCCGGGGCCTGCGCGCCGCCGTGCTGCACCCCTCGTTCACGGAGCCGGAGGTCGAACTGCGGCGGGCCGGTGTCGCGGTCGACAGGGTGATCCTGCCCCCGCCGTACCGTCTCGATCCGGCACTCGTGCCCGACGAGGCCGACCTCGTCGTCGTCGGCAATCCCACCAACCCCACCTCGGTCCTCCACCCCAGGGCGACCGTCGCGGCGTTGTGCCGCCTCGGTCGTGTGACGGTCGTGGACGAGGCGTTCTGCGACGTGGTGTCCGACGAGGCCGGGCACACCCTGGCCGGCGCCGGGGTGCCCGGCCTGGTGGTGCTGAGATCGTTGACCAAGACGTGGGCGCTCGCGGGACTGCGGGTGGGCTACGCCGTGGGGGATCCGTCGGTTCTGACCGAGCTCGCCGCGGCCCGGCCGCACTGGCCCCTCGGGACGCTGCAACTCGAAGCGATCCGGGCCTGCCTGGGTTCCGTGGCCGACCGCGAGCTGGCGGCGGCACGTGCGCAGGTGGTGGCCGAACGCCGGGCGATGGTGGCCTCCCTCTCCGCCGCGGGGATCACTGTCGTCGTGCCCCCCGACGCGCCGTTCATCCTGGTGCGTACCCCGGACGGGGCGGATCCCGTCGCCTTCCGTGCGGGTCTGGCGCGCCGGGGGATCGCGACCCGCCGCGGGGACACCTTCCCCGGGCTCGACGCCACCCACCTGCGCCTGGCGGTGCGCGACGGCAGGATGGTGGACGGACTCGTCCGCGCGTGGCGGGCGGAGCGGGAAGGGGATCGACGATGACCACCGGTGGGCCCACCCTGGCCGACGTGATCGACCTGCTGGAGCACGCGTACCCGCCGCGGTTGGCCGAGTCCTGGGATCGTGTCGGTCTGGTCGCGGGCGACCCGTCCGCACAGGTCGGGACGGTCGTGGTGGCCGTCGACGCCACCGACGCGGTGGTCGACCACGCGCTCGCCCTGGGTGCCGATCTGCTCCTGGTCCACCACCCGCCCCTGCTGCGGGGGGTGCACTCGATCGCCGCCGACACCCCCAAGGGCCGCCTGCTGCACCGTCTGGTCCTGGGCGGCTGCGCCCTGTACGCCGCCCACACCAACGCCGACTCCGCGCGGCCCGGCGTCAACGACGCGCTCGCCGAGACGCTGGGTCTGAGCCCCGGCAGGCCGCTCGTCCCGACCGGTGACGGCACCGTCGACAGATGGGTGGTGACGGTTCCCGACGACGACGTCGAGGACCTCCTCCACGCGGTCTTCGCCGCCGGGGCCGGCCGGATGAGCGGGTACACCGAGTGCTCGTTCTCCGTGCCGGGCACCGGTCGCTTCCGCCCCGGCGACGGTACGGACCCGACGATCGGCGTGATCGGCGAGCCGGAGCGGGTCTCCGAGACGCGGGTCGAGTTCGTGGCGCCACCCGAACTGAGATCCGAGGTCCGCCGGGCGGTCACGGCCGCGCACCCGTACGAGGTCCCCGCCATGGACGTGTTGATCAACCACGCGGGGCCCGGCCCGGGCCCCGAGGACACCGGTCTCGGTCGCGTCTGCGACCTGGCGGAGCCGATGTCGCTCGCGGAGTTCACCGCTCTCGTGAGTGCCCGGCTGCCGCGGACACGGTGGGGGGTCCGTGCCGCCGGTGACCCGCACACGGAGATCAGGAGGGTCGCGCTGTGCGGGGGTTCGGGCGATTCCCTGCTGGGTGCGGCACGGGCCGCGGGGGCGGATGTGTACCTCACCGGAGACCTGCGTCACCACGTGGTCGACGAACACCTCAGGGAGGGCGGACCGGCCCTGGTGGACGCCGCGCACTGGGCGCTCGAGTTCCCGTGGTGTGCGCAGGCCGCGGCCCTGGTGGAGGAGGGGGTCGGGGTGGCGGCGACGGTGTGCGACCTGCGCACCGACCCGTGGACGGTGGCGTCGGGGGCAGAGGGCGACGGGCGGTAGTCTTGGCCCTCATGAAGGCCGATCCCACCGTCCAGCGTCGACTCGTCGACATCGCCGAGCTCGACCTGCGCCTGGGCTCCCTCGCGCACCGGCGGAGATCACTCCCGGAACAGGGTGTCCTGGACACGCTCGAGGCCGAGCGGCGTGCGGCCGTGGAGTCCGCGGCGCGGGCCCGGATCCACGTGGAGGATCTGGACCGGGCGATCGCCAAGCTGAGCTCGGATCTCGACGCCGTGCGCAGGCGCCGCGCGAACGACGCCGACCTGCTGGCGGCCGGGGGGTTGTCCGACCGGCAGTCCACCGAGCTCGAGTACGAGCTCGGGTCGCTCCACCGCCGCGAGGAGAATCTCGTGGCCGAGCTCTCCGAACTGACCGAGCGCCACGAGGCCGTGGTCGCCGACGTCCGCCACTCCGGGGCGATCATCACCGACCTCGACGCCCGGCTGGGCATGGCCACCACCGTCCGCGACACCGCCCTCGCCGAACTCGAGGACTCCGTGACCGCCACGACCGCCGAACGGGCCCGCCAGGCCGAGGACCTGCCCCCCGATCTCCTCGACCTCTATTCCCGTAGTGGCGCGGAGGCGGGCGTGGGAGCGGCGATCCTCAACGGCGGCCGGTGCTCGGCGTGCGCGATGGATCTCGACCGCACCACGGTGTCCGCGTTCCGGACCGCTCCCGCCGACGAGGTCCTGACCTGCCCGGAGTGCGGCGTGATCGTGGTCCGCACGGACAACTCGTGAGCGGCGGTCCGGGCTGGACGGGGGCCGCCGGGAGGCCCACCCGGATCGTGCTCGCCCGCCACGGCCAGACCCCGCTCTCGGTGGACCGTCGCTATTCCGGCCAGGGCGACCCCGACCTCACCGACCTGGGGGTCGTGCAGGCCGAACGGACCGCCGACCGCCTGGCGCGAATCCCGGAGCTGTCCGCCGTGGTCTCGTCCCCCCTGCGCAGGTGTCTGGGCACGGCCGAGCGCGCCGCCGAGGCGGCGGGGGTCCCACTGGTGGTCGCGGACGACCTCATCGAGACCGACTTCGGGCAGTGGGAGGGCCTGACCTTCTCCGAGGCCGCCGAGCAGGACCCCGAACTGCACGCACGCTGGATGTCGGACACCGCCGTGCCTCCACCCGGGGGCGAGAGCTTCGCCGTGGTCCGCGCCCGGGTCGAGCGGGGCCTGCGCCGGATCGTCGAGGAGAGCCCGGGCGGCGTGGTGGCGGTGGTCAGCCACGTCACCCCCATCAAGATGGCGATCCGCGCCGCTCTGGATGCCGGCGACGAGCTCCTCTTCCGGCTCCACCTGGATCTGGCCTCGGTGTCGGACGTGCGCTTCTACCCGGATGGGCCGACGTCGGTGCACCTGGTGAACGACACCTCGCACCTGGACTAGACTCCCCAGGGCGAACGAGTCGGCCGGACGGCCGCGGGCGGGGGAACCGGCGCCATCAGGCGGCAGGGCCCCGGTCCGAGGAAAGTCCGGACTCCACAGAGCAGGGTGGTTGTTAACGGCAACCCGGGGTGACCCGCGGGACAGTGCCACAGAAAACAGACCGCCGCGCCTGCGGGCGCGGTAAGGGTGAAACGGTGCGGTAAGAGCGCACCAGCGCCCCGGGCGACCGGGGCGGCTAGGTAAACCCCACCCGGAGCAAGGTCGAAGGCCGCACCGCCCGCGGTGCGGCTGCGCGGATGGAGTGCAGCGATGCACGGAAGGGCTGCTCGCCCGAGTCCGCGGGTGGACCGCTCGAGGTACCCGGTGACGGTGTGCCCAGATGGATGGTCGTCGCCCTCCGTACGCGGAGGGCACAGGATCCGGCTTACAGGCCGACTCGTTCGCCCCGGCCCCTCCCCGCGGCCGTCCACGTGACGCCTGTTCGGGGCTGCTGATCGCCTGCGGCCGTGGAGGCCAGCGCGGATATCATTCCGACCATGCCCGCGCCCGCACGCCCGATGAAGCTCCCCGCGCGGTCGGCCGTGCTCAGTGCCCTTCTCGGTGCGCACCCCGCGGAGTCGACGGCGGCGGGCATCGTCGACGTGGCCGTGCGGCTCGGGTTCCAGGAATCGGCCGTGCGCGTCGCCCTGACCAGGATGGTCGCCTCGGGTGACCTCGAGCGGGACCGGGGGGTGTACCGACTCTCGCCCCGTCTCATCTCGAGGCAGGAGCGGCAGGATGCGGCGATCTCGCCCTCCCTGAAGCCCTGGGACCGTCAGTGGTCGATGCAGGTCGTCACGGTCCCGGCCGACGCGGCGACACGTCTGGCGACCCGATCCGAACTGACCGGGCTCCGGTACGCGGAGCTGCGCGAGGGGGTGTGGCTCCGGCCCGCCAACCTCGACGTCGTCCGTTCTGATGCATTGACGGCCAGGTCGGAGGAGTTCTCCTGTGTCCCCGCCGGCGACGTCGACGCCCTGACCTCACGCCTGTTCGACCCCGCGGGATGGGCACGCGACGGAGCGGCCCTTCTCGCCGCGGCCGAACACGCCGACGAGATGTCCACGCGTTTCGAGGTGGCGGCCGCGACGGTCAGGCACATCCTGCACGACCCGCTCCTCCCCGCGGAGCTGCTGCCCGCCGACTGGCCCGGTGAGCGTCTCCGCGAGTCCTATCAGCGATTCCGTACCGATTTCGGCCGCTTCGCGAACGGCGTCCTGGGCGCGGGCACCTGACCGTGCGGGATGCGGTCCGGTCCGGGCGGATCGATGACTATTACACTCTAGATCTGACCGCAGGAGTTATGTAATACTCCGTCCATGGTGACGCACACGGTGACAAACCAGGTCCCGCCCCTGGTGGGGTACGACGCTGCCGAGCAGCCGGTGATCCTGGAGGCGCTCTCCCGGGCCGGGGCGGGACACGCGGTGGACGAACTGCACGAGGTCGGCCGACTCGCCGGGACCGCCGACGCCCTCGGGTGGGGCGACCGCGCGGAGGCCAACCCTCCGGTCCTCCGGACGCACGATCGGTACGGGAACCGGATCGACGAGGTCGACTACGATCCGGCCTACCACGAGCTGATGCGTCGCGCCGTCGGGTTCGGTCTGCACGGCGCCCCGTGGGCGGACCCCAGGCCCAACCCCCATCTGGTGCGCGCGGCCAAGACGAGTGTGTGGGGGCAGACGGACGCGGGTCACGGGTGTCCGATCTCGATGACCTACGCGGTGGTGCCGGCGCTACGCCGCGCCCCCGACCTCGCCGCGACGTTCGAACCGCTGCTGACGAGTGCCGTCTACGACCCGGTTCTGGCGCCGCCGGCCACCAAGCGGGGTCTGACGGCGGGGATGTCGATGACCGAGAAGCAGGGCGGGTCGGACGTCCGCGCCAACACCACCCACGCGACCCGGAACTCCGACGGGACGTACTCGATCACCGGGCACAAGTGGTTCACCTCCGCACCGATGTCCGATCTCTTCCTGGTCCTCGCGCAGGCACCGGGTGGGCTCACGTGTTTCTGCGTCCCGCGGGTCCTGCCCGACGGCTCGCGCAACCCCTTCCTGCTGCAGCGTCTCAAGGACAAGCTCGGCAACCGGTCGAACGCCAGCAGCGAGGTCGAGTACGACCAGACGACCGGCTGGATCGTCGGGGACGAGGGCCGGGGCGTCGCGACGATCATCGAGATGGTCAACATGACCCGACTCGACTGCACACTCGGTACCGCCACCGGAATGCGGGTCGGGGTCGCGAACGCCGTCCACCACGCGATGCACCGCCGGGCCTTCGGGGCGGCCCTCATCGACCAGCCGCTGATGCGCAACGTGCTGGCCGACCTCGCGGTGGAGGCCGAGGCGTCGACGACGGTCGCGCTCTGGCTCGCCGAACTCACCGACCTGGCCGACGCGGGAGACCGGGAGGCCGACGCCCTCCGACGGATCGGCCTCGCCGTCAGCAAGTACCACGTGTGCAAGCGCGGGCCGATCCACGCGGCGGAGGCCCTGGAGTGTCTGGGCGGCAACGGGTACGTGGAGGACTCCCGGATGCCGAGGCTCTACCGGGAGGCTCCACTGCTGTCGGTCTGGGAGGGCTCGGGCAACGTCGCGGCTCTGGACGTGCTGCGGGCCATGGCGAAGCAGCCGGAGACGGTCGAGACCTTCCTCGACACGGTCTCGTCCGTGCGCGGTGCGGACTCCCGACTCGACGGCGCCGTCGATCGCCTGGGCGGGACGTTGACCGCCGTCGCCGCCGGGCGGCCCGAGGAGGCGCAGTACGTCGCGCGCCGGGTGGTCGGGGACATGGCGATGATCCTGCAGGGCTACCTGCTGCTCCGCCACGGCCACCCGGCGGTCGCCGACGCCTTCCTCGTCAGCAGGCTGGGGGCCGATCGCGGGGATGTCCTCGGCACGCTGCCGACCGGCGTGGACACCACCGCGATTCTCGACCGCGTCACCCCGAAGGTCGGGTGAGGGCCGTGGAGAACGTCCCGGGCGTGACGGTCTCGATTCAGGGTCCGGTGACCGTGATCGGCATCGACCGACCTGACGTCCGCAACGCCGTCGACAGGCCCACCGCGCAGGCGCTCGCCGACGCGTTCCGGGCCTTCGACGCGGACCCCGGCTCCTCCGTGGCCGTGCTGCACGGCGAGAACGGGACCTTCTGCGCAGGTGCCGACCTCAAGGCGATCGCGGGCGACGCGGGGAACCGGGTGGCCGCGGACGGGGACGGTCCCATGGGGCCGACGAGGCTCCGACTGGGCAAACCGGTCATCGCTGCCCTGTCGGGCCACGCGGTGGCCGGCGGCCTCGAACTCGCCCTGTGGGCCGATCTGCGGGTCGCGGAGGAGACCGCGGTGCTGGGCGTCTTCTGCCGCCGCTGGGGAGTGCCCCTCATCGACGGCGGGACAGTCCGCCTGCCGCGCCTCATCGGCACGAGCCGCGCGATGGACCTCGTGCTCACCGGCCGCCCGGTGAGTGCTGCAGAGGCCTTGGACATCGGTCTGGTGAACCGGGTGGTGGCCGACGGCACGGCGTTGACGGCAGCCATCGACCTGGCCACCGAGATCGCGCGGTTCCCCCAGGAGTGCATGCGACGGGACCGGCTGTCGCTGCTGGAACAGGAGGGCCTCGACGAGGAGGCGGCGATCAGGAACGAGTATGACCACGGCCTGATCTCGCTGCAGGCCGGGGCGGTCGCGGGCGCGGCGCGGTTCGCCGACGGAGCCGGGCGTCACGGCTCCTTCGGACAGGCACAGGCCACAGAGGAGACGGGCAGATGAACACCGATTACCGCACCCTGACCTACGAGGTGACCGGGGCGATCGCCCGGATCACCTTCGACCGCCCCGAGCACGGTAACGCCATCACGAGCGACACCCCGGTCGAACTCGCGTCCGCCGTCGAGCGCGCCGACCTCGACCCGGCGGTTCACGTGATCCTCCTGTCCGGGCGAGGGAAGGGGTTCTGTGGCGGCTACGACCTGTCGATCTTCGCCGAGGGGATGGCCCGCGACGCAGGCGACCCATCCGACCAATCCGACCCATCCGACGCCTCCGGCGAGGCCGGCGGATCCGTGCTCGATCCGGGCGTCCAGGCCCGCAACCACGACCCGCGCGTCACGTGGGACCCGATGGTCGACTACGCGATGATGAGCAGGTTCAACCGCGGATTCTCCAGCCTCCTGCACGCGAACAAACCCACGGTGGCCAAGTTGCACGGATTCGCCGTGGCGGGCGGCACCGACATCGCGTTGTTCGCCGACCTGATCATTTGCGCCGACGACACCCGGATCGGGTACCCGCCCGCCCGGGTCTGGGGCATCCCGGCGTCCGGGATGTGGGCGCACCGGCTCGGCGACCAACGCGCCAAACGCCTGCTGTTCACCGGCGACCTCATCACGGGGCGGCAGGCGCATGACTGGGGGCTCGCGATCGACGCACCTCCGCCGGAGGAACTGGACGACCGCACCGAGGACCTCGTCGGGCGGATCGCGCGGATGCCGGTCAACCAGCTCGTGATGGCCAAGCTGGCGTTGAACAGTGCCCTGCTGGCCCAGGGGGTGGCCAATTCAGGCATGATCAGCACCGTCTTCGACGGGATCGCCCGCCACACCCCGGAGGGATACGCCTTCCAGGCGAGGGCTGCGGCCGACGGCTTCCGGGAGGCGGTCCGGCGGCGAGACGAGCCGTTCGGTGACGCCAAGCCCCATGCCGGGCCCGGGGACTCGGCGACGACACGCCCGTAACCGGGGAATCCCGGACCCCGCCGCGAGTAGGCTCGGGACACAGGAACGCCGAGCGAACCCGGGAGGTCCGTCGTGACGGAAGAGCAGTGGTATTACGACATCGCCCTGGGCAAGGCGGTCCAGGGGAAGGTGACCAACTGGGACAACCGCATGGGTCCCTACGCCACCCGCGGTGAGGCGGAGGCGGCGCTGGCCAAGGCGAAGTCCCGCAACGAGGCGTGGGACGCCGAGGACGAGAAGGACTGAGACCGGGAGCGCTGAGACCGGCCGGACTCAGCCCCGGGCGCCCCACCGGGAACCCCGTGGGGCGCCCGTCGTGGCCGGGCGGCACTGCTCGCCGCCGCCCTATTTCTTGGTGCTCTTCTTCTTCCGCCGTCGCGCCGCGCGCCGGGACTCCGACAGTTCGCGGTAGGCCGCGGTGACGGTGGCCGCGTCGTTCTCGAACCCGTCGAGCGCGCGCTCGGAGAATCCGCGTTCGTGCTCATAGAGCACCCCGAATCCGAACGTCGACTCGCCCGCGGACTCCGCACGCCTCGCGATCCGCCGGATCCACCTCCGGGCGGTCACGCTGTCCTGGACGTCTCCGAGCACCGTGTGCAGTCGCTGGCAGGCGGTGCGTAGCGGGGCGACGGTCAGCCCGTCCGACTCCCGTAGGGCGCCGACGTTGCGCCGCAGGGCCTTGGCGCGCTTGCGGACGACGTGGGTCAGCTCCTCCCGCTGGGCCAGGGTCAACTCGAGCGACTCGAGGTCGCGTTCGGTGCGGGTGCGGGCCTTGGTGAACTTGGCGAACTGCCGGTCCACCCCACGCAGGATCATGTCCTCGGCCTCGCGCCTGCGCTTCTTCGAGGTCGGTCCCGGCACGGACCCGTCAGACGACCCGGCGACCTCGGGCCCGGTGCCGGCGAGCTCGACGAGCAGGTGGAGACGGTCGAGCAGGTCGAGGTACCGCTCGGAACCCAGTGCGGCCGTCACCCGCGCGCCGGCCCGCCGCTCCTCCGCCCCGAGCTCGACGCGGAGCCGCTGCCTGGTCAGCGTGCTCACCACGTCCTCCGGGTACCCGGCCGCCAGCTCCCCGAGCCGGTGGTCGACCACCTGGATGTCGCGCACCTTGCCCAGGACCGCGGCGAGCACCTTGAGCTCCTCGAGCACCGCGGCCAGGTCGATGTCCGTGTGTCCGGTCTCCGCCTCGAGCTCCTCGGCGAACGAGCTGATCGTGCTGCGGAGACCGCGGACCGCCACCCGCATCTGGTGGACCCCCACCATCGTCACGCGTCGGGCGGCCGGGTCGTGGTCGAGTACCCGGTGGAGGTCCTCGCGCAGGGCGTCCCTCACGGCGGAGACGCCCCTGTCCGGAGGGTCGGGGAGGGGGCCGATGGCGCGGGCGAGTTTGGACGACGACGACGAGGTCCTGGCCCCGGCCGAGGTGCACGCGGTGGCCACGGCGGCGAGATGGTCCCGAGCCCGGGGCTGCGACGGATCGACCAGTTCGACCTCCCACTCCCGCCAGTCCCCGGCGGCGCCCGCGGTTGCGCCCGCGGCGACGAGGGATTCCGTCGTGACGTGGTCGTCACAGAACTCCACGACGGCGGTCCCCTCGCCGTCGCGCAGGAGCACGACGTGCCTCCGGTTGTCCACGCGGGCCACGGGCGCGAGAGGTCGGCGGCGGACCAGTCCCGCCACCGCGGCGACGAACTCGTCGGGGACGTCGTCTCCGTGATCCAGCGGGAGCCGCAGCTCCACCCGTCCCGCCTCGGACGGGAGTTTGAGGTGCCACCCCGCGTCGTCACCGCCGGTGCGGCGCCTGAGCGTGACCTTGTGGCGGGTGAGGGAGAGGTCGGCGGTGTCGTAGTACGTGGCGGAGAGCTCGTGCACCACCGGGTCGTCCGCCACCAGCGGGGCGAAGGCGCTCGCGGCGGGGACCGGGGTGTCGGGCCCGACCTCGAACTTGCTCTCGATCTCCACCGTCTCGCTGATCGTCATGGACTGGTTGTATCAGGCCCGGGTGAACACGGCGTCCCCCTCGTCCCGACCGGCCCGCCACTCCTCGGACTTACTTGCGGGTAAGATCCCAGTGGTTCCGATCACATGCTCGTCGTTGGGAGAAGAAGTGGATCAGCCGACAACCGTCGACGTCCTCGTCGTGGGGGCCGGTTTCTCCGGTCTCGGGGCGGCCATCAGACTCGCCGAGGACGGAGTCGACGACGTGATCGTGGTCGAGCGGGGTTCCGACGTGGGCGGCACGTGGCGGGACAACTCCTACCCGGGGGCGGCGTGCGATGTGCCCTCCCACCTGTACTCCTACTCTTTCGCCCTCAACCCGGGGTGGTCGCGTGCGTTCTCCCCGCAGGGCGAGATCTACGACTACATCCGCCGCGTCACCCACGACACCGGCGTACGGGAGAAGATCAGGTTCGGCGTGGAGGTCACCGCCGCGCGCTTCGACGAGACCCGCGGTCGGTGGGCGGTGAGCACGACGGCAGGGGAGTACGACGCGAGGGTCCTGGTCCTGGGAGTCGGCGCGCTGTGCGAACCCCGGCTCCCGGAGATCGACGGGATCGACGACTTCGCCGGCCCCGTCTTCCACACGGCCCGCTGGGACCATTCGGTGCCCCTGGCCGGTCGACGCGTCGCGGTGATCGGTACCGGCGCCTCCGCCGTCCAGGTGGTGCCGTCCATCGCCCCGACCGTGGAGCATCTGGACGTCTATCAGCGCACCGCTCCCTGGGTTCTGCCCCGGATCGACCGGGAGTACCCGGGGTTCGAGAGGGCCCTCTACCGCAGGGTCCCCGGTCTCCAGCGCGCCGTCCGGGCGCTCCAGTACACCAGCCGCGAGTTCCAGGTGGTGGGACTGACCCGGACCCGTGCGGCCCTCGCCCCGATCAAGGCGATCGGGCGCGCGCACCTGGCCCTGTCGGTGCGCGACCCGGGTCTCCGGCGCAAGCTGACCCCGAACTTCGAGATCGGGTGCAAGCGCATCCTGCTGTCCAACACCTGGTACCGCGCGTTGACCCGGCGGAACGTCGACGTGGTGACCACTCCCATCAGCCGGGTGACCGAGGGCGGGATCGTCACCTCGGACGGCGCCGAGCACCCGGCGGACGTGCTGGTGGTGGCCACCGGGTTCCACGTCACGGACTCCCCGTTCTTCGAGCGCGTCCGGGACGCGGCAGGCCGGACCCTCGCGGACAAGTGGGCGAGCGAGGGGATGGAGGCGTACAAGGGCACCACGGTCGCGGGGTACCCCAACCTGTTCGTCCTGATGGGTCCCGCGACGGGTCTCGGTCACTCGTCGATGATCTACATGATCGAGTCCCAGCTGAACTACCTGGTGGACGCGATCCGCAGTATGCGCGACCGCGGTCTGCAGACGGTGGAGGTCCGCGAGGCGGTCCAGAACGCCTACAACCGCGAACTCCGCGAGAACACCGGGGAGACCGTCTGGGTGACCGGCTGCAAGAGCTGGTACCTGGACGCCAAGGGCAACGCCCCGGCCGTGTGGCCCGATTTCACCTTCTCCTACCGCAACCAGACGAGGGAGTTCGACCTGAGCGCCTACCGCCGGACCGCGATCGACGAACCCGCCGCGGTGCCGACCGGGCAGGGGGCACTCCGGTGAGCGCCCCGATCGGAAAGGCGATGGCGGCGCTGGGTGGGCTGACCGCCCGCCGTCCCCGCTGGCGGATGGACGGCAAGGTCGTCGTCATCACCGGTGCCGGTTCCGGCATCGGTCGCGAACTCGCACGTGAGGCGGCGCGCCGGGGAGCCCGGTTGGCGCTGAGCGACGTCGACGTCGACGGACTGGCCGAGACGGTGGGGCTGGTGGAGGCGGAGTCCTCGGTGGAGGTGCACTCCGACCGGCTCGACGTCACGGAGCAGGCCGCCGTCGCGGAGTACGCGGGCCGGGTGGTCGACCAGTTCGGCGTGGTCAACCTCGTCGTCAACAACGCCGGCATCGCGTTCACCGGGTCGGTCGAGCAATCCGGGTACAAGGACATCGCCCGGGTGATGGACGTGGACTACTGGGGGGTCGTCCACGGCACCAAGGAGTTCCTGCCGCACCTCATCGCCTCCGGGGACGGGCACATCGTCAACATCTCCAGCATCTTCGCGATCCTCTCGGTGCCCACCCAGAACGCCTACAACGCGGCCAAGGCCGCGGTGCAACAGTTCACCGAGTCCCTGCGGATGGAGATGCTCGCCGCCGGCCACCCGGTGGAGGTCACCTGCGTCCACCCCGGGGGCATCAGGACCGCGGTCGCCAGGAGCGCCGGCGCGGCCGAGGGCCTGGACAGCGCGACCTTCGCCACGATCTTCGACGCCAAGTTCGCGCGCACGGAGGCGTCGACGGCCGCGCGGGTGATCCTCGACGGCGTCGAACGGCGCCGAGCGAGGGTGCTGGTGGGCCCGGACGCGTACGTGATCGACGCGCTCGTCCGGTTGTTCCCGTCCGGCTACCAGAAGGGCACGGTGGCCGTCTCCCGCCACTTCGGGGTGATCTGACCCGACCATCCTCGCCGGGGTGGGAGGCGGGTTCAGGGTCGGAAGCGGTCGGTGGCCTCGAGCAGGTGATGTGTGGTGCCCGGTTCGGCCATCGCGTGCCCGGCGTCGGGGACGATGTGCAGCTCGGAGCCCGGCCAGGCCGCGTGCAGTTCCCACGCGCTCGTGACCGGGCAGACCACGTCGTAACGCCCGTGGACGATCACGGCGGGCAGGTGCGAGATCCTGTCCATGCGGTCCAGGATGGCGCGGCCGTCGAGGAATGCGTCGTTGACGAAGTAGTGGTTCTCGATGCGGGCGAAGGCCAGGGCGAACCTGTCGGCCTCGTCGCCGTCCCCGGTCCCGGGACGGGGGAGCAGCGTGGACGTCGTGGTCTCCCACCTCGTCCACGCTCGCGCTGCCCCGATCTCGATCGCCGGATCACCGCAGTGCAGGAGGCGGTGGTAGGCGGCCACGTGGTCGAAGCCCGCCCGGTGGACCGCGTCGGCTCCCTCGGCGGCCACGAGCGGCGCGAGGTAGCCCTCCCACGCGTCGGGGAAGAGGTGGGCGGCGCCGCCCCGGTAGAACCAGTCGATCTCCGACGGCCGGCAGAGGAAGATCCCTCGCAGGACCAGGCCGCGGACGCGATCCGGGTGCTCCTGCGCGTAGGCCAGCGCGAGCGTCGTCCCCCACGAG
This sequence comes from Dietzia cercidiphylli, assembly GCF_039531545.1. Lineage (NCBI taxonomy): Bacteria > Bacillati > Actinomycetota > Actinomycetes > Mycobacteriales > Dietziaceae > Dietzia > Dietzia cercidiphylli. Next base: position 453,940 of record NZ_BAAAQG010000007.1, read on the forward strand.
CCGCCGAACACGAGCCAGCGCTCGATCCCCAGGGCCTCGCGCAGACGCTCGAGGTCGGCGGTGAGATGCCACGTGGTGTTGACGGAGAGGTCCGCGCCGTCGGCGACGTGCGGCGCACTCCGGCCGCAGCCGCGCTGATCCACCAGGATGATGCGGTAGGACGCGGGGTCGAACATCCGGCGGTGCTCCGGGGTGGTCCCGCCGCCGGGACCGCCGTGGACGAACAGCACGGGGGAACCGTCCGGGTCTCCCGAGCACTCCCAGTAGAGGTGCTGACCGTCGCCCACGTCGAGCGTGCCGGTCTCGTACGGCTCGATCCGCGGGTACGGGGTGCGGAGCGTGGTCTGCTGGCTCATCGAGGCTGACCGCGCCGTCAGAAGGAGTGGTCCGGGCCGGGGAACTCGCGCGAACGGACCTCGTCGCCGTACTCCCGGGCGGCGTCGCGCAGCGTCTCGGCGAGCCGGGCGTAGCGCTTGACGAACCTGGCCGTCCGTCCGGTGCCGTGGCCCGCCATGTCCTGCCACACCAACACCTGCGCGTCGCACCCGTTCCCGGCGCCGATGCCGACCGTGGCGATGTCCAGCTCCGCGGTGACCTCGCGGGCGAGGTCGGCGGGGACCATCTCCATGACGACGGAGAAGGCCCCGGCCTCCTGCACGGCGCGGGCGTCGGCCCGCAGCTCGTCGGCGGCGTCCCCGCGCCCCTGGACGCGGAAGCCCCCCAGGCCGTTGACCGACTGGGGGGTGAAGCCGATGTGGGCCATCACGGGGATCCCGGCGTCCACGATCGCCCGGATCTGTGGGGCCATCCGCACGCCGCCCTCGAGCTTGACGGCCTGGGCGCCGCCCTCCTTCATCATCCGCGTGGCGGCGGCCACGGCCTGCACCGGGGAGGCCTCGTAACTACCGAACACCAGATCGGCCACGACCAGTGCCTTCGGCGCCCCCCGGGTCACGGCCCGCACCAGCGGGATCATCTCGTCCTCGGTGACGGGGACCGTGGTGTCGTACCCGTAGACCACGTTGGCCGCCGAGTCCCCGACCAGGAGAACCGGGATCCCGGCCTCCTGGAACACGCGCGCGGAGACGAAGTCGTAGGCGGTGAGCATCGGCCAGGGTTCCCCCGCGGCCTTGAGTTCGGCCAGGTGGTGGATCCGGGTCACCCGCGTCAGACCCCGGGGTCCGGCGTCCGGGGTGCCGCCGGAACCGTAGACCGGGGTGTCGGGGTTGTCGCTCATGGCGGTGTGGCCTTCCTACGGTGACCTCGAGGCCGGCGGGATGGCCGGTCCCCGGGTGGACAGGGGGCGGTGACGGACGCGGCCGTCGCCGACGAGTGTGCCACGAGCCGGGCGGCGTGGCTCGGGAGGCCATGGGGCGGGAGGCCCACGGGCGGGGGCCCACGGGCGGGGGCCCAGGTGGGCGTGTCGGGGACCCGATGTCACACGCTCGTAACACGACAGGCACTAGGTTGGACGGCATGAACCGCCAGCAGGAGTACGTTCTGAGGACCTTGGAAGAGCGCGACATCCGGTTCGTCCGGCTCTGGTTCACCGACGTTCTCGGGACCTTGAAGTCAGTGGCCGTCGCCCCGGCAGAGCTCGAGGGGGCGTTCGGGGAGGGGATCGGCTTCGACGGCTCCGCCATCGAGGGGTTCTCGCGGGTGTCGGAGGCGGACACGGTCGCCAAGCCCGACCCCTCGACGTTCCAGGTCCTGCCGTGGGCCCACGCCGACGGTGGCCAGCACTCGGCGCGCATCTTCTGCGACGTCTTCAACCCCGACGGCAGCCCGAGCTGGGCCGATCCGCGCCACGTGCTGCGCCGCCAGCTCAACAAGGCCGCCGACCTCGGCTTCTCCTGCTACGTGCACCCGGAGATCGAGTTCTTCCTCTTCAAAGACCTCGACACCAACGGTGCCGAGCCGGTTCCGACGGACAACGGCGGGTACTTCGACCAGGCCGTGCACGACTCCGCCCCGCACTTCCGGCGTCACGCGATCGAGGCGCTGGAGGCGATGGGAATCTCGGTGGAGTTCTCCCACCACGAGGGGGCACCGGGGCAGCAGGAGATCGACCTGCGCTACGCCGACGCACTGAGCATGGCGGACAACATCATGACCTTCCGCTACATCGTCAAGGAGGTGGCCATGAACAACGGGGTGTGGGCGTCGTTCATGCCCAAGCCCCTCCGGGACCACCCGGGTTCGGCCATGCACACGCACATGAGCCTGTTCGAGGGCGACACCAACGCGTTCCACGACGCGGACGACGAGTACCAGATGTCCACCACGGCGAAGTCGTTCGTGGCGGGCATCCTGCGTCACGCGCCGGAGTTCTCGGCCGTCACCAACCAGTGGGTCAACTCCTACAAGCGGCTCATCGGCGGCGGCGAGGCCCCCACCGCCGCCACCTGGGGCCGCGCCAACCGCTCGGCGCTGGTGCGGGTCCCCATGTACACGCCCAACAAGGCCTCCTCGCGACGAATCGAGGTGCGGAGCCCGGACTCGGCGTGCAACCCGTACCTCGCGTACGCGGTGATGATCGCCGCCGGGATCAAGGGCGTCCAGGAGGGCTACGAGCTGCCGCCGGAGTCCGAGGACGACGTGTGGACCATGAGCCGGCGCGAGCGGCGTGCGATGGGCTACACGGACCTGCCGGGGAGCCTGGAGCAGGCCCTCGACGCCATGGAGGAGTCGGAGCTCGTCGCCGAGGCGCTCGGCGAGCACGTGTTCGAGTTCTTCCTGCGCAACAAGCGGCGTGAATGGCGGGAGTACCGCAACGAGGTGACCCCGTACGAGCTCCGCAACTACCTCGCGTTGTGACCGGACGGTCGAGGTGAGCATGGATTCGTCGCGGTCCAGGGTGCCCAGCCCGGGCAGGCTCGGACTGCTCGACCAGCGCGCCGGGGACTGGTTGGACTACCTGGGGTGGACCGACGAGGACGCGGTCCCGATGCTGTGGGCGCTCTCGCGCGCGCCCGACCCGGACCTCGCCCTGGGGGCGCTGGTCCGGCTCAGGGAGGCGCTGGCCGCCGAGGCGCAGGACGGCGGACCGACCACGGGTGGTGCGACCGCGGACGCCGGCGGGGACAGCGGTGTGGCCGCACTGGACTCGGCGCTCCGATCGGATCTCCGGTTGCGCGGACGCTTACTGGGACTGCTCGGCTCGTCCAGCGCGCTCGGGGACCATCTGGTCGCGCAACCCACCCGCTGGGCGCTGCTCCGGTCGCCGCTGCCCTCCCGTGAGGACGTCCTGGCGGACATGCTGGGGGTGGTCGACGCCGTGCCCGAGGAGCCCGTCGAGGGCGCGCCCGCACCGTCCCAGTCCGCCGACCTGCGCAGCGTGGGAACCTATCGCGCCGCGGTCATCGGCGGCGCCGCGGTCAACGTGCTCCGGTCGGCCTACCGCGACCACGTGGCGCTCCTGGCCGCCCACGACGTGGCGTCCACGGTCGAGGACGAGCCGGTGCTGCCGTTCGCCGAGGTGGGTCGTCGCCTCGCCGATCTCGCGGACGCCGCGCTGACCGCCGCGCTCGCGGTGGCGGTCTCCACGGTGTACCCGGATTCGCCCATGCCCTGTCGCCTCGGCGTGGTGGCCATGGGCAAGGGCGGGGCCCGCGAACTCAACTACATCTCCGACGTGGACATCATCTTCGTCTCCGAACCCGCGGACGCCAAGACCGGTCGGGTGGCCGGGGAGATGATGCGCATCGGCTCGATGGCCTTCTTCGAGGTGGACGCCGCCCTGCGACCCGAGGGCAAGTCCGGCGAGCTGGTGCGGACGCTGGAGTCGCACGAGGCCTATTACAGGCGGTGGGCCAAGACGTGGGAGTTCCAGGCGCAGCTCAAGGCCCGGCCGATGACCGGCGACCTGGCCCTGGCCACCGAGTACTACGACACCGTGCACCCGCTGGTGTGGACGGCCTCCGAGCGGGACGATTTCGTGCACGACGTCCAGGCCATGCGCCGGCGGGTGGAGGAGAACGTCCCCGAGCCGCTCCGGGAGCGCGAGCTCAAGCTCGGGCGTGGGGGCCTGCGCGACGTGGAGTTCGCGGTCCAGCTCCTGCAACTGGTGCACGGTCGCACGGACGAGGAGCTGCGTGTCGCCAGCACGGTGGACGCGCTCGGGGCGCTCCGGGCGGGGGGATACATCGCGCGGGAGGACGGCGCCAACCTGGTGGCCGCCTACGAGTTCCTGCGACTTCTCGAGCACCGTCTCCAGCTCCAGCGCTACAAGCGCACCCATCTGCTCCCGGAGGACGGCGACCGGGAGGCGTACCGCTGGCTCGCCCGCGCCGCCCACATCCGGCCCAGCAGTCGGCACGACGCCGCGGAGGTCCTGCTCGAGCAGCTCCGTCAGGTCCGCAGCCGGGTGCGCAGGCTCCACTCCAAGCTGTTCTACCGCCCGCTGCTGGACTCGATCGCCGCCTACGACGCGGAGGCCCTGTCCCTGAGCTCCGAGGCGATGGAGCGGCAGCTGGCGGCACTGGGGTTCGGCGCACCGCGCCACGCACTCGGGCACCTCCGGGCCCTGGCCGGGCAGAACAACCGCCGCGGCCGGATCCAGGCGCTGCTCCTGCCCGCCTTCATGGAATGGCTCGCCGACACCCCGGACCCGGACGCCGGGCTGCTGGCCTACCGCAAGCTGTGTGAGGAGCACCAGGACGTCACCTGGTTCCTGCGCATCCTGCGGGACGACAGCATCGTGGCGCGCCGCCTGGTGACGGTGCTGGGCACCTCCGCGTTCGTCTCCGAACTCCTGCTCCGCAACCCCGAGGTGATCCCGGAGCTGACCGACGGCGCCGAGGGGCCCGTGCTCGTGGCCTCCAAGGTCTCCGACATCGCCTCCGCGCTGTCCGCCTCGGCGTCCCGTCACCGCACCCCCGAGAAGGTCATCGCCGCGGCGAGGTCGCTACGCCGGGCCGAGCTGGCCCGGATCGGCGCCGCGGACGTCCTGGGGTTGGTCTCCGTGCCGGAGGTCGGCAAGCGCCTGTCCGCCGTGTGGCGGGCGGTGCTCGAGGCGTCCCTCGCGGCCGTGATGAGGGACATGGCCCCCGAGGGCCAGGCGCCGCCGGCCCGACTCGCGTACATCGGGATGGGGCGGCTCGGCGGGGACGAGTTGTCGTACGGATCCGATGCGGACGTGATGATCGTGTGCGATCCGGTGGAGGGCGTCGCCGAGGACGTCGCCGTCCGGTGGGCCGTCCAGGTGGCCGAACGGGTGGGCAGGCTGCTCTCCTCGCCGTCGTCGGACCCCCCGCTCGACCTCGACGCCGACCTTCGACCGGAGGGCCGCAACGGACCACTGGTACGGACGCTTGCGTCCTACCGCGCCTACTACTCCAAGTGGGCCGAGACGTGGGAGCTGCAGGCCCTGCTCCGGGCCGCGTTCGCGGCGGGGGATCGCGACCTGGGCCTGGACTTCCTGCACATGATCGACGAGTTCCGTTACCCGGCGGACGGGGTGCCGCCCAAGGTGGTGCAGGAGATCCGGCGGATGAAGGCGCGGATCGACACCGAGCGTCTGCCCAGAGGGGCCGACCCGGCCACGCACACCAAGCTCGGGCGCGGTGGTCTGGCGGACGTCGAGTGGTGCGCGCAGTTGCTCACGATGCAGCACGCGGCGCGGGTGCCGGGCCTGCACACCACCTCCACCCTGGAGGCGCTCGAGGCCGCGGCCGCCGCGGAGTTGCTCTCGGAGGGCGAGCGTGAGGCGCTGGTGCAGTCGTGGCTCATGGCCGCCCGCGCCCGCAACGCCCTGGTCCTGGCCCGCGGCAAGGCGGTCGACCAACTCCCCGGTCAGGGCAAGATCCTGGCGGCCGTGGCCAGCATCTGCGCAGGGTCCTCCGACGGCGCGGAGTTCCTCAACCAGTACCTCCGGGTCACCCGCCTCGGCCGCAAGGCCGTCGACCACGTCTTCTGGGGTGAGATCTGAGGCGTGTTCCGGGGTCGGACCAGGGTTGTCACCGATGCGCTCCGGGGCCGCGCGCCGATACCCTGGGGTCATGGCTGTGAAGATGAACCTCACCCTCACCCTCGACGGCGTCACCTACGGTGAGCTGTACGAGTTCGTCGACGCGGTCCGGGCGGCCGGCGTGCCCGCCGACGAACGCGTGCGCTGTCTGGGGTCCGACGACATGGGCGACCGCTTCGAGGTGGAGCTCGGCCCGGACCTGCGCCGGTCCGGGGCGGCCCGCGCGGCCTCGGGTGCGCTCGTCGGGGAGCCGGTCGCGCCCGCCGCGGGACCGTCGTCCTCACCGTCGATCGCCTCGGTGGCGGAGACGGTCCGCTCGATGGTCCGCAACGGTGACGACCTCGACCGTGTGATCGCGGCACTGGGGGACCTCCGCAAGTTCCTGCGGTGAGGCGACCCCGCCCGGTGGCCCGGGCGGCGGCCGTGCTGGCCGCGCTGGTGGCCGCGGCGGGAATCGCACTGCACCACTCGACCTCCGAGGTCCCCGCGGTCCTGGTCCTGGCCACGTTCGCGCTGTGGGCCTGGGCGTTCTCCCTCATCGCGGTCCTCGCGGCGCTGCGCGCCCGCTCCGTGGTGTTGACGGTCGTGGCCGTGGCGCTGGTCGGGGCGGGGGCGGTCCAGTACGGCCCGCTGGTGTCACCCGCCCGTGGGTACGACGACGACGAGGGCGTCGACCTCCGGGTGCTGGTGCAGAACCTGGAGTACGGCGGAGCCGACCCGGTCGACGTGGCCCGTGCCGTCCGCGACGGCGGGGTCGATCTGCTGATCACGGTGGAGGCCACCCCGGAGGCTGTCGACGGTCTCCGCGCGGCGGGCCTCGGCGAGATGCTCCCGCACGAGGCATCCGATGCCGCCCCGCAGGCCGCGGGCGTCGCGGTCTGGTCGCGGTACCCGCTCTCGCCACCCGAGCGGGTCGCCGGATTCAGCCTGGGAGTCCTGCGCACGGACATGGCCGGCCCCGCGGGTCCGGTGACGGTGGTGGCGGCTCACCCCGTCGCGCCCGTGTTCGACGGTCCCGCCGCGGTCGAGGAGGCGGACCGTCTGAGGTGGTACCTCGGCGGGTTGCCCGGACCGGCCCCCGTGGTGGTGGGCGGCGACTTCAACGCCACCTGGGACCACGCCCGGTTCCGCGGACTGCGTGGGCTGGGGTACACCGATTCGGTCTCCGGCGGTGGCGACGGCTGGGTGCCCACGTGGCCAGCCGACGGGCGCGTCCCGCCACTGATCGGCATCGACCACGTGCTCGCGCGGGGAGCGTCGGCGGTGGGGGAGACCAGGACCGTCCGGGTGGGTGGCACCGATCACCTGGGCGTGATCGCGACGGTACGTCTTGCCGGGGACCGGGTCCGTTGACCTACGATGCGCACCATGAGTTCACGCATCCTGACAGCAGCGTCCGGCCTCGGTGCGGTCGCGCTCGCCGTGGTACTCGGGGGTTGTGGCGGGGCGACCGTGGAGGGGGAGGCGCCCGAGGTGGCCACGGAGTCCACCACGACGTCCGCCGCGTCGAGTACCCCGTTCGCCGAGGAGCGACCGGAGAAGCCCACCGGGCCCGTGACACCGCCCCCGCCGCCCGAGCCGCAGCCGGAACCGATGCCGGGGGAGCCCGCGCCGGAACCACGAGCGGACGACACCCCGGCGGCTGAGCCCGCTCCCGTCGCCCCCGGAGGCGGTGACTTCGTCGCGCTGCTGCAGAGGCAGGACGTCGCACTCCCCGAGGGCGTGGATCCGGTGGCCACCGCCGCGGAGGCGTGTGGCCGCTTCGACGGGGGCCAGCAGATGGACGAGGTCTCGGGGTGGCTCGGCGAGTACGGGCGGTTGGGCCCCGAGCAGCAGGGATTCTTCCTCGGCGCCGCCGTGGGTACCTACTGCCCCCAGAACTTCCCCAAGCTCGGCTGAGCCCGGCCGGTGTGAGCCCGGCGTCTCACATCCGGCTGTACTTGGCACGGCCCAGGGAGTAGACGCCGTACAACGCGATCCCGACGCCGGTCATGATGAGCAGGATCTGGCCGAACGGCTGCTCGCCGACCGTTCGCAGCGCGGCATCGAGTCCGCCCGCCTTCTCGGGATCCGCGGTCACGACCGCCGCGATCACCAGTCCGCCGAGGATGACCAGGGCGGCACCCTTGGCGATGTACCCGAGCTGACCGGAGACGACGATGGCCCGCCCGACGTGTCCGCCCCCGGTGCGTTCCAGGTCCTCGACGAACTTCTTGGTGGCGCCCTTGTAGACGTGATACGCGCCCACGCCGATGATCACGAGGCCCACCACGACGAGCGCGACCTTGCCCGGTGCGGAGCCGAGCAGTCCGGCGGTGGTACCGGACGCCGTCTCGGAATCCGAATCGGATCCACCGGAGGCGAACCGGGCGGTGGTCACGCCGAGAGCGAGGTAGACGGCGGCCTTGGCGCCCGCCTTGACCCTGTCCGAGGCCTCCTCCGATCCCAGGATCATCTCGATGACCTGCCAGAGACCGAGGGCGAGGAAGCCGATCGCGCCGACCCAGAGGAGGGCCTGGCCACCCGGTGCGGAGGCGATCTCGGCGAGGGCACCCGAGTTGGACGCCTCCTCTCCGCCCGATCCGGTCGCGATCCGGATGGCGATCCACCCGATGAGCAGGTGGAGGATCCCGTTCATGACGAAGCCCGCGCGGGCCAGCCACTCGAGGGCGGGATGGTCGACGGCGGAGCGGGCGGCGCCCTGAACGGAGCGAGGGGAACTGGGTGTCTTCATCTCAGCACTCTCCCACGAGCTCGGCTTCCCCACGACCTCGGCGGTTCACCACTCGATCTCGCCGAGGACGTCGTTCCGCCGACGGAGCTCGGCCAGCCGCTGTTCGGCCGCGCGGTGCTCCTCGGAGCGGCGGCGGGCCTGTTCGGCGAGTGCGTCCGCCTCGACCTCGGCCAGGAGGAGCTGGAGACGGTCCTTCTGTTCGCGCAGTGTCTCGACCGAGGTGTCCATCGCGATGAGCTTGCGTGAGCCCGCGCTGGCATGGAGGAACGGGTTCCGTTCGAGGATCAACCTCGCCTCCTCGGGGTCGAGCACCCGCGACAGCTTGAGCAGCACGGGGTAGCTCTCGCCGTCGCCGCCGGTTCCCGGTTCGTGATCCGGGTCCAGGGCGGCCGCGACCACCTTGAGTGGTCTGGCCCTCGGGGAGGCGCTCCGGAAGTCCACGTCGTCTGCGTCCACGAGCTCCCGACCCCTTCCGTTCCCCGCCTCCTGGCGTTCCCCGGTCCTGGGTCAACCGTAAACGCCCCGGCCACAGGGGCCGGGGCGTTTCAACGATTACGCGAGCTGCGGGATCAGCAGTCGTAGTACAGGTCGAACTCGTGCGGGTGCGGACGCAGGTTGACCGGGGCGATCTCCTTCTCCCGCTTGTACTCGATCCAGTTCTCGATCAGGTCCTCGGTGAACACGCCACCCGCGGTGAGGTACTCGTGATCGGCCTCGAGGCGGTCGAGCACCGCGGAAAGCGAGGTGGGGGCCTGCGGGATGTCGGCGGCCTCCTCCGGCGGGAGCTCGTAGAGGTCCTTGTCCACGGGGGCGTGCGGCTCGATCTTGTTCTTCACGCCGTCCAGGCCCGCCATCATCATCGCGGCGAACGCGAAGTACGGGTTGCCCGACGAGTCGGGGCAGCGGAACTCGATGCGCTTGGCCTTGGGATTGTTGCCCGTGATCGGGATACGGACACAGGCCGAGCGGTTGCGCTGCGAGTACACCAGGTTGATCGGTGCCTCGTAACCCGGGACGAGCCGGTGGTACGAGTTGATCGTGGGGTTGGTGAACGCGAGCAGGCTGGGCGCGTGGTGGAGGATGCCACCGATGTAGTAGCGGGCGACGTCCGACAGTCCCGCGTAGCCGGCCTCGTCGTGGAACAGCGGCTTGCCGTCCTTCCACAGCGACTGGTGGGCGTGCATGCCGGAGCCGTTGTCACCGAAGAGGGGCTTGGGCATGAAGGTCGCGGACTTGCCGTTCTTCCACGCGGTGTTCTTGACGATGTACTTGAAGAGCTGGATGTCGTCGGCCGCGTGCAGGAGCGTGTTGAACTTGTAGTTGATCTCCTGCTGGCCACCGGAGCCCACCTCGTGGTGGAAGCGCTCGAGCTCGAAGCCGGCGTTGGTGAGGTTGGTCGACATCTCGTCGCGCAGGTCGACGAAGTGGTCGTAGGGCGCCACCGGGAAGTACCCGCCCTTGGGGCGGACCTTGTACCCGAGGTTCGGTGAACCGTCGGCCTCGGACTCGGCTCCCGTGTTCCAGTTGCCGGCGATCGAGTCGACCTCGTAGAAGCCGTGGTTGGTGCCCGAGCCGTAGCGGACGGAGTCGAACACGAAGAACTCGGCCTCGGCACCGAAGAAGCAGGTGTCGGCGATGCCCGTGGAGATCAGGTACTCCTCGGCCTTGCGCGCGACGTTGCGGGGGTCGCGGCTGTAGGCCTCACGGGTGAAGGGGTCGTGCACGAAGCAGCTGATGTTCAGCGTCTTCGCCTTGCGGAACTGGTCGAGGCGAGCGGTCGACACGTCCGGCAGGAGCATCATGTCGGACTCGTGGATCGACTGGAACCCCCGGATGGACGAGCCGTCGAACGCCAGGCCGTCCTCCATCATGTCCTCGTCGAAAGCCGCGGCAGCGATCGTGAAGTGCTGCTCGGCGCCGGGCAGGTCGGTGAACCTGATGTCGACGTACTCGACGCCCTCGTCCTTGATGAACTTGATGACCTCGTCCGGAGTGGAGAATGCCACGATGTCGCTCCTCGTCTCTCTGTGCGACGGGCAACCGGTGCCGCCCGTCGTGCGGTGACCTCACGATATGGGCGAGGTGTTGCCCGGCCGTCAACCGAATGTTTCGGCAGTGTTACAGAGGCGGGCCGGGTGGTGTCCCTCCCAATAGGGGTCAGCCTAGTCAACCACTGCGGGGGAACGTCGACACGGGGATCGACCGGGCCCCGGTTACCCTGGGAACCATGCGTGAACTTGCAGGATCATGGCTGTCCGGCCCGACCTCGTCCGGCAACGAGCCGGAGCAGGCCTTCAAAGGTGAGCGGCTCGGGCTGCCCCGGTACGGCGAGGGCTCTCTCGCGCCGCTGGGGGTGCGTCTCGGCGCGCTACTGGTCGACTGGTTCCTGGCCTACGGGTTCGTGGGACTCGTCGTCACCCTCGGTGGACCGGGCCTGCTCGGAGGCGAGACGTTCTCCGCCGTGGCCAGTTGGGCGACTCCGCTGCTCTGGGGCCTGTCCGGCGTGGTGTGCGTCTGGCTCTTCGCCCAGACGCCCGGACAGGCACTCTTCGGGATCGGCACCGCACGGATCGACGCCGACGAGCGGGTCGGTGTCCTCCGTGCGATCGTCCGGGTCGCCTTCGTGTTCTTCCTGCTGCCTCCCCTCGTCCAGGACGAGGACGGCCGCGGCCTGCACGACAGGGCGACGGGTACGGCGCTGATCCGGACCCGGTGACCCCGGAGCTGGTCCCGGTGGGCCCGGTGGGCCCGGAGGCGGATCCGGGGATCTGTTCGCGCTAACCCGTCGGCGCGGCCGGCGAGTGCGACCAGCGCGGCCGGCGCGACCAGCACGACCGGTGGGCGTGACGGGCTCCGGCCCCGGTCAGCCCCGTCGCCGGGCGCTGCGCTGCATGTTGCGGACCTTCGCGCCCTGGGGGAGCGGGCCCTTGGGCATCTGGTTCTGGATGCCGGTCTTGGTGCCCAGCGCACGCAACCGGGTGTCCAGGGCGTCGACCTTGGCGCGGTTGATGTTCATCGGGTAGCGGGTCAGGCGACGGTTGAGCTTGCGCAGCGGGACCTGTTCAGGGGTCGTCCCCTCCTCGTCGCCGACGATCAGCTCATAGATCGGGGTATCACCGACGACCCGGGCGACCTTCTTCTTCTCCTGCAGCATGAGTGGCTTGAGCCGGTGCGGCTGCCCCTCGCCCACGAGGACGATCCCGCATCGGCCGACCACGCGGTGCACGGCGTCGAAACTGGTCGTCGCCGCGACGGCCTGATTGACGCGCCAGCCCGATCGGAGCTGATCCAGTGCCCACGCCGCCGCACCGGGCTGTCCTTCGGCCTTCGCGAACACGGTGTTCTGGACGCGGCGGGAGAAGATCACCATCGCCAGCATCAGACCGGTGAGGACACCGAGTGGGAGCATCCACCACTCCCCGCCCCAGAGCGAACCCAGGAGGAAGAACGCGGCGGTGGAGAGGATCAACGCGCCGATCATCAGGGGCCACAGGAGTTTGTCCTGCTTGGACTGGATCTTCAGGGCCTCCCACATCTGCCCGCGCTGCGCTTTGCTCGCCTGCCGCCGTGCAGCCCGAGCCGCCTTCTTGTCCGCCTTGCTGACCTCGCTCTTCGCCATACCGTTCAGGATACGTGGCGGGGACCACCGTTCGGGAACCGCGGTTCGCCGCAGGGGTGGACAGGGCGAGCAGGACGGGTGGCGCGGCTGAGTCGGCCGGGTGGCCCGGCTGAGACGGCCGGGTCGGACGTGGGCCCGCGGGGGGTCAGGCCCGGGCGCGCGCCAGCACGGACGAGGCCTCCTGCGAGGCGGCGCCCCCGGAGGTCAACTGCGCGAGGTGCTGCGGAACCTCCTGGCCGCGGTGTTCGAGAGCCTGGACGTAGAGGCGACCGGCCCGGTACGAGGACCGCACCAGTGGACCGGCCATGACCCCGGCGAAACCGATCTCGCGCGCCTGGTCGGACAACTCCACGAACTCCTCCGGCTTGACCCAGCGGTCGATGGGATGGTGCAGCGGACTGGGCCGGAGGTACTGGGTGATGGTGAGGATGTCGCACCCCGCGGAATGCAGGTCGATCATCGCGTCGACGATCTCCTCCGTGGTCTCACCCATCCCCAGGATGAGGTTGGACTTGGTGACCAGCCCGAAGTCACGGGCGGCGCGGATCACTCCGAGGGACCGGTCGAACCGGAACGCCGGCCTGATGCGCTTGAAGATCCGGGGGACCGTCTCCACGTTGTGCGCGAGCACCTCGGGCCGGGACTCGAAGACCTCCGCGAGCTGATCCGGATCCCCGTTGAAGTCGGGGATCAGGTTCTCGACGCCGGTGTTGGGGTTGAGTTCGTGGATCTTGCGGACCGTCTCCGCGTACAGCCACGCGCCACCGTCGTCGAGGTCGTCCCGGGCGACGCCGGTGATGGTCGAGTACCGCAGGCCCATCTCGCGAACGGACTCCGCCACGCGCCGCGGCTCGTCCCGGTCGAGGGCACTGGGCTTGCCCGTCGCGATCTGACAGAAGTCGCAGCGTCTCGTGCACTGTTCGCCGCCGATGAGGAAGGTGGCCTCGCGGTCCTCCCAGCATTCGTAGATGTTGGGGCAGCCGGCCTCCTCGCACACCGTGTGCAGGCCGCCGGTCTTGACGAGGCCCTTGAGTTCCTTGTACTCGGGGCCCATCGTGGCCCGGGTCCGGATCCAGGAGGGCTTCCGCTCGATCGGCGTCTCGGCGTTGCGGGCCTCGATGCGGAGCAGTTTGCGGCCTTCGGGAGTGACAGTCACGGCCGCCAGCCTACGCTCGAATCACCCCACGGGTAGTCGACCGTCGAGCGCCTCCACCACGTCGGAGGTGACCTGGTCGAGGACCTCCGAGACGGGGACGTCCCGTCCGAGTTCGGCCGAGAGGGACGTGACCCCGGCGTCGACGATCCCGCAGGGGACGATCCGCGAGTATGCATCGAGATCACAGTCGCAGTTGAGCGCGAAACCGTGCATCGTCACCCCGCGCTGGACACGGATCCCGATGGCGGCGATCTTGCGCTCCGGCCGGCCGTCACCGGCCGGACACCACACCCCGGACCGGCCGTCCACCCGGTCGACCTCCACCCCCATCCGGGCGCACGTGGTGATGAGGGCCTGCTCCACCCGGCGGACGTACTCGACCACGTCGATGGGGTTCGACAGGGCGATGATCGGGTACCCGACCAGCTGCCCGGGTCCGTGCCAGGTGATCCGACCACCCCGGTCCACGTCGACGACGGGGGTCCCGTCGACCGGGCGATCCGACGGCTCTGTGCGCTTCCCGGCGGTGTACGTGGCCGGGTGTTCCAGGAGCAGGATCGTGTCCCCGCGGGCTCCGTCGGCACGCTCCTGCGCGAGCGTTCGCTGCAGCTCCCAGGTAGAGGTGTACTCGACGGTGCCGAGGCGGCGGATCTCCGGCTCGACCGGATCGCGGCGCAGGGACAGACCGGTGTGGGACATGCCGTCCACTCTAGGCCGAAGGGTCCCGCAGACGACGACGGGCGCCCTCCCGGAGGAGGACGCCCGTCGCGCTGTCGTCGGGACCTACAGTCCGAGGTCTCCCTCGAACTCGGCCTTCTGCAGACGGTCCTTGACCGTGGTGAGGAAACGACCGGCGTCCGCGCCGTCGATGAGACGGTGGTCGTAGGTCAGCGGCAGGTAGCCCATCGACCGGATGGCGATCGACTCGCCGTCGTCATCGGCGTCCACCACGGGGCGCCGCACGATCGCGCCGGTCCCCAGCATCGCCGCCTGCGGCGGCACGAGGATCGGGGTGTCGAACAGTGCACCCTCGCTCCCGATGTTGGTGATGGTGAACGTGCCCCCCTGGAGGTCGTCCGGGGTGAGCTTGGACGCCCGCGCCCGCTCCGCCAGGTCGATGATCGCCTTGGCGAGCCCCGGGATGTCCAGGTCCTGGGCGTCGCGGATGACCGGTGAGAGCAGCCCCGCCTCGGTGTCCACGGCGATGCCGAGGTTCACCGAACCGTGGTAGGTGATCTCGTTGGTGTCCTCGTCGTACGACGCGTTGACGTTCGGGTGCGAGACCAGGGCCTCGACCACCGCCTTGGCGTAGAACGGCAGGTAGGTGAGCTTGACGCCGTGCTCGTCCGCGAACCGGCTCTTGGTCCGGGCCCGCAGTTGAGCGACGCGGCTCATGTCCACCTCGAAGACCTGCGTGAGCTGCGCGCTGGTCTGCAGCGACTCGCGGGTCTTCTTGGCCGTGATCTTGCGGATCCGGTTGGCCTTCTTGGTGGTCCCGCGCAGCTCGGCCAGTTCGGGTCGGACTCCGGCCTTGGACGGGCCGCCTGCCGGGGCCTTCTTCTCCGCGGGGGCCTCGGTGCCGCCCTCGGCGCCAGCCTCGGCCGCGGCGAGGACGTCCTGCTTACGGATGCGTCCGCCGATCCCGGTGCCCGTGACGGATTCCAGGTCCACGCCGTGCTCCTGCGCGAGCTTGCGCACGAGCGGGGTGACATAGGGGGAGGTACCGGAGCCGGAGCCCGTGGCGCCGCCCTCGTTCTCCGTCCCGTTCTCCGCCGCGGCGAGCACGTCCTGCTTGCGGATGCGCCCACTGGCCCCGGTGCCCTCGACGGTCTCGAGGTCGACACCCTTCTCCTCGGCGAGCGTCCGCACCAACGGGGTGGGGGACGGCGAGGTGCCGGACTTGGCGGCCTCCGCCGGTTCGGCCCGCTCGCCCTGCGCGCCCGAGGAACCCGGGCCGTCGGCCGTGTCCGCGTCCGCGGACTTCTCGGCCTTGGCGGCGGCCTTCTTCGCCGCCTTCTTCTCGGTCTTCGGGGTCCCGCCCGCGGCGTCGTCCTGCTCCGCAGCGCCGGCAGCGTCGGTGGCATCGCCCTCCGCCTGCGCGGGGGCGTCATCCGGACGGGTGGACTCGGCGGCGTCGGACGTCCCCTCGTCGGCGGGCTCGTCGTCCCGGTCGGAGGAGTCGCCGTCGCCGATGACGGCGAGGACGGCACCGACCTCGACGGTCTCGTCCTCGTCGGCGACGATCTTCTGCAGGGTGCCGGCGACGGGGGAGGGGATCTCGGTGTCGACCTTGTCGGTGGAGACCTCGAGCAGGGGCTCGTCCATCTCGACGGTGTCGCCCACGGCCTTGAGCCAGTTGGTGATGGTGCCCTCGGTGACGGATTCGCCGAGTTCGGGCATGGTGACCTCGGTGCCCTTGCCGCCCGAGCCCTTGCCGCCCGAGCCGCCGGAGGACGTCGCGGGCTTCTCGGCGGGTGCCTCGTCGGCCTCCGCGGAGGTGTCGGCCTCGTCGGCATCGTCATCGGAGTCGTCGTCGACATCGTCGTCGGAGGAATCCTCCGCCGGCTCGTCGGCGTCGGCGGGCTCGTCGTCCTGGTCGGAGGAGTCGCCGTCGCCGATGACGGCGAGGACGGCACCGACCTCGACGGTCTCGTCCTCGTCGGCGACGATCTTCTGCAGGGTGCCGGCGACGGGGGAGGGGATCTCGGTGTCGACCTTGTCGGTGGAGACCTCGAGCAGGGGCTCGTCCATCTCGACGGTGTCGCCCACGGCCTTGAGCCAGTTGGTGATGGTGCCCTCGGTGACGGATTCGCCGAGTTCGGGCATGGTGACCTCGGTGCCCTTGCCGCCCGAGCCCTTGCCGCCCGAGTCGCCGGAGGACTTCGCGGGCTTCTCGGCGGGTGCCTCGTCGGCCTCCTCCGTGGAGGTGTCGGCCTCGTCGGCATCGTCATCGGAGTCGTCGTCGACATCGTCGTCGGAGGAATCCTCCGCCGGCTCGTCGGTGTCGTCCGATCCACCGGAACCGTCGTCGATGACCGCGAGTTCGCCGCCGATCTCGACGGTCTCGTCCTCGTCGGCGACGATCTTGGACAGCGTGCCCGCGGCGGGCGACGGGATCTCGGTGTCGACCTTGTCGGTCGAGACCTCGAGCAACGGCTCGTCGACCTCGACGGTGTCCCCCTCCTTCTTGAGCCAGCGGGTGACGGTGCCCTCGCTGACGGATTCACCGAGAGCCGGCATCTGTACGGAGAAGGCCATGGTGTCGTGACTCCTCAAGAGTTCTGGGCGCTGCCCGCCGGCGCGATCCGCACCCGCGTGAGCGGCGACATGGTGGTGGGCTATCGATTCTTCGAGACGACCCGGGACGGAACCACTGTGGCGGCCCGCCCGGACGATCGACCCCCATTGTGCCCTGTGCCACCTACCGGTGTCGGCGGACGCTCCGATCCCGGCGTCTGTGGGCGCCCGATCCGCCCGGCGGCCGCGCGATCACCGGTGCTCGGGCTCGGTACGATCGATTCGGCGTAGACGGCCCCACCCCGGACGGGGGGCCGACGGGAGGAGACCGACAGTGGCGATCCGCGATCTTTTCCGGCGGCGGCAGACGCGGATCCCCGCGGATCCCGCCGACCTCGCCCACTTCCGATCCTGGTGCGAGACCCGGGTGGGGATCGAGGCGTACCTGGAGCCCGAGACCCTCGTGTCGGTGCCCGGGCTCCTCCTCGTCGCGTTCGACGGCGAGTGGACGCGACGCCCGGTGGGGGACGTGGCCACCGCGCGCAAGCTCGCCGACGAGCTCAAGATCCCCCTCTACGACGCGATGGAGACCGGGTACCCGGACCGGATGCGGCTCTTCGAGGAGGTCCGCATCTCCCGCGAGCGCAAGGAGAGGGCCCGCCGGCTCCGCGAACAGATGCGCGGAGCCGACGAGGCCTGACCGGCCGCGGACGGGTCAGCCGCCCGCGGACGGGTCAGCCGGCCGCGGCGATGTCCTCGAGCACCGCGAGCATCGTCCGGACGGGGACACCGGTCCCGCCCTTGGGCAGGTAGCCCTCGGCGCCGCCGTCGTTGTAGGCCGGGCCCGCCACGTCGACGTGGGCCCACTCGACGCCCTCGGCGACGAACTCGGAGAGGAACAGGCCCGCGGAGAGCATGCCGCCCCAGCGGTGCGGGGTGACGTTGGTCAGATCCGCGACCTGGGAGTCGAGGCCGTCGCGGAGCTCCTCGGGCAGCGGCATCGGCCAGCCGCCCTCGCCGACCCCCCGGCTGAGCTCGGCCACCCGGTCTCGGAACTCCTCGGTGCCCATGACACCGGGGGACTTCTTGCCCAGTGCGACCATCTGCGCCCCGGTGAGCGTGGCGGTGTCGATGAGGTGGGACGGCGAGTCCTCGCACGCGCGGACGATGGCGTCGGCCAGGATCAGCCGCCCCTCGGCGTCGGTGTTCTGCACCTCGACCGTCGTCCCGCCGTACATGGTGAGCACGTCGCCGGGCCGGTACGCGGTCGAGGACGGCATGTTCTCGGCCATCGGGACGGTCGCCACCACGGTCAGGTCGAGACCGAGCCGGGCGGCCAGGATGACGGTCGCGACCACGGCGGCCGCACCGCCCATGTCCATCGTCATCTGCTCCATGCCCGCGGCCGGCTTGATGGAGATGCCGCCGGTGTCGAAGGTGACGCCTTTGCCCACCAGGGCGACGGGCGGCCGGTTCTCGTTGCCCCGGTGGGTGAGTCGGACCAGGCGTGGTGGCCGGGACGACCCGCCGCCCACGGCCAGGATGCCGCCGTATCCACCGTCGGCCAGGTCGGCCTCGTCCATGATCTCCACCTCCAGGCCCGCGGCGGCGGCGAGCTCGGCGGCGCGGTCCGCGAAGGAACCGGGGAAGAGCAGGTTGGGTGGGGTGTTGACCAGGTCGCGGGCGAGGCCGACGCACTCGGCGATGGTGGCGGCACGGGTCACCGCGTCCTCGCCGCCCTCCGCGACGAACACCTTCACGGTGTCCGCCTTGTCGTCGTCGTCGTTCTTCGCCGTGACCTTGGCCGGCCGGAACGATCCCAGCGCAGCCCCCAACGCGACCGCCTCGGCGCGCCCGGCGTCGAGCAGGACCAGTGCGGAGCCCAGCCCACGGCACGCGCGCGCGGCGGCGCCGGCCGCCCGGCGGAGCGTCTCGTCGTCGACCGCATCGTCTGAGGACCCGAGCCCGACGAGTACCACGGACCGGCCGGGGACGCCCTCCGGCGCCGGGACGCGCGTGGTGGACCCGACCTTGGTGGAGGCCCCGACGGAGTGGGCCAGCGTGGCCAGCGCCGCGGTGACCTCGCCGTCGAGACCGGGGGCGACGACGACGGGGGCCGCGTCCGAACCGCCGTCGGCGTCACCGGGGTCGGCGCCCGCGGCGATACCGACCACCACCACCTCGGACTCGACAGGCGTCGTGACGGCCTCGATCGCGGCGAGGTCCGGGCTGTGGGTGAGGATCGACTGCGCGGTGGGCATGAAAGCACTCCTGGTGGTCGGCGGGGACGTACGGGACGTGTCAGATGCCCTGATGACGTGGCGGGACCGCCACGGCCAGGGCACCATAGTCTATCGACTACCGTGGGAGCGGAGCCGTACTGGAGAGCGCGAGGAGTGGCCACATGACAGACACCGGGGACCTCTACGAGGGGCCGCTGCACTCTCGTCACGTGGAGGCCGGGGCCACCTTCGCCCCCTTCGGTGGCTGGTCGATGCCCGTGCAGTACTCGGGCACCGTCGCCGAGCACCACGCCACCCGCACGACCGTCGGGTTGTTCGACGTCAGCCACCTGGGCAAGGCGCTCGTGACCGGCCCCGGCGCCGCCGGGTTCGTCAACACCTGCGTCACCAACGACCTCGACCGGATCTCCGCCGGCAGCGCCCAGTACACGCTGTGCTGCGACGAGTCCGGGGGAGTCGTCGACGACCTCATCGCCTACCGCGTCTCCGACTCCGAGATCTTCCTCATCCCCAACGCCGCCAACACCGCCGAGGTGGTGCGGCGGATGCAGGCCGCGGCGGCCGAGCGGGCGCCCGAGGTCAGCGTCACCGACGAGCACCGCTCCCGCGCCGTGATCGCAGTGCAGGGCCCGCTCGCCGGGGAGGTCCTCACCGCGGTCGGCCTGCCCATCGACCTGGACTACATGGCCTTCGTCGACGCCGACTGGTCCGGAGTTCCCGTCCGGGTCTGCCGCACCGGGTACACCGGCGAGTACGGCTTCGAGGTCCTGCCCGCGTGGGATCAGGCCGGCCCGGTCTGGGACGCGCTGGCCGAGCAGGTCCTCGCTCGCCAGGGGGCGCTGTGTGGGCTGGGTGCCCGCGACTCCCTGCGCACGGAGGCCGGTTACCCGCTGCACGGCAACGAGCTGTCCCTCGACCTCAGCCCGCTCGAGGCCCGCTGCGCGTGGGCCATCGGCTGGGACAAGCCGTCCTTCTGGGGGCGCGACGAGCTGCTGCGTCAGAAGGAGGCCGGGCCCGCCCGGCGCATGTACGCGCTCGAGGTCACGGGCCGCGGAGTCCTGCGCGCCGGCCAGACCGTGCGGGCCGGCGGACGCGACGTCGGCGTCACGAGCTCCGGCACGTTCTCGCCGACGCTGAAGACGGGGATCGCGCTCGCGTTCGTCGAGCTGGACGCCGGCCTGAAGAAGGGCGACGAGGTCGTCGTCGACGTACGGGGGCGAGAGGTACCGTGCCGCCTCGCGGTACCCCCGCTCGTCGAGATCCGCACCCGCTGACCCGCCCCTTCTCACCTAAGCGAGACGACATGTCCCAGTTCGACATCCGCCCCTCGGCCACACCGAGGACGGCCGCCGAGCGCGAAGCCATCTTCGCCGCTCCCGGCTTCGGCAAGCACTTCACCGACCACATGGTCACCCTCCCGTATTCAGACGGGGCCTGGGGTACCCCCACCGTCGAGGCCTACGCCCCGCTGTCGATCGACCCCTCCGCCGTGGTGCTCCACTACGCCCAGACGATCTTCGAGGGCCTCAAGGCGTACCGGCAGGCCGACGACTCCATCGCCTCCTTCCGCCCGGAGCAGAACGCGGCGCGCTTCAACCGGTCCGCGCAGCGTCTGGCCATGCCGACGCTGCCCGAGGAGTTGTTCATGGAGTCCCTCCGGCAGATCGTGGCGATCGACCGCGACTGGGTCCCCGCCGCCGGCGGCGAGGAGGCGCTCTACCTGCGGCCCTTCATGATCGCCACCGAGACCGGGCTCGGCGTGCGGCCGGCCGACGAATACCTCTACTCGGTGATCGCTTCCCCGGCCGGCGCGTACTTCTCCCGCGGCGTGGCCCCCGTGAGCGTCTGGCTGAGCACCGAGTACGTGCGCGCCAGCCCCGGCGGCACCGGCGCCGCCAAGTTCGGCGGCAACTACGCCGCCTCGCTGCGCGCCCAGGAGCAGGCCGCGGCCAAGGGATGCGACCAGGTGGTCTGGCTCGACGCGATCGAGCGGAAGTACGTGGAGGAGATGGGCGGGATGAACCTGTTCTTCGTCCTCGGCTCCGGCGACTCCGCCGAGATCGTGACCCCCGAACTGTCCGGCTCGTTGCTGCCCGGCGTGACCCGCGACAGCCTCATCCGGCTGGCGCGCCATCTCGGCTACCCGGTGACCGAGCGGAAGGTCTCGGTGGAGGAGTGGGAGTCCGGGGTCGCCTCCGGGGCGGTCACCGAGGTGTTCGCCTGCGGGACCGCCGCCGTGATCACCCCGGTGGGCTCGGTCAAGCACGCCGAGGGCGGGTACACGGTCGGCGACGGCGGGCCCGGCGAGATCACCATGCGTCTGCGCGAGACCCTCACCGGGATCCAGCGTGGGTCCGTCGAGGACACCTTCGGCTGGATGACCACGCTCGCCTGACCGGCCTCGCGTCCGGCCTCGCGTCCGGTCCCGCGTCCGGCCCGATTCCATCGCCAAGAGCGTTCCGCACACGTTTCTCGAGTAGGGGGTGTGCGGAACGGTCTTCTCGTTGACGCGCGGGTCTTTCCGTGACGGGTGTCAGGCCAGGATGACGGCGATGACCAGCGCTGCGGCCGTGCCCGCCTCGATCCCCGCCCCCAGGACGTCGCCGTTGACCCCGCCGAGGCGGCGGACGGCGTGGCGTGCGAAGCCCGCGGCAGCAGCGTAGAGGGACAGTCCGAGGGCAGCCCCGATGGTCGGGGCCCACCATGCCGCCCCCCACCATGCCGCCCCCCACCATGCCGCCCCCCACCATGCCGCCCCCCACCCTGTCGCCGACCATCCCGACCCGGCCAGACCCGCTCCCGCCGCCGCGCAGATCAGAGCGACGGCCACCACGGCGGCCCGGGACTGCGACCCGGCGACCATGGCGCCGAACCCGGTGGTGGTCGCCGCCGGGACACCCCGTCGTAGCTGGATCACGGGCAGGCACCGGGACAGGACGAAGGCCGCGATCGGTGCCAGCCACGCTCCCGAGGCGACCAGGGCCCCGAGGGCCGCGACCTCGGCGAGCAGGACCAGGACCAGGACCGCGGCCCCCATCGGTCCCACCGAGCCGGAACGCATGATCTCCAGCGCGCGCTCGGGTCCGGCGTACGAGCCGAGGCCGTCCGCGGTGTCGGCCAGCGCGTCCACGTGCATCGCACGGGTCAACGCCAGTACCGCGGCGATCCCCACCACGCCGGCGATGACGGAGCCCGCCCCGACGGCGTACGCCCCGTGGGCGGTCGCGGTGGCGACCACCCCGCAGACGAGCCCCACCACAGGTAGCGCGGTCATGGCCCGACCGGCCTCAGACCGACCCGGGACGCCCCGCCCGCCGACGGGCAGCACCGTCATCCAGGACAGGGCCAGACGGACCGCGTCGACCACGGGACGTCAGGCCTTGCCGCTGACCCCGGCGTCGGCGAAGGTCGCCATCTCCGTGAGGATCGCGATCGCGGCGTGGACGGTGGGAAGCGCGGCGACGGCTCCGCTGCCCTCTCCCAGGCGCATGGAGTGCTCGAGGATCGGCTCGAGCGAGAGATAGGTGAGCGCCGCGGAATGGGCGGGTTCGGCGCTCCTGTGACCGGCGACCCACCACTGGCGGGCCCCGGGTGCCAGTGACTCGGCGAGCAGCGCCGCGGCGGTGACCACCGCACCGTCGAGGATGCAGGGGGTCTTCCGGATCGCGGCCTGCGCGAGGAAGCCCGCCATCGCCGCGAGGTCGGCGCCCGCGACCCTGCGGAGCATGGCCACCGGATCGCGGAGGTCTCCGGAGGCACGGAACATCGCGTCCCGGATCGCGGCGGTCTTGCGCATCCACCCGACGTCGTCGATCCCGGTGCCGCGCCCGACCAACTCGACCGGCTCGCGACCGGTGACGAGACAGGTGATCACCGTCGCCGGCGTGGTGTTGCCGATGCCGAGGTCGCCCGCGATGAGCAGGTCCGCCCCGGAGTCGACCTCCTCGTCGGCGATCCGGCGGCCGGCCGCGATCGCCGCCCGGACCTCGTCGGGGCTCAACGCGTCCTCGCGGTCGATCGACCCGCTGGAGCGACGGATCTTGTGGTCGTCAAGACCTCCGGGTCGCTCGGCCGACATGGACATGTCGGCAACGCGGACGGTCGCCCGCGCGGCGCGGGCCAGCACGGACACGGCCGCGCCGCCGCCCACGATGTTGTCCGCCATCTGCAGGGTGACCTCACGCGGGTAGGCGGAGACCCCGTTCTCGGCGACGCCGTGGTCGCCGGCGAACACCACGACCCGGGCTCTGTCGAGCGGGCGGGGCGGGCACGTCCCCTGGCAGGACGAGATCCACACCCCGAGCTCTTCGAGCCTGCCGAGCGAGCCCGACGGTTTGGTCAGGACGAGCTGCCGGGCGCGCGCCTCGTCGCCGACGGTGTGGGAGGGCGGGTGGACCGGGGGGAAAGTGACGGGGTCGTCGTAGTGCGCGACGTCCGCGAGACCGGGGAAATCGTGCGTCGGCGGCGCGGACTCCGACCCGGGACCCGGCTCGTCCTGCGCCCCGGTCTCCGGTTCGAGGTCCCGGGCGGTCCCGCCGGACACCTGCGGGTCAGTGGTGTCCCCTGTCGCACCGGCGGGCGCGGTGGCCCCACCGACGGTGGGAGCGGACGCCGCGGGGTGGGCCGGAGCCGGTGAGGCGGGGTGACCGGGGGAGCGGTCCGCCGCGGCGGGGGCCCCGGGGGAGGAGAGGGGGAGGACCCTGCCCGCGACGACGAGGACGGCCGAGTCACACACCTCGGCCAACCGCCGGTTGAGCGAACCGACCAGATCGGAGAACAGACGGCCGGAGAGGGTGTCGGGCACGACCCCCAGGCCGACCTCGGGGGAGACCAGGACGAGCGAACCGGGGTGGGCGGCGACCGCCGAGACCAGCGCGTCGACCTCATCGGACACGGCCGCCCCGCCGTCAGTCCACCCGAGGGTGGCGTCCATCCGGCGGGTGAGCCAACCCCCGAGATCGTCGACGAGGACCGTGTCGGCCGGGTGATCGGCGAGTACCCGCGGGATCTCGTCGGTCTCCTCGGTGGACCATTCGGCGGGCCTGCGGTCCCGGTGCGCGGCGATCCTGGCGGTCATCTCGGCGTCGTCGTGGTCCGGTCGCGCGGTGGCCACGTACACCACGTCCGCGCCGGTGGCCTCGGCCACCGATTCGGCGTGGGCGGACTTGCCCGAGCGGGTGCCGCCGAGGACGAGCAGGCGCATGGCGTTCCGGGCCTTTCCGTGGATCGTCGGTCAGGTCAGCTGTCGTTCAGGTCAGCTGCCGAGCAGGTCAGATGGTGATCAGGCCAGATGGTGATCAGGTCAGATGGAGTCGCCCGGGCGTACCCGGGGGCGCGGGGTGCGGAGCATCCGCGGCTGCGTCGCCCGCATCACCGCGTACCAGCCCATGCCGAACCCGGTGTCCTCGGTGTCCGGGAACCGCTCGCGGACGACACTGTTGACCTTGCGTCCGAGGAGGATTCCGTCCACCACCACCACGACGATCAGGATGAGGAACAGGTTCTGGCTGTAGAACATCAGTTCCGGGTTGGGGATCAGCTGGAAGATGATCACGAACAGCGCGAGCGGCATGAAGAAGTTGATCAGGCGCCGGTGGGTGTCCACCCAGTCGCGGGCGAAGCGACGGACCTCGCCGCGGTCCCGCGAGAGCACGTAACGGTCGTCGCCGGCCATCATGAGCTGGCGGCGCTCCTCACGGGCGGTACGCTGCTCGGCCCGGGCGGCCTTGCGCTCGTCCTTGGTCATGCTGGCCTCGGCGGCCTTCCGGCGCTCCTTGGCCTCCTTACGGGTGACCGGCGCCGTGACGGGACCCGTCCGCAGGCCGCGCGCGCGCTCCTGGTCCCGCCGCTTGGGGGTGGGCTTGCCCTTGCCCGCGGGCCGACGGGCGTCCCCTGCAGGCCCCGGATCCGTGCCCGGGGAGGACTCCGGCCCGGTGTCGGTACCTGCGGAGCCCTTGCCGGGGTCGTCTTTACTGGAGCCGAATGCGCGCAACTTCACATACCCAGGCTAGGCGATCGATCCCCGCCGAGGACATTCACCCGTCACTCCTCGCAGGCGTATCGTGTCAGGCGACGCGGCGTCCGGGGAATAGAGAGCTCCCCGGTGGGCGTTGCACCACCGTAGGACGCCACCGAAGACCCTCTCGGATCGCAAGGAGAACCGACATGACCACTGCGGAGAACACCGCCACGGAGACCACCGCCACCGGTGTGCTGCTCACCGACGCCGCCGCCTCGAAGGCCAAGGCACTCCTCGACCAGGAAGGTCGCGACGATCTCGCGCTGCGCATCGCCGTCCAGCCCGGTGGTTGTGCCGGCCTGCGGTACCAGCTCTTCTTCGACGACCGCTCGCTCGACGGCGACGTCGTGGACGACTTCGGTGGCATCAAGCTCGCCGTCGACCGGATGAGCGTGCCCTACCTGACCGGTGCGTCGATCGACTTCGTCGACACCATCGAGAAGCAGGGCTTCACCATCGACAACCCCCAGGCCACCGGCTCGTGCGCCTGCGGCGACTCGTTCAACTGAGTCCAGCCGGGCACTGACGACCCGGGCCGATCGCTGGTCGGCCCGGGTCGTCTACTGTCTGGAGCATGTCAGTAGTCATCACGGGTTCCATCGCCACCGACCACCTCATGACCTTCTCGGGTCGGTTCTCCGAGCAGCTCCTGCCGGACCAGCTCGCCCACGTGTCGCTGAGCTTCCTGGTGGACTCCCTCCAGATCCGCCGCGGCGGAGTGGGTGGCAACATCGCGTTCGCGCTCGGCGTGCTCGGCCGTCGTCCCCATCTGGTGGGCGCCGCGGGTGAGGACTTCGCCGAGTACCGCGACTGGCTGGAGAGGCACGGCGTGGACACCTCGGCGGTCCACATCAGCTCCGCCCTGCACACCGCACGGTTCGTGTGCACCACCGACTCGGACATGGCCCAGCTCGCCTCGTTCTACCCCGGCGCGATGGGTGAGGCGGCCACCATCTCCCTGGCCCGCCTGGTCGACCGCATCGGTCGGCCCGAGATCGTGCTCATCGGCGCCAACGACCCGACCGCGATGAACTCCCACACGGCGGAGTGCCGCGAGCTCGGGCTCGACTTCGCGGCCGACCCCTCCCAGCAGCTGGCGTTCCTCGACGGTGAGGCGGCCGCAGCGCTGGTCGACGGCGCCCGGTACCTGTTCACCAACGAGTACGAGTACGAACTCCTGCTGAACAAGACCGGGTGGACGGCCGAGGAGCTGGACGACAAGGTCGGTACCCGCATCACCACCCGCGGAGGCAAGAGCGTGGTGATCGTGGAGAAGGGCGCCGAGCCCCTCGAGGTGGGCATCGTGCCCTCGGACAACCTGCTCGACCCCACGGGCGTCGGCGACGCGTTCCGCGCCGGATTCCTCACCGGTGTGGTCGACGGCCTCTCGCTGGAGCGTTCGGCCCAGTTCGGTGCTCTCATCGCCACCCACGTGCTGGAGACCACCGGCACCCAGGAGTGGAGCATCGACTCCGCCGCCGCGCGCCGGCGACTCGCCGCGGCCTACGGGGACGAGGCCGCCGAGGAGCTCGCGGCGCTGCTGCCCGCCTGATCCCGCCCGGGGCGCTCACCGCCGTGCCGACGACCACCGACCGGCCAGCGACCGACCCCCGACGAGAAGAGCGTTCCGCACGCATTCCCCGAGGCAGTCTCAGGTAGCTAGCGCAACACCGTCGATTAGTTCGGTCATCTTCGCATGGGGACTGTGGAAGCCGAGGGTTTCTCGGGGGCGGATGTTGAGAAGGCGCTCGGTCTCGGCGATTTCGGCGTCGCTGAGGGTGTTGAAGTCGGTGCCCTTGGGGTAGAAGTCCCGGATCAGGCCGTTGGTGTTCTCGTTGGATCCGCGCTGCCAGGGCGAGTGCGGATCGCAGAAGAAGACCGGGCAGCCGGTCTTGACGGTGAACGCGGCGTGCGCTGCCATCTCGGTGCCCTGGTCCCAGGTGATCGTGGCCACCAATCGGGAGGGCAACGCCGCGATCATCTGAGCCAGAACGTCGGTGACGGTGGCGCTGTCCCGGCAGCCGGGAAGCCTGCCGATCAGCACGTACCGGGTCTGGCGCTCGACCAGGGTGACGATGCCGGAGTTGTTCGGCCCCACCACCAGATCGCCCTCCCAGTGCCCGGGCACGGCACGGTCCTCTACCTCGGCCGGCCGGTCGGAAAGCCGCGCCCCGTGCAGCCACGGGCGGGAGGTGCGCGGTGGCAGCTGGGAGGCGGGAACGCGGCCCTTGCGCCCCGATCGCAGCGCCTTTTCGACCTTGAGCTCCTGCCGCAGCGCACCCTTGCCCTGGACATATAAGGCCTGGTAGATCGTCTCGTGGGACACGTGCATCTCCGGCTGCTCGGGGAACATCAACCGCAGCTGGCCGGCGACCTGCTCAGGTGAGAACCGTTGGTTCAACCGGGCGATGACCTCGCCGCGCAGCTGCGCGGTCTCCAGCTTGCCCGGCCGGCAGCGTGCGCGCTTGCCCAGGGCCAGCAGGTGGGCCAACCGGGCGTCGTAGCGTCGCTTGCCCCAGTGCTCGAACGAGTGGGCAGCCAGCTCCCGGCAAATCGTCGAGGCGGCCACCCCCAGACCCCGGGAGATAGCCCGGACACCGGCCGGAGTCGGCAGCTCGAACATGGCCTGGATATAGACCCGGTCGAACAAGCTCAACCGGCGATAACTCGCCAACTTCTCCAAGGGTCGCTGGGTCCCGGCCGTCCCGGGATCCACGCCCACGCCACCGTGCCGGCCCACTTCAAACGTCATGCCCGCCAGCTTGGCCCACCTCCACGCCGTAGCCACGCTGACACCCCACTGCGCCGCGGCATCACGCCCGCTACTTCCCTCGAGCAGGGACCGACACACCCCCGCCCGCAGTCTCCAGTCCAACTCTTGAGCCACCACACACCCCGATCAGTCAGGGTGTTGCGCTAGCTCCTGGAGACCACCCGAGAGGGTGTGTGCGGAACGCTCTTCTCGATGGGTCGGGCCCGCGGGGGCCCGAGATCGGGTCCGGCTGGCGGCGGGGTCGGGTCGGACTAGAGGCGCACGGGGTAGTCCCGCTGCTCGATGTCCGGGGTGATGCGCCCCTCCACGAAGATGCCGTGCCAGATCATGAAGCACAGCATCGTCCAGATCCGGCGGCTGTGGTCGGACTCGCCACGGCGGTGCTCGTCGAGCATGCGCATCACGGCGGCCTTGTCCACGAACTCGTCGGTGCCCGAGGCCAGGACCTGCGCCCGCGCCCAGTCGTGCAGCTCCGGTCCGGCCAGCCAGTGGCGGGTCGGAACCGGGAAGCCGAGCTTCTTCCGGTGCAGCACGTGCGCCGGCACGATCCGCTCGAGCGCCTTGCGGAGCGCGTACTTGGTGGTCCCGTGAGCGACCTTCTCCGTGTACGGCAGGCGGGAGGCGACCTCGTAGACCTCGCGGTCGAGGAACGGCACGCGCAGCTCGAGTGAGTTGGCCATGGTGACCCGGTCCGCCTTGACCAGGATGTCCCCGCGGAGCCACGTGAACAGGTCCAGGTGCTGCATCCGGGCGACAGGGTCCCACCCGCGGGAGCGCTCGTAGATCGGAGCCGTCACGTCCTGGTGGCTCCACTCGGGACGGTAGTCGGTGAGGACCGAGCGGACCTGGTCCTCGGAGAACGAGCGCGCGTTGCCGTAGTAGCGGTCCTCGAGACTCATGGATCCGCGATGCAGCAGGCTCTTCCCACGCGTGCCCTCGGGGATCCGCGTGCTCACCCTTCCCAGTGCGCGGCGCAGGCCACCGGGGATCTTCTCGAACGGTGCGAGCGAGAGCGGCTCCTTGTAGATGGTGTATCCGCCGAAGAGCTCATCCGCGCCCTCGCCGGACAGGACCACCTTGACGTGCTTGCGGGCCTCGCGGGCGACGAAGTACAGCGGGACCAGGGCCGGATCGGCGACCGGCTCGTCGAGGTACCAGATGATCTCGGGGATCGCGGCGGCGAACTCCTCGGGCGAGACCACCTTGACGATGTGTTCCACACCGATCGCCGCGGCGGACTCGGCGGCCACGTCCACCTCCGAGTAACCCTCCCGCTCGAACCCCGTGGTGAAGGTGAGGAGGTTCTCGTTGTGACGCCGGGCGAGCGCGGCGATGGCGGTGGAGTCGATGCCGCCGGACAGGAACGAACCCACGGTGACGTCGGCGCGCATGTGCTTGGCCACGGAGTCCTCGAGGGCCACGGCGATCTCCTCGTAGCGGCGCTCGGAATCGCCGTCGGCGACAGGGACCACGGGGAAGGTCGGCTCGAAGTAGCGCTCGATCACCGGAGCGGCGCCGGGGGAGAGGGTCGCGTGGCAACCGGATTCCAGGCGGCGGACACCGCGGGTCAGCGTCTCGTCCTCGGGGACGTACTGGAGGGTGACGTAGTGCTGTAGGGCGCGGGTGTCGAGAGAGGTGTCGACGGCGAGGAGGTCGATCAGTTCGGTGATCGACTTCTTCTCGCTCGCGAACGCGGTGCCCCCGGGACCGGTCGCCATGTAGAGGGGCTTGATCCCGAAGGGGTCGCGGGCCACGAAGAGGGTGCGTTCGACGGTGTCCCAGATCGCGAAGGCGAACATCCCGCGGAGCCGGCGGACGGCGGCGGGGCCCCAGTGGTGGAACGCCACCACGATCGGCTCCCCGTCGCCCTCGGTCCGGAACTCGGCACCGAACTCCTCACGCAGCTGCGCACGGAGTTCGACGTAGTTGTAGATCTCCCCGTTGAACGTCAGGGCGTAGCGGTCGGGGGCCTCGGGCGGACCCCAGCGCAGCGGCTGATGCGAATGCGCGATGTCGATGATCGACAGACGGTTGAAGCCGAACGCCAGGTCGTCGTCGACCCAGGTCCCCACCTCGTCCGGACCGCGGTGACGCTGGCACCCCATCGCGCCCAGAACCCTCGATTCCTGGGCGCGGGCGGAGCCGTCGGGGGTGAGCAGACCAAGCAGGCCACACATTCGTCGGGTACCTCGTCGATCGTCGTCGGGGGTGGGGGAGAACCCGCGTCTGCGGGCCACGATGGGTTCGAATACTACTGGTCCCGGGGCTCCCGCCCGCCGCGCCGGACGGCGGAGGGGTGGGTTCGGTGAAATGCCGGGACCCGCGGCTTCCAAACTGAGAGCCGTGGTCTACGATTCCTAAGTGTCCCGGCCACGTGGTCGGTGCCGCTGATCAGGAAGGCGTGATGGTGGAACAGCGTGACGGGCGTCGTCGGACGCGCAGGGCTGCACTCGCGGTGTCGCTCGGCACATTGGGCTTGATTTTGTCCGGTTGCAGCCTCCACACCGACAACAAATGGTGGAACCAGACCATGAACTTCGGGTTCCCCAACGGGATCACGCCCGAGGGCATCGCCATCAGGGAGTTCTGGACTATCACCGTCATCACCTCGCTTGTCGTCGGGTTCTTCGTGTGGGGCCTCATCTTCTGGACCATGGCCTTCCACCGC
This sequence comes from Dietzia cercidiphylli, assembly GCF_039531545.1. Classification (NCBI taxonomy): domain Bacteria; kingdom Bacillati; phylum Actinomycetota; class Actinomycetes; order Mycobacteriales; family Dietziaceae; genus Dietzia; species Dietzia cercidiphylli. The sequence continues at coordinate 484,357 of NZ_BAAAQG010000007.1, forward strand.
AAGAGGAAGAACGACGACGGCGAGTTCCCGCGTCAGACCGCGTACAACGTGCCGCTCGAGCTGGTCTACACGGCGGTGCCGTTCGTGATCATCTCGGTGCTCTTCTACTTCACCGTCATCACGCAGAACAAGGTCCTCGACCTCCGGCCGGAGGAAGAGGTCGGCGTCAAGGTCGACGTCACCGCGTTCCAGTGGAACTGGAAGTTCGGGTACAACAAGGTCGACGTCGCGGGTGTGTCCATCGAGGACGGCACCAACGAGGAGGCCCAGCGTGCGGCCGAGGAGGCCGGCGTCCTCTCGGAGGAGCAGCGCATGGCCCTCGGTCACCACGGGGAGCCCGCCGCCGGCGGTCCGATCCACGGTCGCCTCGCCGAGGACAAGTCGTACCTCCACTTCAACGACATCGAGACCGTCGGCACCTCCGAAGAGGTCCCGGTGCTCGTACTGCCGACCGGAACCCGCGTCGAGTTCCGCCTCGCGGCGGCCGACGTGATCCACTCCTTCTGGATCCCCGAGTTCATCTACAAGCTCGACGTCATGCCGCACCCCGGCCAGAACCAGCAGCTGAGCATGTTCCAGATCGCGGAGATCGAGCGTGAGGGCGCCTTCGTCGGACGGTGTGCCGAAATGTGCGGCGCGTACCACGCGATGATGAATTTCGAGCTCAGGGCGGTGTCGCCGGAGGCCTTCGCGGAGTACATCCAGTTCCGCCAGGACAACCCGACCGCGTCCAACGCGGAGGCGCTCGCGTCGATCGGCGAGGAGCCCTACTCCACGTCCACGGCACCGTTCAAGACCGGCCGCAGCGATACCCGCGACCAGAACAACATCATCGAGAACGCATCCGCTAACTGACGTCTCTCCCGGTATCACGCGAAGGGCTCCTGCACGATGAACGCAACAGTAAGAATCTTCGACGGACTGGTGGTCTTCCTCGCCATCCTGGCCATCGCGTACACCTACCTCACGGGCACCTCGCGCACGGGTATCGAGTGGGTGGGCTCCACGGCTCTCGTGCTCTCCGCCGGGCTGTGCCTGCTGATCGGTGGGTACCTCCGCTTCGTGGCGCGGCGCATCAGCACGCTTCCCGAGGACTACGAGGAGGCGGAGATCTCCGACGGCGCCGGCGAGCTCGGGTTCTTCAGCCCGCACAGCTTCTGGCCGTTCTTCATCGCCTTCTCGATCCTCATCATCGGTTTCGGCGCGGCGTTCTGGAACTGGTGGGTGCTGCTCGGTGGCGCGACCGCGCTGATCATCACCGCCTGTGCCCTGGTCTTCGAGTACCACTGGGGCCGCGAGAAGCACTGACCGACGGTCAGACCCCACGAGGCCCCCACCGCGAGACGCGGTGGGGGCTTCGTTTGTTCACGGATCACCGCCCGAAGCCGGGACTCATGTCGGCAACCCGCGGTCGTGGCGTCTCCGACGTCGGGGGCATCACCCGGGAACGAGCTCGGGCCGGGACCCGCGCGGCGCGCAGGTCCCGGCCCGGATCAGGCCCGGTGGGGGACTACAGTCCCATGTCCTTGGCGATGATGGTCTTCATGACCTCGTTGGTCCCGCCGTAGATCCGGTTGACCCGGTTGTCGGTGTACAGGCGGGCGATCGGGTACTCGTTGATGAACCCGTATCCGCCGTGCAGCTGCAGGCAACGGTCGATGACCTCGGCCGCGATCTCGGTGCAGAACAGCTTGGCCGATGCGGCCTCGGCCGCGGTTAGCTCTCCCTCGTCGAGTGCCTCGAGCGCGCGGTCGGCGACGGCCTGCGCCGCGTCGACCTTGGCCTGGCAGGCGGCGAGTTCGAACTTGGTGTTCTGGAACGAGGCGACCTCCTTGCCGAAGACCGTGCGCTGCTGGGTGTACTCCTTGGCGAAGCGCACCGCGGCCGCGGCCTGGGCGTAGGCGCCGTACGCGATTCCCCAGCGCTCGGACGGCAGGTTCTGGCCGAGGTAGTAGAAACCACGGTTCTCCTCGCCGAGCAGGTCCTCGACAGGGACCTTGACGTCGCTGAAGGCCAGCTCCGCGGTATCGGAGGTGCGCAGACCGACCTTGTCGAGCTTGCGTCCCACGGAGTAACCCGCGAGCTTGGTGTCGACGGCCAGGAGGGAGATGCCGAAGCGACGGTCGTCCTCGCGCGGGGGAGCGGTCCGGGCGCAGACGATCACGCGGTCGGCGTGGACACCGCCGGTGATGAAGGTCTTGGCACCGTTGAGGACGTAGTGGGTGCCGTCCTCGGAGAGCTTGGCGGTGCTCTTCATGCCGGCGAGGTCCGAGCCGGTGCCCGGCTCGGTCATGGCCAGCGCCCACATCTCCTCGCCGGAGACGAACTTGGGCAGATAACGCTGCTTCTGCTCCTCGGTCGCCAGGGCCTTGATGTAGGGCAGGCCCAGCAGGACGTGAACGCCCGATCCACCGAAGTTCACGCCCGCCCGGGCGGTCTCCTCGGACAGGATGGCCTCGAACTTGTGCGAGTTGATCCCGGCGCCGCCGTACTCCTCGTCGACGTTGATGCCGAAGACCCCGAGATCGGCGAGCTTGTAGTAGAACTCGCGCGGCACGATGCCCGCGTCGAACCACTCCTGGAAATGGGGGGACACCTCGGACTCGATGAAGGCGCGGATGGTCTGGCGGAAGGCCTCGTGGTCTTCGTTGAACACTGTGCGACGCAAGGGTGTATGCCTTTCCATTGGACGACCCGCCGTGAGAGGGGGACGGGGCGATCTGGTGAATGTCTCCTACCAGAAGTGATCGTACAAGGTCGCGAACCGCGACATGGCGGGGGTTACCGGCTGGTAGCTTCAGTCCCGTGCCACGCTGCCGTCCGTCGGTGGCCGGAAGTCGAGCGCGTCCGCCGCCACGATGCGGATCGGGCCTCGGATGTCGGCTCCGGAGACGACCCGGCCACGTTGCGTGATGGCGACGACGCCGTCCGCTCGGAGATCCAGGGCGACCTGTCGGGCGGTGTCCATGAGCTCGCGCCACTGTTCGCCGCCCACCGTGCGGGCGGCGTCGCTGGGGCAGATCGAGCCCTCGCCGCGGGAGCGGAGCAGCGTTCGGATCGTCGCGGCCAACCGGTTCCGCGTCCCCTCCTCGGTCGGATCCCACCAGGGGTCGCCGCGCTCGCCCAGCGCGGTCTTGGCGTCGTGCACCATCACCCGCGCGGCGTCACCCTCGGACTTCACGAGCCGGCGGCCGGTCATGAGCGCGGAGACGAGTTCGGTCCTGAGCGTGTCCGGGATCGACGGATCGGTGGCCCTCCATCGCCTCCCCCTGACCACGATGTAGCGACCGTCCTCGGTGTGTTCGACCTCGTTGCGCGTCACACCGCGATCATGCCCGCACGACGTTGAGGTGTCACGAAACCCGCCGGTCGGGCCACGGAAACGCGCCGGGAAGCTAGTGTAGAACGTGTTCTAGTAGGCGTCGGCCCACGGCCGGTGTCCGGGCCGTGTGCCCGTGACGACGAGACGAGGAGAGCCCGTGACGACGCAGGCCGGCACGTTCGATGCAGAGTTCGATGTGGTTGTGGTGGGATCGGGCGTCGCGGCGCTCTTCGGCGCGGCCGCGGCGGCCTCGCGGGGGCTGTCCACCTGTCTCGTCGAGAAGACGGACCGTTTCGGGGGCACCTCCGCGTACTCGGGCGGCGCGGTGTGGTTGCCCGGCAACGCCGTCCTCGCCCGCGACGGGCTGGAGGACTCGGTGGACACGGGCCGCACCTACTTCCGCGCCGTCGTGGGCGACCGGACCGACCACGACCTGCAGGACGCGTACCTGAACACCGGGCCGATGGTCGTCGACTTCCTCCAGGACACGCTGGGGATCCCTACGAGATTCCAGGCGTTCCCCGACTACTTCGACGCACCCGGACGCCAGGAGGTGGGTCGAAGCATCTACCCCAAGCCCATCAAGGGGGAGGAGGTCGGTGAGCGCACCGGAGATATCCGCTCCTCGGTGCCGTCGGATCAGTTCGGTTCCCCGGAGGACACCGCCAGGTTGGAGGGCGGCCGCGCCTGGGTCGCCCGGCTCGTGCTGGCGTTGGATGGCATGGAGTCGGCCGAGCTCTGGCTGTCGACGGCTGCGGAGCGACTTATCCGCGACGACGACGGGCGGGTCGTGGGGGTCGAGGTGCGAGAGGGCTCGGGCCTGCGGTCGATTCGCGCACGGCGGGGCGTACTCGTCGCCGCGGGCGGATTCGAGCGGTCGACGGAGTTGCGTCGACGGTGGCAGCGGATGCCGACCTCTGACTGGTCGGCCTCCCACCCGGATACCGGTTCCGGGGACGCCGTCCGCATGTTCGACGAGGTCGGGGCCAGACTCGACCTGCTGGACCAGTCATGGTGGTGTCCGGCGACACTGTTCCCCAACGGGCACGCGGCGTTCACCCTCGGTTTCCGCTCCGGGATCATCGTCGACGGCGCAGGTCGTCGCTTCGCCAACGAACTCCTGCCGTACGACCAGATGGGCCGTCGCATGCACGCCCGGATGGACGACGGAGCGGGCGAGGAGTTCTGGTTCGTCTTCGATGACTCGGAGGCGGGCGGGTATCCGGCGATCTGCGTCCCCGCCCCTGATCCCGAGCAGCTGCGGGCGGCCGGGCTCTGGCACACCGCAGCGACGATCGGGGAGCTGGCCCAGGCCATCGGTATCGATCCGGACGTCCTCGCCGAGAGCGTCACCCGGTTCAACGGCCATGCCGCGCAGGGCAGAGATGACGACTTCGGACGGGGCGAGGATCCGTACGGGAGGTTCTTCCTCGGCGCCTCCACTGCCGAGGAATGCCTGCGGCCCCTGGGGGGCGATCGTCTGCACGCCGTGCGCCTGGTGCTGGGGGACCTGGGCACCAAGGGTGGTGCCGTGATCGACCCGAACGGGGCCGTGGTGGGTACCGACGGTGCACCGATCCCGGGCCTCTACGCCGCCGGCAACTCGTCGGCGTCGGTGTCCGGTGAGGCATACCCGGGTCCCGGGGTTCCCCTGGGGTCGGGCATGACCATGGCCTTCCGGGCCGTGGCCGACATGGCCGGGAAGCCGCTGCCGGTGAACCCCGCTCCGGTCGCCCGGTGACCGGAGCGCCCGCCACCTCTCGCGGGTGGCCGGGCACGGTGACCGCACCTCCCGGGTGGTCCCACGGGCCTCCGGCCCAACCCGTCCCATGAGGAGGACGTCCCAGGCGCCGGGGTGAGGCCGGTGTCACGCGGCCCGCGACGTCGACCCCCCGACAGATCACCCGCTCCCGAAAGATCACTCGCCCCCGGTGGAGGAGGCGAGACGACCGCGGGCCGGAACTCCTCTCGGAGCTCCGGCCCGCGGTCGGGTGTCAGCGGTGGATCAGTGCTCGTCGTGGCGACGCGTACGGTTCTCCTGCTGCAACGTGGTGAGCATCGAGTGCTCGCGGTCGTGCTTGCCGTGATCGGCGTCGTCGAGATGACGCACCTCGTCGACGGGGTCGGCGGTGAGTGCGCCCCGCGGGGGCCGGCCGGCCGCACCGAGCTGGTTCATCTTCGTGGGCACCTTGGCACCCGCGTACTCGAGCGGAACCGCGTGACCGTGCTCGTCCATCCCGCCCAGCGGCTGGTGGACCTCGACGAACTCGCCCTGCGGCATCCGCATGATGATGCCGGTCTCGATCCCGTGCTCCAGGACCTCCCGGTCGGCCCGCTGGAGACCCAGGCAGAGACGGTAGGTGAAGAAGTACATGACCGGCGGCAGCAGGATCAGACCGATCCGGCCCGCCCATGTGGTGGCGTTCAGCGAGATGTTGAAGTGATACGCGATGAGGTCGTTGGATCCCATCAACACCAGGATCACGTAGAACGTGATGGCCATGACGCCGGCGGCGGTACGAACCGGAACGTCGCGCGGACGCTGGAGCAGGTTGTGGTGCGCGGTGTCACCGGTGAGCTTGGCCTCGATCCACGGGTACAGGAACATCACCGCGACCATGGCGCCGAGCATCACGGCCACCCAGAGGACGGCAGGGATGGTGTAGTTGCCCAGGTAGATCTCCCACGCAGGCATCACGCGGGCGCCGCCCTCGGTCCACAGCATGTACCAGTCGGGTTGCGAGCCGGCGGAGATGTGGGATGGGTTGTACGGCCCGAGGTTCCATATCGCGTTGATGGTGAACAGGCCCGAGAAGAGCATGAGCATGCCGACCGTGATGGCGCCGAACGCGATGGACTTGACGGCGAAGACCGGGAGGATCCGGACGCCGACGACGTTGTTCTCCGTGCGGCCCGGCCCGGGGAACTGCGTGTGCTTCTGGTACCAGACCAGCGCGAGGTGCGCGGCGATGAGGGCCAGGATGATAGCGGGGATGATGAGCACGTGCAGGATGTAGAAGCGCGGGATCAGGAGATCGCCGGGGAAGTCCCCGCCGAAGATCATCCAGTGCATCCAGGTCCCGATCACCGGGAGCCCGACGATGATGCCGGAGGTGATCCGGATGCCGGTTCCCGACAGGACGTCGTCCGGGAGGCCGTAGCCGAGGAAGCCCTCGACGATGCCCAGCAGCAGCAGCACGCAACCGATGACCCAGTTGGCCTCACGCGGGCGACGGAACGCGCCGGTGAAGAAGATGCGGATCATGTGGACGATCATCGAGGCGACGAAGAGTAGTGCCGCCCAGTGGTGGATCTGGCGCACGAACAGGCCGCCGCGGACCTCGAACGAGATGTTGAGCGCCGTCTCGTAGGCCCGGGAGATCTCGATGCCGTTGAGGGGCGCGTAGGCACCCTGGTAGATCACCTTCGACATCGACGGGTCGAAGAAGAGGGTGAGGTACACACCCGAGATCAGCAGGATGATGAAGCTGTACAGGGCGATCTCGCCCAGCAGGAAGGACCAGTGCGTGGGGAAGACCTTGTTGATCTGCCGACGCATGCCCTTGGCCATGGTGTATCGCGAGTCGAGGTTGTCCCCGATCGTCGCGAGCTTGGTGTTGTTACTCATGAACGACGCTCCCAGAAGGCAGGTCCGACCGGCTCGATGAAGTCACCGTTGGCGACGAGGTAACCCTCGCTGTCAACCGCGATGGGCAACTGCGGCAGTGCGCGCGCGGCGGGGCCGAAGATCGGCTTCGCGTACTCGAGCGCGTCGAACTGCGACTGGTGGCACGGGCAGAGGAAGCGGTGCGTCTGCTGCTCGTACAGTGAGGTGGGGCACGCCAGGTGCGTGCAGATCTTCGAGTAGGCGTAGAGGTCGCCGTAGTTGAAGTTCTCCTGGCCCTTGCGCTTGATCACCCGGGCCGAGTCGGCGGGGCGGAAGCGGATCAGCATGACCGAGTTGCGCGCCCCGTGGATCGAGTGCATGTGCTCCTCGAAGTCGCCCAGGGCGCTCTCGGGAAGCGGGAAGACCGACTCGAGTCCACCGGCTGAGAGGTCCTCGACGTGGATGCGCTCGAGGCGTCCCTCACCCGCGGGGGGATGGCCGTCCGGGTAGACCTTGCCGGTGTCGCGACCGAGGTACACCTTCTCGGCCGGGAGCCCGTCCGGACGGGTGTCCGACGCGAGGGTCCACCCCGTGGTGTGCAGGGTGCCGTCTCCGGCGATGGTGAGTTCCCCACGGCGCCACGGGTTCTTGACCATGCCACCGAGCGGCAGGATCGCGGACAGACCGATGAGGGCCACGCTCGCTCCGAGGAAGCCGCCCATGACCTTGCGGCGACCCAGGGTCGAGGTCTTCCAGGAGTCGTTGAGCCCGGCGACGAGGGTCCGGCGGTCGATGTCCTCCGACGGGCCGTCGTGACGGGTCTGGACCGAGATCTCCTCGGGGATGAACTTCTTGGTGAACTGCACCGCACCGAAGCCCAGGAAGAGGATCGACAGGCCGATCGTCAGGCCGAGGAGGGGCGTGTACACCATGTAGAGCCAGTAGCCGTCCTCGCCCTGGCCGCGGTACTCCCAGGGCCAGGCGATGTAGATGACGGCGAAGGCCAGCGCGAGGACCGCGGACAGTGCGAACCAGGTGGTGACGACTCGTGCGGCACGCTTCTCGGATCGCGTGGTGACACCGTCCGGCCACCGGTTCTCGCGGAATCGGACGTCGACCTCGTCGAGTTCGGTTCCCAACCGGACGAGCTCGGCGTCGCTCATCCGGTCGAGGTCCGCGGGGGACGGGTTCTTGGGGGTCTCACTCATGAACGGGATCCGATCCAGAGGGTCGCACCGATGAGGGCGACGATGCCGACTAGCCAGATGGCCACACCTTCGGTCACGGGGCCGAGTCCGCCGAGCGCGTAGCCGCCGGGCGAGACCTTGGAGTCCGTGTCCTTGATGAAGGCGATGATGTCCTTCTTCTCGTCAGGCGTGAGCTGACGGTCCGAGAACTTGGGCATGTTCTGCGGACCGGTGAGCATCGCCTGGTAGATCTCCTGCTCGTTGGCAGGGTCGAGGATGGGGGCGTACTTGCCCGCCGACAGCGCTCCGCCGCGACCGGTGAAGTTGTGGCAGGAGGCGCAGTTGAGGCGGAAGAGCTCGGAACCGCGCGCGATCTCCTCGGCGCGGGCCTCGCCCGAGGCACCGCGCAGCGACCCCTGGGCGATCGACCCGTCGGGATCGGTGACGATCTCGGGACCGCCGCCGAAGAGGTGGACGTACGCCGCGAGCGCGATGATCTGGTGCTCGCTGTAGCGCGGCTTCTTGCGCTCGGCCTGGGCCTCGTTGTTGGCCGCCGGCATACGACCGGAATGGACCTGGAAGTAGGTCGCGCCCGCGCCCGTGCCGACGAGCGAGGGCCCGCGGTCCTCGACACCCTGCAGGTTCATTCCGTGGCAGGTGATGCACGCGACGTCGTAGATCTGCTTGCCCTCGGCGATGAGCGCGGCCTGGTCCTGCTGGGCCGTCGCGACCTGGGGATCGGGAACGACGGCAGTGGCGATGGCCCCGGCGCCGAGGAGACCGGCGGCGATGACGAGCGCGCCGGTCGCCTTACGGCGACGCTTGGACGAGACCGGGCGCGCCGGATTCACCGCGGGCTCCGGCGACGGCGTGTCCGCAGCGGGTGGGTGAGGTGAGTTCATTATGAGTTCCCTTTGGAGTTGGGACCTGCTGGACGCAGCGTCCTGCGGCCAGCTGACTACTGAATGAAGTAGATGGTGACGAAGAGGCCGATCCAGACCACGTCGACGAAGTGCCAGTAGTACGACACGACGATGGCCGCCGTGGCCTGGGCGGGAGTGAACCGGGACATGGTCGTCCGCATGACGAGGACGACGAACGCCAGGACGCCGGCCGCCACGTGGAGGCCGTGGAAACCGGTGGTGATGAAGAAGACGGACCCGTAGACGCTGGACGAGATCGTGGTGCCCTCGAGGTACAGCATGACGTACTCGTAGGCCTGACCGATGAGGAAGACCGTGCCCATGAGGGCCGAGATGATGTACCAGCGACGGAGACCGAAGACGTCACCCTGCTCGGCGGCGAAGACGCCCATCTGACAGGTAACCGAGGACGCCACGAGGATCGCCGTGATAGTCAGGGCGAACGGGACGTTGAGGTGCGTCGGGTAGGAGGGCCAGTCACCTCCCGAGTTCGCCTTGGAGACGAAGTACATCGCGAACAGCCCCGCGAAGAACATCAACTCCTGGGACAACCAGATGATGGTGCCCACACTGACCATGTTCGGCCGGTTCAGCGAATGAACGCGCTGAGCCATTGCCGATCCTGAGTTATCCACTGCGCTCGTCACGAGGCCAAGTATGACCCCTGAGGTGGGCGGAGGCTGCAGGGACCCCCGATTTCGGCGTGTCCCCACAGCGTTTTCGCAGGTCGTTCCTAGAACTCCCCGGTAACCCGTCAGGGGACGCACCCCGTGCAGGGGTATCAGGGCCTTCTCAGGCTCTTCTGCGGCTGGGGGAACGGGTCCCGTGACGGGAGTCCGCGGGCACCGACGACGCGGCTGGTGGCACGATTGTCACTGTGCGGTCGGACGGTGACGGACCGCCGGGATCCAGGGAGAGAGGTCGGGACACGTGGGGAGTTCTGCAGCGTTCGACGAGGGCCGGTCCTGGCCCGGGGTACTCGGCACGCTCACGGCGGGTGAGGACCTGGAACCGGCGGACGCCCGCTGGGCGATGTCCCGGATCATGGAGGGCCTCGCGACGGATGCGCAGATCGCGGCGTTCGGGGTCGCGCTCGACATGAAGGGTGTCACGGGTCCGGAACTGGACGCCCTGTCCTCCACGATGCTCGACTACTCGCGTCGCGTGCCGACCTCCCGGCCCTGCGTCGACATCGTCGGGACCGGCGGGGACCGGCAGGGAACGGTGAACATCTCCACCATGTCCGCCCTCGTCGTGAGCGCCTGCGGAGTGCCCGTGGTCAAGCACGGTAATCGTGCGGCGTCATCGAAGAGCGGAGGGGCCGACGTCCTCGAGGCTCTCGGGGTGGCGATCGACCTGGGCCCGGAGGAGGTCGCCCGGTGTGTCGACGAGGTGGGTGTGGCCTTCTGCTTCGCCCCCGTGTTCCATCCCGCCCTCCGCTTCGCCGCCGCGCCACGGCGGGAGATCGGCATCCCGACCGTCTTCAACATCCTGGGTCCCCTGACCAACCCCGCGGCCCCCGCGGCCAACCTCATCGGGTGCGCCTTCGACCGTCTCATGACCGTGATGGCGGAGGTCTTCGCGCTCCGCGGGCGCTCGGCGCTCGTCGTGCGGGGAGCCGACGGCCTCGACGAGATCACGATGACCGGGCCGACCCGCGTGCTGCGCGTCTCGCACGGCCGGATCGAGGAGGACGAGATCGCCCCCGGCGACTTCGGGATGGCGACGTGCGCGATCGAGGAGCTGCGTGGGGGGGACGGGCAGCACAACGCGGGCGTCGCCCGGGACCTGCTGGCGGGTAAGAAGGGCCCCGTCAGGGATGCCGTCCTGCTCAATTCCGCGGCTGCGCTGGTGGCTTTCGACGGACTCGAGCCGGGAGCTGACCTGGTGACCGCGATGACGTCGGCGGTGGATCGCGCCGCGAGGGCGGTGGACGACGGCGAGGCGGCCGGACTCCTGGACAGGTGGGCGGCCTTCAGCGTCGCGCGGGACTGATCCCTGCTCTGCTCGTCTCCGCGGCCGCCCGTTCGGCTCGATCCGCCCATGCGGTCAGAGTGTGGGCACCGTCGACGGGGAGGGCCCAGCAACCCGCGACCGACACGATGCGGGTGGGTGCGGAGTCGATCCATCTGTGCACGTTCCGGATCTCCGAGGCGCTGGCGCCGGAGAACGGCCCGGGTCCGGGTCGCACGGTCGTGGCGCCCGCCCTGAGTGAGTCGATGACGGGGAGGGGGGCGGCCCCGGCCGGCACGATCCCCGAGGCGGCCAGACGTCCGTGACGCACGACTGCCACGGCCCATGTGCGCGCGGGGCCGGGCTGGGCCAGGACCAGCTCGGGCAGGCCGGCGGTGGCGGCGAGCTCCTGTTGCCGGGTGAGGATCCGGACGAGCGTCGCCGTGCGATCGCGCAACCGGGCCGCGCGCTCGAACGCTCCGCCCGCCGCGATCGCGTCGATCTGGTCGACCATCGCCCTGACGGTCGCGGAGCTCCGGCCGGCGACCAGCGCCTCCCAGTCCTCCGCGTCGGGCGGGGAACCGAGGGTCTCGACGAGGTCCAGCCACGCCGACCTGGCGTCCTCGGATCTCCGGAACGGGCCGAGGGCGGACGGGTGCTCCGGTGTGCGGGTGACCTGTCCACGGATCGCGCGCCCGGAGGGTGGGGAGAGCCACCACCCGCGACGGGGACTCCGCGAGCGCCGGTTGTACGGCGGTTGCAGGGAATCGATGAGCCGCTCCTCGACGGTCCACGCCTCCAGGAGGTGCGCACAGGGCACCGACTCGACACTCGCGGCCAGCCCGACCATCGTGCGCATCCTGCTGCGCGAGTCGGCTCCGGAATAGTAGGAACGGGCCCTCCGCCGCACCGACACGGATGACCCCACGTACAGGGCGCCCCCCGACCCGTCACGGAAGAGGTAGACGCCGGGACCGGTGGTGAGCGCTTCGGTCAGCGCGGCGCGGCGCAGTACCTCGGGGGCGAGGCGGCCGTCGTACGACCGGAGCTCGGTGAGGGTGGCCACCCCGCAGTCCCCGACCCTGGAGATCAGGGCGTGGAGGACGTCGACGGTGGCGCGGGCGTCCTGGAGCGCCCGGTGGTTGGGCTCGACGGTGGATCCCAGATGGGCGGCGAGTTCACCGAGACGGTGTCCGCGGGTCTCGCCACGGTGGAGAATCCGACGTGCCAGGGCGAGCGTGCAGATCGACGGGGGATCCGGCCACTGATGGTCGGTGGAGACGGCAGCCGCCCGGAGGAAACCGAGGTCGAACCGGGCGTTGTGGGCGACCAGGACGGCGCCGCGGGAGAACTCCAGGAACGTCGCCATCACCTCTCCGAGGGTGGGCGCCCCGACGAGGTCGCCGGGGTCGATACCGGTGAGCCTGCTGATGTGCCCCGGCAGGGCACCGTCGATGGCGACGAACGTGGACAGCTCAGCCCGGACCTCGCCGCCCCGTACGCGGACCGCGCCGATCTCGGTGATCTCGTCCGTCCCCGGTCGGGTGCCGGTGGTCTCCAGGTCGACCACGACGAACGTCACCTCGGAGAGCATCGGTTCGAGTTCGTCGAACGCCGCCTGGACCCCCTGGGGCCCGGGCGTGCGGACCGGCTCTCGCGTCGGGGGAGTGGGCATGGTGCCGACGGTAGCGACCCGGTCCGACAGTGGCGGGGCGGACGGTCGTGGCGGAGGCCGGGTGCGGCCCGCCGCCGCGGAGGGGGATGTCGTACCCCGCCGTTACGGTCGGCCTCGAGCCGTAGATCGCGGCCCGGTAACGAATGGGCAACACGCCCAGGACGGAGTGTGATGTAGATCATGTTCTCGATGGACTGCTCACGGTGCCCGGCCCGCCCGCGCCGGTGTGAGGACTGCGTCGTCTCGGTGCTCCTGGCCGGAGAGTCGCAGGTGGACGCGCTTTCCGAGGAGTCGTGTGGGTACGTCCTGGAGCCGGAGGTGCGTTCGGCGATCGAGGTGCTCATGGAGCTCGGAATGGTCTCGACGGTCGAGATCATGGCCTCGGAGACGGCCGCCTAGCGGATGGACTGGACTTCGACGAGATGGTTTCGTAACCTTTTCGAGACCTCGGAAGTCATCACCCGCCCGCCGGTGGGGGGCCGGGGTCACCACCAAAGCGCCAACCACGGTGCACCGGGGAACCACGTTCCACTGGGGTGAATCGCCCGAGGGCCGAGAGGTCCGGGCGTAGGACAGACTTCCGTGTCCGAACCCGTCAGCTAACCCGGTCGGTGTCCAGGAAGAAAGAGGAAATCACTCTCGTGGGAGCCCACAGCATCAAGGCCAACTCGACCGGGCGTCGTGTCGCCACCGCAGGACTGCTCGCGGCCGGAGCCGCCATCGCCGGCGCCGGGACCGCGGCCGCCGCGCCGGTGACCGTCGACGTCCCCGTCGAGCTGCGTCTGCCCGGTGTGCCCGCACAGGTCACCGTCGACCTCCCTGAGGGCATCGCCCTCCCGGCCGGCCTGGCCCAGGCCGCCGCCGCACAGGCGGCCCCCGTCGAGTTCGCCGCCCCGGCGCCGCAGATCTCCACCGGTCAGCGCATCCTCGACGCCGCCAGCACCCGCGTCGGTTCGCCGTACGTCTGGGGCGCCACCGGCCCCAACTCGTTCGACTGCTCGGGCCTGACCTCGTGGGCGTACAAGGAGGCGGGAATCTCCATCCCGCGCACCAGCCAGGCCCAGATCGGCGGCGGGACCCAGGTCTCCAAGGCCGACCTGCAGCCCGGGGACATCGTCGCCTTCTACAGCGGCGCCAGCCACGTGGGGATCTACGCCGGCAACGGCCAGGTCGTCCATGCCCCGTACTCCGGCACCTCTGTGAGCTACGCGCCGGTGGACTCCATGCCGTTCTACGGTGCGACCCGCTACTACTGAGCCGTCTCGCACCACGCACGTCCGCGAACCCCGCCGAACGCCGGTCACGTAACCGGTACCGGCGGGGTTCGTCGTCTGTACCATCTCGGCAACGGAGTCTGACGGTGCCCCCGCCGCGTTCCGCTCGTCACTGAACAGCGATCCGAGAGTGTCACAATTGCCCATGACCCCCAGAGCCCGGCCGGTCGCCCTCATCGTGGCCGCTCTCGTTGTCCTGAGTTCCGGGGTCGTGACGGTGTCGGCTCAGACCGCGGACCCCACCCGGGTGGTGGGGCCGGCGCAGGCGGGGGGCCCGGGGCAGAGCACCGCACGGGCCGGTGTCGATTCGACGGATGACGCACCCGGTGAGGACCTGGCGGAGCTGGCGAGGTTGTCCGCGGAGGCCGGAGCGCTCGGTGAGGAGCTCCATCTGGCGCGCGCGGAACTCGAGCGGGCCGACGCCGAACGGGAACGACGCGAACGCGAGGCCGGGGTCGCCGCCGGGCTCGCCGTGGTCGCCGACGCCGGTGCCTCGCGCGACCAGTCCCTGGTGGATCGACTCGCGACCGTGCGCTATCGCGGGGGCGACACCGGGGCGACACGGGCCGCCGTCCTCGCCGAGAGTCCCCGCGACCTGGTCGACCGGCTCGGAACGCTGCAGCGGCTGTCCGGCACCACCACCAGCGCCCTGGACGCCTCGCGTGCCGCCTCGGCTGAGGCCGCCCGCCTCCGCAGGGACGCGGACGTGGCATCGGAGATCGCGCGGGCCTCGGCCCGGGACGCACAGGGTCGGGCGGATGAGCTCGACCGGCGCTCGGAGGAGATGCGGGCGCGGATCGATGAGGTGAGACGTCGTGTCGACGCCCTCTCGGACGCGCAGCGTGCAGTCTGGGCCGGCGGCCCTTTGGTCCCGCCCGGTTACGTCGCCCCGGCTGTCGACGGCGTCAACACCGCGGCGCTGAAGGTGGCTCTCACCCGGCTCGGTTCCCCGTACTCCTGGGGGGCGACCGGCGCGGAGGAGTTCGACTGCTCGGGACTCATGGTGTGGGCGTACGCGCAGGAGGGGAAGACGCTACCGCGGTCGAGTCAGGCGCAGGCGGTGTCGGGCGCACCCGTCGCGATGGCCGACATCCAACCGGGCGACCTCGTCATCTACTACCCGGGGGCGACCCACGTCGGCATGTATGCCGGCGACGGACTGGTGCTGCACGCGTCGACCTATGGGGTCCCGGTCAAACTCGACAAGGTCGACGCGATGCCGATCAGCGGGATCCGACGGTACTGACGCGGGGACGCCGGGCGGGGGAGACCCGGACACTGTGGCAGTCTCGGACGTGATGACGAAGACCCTGCTGATCACCAACGACTATCCGCCGCGACCCGGCGGCATCCAGTCGTACCTGGAGACCTATCTGGCGCATCTCGATCCCGAGGACGTGGCGGTCCTCGCCTCGACGTTCCGGGGTAGCGACTCGACCGACTACGACGACTCCCGTCCCTACCTGGTCGAGAGGGTGCCGACGGAGATGCTGCTGCCCACGCCGGAGCTCGCGGTGCGTGCGCGGAGGCTCGCCTCGGACTTCGGGGCGAGCACGGTGTGGTTCGGTGCGGCGGCGCCGCTGGCCGTGATGGCGCCCGTCCTCCGGGAGGGGCCCGTCGAGCGGATCGTCGCCAGCACCCACGGTCACGAGGTGGGGTGGTCGATGCTGCCGGGTTCGCGGCAGGTGCTCAGGCTGATCGGGGAGTCCACCGACGCCGTCACCTACGTGAGTGACTACACGAGACGTCGCTTCGCGGCGGCGTTCGGTCCACACGCCCGACTCGTGCACCAGCCCGGAGGCGTCGACACGGCCAGGTTCCGTCCCGATCCCGTGCGGCGTAGGGCGATCCGGGAACGCTACGGGGTGGCGGACCGGGAGGTGATCGTGTGTCTCTCACGACTCGTCCCGCGCAAGGGTCAGGACGCGCTCATCCGCTCGTTGCCCGAGATCGCCCGCCGCGTTCCGGGAGCGGTCCTCGTCGTCGTCGGGGGTGGTCCGTACCGTCGCACGCTCGAGGGTCTGGCCCGCAGGCACGGGGTGTCCGACCGGGTGATCTTCACCGGTCGGATCCCGGCGGACGAGATCGTCGACCACCACCGGATGGCGGACGTGTTCGCCATGCCGTGCCGCACCCGGGGCGGGGGACTGGACGTGGAGGGGCTGGGGATCGTGTACCTGGAGGCGTCCGCCTGCGGTGTCCCCGTGGTGGCCGGCCGGAGTGGTGGCGCTCCGGAGACCGTCGTGGACGGGAGCACCGGTCTCGTGGTGGACGGGACCTCGGACGGCGAGATCGTCGAGGCCGTGGCCGGTCTGCTCTCGGACCGGCCACGCGCCTCCGCGATGGGCGTCCGCGGACGCTCCTGGGTTCTCGGGTCGTGGCGCTGGGAGGACCTGGCACGCGACATGCGGCGGGTGCTCTCCGGCGACTAGCCCCGGCTCGAACCCCGACCCGGCCGTGGGTCAGGCGTAGAGGTCCTCGATCTGGGCCGCGAACTTCTGGTGCACCACGTTCCGCTTGACCTTGAGCGAGGCGGTGAGCTCCCCGGTCTCCTCGGTGAACTGGTCGGGTAGCACGTGGTACTTTTTGATCGCCTCGGAGTGGGAGACGGTCCGGTTGGCCCGGGACAGCGCCTGGTCGAGATGCTCGATCATGTCCGCGTCCCGGAGCAGCTCGTACAGCGAGCCGGTCTTACCGTGGTGGGCCTTCCACCGCTCCAGTGCCTCCGGGTCGAGGGTGAGCAGCACCGAGATGAACGGCTTGCCGTCGCCCACGCACACCGCCTCGGCCACGAGCGGGTCGGCCCGGAGCGCGTCCTCGAGCTGGCTCGGGGCGACGTTCTTGCCCCCGGCGGTGACGATGATCTCCTTCTTGCGACCGGTGATGGTCAGGTAGCCGTCCTCGTCCAGGGACCCGAGGTCCCCGGTCCTGAACCACCCGTCGGAGAACGCCTCGGCGGTGGCGCGCTCGTTACGCCAGTAGCCGGAGGTCACCACCGGGCCGCTCACCTCGACCTCACCGTCAGGTGCGATCCGGACCGCACACCCGGGCAGCGGCTGGCCGACGGTGCCGATACGCATCTGACCGGGGGTGTTGACCGCGATCGCGGCGCACGTCTCGGTGAGGCCGTATCCCTCGAAGATGTTGACACCGATGCCGTCGAAGAAGTGCGTCAGGCGCTCACCGAGGGGCGCCCCACCCGAGATGGCGATCTCACAGCGGCCGCCGAGCGCCGCGACGAGCTTGGCGTAGACGAGCTTGGCGAACAGGGCGTGGCGAAGCCTGAGCAGCGGCCCGACGCGTCCACTGCGGTTGGCCTTGGAGTACGCGACCGCGGTGTCGGTGGCCTTGTCGAACATCCAGGCCTTGACGGTGCCGCCGTCCTGGGCGGTGGCCTGGGCCTTGTTGAAGACCTTCTGGAACACGCGCGGGACGGCCAGGATGTAGTGGGGCTGCATCTCGGAGAACGTGTCCACGAGATTGGTCAGGTCCGACGAGTGGGCGATGCGGACACCCGCGTGGAACCCGGCGTAGGTGATGGCGCGGGCCAGCACGTGGGCCAGGGGCAGGAACATGACGGTGGTCGCGTCCTGGCGGAGGTACTGGTTCAACGGCGTCTCGAGGACCGCGAGGGCCTCGGACATGAAGTTGCGGTGGGTGAGCATGCACCCCTTGGGGCGTCCGGTGGTGCCCGAGGTGTAGATCAACGTCGCGGGGGAGTCGGCGGTCACCCCGGCGCGCCGTTCGTCGAGTACCGCGTCGGGCACCTCGGTCGCACCCGCGGCGAGGGCGTCCAACGCGGGGGTGTCTCCTTCGATCACGAGGACGTCGGGGGCCGCCTCCAGCCCGCTGATCCCCTCGCGGGTGGTGGCGGCGTGGGTCTCCTTCTCGACGATGGCGAGCCGGGCGCCCGAATCCTCCATGATCCACCGGATCTGCTCGGCCGAGGAGCTGTCGTAGACGGGCACCGTGACCGCGCCGGCGGCCCAGATCGCGAAGTCGATCACGTTCCACTCGTATCGGGTCGAGCACAGGAGGGCGACCCTGTCCCCGGCCTGGACGCCTCGGGCGACGAGACCCCGACCCACCACGCGGACCGTCTCGGCGAACTCCCGGTTGGTGACATCCGTCCACCGACCGTCGACCGGCCGCTGGAACGCCACGTTGTCCGGCGTCCGCTCCGCGCGGTCGTAGGCCGCCTGGGCGCAGGACCAGTCGTCGGGGACGGTGAAAGTGGCGGGGGCGGCGACGTATTCGCGCAAAGGGTCCTCCTGGTGGAGACGATCGATGGTCTAATCGCAGTGAGGACACACTATCCCCGGGGCCGGTCGGCATCCACGTCACCCGTGTGCCCGGGCGCCGGTCGCCAGGGCGCATCCCGGCCGAAGATATGTGAAGCTGGGGGATATGAGCGAGGACAACGGCGCCCCCGAGGTGTGGCCGACCAGCGACTCCACCGTGATCGACGCGACGGTCGAGGACGTGATGGCCGTCATCTCGGACTTCGACTCGTATCCCGAATGGTCCACGTCGATCCGGGTCGCCGAGGTCCTGTCCGTCGGCGCGGACGGTCGTCCGGACCGGGTCCGGTTCGCCCTGGAGGCGGGCGCGATCGTCGACGACTACGTCCTCGCCTACTCCTGGTCGGCGGACCACAGGGTCGTCGAGTGGAGGCTGGAGAGCTCGGCGCTGCAACGTGCGCAGAAGGGCTCCTATCGCCTCGAACCGGTCGAGGGCGGCACCAGGGTCGACTACGAGCTGGAGATAGAACTCGTGGTGCCGGTGATCGGCCGGCTCCGCGACCGGGCCGAACGGCGGATCCTCTCCGAGGCCCTGCGTGAACTCAAGCGCCGGGCCGAGTCGCGGTGACCGGCGCCAGGGTCGCGATCGTCATGGGGGGCGACCCCCCGGCCAGGTCGGAGGTGACCGCGCAGTTCCTGCTCGACGCGGGCGGAACGGCTCTCATCCTGACCGGGGACCCCGGTGCGGTGGATCCGCGGCTGGACACGACCGACGAGGGGCCCGTGGAGGTCCGGGCGGACGACGCCACCGCGAGACTCGAGTCGTACAGGTCCGGTGCGGTGGATCCGGACGACGACGTGCTCGCGGCGCTGGCCGCCGGAGGGGACGCGCCCCTCGCCGCTGTCCTGGGATGGGAGTACGCCCGGCGGGCGGCCGCCGCGGGAGTGTGGGACGTGGTGGTGGTGGAACTCGACGGTGACCTCGCGGCGGTCCGGAGGATCGCGGCGGCGGGGGAGCTGACCGCGTTCGTGGAGTCTCGTTGGCCCGCGCACGTGCGGTTCGCCTCGATGGCCGCAGGTGACCGCGCGGACGCCCGGACCCGCGAGGCGCACCGACTGTCCCTCCTCGCGGCGGAGGTCTCGACGTTCCTCGCGGGGCCCGTCGAGGTGATGGTCGCCGGGAGCGCCCCGGGCCGGACCGCGGCGCTGGCGGCACTCGCACGCGGGGCGGTCACACCCTCCGTCTCCCCGGACGGTAGTGGCGGATACCGGGTGGAGTGCCCGGTGCCGGACCGTCCGACGACCCCGCCCTCGGTCGAGGGCGACGAGCTGCGCCTGGACCTCGACGGTGTCCGGACGGTGGTGAGGCTCCCCGCGTTGCTGTCCCGGTGCACCCTCGTCGCCTCGCACTTCGACCCCGGGGCGCGCGCCGTGATCGCCAGCTTCGTCCCGGATCCCGAGCTGTGGCCACCGAATCTCGTCCCGTCCGGATTCGCGGACCGATCCGGGTAGTATCCGCTCCGTCAACTCCCAACGACGGAAGGTCCGGTGACCCAAGTTGCTGTACTGGCTGTTCAAGTACGTGATCATCGGGCCCTTCCTGCGGCTGACCAGTAGGCCGGTCATCACCGGCCGGGAGAACTTCCCGACCAGCGGGGCGGCGGTTCTCGTGGGCAATCACGAGTCGGTGGCCGACTGGCTGTTCACCCCGCTCCTCCTTCCCCGGCGGGTCACGTTCCTGGCGAAGAGCGACTACTTCACCGGCACCGGGATCCGCGGCATGCTCAGCAGGTGGTTCTTCGCGGGGACCGGTCAGTACCCGATCGACCGCACCGACGCCGATGCCGCCCAGGCCGCTCTCAACGCGGGCCTCGAGGTCCTCTCGTCGGGTCAGATCCTGTGCGTCTACCCGGAGGGGACCCGGTCCCCGGACGGGCGGTTGTACCGCGGCAAGACCGGGCCCGCCCGGCTCGCGCTGCGCGCCGGGGTCCCGATCGTCCCCGTGGGCGTGATCGGGACGGGTGAGTACATCCGCAAGGTCAACCGACCCCACCGCCGGACCCGGGTCCGGGTGATGATCGGGGAACCACTCGACCTGACGCCGTGGGCCGGGCGGGAGGGCGACCGCGTGGCCGAGCGGGAGATCACCGATGAGTTCATGCGGCGCATCCAGGCGTTGACGGGTCAGGAGTATGTCCACGACACCTACGGCGCGGAGATGAAGAAGCGCTACGAGGCGGTGCGCAAGTCGGGACGCAACCTCCTCGACCAGCCCGTCGAGGGACAGCGCTGACGCCGGTGCGCTACTTCTACGATTGTGAGTTCATCGAGGACGGCACCACCATCGACCTGGTGTCGGTGGGGGTGGTGGCGGAGGACGGACGCGAGTTCTACGCGGTCTCCACGGATTTCGACCAGGCCAAGGCCGGCCCGTGGGTCCGGCGGAACGTCCTGCCCAAGCTGCCCAATCCCTCCTCGCCGGCCTGGATGTCGCGGTCGGGGATCCGGGACGGGTTGTACGACTTCGTCACCGCACCGATCTCCGGGCCGGTCGAGCTGTGGGCGTGGATCGGGGCCTATGACCACGTCGCGGTGTGTCAGCTCTGGGGTGACATGACCGAGCTGCCGGCGGCGATGCCGAGGTTCACGCGGGACGTGCGCCAGCTGTGGGAGATGGCCGGGCAACCGGAGCTGCCGCCTCACCCGGGCGGAGCCCACGACGCCCTCGGCGATGCCCGCCATGCGTTCTTGAGATTCCGGGCGATCGCGGCGAAGGCGCCCCACCTGGGTCTCTGAGGTCCGCGCCGGCGGCGGTGGCGTATCCTCGCGGGGTGAGCAACTGGACAGTCGACGTCGACATCGCACAGCTTCCCGACCTCCCCCCGCTCTCGGCGGACCTCGATCGGCTGCTGGCGGACGCCCTGTCGCGACCCGCGCTGCAGCAACCGTCGTGGGATCCCGATCACGCCGCGGCCATGCGCAAGGTCCTCGAGAGCGTGCCGCCCATCTGCGTGGCCTCGGAGGTCGAACACCTCTCGGATCGGCTGGCCGACGTCGCGCACGGTCGCGCGTTCCTGCTCCAGGGCGGGGACTGCGCGGAGACGTTCGAGGCCAACACCGAGCCGCACATCAAGGGCGTGATCCGCACGCTCCTGCAGATGTCCGTCGTCCTGACCTACGGCGCGTCCATGCCGGTGGTGAAGGTCGGCCGGATCGCCGGGCAGTATGCCAAACCGCGCTCCGCCGACAGGGACGCCACCGGCCTGCTCTCCTACCGCGGGGACATGGTCAACGGGCTCGACGCGGACGACACCGCTCGTGAGCACGACGCGTCGCGTCTGGTCCGCGCCTACGCCAACGCCGCCGCGGCCATGAACCTGGTCCGCTCCCTGACGGCCTCGGGGACGGCGGACCTGCACCGCGTGCACGAGTGGAACATGGAGTTCGTCGCCGGGTCGCCGGCCGGCGCGCGCTACGAGGCGCTCGCGGCGGAGGTCGATCGAGGGCTGCGGTTCATGGACGCCTGCGGTGTCTCCGACGAGAACCTGCGGTCGGCGGACATCTTCTCCTCCCACGAGGCGCTGGTGCTCGACTACGAGCGCGCGATGTTGCGCCTGGCCGACGACGGCACGGGCCTCACGGGTGACGCGGAACAGGGGCTGTACGACCTCTCGGCCCACTTCCTGTGGATCGGGGAGCGGACCCGTGGGATCGACGACGCCCACGTGGCGTTCGCCTCACTCATCGAGAACCCGATCGGACTGAAGATCGGCCCCTCGACCACCCCGGAACTCGCGGTGGAGTACGTGGAGAAGCTCGACCCGCGTAACCGTCCAGGACGTCTGACCCTGGTCTCCCGCATGGGCAACGACAAGGTCAGGGACGCGCTCCCGCCGATCGTGCAGGCCGTCGAGGCCTCGGGACACAAGGTCATCTGGCAGTGCGACCCGATGCACGGCAACACCCATTCCACGTCGAACGGTTACAAGACCCGCCACTTCGACCGGATCATCGACGAGGTCCAGGGCTTCTTCGAGGTTCATCACGCCCTCGGCTCGCACCCGGGCGGCATCCACATCGAGCTCACGGGTGAGGACGTCACCGAGTGCCTCGGGGGCGCCCAGGACATCTCCGACCTCGATCTGGCCGGGCGGTACGAGACCGCGTGCGACCCGAGGCTCAACACCCAGCAGTCGCTGGAGTTGGCCTACCTGGTGGCGGAGATGCTCCGCAACTGAGCCGCGGCGTCGCGGGGACGGCCGGGCCCCGGGGACACTCGCCTCGCGGGGACGGCCGGGCCCCGGGGCCGCCCGGTCGACGTCAGCCCAGTGCGTCGATCTCGACCCCGCTGCCCCGTGCCACGACCCGCCCGGGCAGGGGGTTCTGGCCGTAGACGATCCCGCCCGGTGAACCCGTGTCGATGGTGGGGTTGAGCCCCGCGTCCCGGAGAGTCTGCTGGGCGTCCGAGGCCCGGGCCCCCAGGACCACGGGGACGGTCACCGCGTTCGACGGGACGACCCGCAGCACGGCGTTCGCGGGGTCGAGTCGCCGGCCGGCGGGCGGGTCGGTGCTGACCACCCGGCCATCGGAGATCCGGCGGTCGGTCACGGGTGCCTCGCGGACGATGGTGAACCCGGCCCTGCTGAGCACGTCCGTCGCCTCGTCCAGCGGCACGTCCCTGATGTCGGGGACGGTGAGGGCGTTGGAGACCAGCAGCGTCACCCCGTCTCCCCGGGCGACGTCCGATCCGGTGTCCGGGTCGGTGCCCACGGCCAGTCCGCCGTCCACCTCGTCGTCGTAGACCCGTCTGACCTGCGAGACGGTGAGCCCGGATCCCTCCAGCGCGGCCCGTGCCTGCTCCTCCTCGAGGCCCGCCACATCGGGGACCCTCACCGGCGCGGGCCCCGAACTCGTCACCATCGACACCCTGGTCCCCACGTCGACGGTCGTCCCGGGCCGCGGTTCCAGGGCCACCACCTGACCGACCGGGACCGAGTCGGAGTGCTCGGTCCCGCCACGGACCGGTTCGAGCGAGTTCTCCCGCAGGAGTGCGGAGACGGTGTCGACGTCGCGTCCGGCACCCACCTCGGGCACGACCGGGCGGCCCACGGAGACCAGGACCGCGACCGTCTCGCCCCGGGGCACCCGGGCCCCGGCCTCGGGGTCGGTCCCGACCAGTCCCGCCCGGGGGACGTCGTTACTGAACGCGTCGCGGGTGGAGGCGGACAACCCCACCTCGTTCACGGCCTCGGTCGCCTGGCCCACCGACATGCCCTGGACCGCGGGGACGGTGACGAAACGGCCGGACCCGAGCCACCATCCGGCGACGGCCAGGGCGATGGCGACCGCCAGCACGACCACCAGCCACAGCAGACCGAGCCTGCGTCGAGGGCGGACGGGCGCCCGGTCCGAGACCGGTTCCACCTCCCCTCGGGCGTAGGACTCCTCGGCGACGGGGGGCGGCGGGACCGCGTCGAGTCCCACCCTCGTGTGCATCCGTGTGGGGACGGGGCCGTCACCGTGGCCGAGCGCCTCGCCGCTCTCGCGATCGGCGGCGTCGAACTCCGTGGCACCGCCGGGCGCCGATCGCGCCGCGGCAGCGCGGGCCCGGGACCAGGACGACTGGTGGGGCGCCGGGACGACATAGGTGGGGAAGCGTCCGATCTCGGCCGCCCGGTCCAGGTCGTCGAGCATCTCCCCGGCATCCTGGTAGCGGTCCTCGCGGCTGCGTCGGGTCGCCCGGAGGATCAGGTGGTCGAGGTCCTCCGCCACGGAATCGGACTGGTCGGAGGGCGCCGGGACGTCGGTGTCCAGGCGCCGGTAGGCCACGGCGATCGAGTTGTCGCCGTTGAACGGGGGCTCGCCGGTGAGCATCTCGTAGGCGAGCACCCCCAGTGAGTACAGGTCGGAGCGCCCGTCGGTGTCGGCGCCGGAGATCTGCTCGGGGGAGAGGTAGGCGGCGGTGCCCATCACCACGCTCCGCGAGGTCGCCCTCGACTCGGCCACCGCACGGACGAGACCGAAGTCGGCGAGCTTGACCGCCCCGGTGGTGGAGATGAGGACGTTCTCTGGCTTGATGTCGCGGTGGACCAGCCCGGCCTCGTGGGCCTCGCGGAGTGCGCCGAGGAGAGGGCGGAGCACGGCGGCGGCGGCGTACGGGGGCATGGGTCCGCGCTCGTCCAGTAGTTCGCGCAGCGTGCCGCCCGGGACCAACTCCATCACGAGGAAGGCTGTGTCCCCCTCGACCCCCTGGTCGAAGACCTGGACGATGCCGGGGTCGGAGAGCCGCGCGACCGAGCGCGCCTCGAGGGTGAACCGGTCGACGAAGGCGCGATCGCCGGCGAGGGCGGGGTCCAACAGCTTGACGGCGACGTGGCGGTCCAACCGCTCGTCGGTGGCGAGGTGCACGATCGACATCCCGCCGCGTGCGATCACGGCGTCGAGCCGGTAGCGCCCGTCGAGCACGGTGCCCGGCCCTGGTAGCTGCCCGTCGTGAGTGGTCATGGAGTCCATTCTGCCCGTCGGCGTCCCGATCTCGGTATGCAACCGTGCCGTGCGCCCCGCGGTGGTGACCGCCGGGCCCCGCTGGGACTAACGTGGTGGCCGTGAGTACCGTTCCGCACTGCGATGACGTCCTGCCCGGGGACGTCGAGACGATCAATCTGCCCGAGGTGTCGCGGCGACTGGGCATCCCGGTCACCCGTGTGCACGACCTCCTCCGTGAGGGGGGGTTGATCGCCGTCCGACGTGCCGGGGTGGTGGTGGTCCCCGCGGTGTTCCTGGACGACGACGACGAGGTGGCGCGTTTCCTGCCCGGACTCGTCTCGGTTCTCCGTGACGGGGGTTACCGCGACGAGGAGATCCTGCGGTGGCTCTTCACGGAGGACGACAGCCTGCCGGGTCGCCCCGCGGACGCGCTCCACGGTCATCGCGCGCGGGAGGTCATCCGGCGCGCTCAGGCGATGGCGTTCTGACCCTTCCGGTGGCCCGCCACCACCACCAGGCCACCGCCAGTGAGGCGAGCACCGCGATCCCGGAGAGCACGGGGCTGTAGAGGCTGGTCGATCCGTTCGGCCCTATCGCCATCACCAGGAACACGGTCATCCCGACCGCTGCCGTGGTGGCCCGGGGCCCCGGCCTCGCCAGCATCCAGAACGCGGCCACCCAGACGTAGTACCAGGGCCAGGCCAGCGAGTTGAGCACGACGAAGGCCAGCAACGCCAGCATGATGCCGCGGAGCGCCGTCATCCGGTCCCGGCGATGGAGCCACCACACGGCCACCAGGACCACGGCGAGGACCACCCGCCCGACCTGCCGGGACACCGCGAGCACGTCCTCGAACCCGGGTGAGTCGGTGACCGCGTGGAACAGGTGCGCTGCCGCGGTCGGTGCGCTGAGGTAGTTGATCACCCTGTCGGACACGGCGATCGCGTCGAACCACCCGATCCCGGTACCGGAGGCGACGGTGGCCAGCCCGAGGACGGCCACCGCGATGGCGGCGGCCAGTGCCGTGTCCCCGAGGGCCCGGACCACCGGTCTGGTGACCGAGGGGTCCTCGCGCCGCCGGGTCAGCGCGATCCACAGCAGGAACGGGGCGACGATCACCGCGGTGGCCTTGAACGCCACCGCGATCCCGATCGCCGCGCCCGCCCACGCCCGGCGACCGTCGAGGGCCAGGACGACCGCCCCGAGGCAGGCGACGAGCGGGAAGATCTCGTTGTGCAGCCCGCCCGCCAGATGGATCACCGACAGCGGCGACGCGCACGCCAGCCAGACCGCGGCCCCCGCGTCCACCCCGGTCCGGCGGGCCGCCGTCACCAGCACCACGGTCAGTGCGGCCAGTGCCACCAACACCGCCACGCGCAGGACGACGATCCCCACCGCGGGGTGCCCGCCGGACACGGCCACCACGATCCTCATGAGGAGCAGGTGGAGCGGGCCGTAGGGAGTGGCGGTCGACCGCCAGTCGGGGCTGACCTCGTCGGTGAAGGGTCCCGGGTTGGCTTCGGGGCCGACCTCGTAGGGATCGACCCCCGCGGCGGTCATCGCCCCCTGCGCGAGGTACGACCACGCGTCGCGGCTGAACATCGGCACCGCGGGCAGTGACGGGAGCGACCACAACGCGGTGGCCCAGACCGCGTCTCGCGTGGGGAGTCGGCCCGACACCGCCCGCGGGCCCAGTGCCAGCCAGGCGGTGAACAGCAGGGCCACGCCGATCCAGCACAGCGTCAGGGCCAGGACCTCGCCGTGGCCGAAGGTGAACCCGAGCAGACCCACGGCGGCGGCGGGCCCCCCGTCCACCGGGAGGGCGCCGGCACCGAAGCCGCCGAGGGTCAGGAGTGCGGACCCGAGCATCCCGCGGTACAGGGCGGGACCCGAGGGGCCGGACAGGGCGGAGCGGGCGGAGGAGGTGAGGGACCCGGCCACCACGGCGGCGCGAGACCGCGCCGACGGATCTGACGAGGTGGGCGTGACGGCCCCCGGGGCCGGGCCCGGTGCCATCGTCACGCCCGACGACGGGTGGCGGCCTCGGCCAGGTCGCGCAGGGTGACCCGGCCGTGCTCGCTCACCGCGTCCGAACCGATCGCGTCCAGGGCCCGCACGGTCAGGGTGTCGATCTCCGCCTCGACGGAGGCGACCGCCCCCGAGTCCACGAGGATCCGGCGAGCCCGCTCGAGGTCGTCGGTGTCGAGGTCGGTGCCCAGGACCGAGAGCAGGAAATCCGAGTCCCCGGTCGGTGCCAGGGCGGTCGCCCTGGCCAACAGGAGGGTGCGCTTGCCCTCACGGAGGTCGTCCCCGGACGGCTTGCCCGTGACCTCGGGGTCACCGAACACACCGAGCATGTCATCGCGGAGTTGGAAGGCCTGCCCCACGGCCACACCGAACTCGCGGAGCGCCGCGACGGTGTCGGCGCCGGCCCCGGCGAGCTCGGCACCGATGTGGAGCGGCCGCTCGACGGTGTACGCCGCGGTCTTGAACCGGTTGATCCGGGCCGGCGTCAGCTCGTCCGTCGCACCGGAGGATTCCGCGAGGATGTCGAGCATCTGACCCGAGAGCACCTCGGTCTTCATCGCGTACCAGGGCGCGAGCGCCCGGCCGAGTGCGGCCGGATCCGCGCCCGAGGTCACGAACATCTCGTCCGCCCAGGTCAGGGCCAGGTCTCCGACGAGGATCGCCTGCGAGACCCCGTACCGGGCGGGGTCCCCGGACCATCCCAGTCCCCGGTGGGCCGCCTCGATCGAGCGATGGACGGTGGGTCGGCCGCGACGGGTGTCGGAGGCGTCCACGATGTCGTCGTGGATGAGGGCGCACGCCTGGATCAGCTCGAGTGCCGCGCAGGCGGTGACGATCTCGTCCGGGACGACGGCGTCCGCCGGGCTCACGGCCGACCATCCCGCCAGGCCGAACCGGGGCCGCATCCGTTTGCCACCACTGAGGACGAAGTCCGCGAGCAGGCCCGCCAGGGTGTCGACCCGCTCGTCGACCCCTGACACGACCCGGCGCCGTCCGTCGAGATGGCGGCGGAGGGCGCCGAGGATCCGCTCTCCGTCGTCTGGACGAGTCGCCGTGACCACGGTCACCATCCCTTCCGGGCGCCGCCGCCCGGCAGCCCTCGATACCGTGATCCTAGTCGCCGGGCGGAGGTCGGCACCGACGCGTGTCGGGCTACCCTGGTCCGGTGACCCAGCTACCCGACATCGACCCAGCGGGCGGCGACCGACACCCGAGCATCGTGGACCGGATCGCCTCGTCGAGCACCCCCAGGGTGCCCTTCTCCGTCGAGTTCTACCCACCCCGGGACGAGGCCGCGGAGGCACGTCTCTGGCGGGCCGCCTCCGTCTTCTCCGAACTGGGTGCGGCGTTCGTGTCCGTCACCTACGGGGCCGGCGGGTCCACCCGTGACCGGACGGTCAGGGTCGTCGAGAAGGTCGTCAGCGAGACCGACCTGGTGCCCATCGCCCACCTGACGGCCGTGGGGCACACGATCGCCGAACTGCGCGAGATGATCCAGATGTACGCCGACGTCGGTGTCACCAACATCCTCGCCCTCCGGGGGGACCCCCCCGGGGACCCGTTGGGTGACTGGACCCCGCACCCCGAGGGTCTGCACTACGCGGAGGAGCTCGTGCGACTGATCCACGAGGTCGGGGACTTCCACGTGGGTGTCGCGTCCTTCCCGGAGGGGCACTACCGGGCGCGGGACCTGGACCACGACACCGAGATCCTGCTCAACAAACTGCGCGCCGGCGCCGAGTACTCGATCACGCAGATGTTCTGGGACGTGGAACACTACCTGCGTCTCCGGGACCGTCTCGCGGTCGCGGACCCGGAGCAGGCGGCCAAGCCGATCATCCCCGGGCTCATGCCCGTGACGAGCCTGCGTCAGGTCCGCCGGATGGTGGAACTGTCGGGGTGCGCCCTCCCGGACGGCCTGTCCGACCGGTTGCGCGCGGCGGCGGGTGACGGGCCCGAGGAGGACCGTGCCGCGGTCCGCGAGGTGGGGATCGAGTTCGCCACCGAACTCTGTGAGCGTCTGATCGGCGAGGGCGTGCCCTGCCTGCACTTCAACACCCTCAACTTCTCCCGTGCCACGCATGAGGTGTTGGCCAACCTGTCGATGGTCCCGTCCCCGGGGGTCGGGGCGACCAGGGCCTGAGGCGGTGCTCCCGCGGTCCGTGCGCCCCGCCGGCTCCCCGTGAGATCAGCGCGCGAGTCGGTCCGACCGGGCCCGCGAGGTCCGGGCGGCCAGGATCGTCCCGATCGACACCAGTAGAGCAGCGCCTATCCCGACGATCATCCACACCGCGAAACCGCGGGTCGCCGGATCCGGGTAGGACGAGGACGCCTGCATCCGGGTGATGGACCCCGGCGCCGGTGTCCAGCTCACGGAGTTACCCCCACCCAGCGTGCCGTTCGTCTCCCCGATGCGGTTGGGGAACGTGAGGTCCACCCGGGTGGACGCGGAATCCGCCCGGTCCGCCGGTATTCCGGAGAGGTCCACCGAGCCGGTGAAGGACACCGTGTCGCCGCTCCGGCGGAAACCCAGGGTGTACGGCCTCGCCCCCTCGACCTCGATGGCCAGCGAGAGCGCGTCGACCTCTGCGAAGGTCAACTGGGTGAAGTAGATCTCCCTGCCGGTGAAGCCGTCCGCGGAGTAGGCGGTGATCCGCACCTTCTGCTCGAGGCCGGACGGAGTGGACAGCCGGTCCAGGGCGGCCGCCTGTGCCGGCTGGTCGCCGGCGACCAGGATGCGACCCGAGACGGTGTCGTCCTTCCGCACACTCATCTGGGCGTTCAGCTGGAGACACCCGGTGAGGACGAACAGCATCGTCACCAGGGCGGTGACGCCCGTGATCCGGCGACGCGCGGGGGAGTGTGCGGCCGTCACGGGGCTGGTCGCGGTGGTGCTCGGTTCGATCACGGTCGTCATTGTGCCCGCGTGCGGCGCCGACGCCGCGTCGACGTGCCGAGTCGGCGACCGACGAGCCGCGCCACCGTCCTCCCGCTGGTGCCGATGACACCCCCGCCGGGATGGGTGGAGGCGCCCGCGAGGAACACGCCGTCGGCGCCGGGGACGGTGTGCCCGGCCAGATCCGGGTGGGGCCGCATGGGGAGCATCTGATCGAGCGACATCTCCACGTGCATCACGTTGCCGCCGATCAGGCCGAGTTCGGTCTCCAGGTCCTCCGGTGTCTGGACGTGACGGTGGACGATCGAGTCGGTGAGCCCGGGGGCGAACCGCTCCGCGGCCGCGATGATCCGGTCCGCCTCACCCGGACCCGCCTGTGACCAGGAGCGCCCGTCCGCCAGGTGCCGCGGGTGCCACTGCGACCACAGTGTCAGTTCGTGCCGACCCGCCGGCGCCAGCGAGGGGTCGAGCGAACTGAAGCTCATGGCGAGGACGGCGGGATCGGCGTCGAGACCGCCGGCCGCGGCGACCCCGTACCGGTGGTCGAGTCGACGGCGGTCCGTCACCAGCAACTGCAGACCGTGCGCACTGGTGGTCGTGGGCACACCCGGGTACCGGGGCAGATCCGTCGTACCCAGCCGGACGACCATCCCCAGCCCGAACCCCGGACGGATCCTGCGGCGCCAGGCCTCGAGGCCCGCCGCGGGGAGTTCGTGGGCCAGGAGGTCCAGCGTGGTGTGGACGTGACAGGCCGCGACGACGGCCGAGCAGTGCAACGACGGGCCCCCCGCGGTATCCACCCGCCAACCGGCCCCCGAGCGGCGGATCGCCGTCGCTCCGGCGCCCGCCGTGACCGATCCGCCGCCGGCCCGGACGGCGGAGACGAGAGCGTCGGCGAGAGCACCCGACCCGCCGATCGCACGGCCGGGAGGGGTCTGGTGCATGAGCGCGGCGAAGCCGATCATCGGCGCGGTGCCGGGATGGGACATCGGCGGTCCGGACTGTGCGCCGAACCAGGACAGGGCGGCCTTGAGCCGCTCGGACGTGAAGGTCTGGTCGAGCAGCGCATCCCCGGAGGACAGGAAGGTCTGGACCGTGCCGAAGGGATCCCGGAGATCGTCGCGTCCGAGGAACGCGGAACCCAGGCGCGGAGCCGTGGGGCGAACGCTGAACCCCTTCATCATCCGCCCGGCGAGGACCTCCCACCGGCGGACGAACCCGCGGTAGGCGTCGGCGTCCGCCCGCCCGCAGGCGGCGGCGATGCTCGCACAGGTCTCGTCGAGGTCGCGGTGGAAGACGAGGGGCGGGGCGTCGCTGCCCGGCGGGGCGGGGGCGAAACCCCACGGGTCACAGTCCACGTACCTCAGCCCGTGGGCGGCCAGGTCCAGCTCCTCAGGGATGCCGGTGTGCCGGATCATCAGGTGGGCCGACGAGCCACGATCCGTGCGGTGCCCGGGGTAGCGCTCGACAGTGGAGGTGGCGCCGCCCAGGACGGTGTCCTTCTCCACCACGTGGACGTCGAGCCCTGCCCGCGCGAGATAGGCGGCGCAGACCAGGCCGTTGTGACCGGAACCGATCACCACGACGTCATGACTGTTGTTCACGCGGGCCTCCGTGTTGGGTGAGGGGGAGCGACCGCGAGAGTACGGCGAACGGCCTGGCGTCGCCTTCGAACCTGTAGGCCCTGAGCACATCCGAGAAGCCCATCGACCGGTACAACCGCCACGCCCCGTTGGCCTCGTCGGGGACCTCGGGGGTCGAGAGCAACACGGATCCCTCCGTGCGACCGGACAGGAACCTGCGGAGCAACTCAGTGCCTATGCCGTGCCCCTGGTAGCGGGGGGAGACGTGGAGCTCCGTCAACTCGACGTAGTCCGTCGGCAGGCGCTGATCCTGTTCTCGCAGCCCTCGCGCGACCTGCTCGTACCACCACTGGCCGGGTGAGCCCCGGTAGCCGTAGCAGATGGCGACCAGGGGCCCACGGGCGTGGCCGAGAAGGCGCCGACGCGGCGCCTCGAAGGCCGCGACCCCGGACCAGCCCTCCCGGTGGCTGTGCTCCATCCACGCGGGGGCGCGGGATCGGATCACCTGGGACGGGTACCCCATGGCGTCGACGTAGACACCGAGCGCCTCCGGCAGTCGGTCACGGAACTCCCCGGCGTCCAGGCTGGTGATCACGGTGTCCATCCACCCCATCTCATCACGTGCGCGCGTTCACGACCTCCAGTTGTGTCGTACCCCGCCGATACCGTGGGGTCCAGAAGGGGAGGTGCAGCGGAGATGGCGTCGAGAACCGCAGTTCGTGCGCCGGGCGGGGGTGGCCTCGGGTCCCTCGGTCGGGCAGGTCGTGCCGAGGTCCACCGGGGCCGGGCGCTGGCCGCGTCGTCACCCGCCGAGCGGTTTCTCGAGTCCTACCGGGCGGCGCGTTCGGCGGCGGCGGCGCTCCTGTCCCCGGGGCCGCGTCGCAGGGGCCCGTCCGATGTGTGGCACCGGCTCGCCGCAGAGGTTCCCGAGCTGGCGGAATGGGCCTCCGCCTTCGGCGGTTACTCGGCCCTCGCGGCCGCCGTGGAGGACGGGCTCCCCCGAACGGTCACACCCCGCATGGCGGATGACTTCCTCTGGGCTGTCGGTCGTTTCCTCGACCTGGTCGACGAGCGGCTGGGAGTACTGGGTCCGGCGGCGTGAGGTCGAGGACGCCCTGTGGACCGGGCTTCTGCCGCGTACTCGGAATCCCGGTGGTCACCACCGCGTCGCGCTCGTATGATGGAGTCAACCCTTGACCGGCTGATCCCCGTAGACGGTCGACGTCACACGGCCGAGCCGGCCGAGCTCGTAACCGCGAGCGTTCTAAGGAGGTCGAAGTGCCCCTGTCAGAGCACGAGCAGCGCATGCTCGACGAGATCGAGAATGCGCTCTACGCCGACGACCCCAAGTTCGCGTCGTCTGTTCGAAAGACCGGTGGGACCGGTGGCCGCCGTCCTGCCGGGCTGGTGGTGATCCTCGGTCTCGTGGGGGTCGCGCTCCTCGTGGGCGGGTTGGCACTCGACTTCAAACCGGGCGGGTTTCCCGTCCTCAGTCTCGTGGGTTTCCTCGTGATGTTCGCGGCGGGTGTGCTCGCCATGCGCGCGGTGCCGTCCAAGGCGTCGTCGTCGGCCGGTTCCGCGGGCGGAGCCCGGGTGCCGGGTACGGGTAAGGCGTCCACCAAGGGGGCCGAGGGCCAGAGCTACTCCTCTCGCATGGAGGATCGCTTCCGCCGTCGCTTCGAGCAGTAGCCAGAACGACTGATCACGTCCCGGGAGGGGCGAGCGCATCCGCGCTCGCCCCTCCTGCCTATTTCGGCGGCGAGCGTCTCGGCCGCGTGGGAACTCGGTGATGCCGGGTCGCCCTGCGTCGGCGCGCCCCACCGTGCGCCCCCCGGCTCTCCACTTCGCCCCACCGGGGGCCCATCATTCGCCCCTAGGGTGTGAAATAGTCACAAGAACCACATCTGTTCGCCGACTGTGGCCGTCTCCGGCGTGACTCCCGGCGGGTTCTCCAGCTGGTCACGGGTCGACAGGGTGCTCTGAACTGCAGAGATGTAAGTCGGTGGGGAGAAGTGGGGCACAGGCCTTGTTTGTGGGGCGTTGTGGGGTACAGTGGGGGACGCGAGGAGCTCGAAGGGGCCTGAACCCAGGAGGTGGCGGGTGACCGACACCGATCCCACCGACTCCGAGCGTGAACGAGCCTTCGTCGGGTACGGGACGCACCGTCCCAAGCTCGACGACAAGGGGCGGCTGACGATCCCCGCCAGATTCAGGCCTGGCCTGGCCGACGGGGTGGTCGTGTGTGGGTGGTTCACCAACACGCTCTCGGTCTTCCCGGAACGCGAGTTCGACGCGTTGGTCAGAAAGGTCCGGCCGACCGCCAACCTCAGTGAGAGGCACATGGCGTTCTTCCGGCTCCTGGTGAGCGGCGCGGAGGTCCAACAACTCGATTCGCAGGGACGGGTCTCCATTCCGGCGAGTCAGCGGAACTACGCGGGCCTCGGCAAGGACTGCGTGGTCAACGGCCTCGGAGAGCGTCTCGAAGTCTGGGACGCCGAGGCCTGGGACCGCTACAGCGCGGAGAACCTCCCCGTGTTCTCCGAGATGGAGGGCACCTCGCTGGGGATCGAGTTCTGATCCCCGGGACGGACCAGCACGACGGAACGACGGAACGACAGCACGACTGCACGACGGACGGAGCCCCCCGGCCCCTGCCCGGCACCACCCTGACGTACTTCCCCAACGCCAGGTGGGTACCGGACGGGGACCAGGGGGCTCCACCACAACCGGAGCACCGATGACATCCGGACGCGAGGGAGGCGACATGGCGGAAGAGCCCGACTCCGACCGCGCGGCTGCCCGGTCCGGTCACATCCCCGTCTTCCTCGACCGCACCCTCGAACTCTTCCGGCCCGTCGTCGACTCCGCGGCCGCGGAAGGCCGTCGCCCGGTGATCGTGGACGGCACGCTGGGTCTGGGCGGTCACACCTCGCATCTCCTCGCCGAGTTCGACGACCTGAGGGTGGTCGGGGTCGACCGCGACCCCGAGGCCCTCGAGATCGCCACCCGCAGACTCACCGCCTACCGGGACCGGTTCACTCCCGTGCACGCCCGCTTCGACGACTTCGATTTGATCGTGGACAGCCTCCCCGAGGACGCGAGGGACGCGGCCGGCCCGGCGATCGACGGCGTGCTGCTGGACTTCGGGGTCTCCTCGATGCAGCTCGACGTGGCCGAGCGCGGTTTCGCGTACTCGGTCGACTCCCCGCTGGACATGAGGATGGACCCCACCACCGGCCCGACCGCCGCCGACATCCTGGCGGACTACCCGCGTGACGACCTCGCCAGGATCTTCCGCGTCTACGGCGAGGAGCGGTTCGCGCGTCAGATCGCCTCCGCGATCGTGCGTCGCCGTGAGACAGATCCGGTCGCCTCCAGCGCCCAGCTCGTCGAGCTGCTCTACGACACCATCCCGCAGGGCGCCCGCCGCACCGGTGGGCATCCGGGCAAACGTGTCTTCCAGGCGCTGCGCATCGAGGTCAACGCCGAGCTCGAGGCCGTGGAGAACGCGGTCCCCGGGTACCTCGACCTGCTGAGGGGTGACGGGCGGGCGGTGTTCATGGCGTACCACTCGCTCGAGGACAAGATCGTCAAGCGAGAACTGACCACCCGGACCGCCTCGCGCACCCCGGCGGGTCTGCCGGTGGAACTGCCCGGACACGGTCCCGAGTTCGAGGCCGTGACCCGCGGTGCGGAGAAGGCCTCACAGTCCGAGATCGATCACAACCCGCGCTCGGCCTCGGTCCGGGTGCGCTGCGTCCGGCGTATCGACGGGAGAACCCCATGACGAGCACGATCGACACGTCGGATCCCGCCGACGACCTCGACACCCGGCGCGGCACCACCACCGAGGGCGCCGAGCCGGTCAGAGGCGTCGGGGCCGTGGGACTGCGCCGGAAGCCGGTCACCCGCTCTGTCCGGGGCCGCCGGACGGTGGTCGTCCCCGCGGAACGGCTGAGTCCCGCCGACCTCGCGGGGAGGATCCCCTTCGTCGTCGTCATGCTCCTCCTCATCGGTACCGGCGTCGGCGGCACGCTCCTGCTGTCCGCGCAGACCACCCAGGACACCTACAACCTCAAGAACGCGCGTGACGCCAACGTCCAGCTCGTCGAACGCATGGAGGCACTCCAGGCGTCCAACGAGCGAGCCCGGTCGGCGGAGGTCCTGGCCCAGCGCGCCGAGAAGCTCGGGATGGTCGGGGTCGCCAGCGCGCCGATCCTCACCAGGGGTTCGGACGGCGTGATCGAGGTGGTCGGCGAGCCCGAGGCGAAGCTCGGCGCGCCGGTCAAGCCGCTGCAGCCGGCTCCGGTAGCGTCCGAACCGTCGACGTCGCCCGACCGGGGCGGATTCGACGCACCGCCCGCGCAGGCGCCCCAGGACAGGACCCCTCGCGGGGTCGCCCCCGTCCCTTATCCGCCACTCGCCGCTCGTCCGGCCCCCGTCGCGCCGCCGGCGCCGATGGACCAACCCGCAGACCCGGCCCCGGCCGTGGCCCCCGCACCCCCGGTTCCCGCACCCGCCCCGGGCGGTGACGCCGCGACACTCGCGCCGGTGCCCGGCCCCCTCTACTGACGACACGATCTGCGAAAGGCCCCTCGATGACCGATCGACGCAACCCGGGACAGGGACCGCGGGTCCCCTCGGGGGCCCCTCGCGGCAGCCGGTCGGGTGACGGTCGGCCCCCCACCCGCTCCGGCAGGGTCCTCACCGCGGCGTCGACGGACCGGCGGTTCACGTGGATGCGCTCCGCCTTCGTGGTGATCATGGTGATCGCGCTGGTCAAGCTGCTGTGGGTACAGACGATCGGTGGCACCGAACTCGCGGCCCGGGCGGAGAGCCAACGGCAGGTCCACCAGGTGCTCCCCGCCACCCGTGGCGCGATCGTCGATGTGCACGGCGACCCGATCGCGTTCACCCGGGAAGCCCGTGATCTGTCCATCCAGCCACTGGTCGAGCAGCGCAACGCCGAGGCGCGCAGGGAACTGGACCGCACCAAACCCACCTGGGACCAGCTGGTCGACGAGATCGGCGACGAGTTCGAGTCCGTGCTCGGGGAGAAGGTGGACCGCGAGGAGATCGAGGCCAAGCTCACGTCCCAGGGTGGCTTCACCTACCTCGTCCGCAACGTCGACGTGACCCAGGCCAACGCGATCACCAGGAAGTTCCCCATGATCGGCGCGGAGCGTGTGGACATCCGCGAGTACCCGGGCGGAGCCCTCGCGGCCAACGTGGTGGGAGCCACGTCGAAGAGCGACGACGGCAAGCTCATCGGCCTGCAGGGCATCGAGGCGTCCTTCAACGACGAACTCGACGGCGAGGACGGCCGACAGAC
This sequence comes from Dietzia cercidiphylli, assembly GCF_039531545.1. Taxonomy (NCBI): domain Bacteria; kingdom Bacillati; phylum Actinomycetota; class Actinomycetes; order Mycobacteriales; family Dietziaceae; genus Dietzia; species Dietzia cercidiphylli. The sequence continues at coordinate 520,864 of NZ_BAAAQG010000007.1, forward strand.
CTTCGACAGGGCCCAGGACGACACGGTGATCCCGGGGACGCTGCGGAACGTCTCGGCACCGCGTGACGGCGACACGATCCGTCTGACCCTGGACGCGGACCTGCAGTGGCACGTCCAGAAGGCGGTGCAGTCCGCCAAGGACTCCTCGGGTGCGCAGAGCGCGTCCGCGGTCGTGTTGGACGCCCGGACCGGCGAGGTCCGCGCGATGGCCAACGACAACACCTTCAACCCCGCGGTGGGGATCGGCGCCGAGCTCGAGCGCGGGGCCGACCTCGGTAACCCGGCGATCACCTCGCCGTTCGAGCCCGGGTCGGTGCAGAAGATCATCACCGCCGCCGCGGCGATCGAGGCCGGGCTGACCGATCCCGGGGAGGTCCACTCCGTCGACGGGAGCATCAGCATGGAGGGGGTGACCGTCTCCGATGCGTGGCAGCACGGTCCCACGCCGTACACGACCACGGGCATCTTCGGGAAGTCCTCCAACGTCGGGACCCTCATGCTGGCCCAGCGGGTCGGCAAGGAGCCGTACTCGGAGTACCTGGAGAAGTTCGGGTTGGGGCAGCGCTCCGGGATCGAACTCGCCGGTGAATCGGACGGGTTGGTGCCCGACCTGCAGAACTGGCAGGGCGGTACCTTCGCCAACCTGCCGATCGGCCAGGGGTTGTCCATGACGACCCTGCAGATGGCGGGCATCTATCAGACGATCGCCAACGACGGGGTCCGGGTGCCGCCCCGGATCGTCGCCGAGCGGGTGGACCCGGACGGTGAGACCCATGCGTCCGAGCGACCGGAGGGCGAGCGGGTGGTGAGTGAGCAGACCGCTCGCACGGTGCGCGACATGTTCCGCTCGGTGGTCCAGTCCGGGCCGGGAGCACAGGCGGGAACCGGCCCTCAGGCCGCGGTGGCCGGGTACCAGATCAGCGGTAAGACCGGCACGGCCCAGCAGATCGACCCGTCGTGTGCGTGCTACTCCAACTCCCGGTACTGGATCACCTTCTCCGGGATCCTGCCCGCCGACGATCCGCGGTACGTGATCTCGATCATGCTCGACGCCCCCCAGCGCGGCACCCTCGGGGCGTCCGCCGCGCCGCTGTTCCACGACATCGCCTCCTGGCTGGTCAACCGGGACAACATCCCGCCGTCCGCCCCCGCAGCCGACCTGATCCTGCAGGCGCAGTGACCCGCGACCGGCAAGGTAGCGTGTAGCGGGTTCACGGGGGGTCACGGACAACGAGAGGCGGGTCGAGGACAGGCTATGACGACAGCGGCACAGCTGGCGGACGCGGTGCGCGCCGGCCTCCTCGGCGACAGGGCGGCAGCCCACACGGAGCTCACCGGCGCCACCATCCGGGCCCAGGACGCGCTGCCCGGCACCCTCTTCGCGGCGCTGCCCGGAACCAGGATCCACGGCGCCTCGTTCTGTGCGACCGCGGTCGAGGCGGGCGCCTCGGCGGTGCTCACCGACGCCGAGGGGCTGGAGCTGATGGGGCCCGCCGCCGACCGTGTCCCGGTCCTCGTGCACCCCCGGCCGCGGTCCGTCCTGGGCGAGGTGGCGGCGGCCATCGTCGGGGACCCGTCCGCGGAGTTGGACGTCGTGGGGATCACCGGGACGTCGGGCAAGACCACCACCTCGTATCTGGTGGAGGCCGCACTCGAGGGCTGTGGCCTCGTGGCGGGGATCATCGGTACCACGGGCAGCCGGGTGGGCGGGCGGCACCTGCCGAGCAGCCTCACGACCCCCGAGGCCCCCGAGTTCCAGGCGCTGCTGGGTGCGATGCGCTCGGAGGGCGCCCGCGCCGTCGCCGCCGAGGTCTCCAGCCACGCGCTGCGGCTCGGCAGGGTGGACGGGACACGGTTCGCCGTCGGCGCGTTCCTCAACCTCTCCCAGGATCACCTCGACTTCCACCCGAGCATGGAGGACTACTTCAAGGCCAAGGCCCGCCTCTTCGACGCCGACGCCGACACGGGTTCCGCGGTGCGGCCCGCCGAACGGGCCGTGATCGTGATCGACGACGACTGGGGGAGGCGACTGCTGGCGTCCCGACCGGACGCGGTGACCGTCTCGGCCGATCCCCGCGGGTCGGCCGACTGGACGGCGGGCGAGGCACTGACCACCGACGGCGATCGACAGGCCTTCGCCGCGTGGGGACCGCACGGCGTGACCGTGGAGGTCGATCTGCCACTGCTCGGCCGCTTCAACGTGGCCAACGCACTGGTCGCGCTCGCGATCATCGACTCCCTCGGGCTGGACGTGCGGGCCGCGGCCGCCGGGCTGCGGAACGTGAGGGTTCCGGGCCGGCTCGAGCCCGTGGTCCGGGGCCAGGACTTCCGGGTGCTGGTGGACTACGCCCACAAACCCGCCGCGGTCGCCGCGGTCCTGCGCTCCGTCCGTGCGCAGACCCGGGGCCGGGTGGCCGTCGTCCTGGGCGCCGGCGGGGACAGGGACCCGGGCAAGCGACCTCTGATGGGGGCGGCGGCCGCGGAGGTCGCGGACCTCGTGGTGGTGACCGACGACAACCCGCGCAGCGAGGACCCGGCCGCGATCCGCGAGGCCGTCCGCGCCGGTGCCGAGTCCGCCGCCCCCGACGGGACCCGCATCGAGGAGATAGGGGACAGGGGGGCCGCGATCGCCGCGGCGATCGACTGGGCCCGCGCCGGCGACGCGGTGGTGATCGCGGGCAAGGGCCACGAGACCGGGCAGGAGATCGACGGCGCGGTCTTCCCCTTCGACGACCGGGCCCGCGCGGCCGAGGAAATCATCAGACGCATGCACTACACCGACCCATCGGTCCAGACGGAGGACAGCACCTCATGATCGACCTCACCCTCGGCGAGATCGCCGGGATCGTCGGCGGTCGGTTGGTCGGCGGCGACCCCTCGACCGCGGTCACCGGTTCCGTCGAGTTCGACTCCCGTCGTCTCGAGCCGGGCGGACTGTTCCTCGCACTCCCCGGCGAGCGGGTCGACGGACACGAGTTCGTCGCCCGCGCGCTGCAGGCGGGTGCGGCGGCGGCGCTGGTCGCCCGCGAGGTCACCGATGTCCCCGAGGGCGCGGGCGCGCAGATCGTGGTGCCCCCCGTGGACCGGCGCGTGACCAACGCCATGGTCCTGGCCGCGGATTCCGACGGGTCCGGTGCGGCGGTGCTCGCGGCGCTCGGGTCCCTGGCGCGCGCCAGCGTGGACAGATTGGTCGCCGACCACGGGCTCGTCGTGGTCGGGATCACCGGCTCCTCGGGCAAGACCAGCACCAAGGACCTCATCGGCGCGGTTCTCTCCGCGGCCGGGACGGTCATCGCGCCGCCCGGATCGTTCAACAACGAGATCGGCCATCCCTGGACCGCCCTGCGTGCCGATGAGTCCACGGACTTCCTGGTGCTCGAGCTGAGTGCCCGCGCGCCGGGCAACATCCGCGAGCTCGCGGAGATCGCGCCCCCGAGGATCGGTGTGGTGCTCAACGTGGGGACCGCGCACCTGGGTGAGTTCGGGTCGCGTGACGTCATCGCCGCCACGAAGGGTGAGTTGGTCGAGGCCCTGCCGGATGCGGCCCACGGAGGGGTCGCGGTGCTCAACGCCGACGATGACCGGGTCCTGGGAATGGCCGGGCGGACGTCCGCCGAGGTCGTGACGGTCGGGACGGGCCGGTCCGCGGACCTCCGCGCCGAGGACGTGCGGCTCGACGACGAGGTCCGGGCCTCCTTCCGGCTGGTGACCCCGGACGGCGAGGCCGACGTGGCCCTCCGCGTCCACGGGGAGCACCAGGTGGGCAACGCCCTGTCGGCCGCCGCGGTGGGTCTGGCCTGCGGTATGGACGTCGCCGCGGTCGCCGCCGCTCTCGGCACCGCCCGGGCCGCCTCCGCCCGGCGGATGGACGTCCGGGTCACCGCCGACGGTGTCACCGTGATCAACGACTCCTACAACGCCAACCCCGATTCGGTGCGGGCCGCGCTCAAGTCGCTCGCGGTGATGGCCCGGTCGGGAGGGGGACACCGCCGGACCTGGGCGATCCTGGGCGAGATGGCGGAACTCGGCGACGACTCGGTGACGGAGCACGACCTCATCGGGCGGTTCCTCGTGCGGCTCGACGTGTCCCAACTCGTGGTGGTCGGCCGGGGTCGACCCCAGCGCGCACTGTTCCAGGGGGCGGTGCAGGAGGGCTCGTGGGGATCGGAGGCGGAGCACGTCGAGACCGCCGAGGAGGCGTCCGCCATCGTCGACGAGCGCGTGCAGCCGGGGGACATCGTGTTGGTCAAGGCCTCGGCGGCCGTGGGCTTGTGGAGCGTCGCGGAGCATCTGCTCGCGTCGCGTGGTGAGGAGAAGTCCGAATGACCCAGATCATGATCGCGGGCATCGTCGCCTTCGTCGTGAGCATCTTCCTCACCCCGGTGCTCATCATCTACTTCCGTCGGCACGGCTTCGGGCAGGAGATCCGCCTGGAGGGCCCCCAGTCGCACATGAGCAAGCGCGGGACCCCCAACATGGGCGGGATCGCGATCCTCGCCGCGGTGTGGCTGGGGTACATCGTGGCCGGGCTGGTGGGGCAGGTGACGGTGGGCGGTGGCGGGTTCACCGCCTCCGGCCTGCTCATCCTCGGACTGGCCACCGCGTTGGCCGTGGTCGGGATGATCGATGACGGCCTCAAGGTGTTCAAGCGGCACAACAAGGGTCTGGGCATCCTGTCCAAGACCGCCGGTCAGGTGCTCGCGGCGCTCGCCTTCGGCATCCTGGTCCTGGGATTCCGCAACGACGACGGGCTGACCCCCGCCAGCAGGTCGCTGAGCTACGTGCGGGACTTCGTCGCCGTGACCTTCCCGGTGGTCGTCTTCCTGGTCTTCATCGTTCTCCTGGTCTACGGCTGGTCCAACGCGGTCAACTTCACCGACGGTCTGGACGGGCTCGCGGCCGGTTCGATGGCCATGGTCATGGGCACCTACGTGGTGTTCAGCTTCTGGCAGTTCCGGTACTCGTGCTTCTCCACGGCGGAGGGGGTGGACCTGTCCGGGTGCTACCAGGTCCGGGATCCCCTCGACATCGCCGTGGTGTGCTCCGCCGCGCTCGGGGCGTGCCTGGGCTTCCTGTGGTGGAACGCGGCGCCGGCCAAGATCTTCATGGGCGACACGGGGTCGATGTTCCTGGGCGGCATCGTCGCCGGTGTCTCGGTGGTCTCGCGGACCGAACTCCTGATGGTCGTCGTCGGCGCGGTCTTCGTGATCGAGTTCGTCTCGGTGCTCATCCAGGTCGCGGCGTTCCGCACCACCGGCCGTCGTCCGTTCCGGATGACACCCATCCACCACCACTTCGAGAACGGCGGATGGGCCGAGACGACCGTGACCATCAGGTTCTGGCTCCTCGTGGCCATCTCCTGTGGCCTGGCCATCGCGCTGTTCTACGGTGACTGGCTCGCGAGCTCGACGGGATGACCGACGTGACACGAGAGCGTATGGACATCCGCGACCTCGCCGGCGCCCGCGTGCTCGTCCTCGGCGCCGGGGTGTCCGGGCCGGGGGCCGTCCGGATCCTCCACGCGCTCGGCGCCGAGCCCGTGGTGGCGGACTCGCGACCGGAGGCCGTCGAACTGCTGCGGGGGGCGCTCCCGGACGGCGTGACCTGTACCGGGGTCGGCCTCGACCGCGCCGCCGAGATGCTCGTCGACACCGGCCCCGATCGGGTCGACCTGGTGGTGACCAGCCCGGGCTGGAGGCCGGACTCCCCGCTGCTGCGGACCGCGGCCGAGGCCGGCCTCGAGCTGTGGGGGGACGTCGAACTGGCCTGGCGCGCCGACGCGGCCGGGAGGTTCGGACCGCCACGGACGTGGCTCGCGGTGACCGGGACCAACGGCAAGACCACCACCACCTCGATGCTCGAGGCGATCTGCCTCGAGGCGGGGATGGCCGTGCGCGCGTGCGGCAACATCGGACTGCCGGTGACGGAGGTGCTCCTCGCCGAGCCGAGGGTGGAGGTCCTCGCCGCCGAGCTGTCGAGTTTCCAGCTGCACTGGGCCCCCGGGTGCCGGCCCGACGTGGGGGTGGTCCTCAACGTCGCGGAGGACCACCTGGACTGGCACGGGTCGATGGAGGCCTACGCCGCGGCCAAGGCGCAGGTGCTCACCGGGCGGGTCGCGGTGGCCGGGGCCGAGGACGAGATCGCCTCCCGACTCCTCGCCGCCGCGCCCGCCCCGACGCGGATCGGGGTGCGCCTCGGCGCACCCGGCGCCGGAGAGTTCGGTGTGATCGACGGGGTCCTCACCGCGCGGATCGGCGAGCAGGAGGGCGACGACGACGAGGTGGCGCTGCTGCCTGCCGTGGACGTCCGGCCGCCCGGGCCCGCGGGCATCCTCGACGCGCTCTCGGCCGCTGCTGTGGCGATGTCCGTGGGGGCGCGACCAGAGCACGTGGCGGCAGCGCTCCGGGGATTCACGGTGGCCGCGCATCGCGCCGAGCTCGTGGACACCGTCGACGACGTCCGCTACGTGGACGACTCCAAGGCGACCAACCCGCACGCCGCGCGCACCTCGCTGCTGGCGGGCGGGACGATGGTGTGGGTCGCCGGCGGCCTGCTCAAGGGCGCCGATGTCGACCCGCTGGTCGCGGAGGTGTCGCACGTACTCCGCGGTGTGGTCCTGATCGGCCGCGACCGCGGGCGGATCGCCGAGGCATTGTCCCGACACGCGCCGGGGGTGCCCGTCGTGGAGCTGACCTCGGGAGACGATGACGGTGCGGCGGCTCCCGACGAGCCGCAGCAGACGATGGACCGCGCGGTCGCCGAGGCCGCGCGGATGGCCACCGGAGGCGACACCGTACTGCTCGCCCCCGCCGCCGCGTCGATGGACATGTTCACCGACTACGGCCACCGCGGGCGCAGCTTCGCGCTCGCCGTGGGCCGGGTCGCCGGGAGGTAGGGCATGGCACTTCACGAACCCGCTCGCCGGGACGACGCCGACGAGGCCGGCGCCGCGACCCGGCCCGATCTGTTGGGGCGCATCGCCGCGCCACTGGCCGCGATCAACCGTGCGCCGCTGACCTCGTACCACGTGGTCATGGTGGTCACCGCCCTGCTCACCGTGATCGGCCTGGGGATGGTGCTGTCGAGCTCCAACGTCCTCGCCTTCTCCGGTGGCGGCACGCCGTTCGACATCTTCCTGCGCCAGGCCGTGTTCGTCACGATCGGCTGGGTGGGGTTCGTGGTGGCCCTGCGCATGCGGTTCGAGCTGCTGCGGGCTGCCGCGCTGCCGATGCTCCTGGTGTCCATCGGTCTGCTCATCGCCGTGCTGATCCCCGGTGTGGGCATGGAGATCAACGGCTCCCGCGGGTGGATCGACCTCGGCTTCTTCGCGATCCAGCCCGCCGAGATCGCCAAGTTCGCGTTCATCATCTGGGCGTCGTCGGTGGTGGCCAAGCGCATCCGCACCGGGTACTGGCTCGACCTGCTTTTCCCGGCCATCGTGGGGTACGGGGTGGTCGCCGCCCTCGTCGTCGTCGCCCCCGACCTCGGCATGGCCACGGCGGTGACCATCGCATTCCTGTGCGTGCTGTGGTTCTCCGGGTACCCCACCCGGCACTTCGTGTGGGTGATCGCGTTCGGCACCGTCGTGTTCGGCGTCCTCGCCGTGACGTTCGCCTACCGCTTCGAGCGCGTCCGGACCTTCTTTAACACCTTCGTCGGTGACTTCTCGAACCCCCAGGGTTCGGCCTACCAGTCGTATCAGGGGATGCTCTCGCTCGCCGAGGGCGGCCTGTTCGGGGTGGGCCTGGGGCAGTCCAGCGCCAAGTGGTTCTACCTCCCGGAGGCGACCAACGACTTCATCTTCGCCATCATCGGGGAGGAGCTCGGCTGGTTCGGCGCCGCCGTGGTCGTCACGCTGTACCTGGCGCTGGGGTGGGCCGGCATGCGCGTCGCGCTGCGGTCGGCGGACCCGTTCCGTCGCCTGCTGGCCGGCACGATCACCACGACGATCGTGCTGCAGGCGTTCATCAACATCGGGTACGTGGTGGGTCTGCTCCCGGTCACCGGCCTCCAGCTGCCCCTCATCTCCAACGGTGGCACCTCGGCGGTCGTGACCCTGGCCTCCCTCGGTCTCCTCGCCAACTGCGCCCGCCACGAGCCCGAGGCGATCTCGGCGATCCTCAGCTCCCCGGAGCGACGCCGGCGTCGCTGGTTCACCCTCCCGGACCCGCGCCCGTACACCCCAGAGCGCCCGGTCCCGGCCTCGGACGCACCCGGCCGCTCGAGCGCCGGTGCCCGGCGCTACGGCGAGCCCGTCACCCGGCAGTCGGCACCCCGGTCGTCCACCCCCCGGGCGGCGGCCGCGGGATCGACCGCCGCGCGATCGTCCGGAGCACGGCCGTCCGACACACCGGCCCGGGACAGGTCCGCGGCCGCCCGCAGGGCCGCCCAGCCCGCCCCGGCCCCGCGTCCGGCGCGCGGGGCACCCACCGGCCCGGCGTACGAGTCGATGCCGATCCCGGCCGACACCGCCCGTGACCGTCGCCGCGGTGCCACCGCCATGACCGGTCGCAACGCCCGTGGCGTCCGCGGTCGTGAGGCCGACCGTCGTCAGCCCCGACGCCCCGCCCCCGAGCCCGGATCGCGGCAGTCCCCGGGCGCCGGCGGCCCCAGCCCGATCCACCGGGGGCGGGAGCGATGACCGCGCCGCGCCGTGACGGTCCCTCGGTCCTCGTCGTGGGGGGTGGCACCGCGGGTCACATCGAGCCCGCCCTGGCCGTCGGTGAGGCGGTGGCCGGGCTCAACCCCGCCGCCCGCGTCACCGCAGTCGGCACCCCCAGGGGGCTCGAGACGGAGCTGGTCCCGCGCCGCGGGGTCCCGCTCGAGCTGGTCGACCCCGTGCCGCTGCCCCGCAGTGTGGGCGGGGACCTGTTCCGCCTGCCCACCCGGTTGGTCCGCGCTGTGCGGGGCGCCCGCGACGTGCTGCGCCGGACGGAGGCCGACGTCGTGGTGGGCTTCGGCGGGTACGCGTGTGTCCCCGTGTACCTGGCGGCAGCGCTCACCAGGGGGCGCGTCCCGATCGTCGTCCACGAGGCCAACGCCCGCGCGGGGATCGCCAACAAGCTCGGCGCCCGGTTCGCGGTCGCCACCCTCGCCGCGGTGAGCGGTTCCGGGCTCGACGCCCGGGTCGTGGGAAATCCGGTGAGGCGGGCGGTGGCCGGTCTCGACCGGCGTGCCCTCCGAGCGGAGGCCCGGGCGGCCTTCGGACTGGACCCCGACGCGCCGACCGTGCTGGTCGTGGGCGGATCCCAGGGGGCGCGGTCCCTCAACGCCTCGATGTCCGCGGTGGCACAGGAGTTCTCCGACTCCGGGGTCGGGGTGCTCCACGCAGTGGGACCCAAGAACCTCGGTGACGCACCGACCGTGGTCGGGGACGGCCCCGCCTACGTGACGGTGCCGTATCTGGACCGGATGGACCTGGCGTACGCGGCCGCCGACCTGATCCTGTGCCGGTCCGGTGCGATCACGGTGGCCGAGGTGTCCGCGGTGGGGCTCCCCGCCGTGTTCGTCCCGCTCCCACACGGCAACGGGGAGCAGGCCCTCAACGCCCGCGACCTGGTCGCGGGTGGGGCGGCGTTGCTCGTCGAGGACGCCGCGCTCACCCCGGACCACCTGCGGTCCACCGTCCTGCCACTCGCACTGGACCGGGAGCGTCTGGACACCATGTCCGCGGCCGCCGTCAGCGGTGGCTCACGAGATGCGGCGGAGGTCGTGGCGCGCATCGCGCTCGACGCCGCCGGGAAGGCCCGGCGTTGACCGAGAGCACCACACCGCAAGCCCGACCCACCGGGGACGACGTCACGGCGGGGTCCGTTCCCGCCACCCTGACCCGGGTCCACATGATCGGCATCGGGGGCGCGGGCATGTCCGCCGTCGCGCGGATCCTGCTCGACCACGGTGTGGCGGTCTCGGGAAGCGACGCCAGGGATTCGGCGGACCTCCGGGCGCTGGAGGCGCGCGGCGCGGTGGTCCGGGTCGGCCACGACGCATCGGCGCTGGACGCGCTCGACGCCCCGCCGCAGATCGTGGTGGTCTCCAAGGCCGCGATCCCCGCGGACAACCCCGAGCTGGTCGCGGCCCGGGCCGCCGGGATACCCGTGGTCACCCGCTCCCGGGTCCTGGGTCACCTCGCCCGTGCCGGTCGCTCGATCATGGTGTGCGGCACGCACGGGAAGACCTCCACGACGTCGATGCTGATCGCCGGCATGCTCGCCGCCGGTGCGGACCCGTCCTTCGCGGTGGGGGGCACCGTCCTGCAGTACGGCACCAACGCCCACGGCGGGGCCGACCCGGTGTTCGTGGCCGAGGCCGACGAGTCCGACGGCTCACTGGTGCACTACGAGCCCGACGTGGTGATCCTGACCAACGCCGAGCCCGACCATCTCGACCACTTCGGCACCGCCGAGGCGTACTTCGAGGTCTTCGACACCTTCCTCGCCCGGATCCCGGACACCGGCGTCCTGGTGGTCTGCCTGGACGACGCGGGAGCGGCCGAGCGCGCGCGCCGGGCGGCGTCCGTGGGGGTGCGGGTGGTGGGGTACCGCACCACGGCCGGCCCCACGACCGACCTTCCGGTGGTGGGTGAACTCGACGGGATCGAGGTCGACTCGGGCGGGACCCGGGCCGGGCTCACGTTGGACGGGCGGTCTCGTGGCGACCTCCACGTGGGGACCCCGGGCCGACACATGGCGCTCAACGCGCTCGCCGCTCTCCTGGCCGCCCGGGAGGTCGCCGGGGACGCCGGGATCGACGTCGACCACGTCCTGTCCGGTCTGTCCGGATTCGGGGGAGTGGGGCGTCGGTTCGAACCCAAGGGCACGGTCGCGGTCCAGGGTGGACTGGTGCGGGTGTTCGACGACTACGCGCACCATCCGACCGAGGTCAGGGCGGTCCTGAGCGCCGGGCGGGAGATCGTCGCCTCGGACGGTGGCCGCCTGATCGCGGTCTTCCAGCCCCACCTCTACTCCCGCACCCGCATCTTCGCCGAGGAGTTCGGGCGGGCGTTGTCCCTGGCCGACGAGGTGGTGGTGCTCGACGTGTACGGCGCGCGCGAGCAACCCGAGGAGGGCGTCGACGGCGGCCTCGTCACCCGCCACGTGAGCTCGCCGGCCCACCACGTCCCCGACCTCGACACCGCCCTGTCCACGGTGCTCGGGATCATCCGGCCGGACGACGTGGTCTTCACGCTCGGGGCCGGAGACATCACCACGCTCGGCCCGAGGATCGTCGCCGGGCCCGCGGGGAGCGGGACGGGGTCATGACGAGGCCGACGCCGTGAAGGGGGCTCAGCGGTGACCGACGAGCCACGCGACCACCCGACGGACCCGGCGGATCCGACGGACCCGCTGGACCAGGCGGCCTCGGACGACCCGGACCGGAGACTCGCCGCGGCGGCCGTCCGTAGCTCGGACGAGCGGGTGCGTCACTCCGACCCCGCGGTGCGGGCCACGCTGCGCAGGCGACGTCGCCGCACCAACCGCATCTATGTGGGGCTCGGTGTGGCGCTGGTCGTCCTCCTGGTGGGATACATCGCGCTGTACTTCCTGCCGGTGTTCTCCGTCCGGGAGGTCCGGGTCGTCGGGACCCGGACCATTCCCGTGGAGGCGGTGACCGAGCGCGCGGCGGTGTCCCCCGGGACCCCGCTGCTCCAGGTGGACACCCACGCGGTGGCGCGCCGCGTGGCGGGGATCCCGAGGGTGGACCAGGTCACGGTCACGCGGGACTACCCGTCGACCCTGCGGATCGAGCTGATCGAGCGCACCGCCCTGGTCGTGGTCGAGGTCGACGGCGCCCGGCACCTGGTGGACGGGCAGGGCATCGACTTCGGGCAGGGGGACCCGCCTCCCGGAACCCCGGAGCTCACCGTGGGGGACGGCGCACGCTCCGACCTGCCCGGGATCGTCCGGGACCTGTCGACGGTCTTCGCCGAGGTCCGGGGGACCGCGGGGCAGGAGATCGCGTCCGTCGAGGTGGAGAGTCCGGCGTCGATCGTCCTCACCCTCGTCGACGGGCGCACCGTGGAGTGGGGGGCCGCGGGTCGCGACCACGAGAAGGCGGTCGCCCTGCAGATGGTCCTCGAGCAACCCGGGCAGGTCTGGAACGTCTCCAATCCGGCGTTGCCGGCCTCACGGTAGACCGACACGCCCGCGAGCCTCGTGGACGTGCGGGGCCGGTGCCCCTACCGTGTGATCCGACGGCGGAAACCGCCTCTGACCAGCAACTTTAACCCTCAAGTAGAGGGTGAGAGTTAGGCGAGAGTCTTTCGTCGAGACAGCATGCAACCGAGCACGACACCCCCAAAGGAAGGCCGGGCCTCGATGAGCTCACCGCACAACTACCTCGCAGTCATCAAGGTCGTCGGAATCGGGGGCGGCGGTGTCAACGCCGTGAACAGGATGATCGACGAGGGCCTCAAGGGCGTCGAGTTCATCGCGGTGAACACCGATGCGCAGGCTCTGCTCATGTCCGACGCCGACGTCAAGCTCGACGTCGGTCGCGAACTCACCCGCGGCCTCGGTGCCGGCGCCGACCCGGAGGTCGGGCGCAAGGCGGCGGAGGACCACAAGGACGAGATCGAGGAGGTCCTCAAGGGCGCGGACATGGTCTTCGTCACGGCCGGGGAGGGCGGCGGTACCGGCACCGGTGGCGCGCCGGTCGTCGCGGCCATCGCGCGTAAGCTCGGCGCGCTCACCGTCGGCGTCGTGACCCGCCCGTTCTCCTTCGAGGGCAAGCGTCGCGGGGGACAGGCCGAGGCGGGGATCGAGGGCCTGCGCGAGGCCTGCGACACCCTGATCGTGATCCCCAACGACCGCCTGCTCCAGCTCGGGGACGCCGGCGTGTCCATGATGGAGGCCTTCAAGACCGCCGACGAGGTCCTCCTCAACGGCGTCCAGGGGATCACCGACCTCATCACCACCCCCGGCGTGATCAACGTCGACTTCGCCGACGTCAAGGGCGTCATGTCCGGGGCCGGCAGCGCGCTCATGGGGATCGGCTCCTCGCGGGGCGAGGGTCGGGCGTACAAGGCCGCGGAGGCCGCCATCAACTCGCCGCTCCTGGAGACCACGATGGAGGGCGCCAAGGGTGTACTCATGTCGATCGCCGGCGGCAGCGACCTGGGTCTGTTCGAGATCAACGAGGCCGCGACCCTCGTCCAGGAGGAGGCGCACCCCGACGCCAACATCATCTTCGGCACCGTCGTCGACGACTCGCTCGGCGACGAGGTGCGGGTGACCGTCATCGCCGCCGGGTTCGAGGGCGGCTCCCGGCAGTCCTCCGGTGCGGGTCAGTCGCGGCGCGGCCGCCACCACCTCGACGACGACGAGGTCCCCGGCGCCTCCGGCGACACCGGCGGTGCCTCCGGGCTCGGATCGACCCCTCTCGACGGCGGGCGTCGCGAGGAGCGCCGTGAGTCGGCTCAGGCCGGCGCCGGTACCCAGGGATCGCGCCGCCGGGACGAGGACGACGACATCGACGTCCCCCCCTTCATGCGGCACTGACCGGCGTGGCCACCCACGGCCCCGGGCGCGTCCGCCGGATCATCACCACCCGCCGCGGAGGCGTCTCCACCGGGGACTTCGACTCGTTCAACCTCGGTGACCACGTCGGCGACGCCCCGGCCGCGGTGGCGGCCAACCGGGCCCGCCTCGCGCGCAGGCTGGGAGTGGCGGCGTCGGACGTGGTGTGGATGGACCAGGTCCACGGCACCCGGATCGCCCGGGTCACCCGCCCCACCGGCGGGGCCGTCCCGGCGACCGACGGACTGGTGACGGACCGGCCCGGCCTGGCCCTGGCCGTGTTGAGTGCCGATTGCGTGCCCGTCCTCGCCGCGGACGAGGAGGCCGGGGTCATCGGCGCGGCCCACGCCGGCCGGAAAGGTGCCGTCGGCGGGATCGTCCCCTCGCTGATCGGGGCCATGACGTCGTTGGGAGCCCGTCCTGAGAGGATCTCCGTCCTGCTCGGTCCGGCGGCGGCGGGACGACACTACGAGCTGCCCGACGACCTCGCGGACGAGGTGGAGGCGGCCCTGCCGGGCAGCGGCACCCGGACCGTCGACGGGACGGCCGGGGTGGACCTGCGCGCGGGCCTGGCCCGACAGCTCGCCGGACTCGGCGTGGTCCGCGTGGACACCGACCCGCGGTGCACCATCGCCGATGACTCCCTCTTCTCCTACCGCAGGCAGGGGCGCACCGGACGCCAGGCCAGCGTCATCCTGCGGCAGCTCTGACCTGCTGGCGACCGGCCGGGCCGCTCCGATAGGTTGAGGACATGCAGCGATGTCCCCGCCCGGAGCCCACCCGCCGTGTCTGATCCCCGATCAGAGGAGTTGGCCGCACGGCTCACCGAGACCAGGGAGCGGCTGGACGCGGCGCTGGCGGCGGCGGGACGGCACGACGGCGTCGACCTCGTCGTCGTCACCAAGTTCCACCCCGTCGGGGACGTCGTGCGGCTCGCCCGCCTGGGGGTCCGGGACCTCGGCGAGAATCGTGTCCAGGAGGCGGCCGCGAAGGTGGCCGATCTGTCGGCCACCGAGCCGGATCTGGCGGCGGCGGTGCGCTGGAACATGATCGGCCACATCCAGTCCAAGAAGGCCGCCGCGGTGGCCGGGTGGGCGGATCGCGTGCACTCGGTCGACTCGGCCAGGGTCGCGGACGGTCTCCAGAAGGGTCGGGCCCGGGCCGCGGCGGAGGGTGAGGACCCCGGGGAGCTCCCCGTGCTGCTCCAGCTGAGCCTGGATGGCGACACCTCACGTGGCGGGGCGGCCCGCGAGGACCTCCCGGGGCTCGCCGACCACGTCGCGGGACTGGACCACCTGCGGCTGGTCGGACTCATGGTGGTGCCCCCGCTGGACGGGTCACCCGCCGCCCATTTCGCCGACGCCGCCCGGGTGGCGGAGGAACTGCGGCGCGACCATCCGGGGGCCCGTGAGTTCTCCGCCGGGATGTCCGGCGATCTGGAGGCCGCGATAGCCGCCGGTTCGACGTGCGTGCGTGTCGGAACGGCGATCCTCGGGCCGCGACCAGTAGTTTGAGGTCCAGCATCGTGGGGCCTCTCCCCACGAGGAACGGCCCGCGACGACCCGTATCAGGAAGGTCCCCGGAAGATGAGCGCAATCGCCCGGTTCAAGGAGTACTTCGGAATGGCGCCCGTCGCGGCGTACGAGGACGAGTACCTGGACGACTACGACCGACCGGTCCACCATGACATCCGCGGCTCCCGTGCGCTGCACGACGCCGACGACCTCGGCCCCGTCGCACGTGATCGCCGCGAGGACTACGGGTACGCGGCCGACCGCTACGGCGACGACGCGGCCCCCCGGACCCGACTCGCGGACCTCGATCCCGTCGAGGACCACGTCGCGGACCGCCGACAGCGCAGTGGTCTCGACGAGCCCGCCCCGCGCCCACGGCGCTACCACGCCGCCGAGGCCGGTGCCCGGGCCTCCCTGCGCGGCGTGCCCGTCACCCGTGGCGCCGTCGCGCTGGCGCCCGAGGAGGACTTCGTCGAGGACGGTCTGGTGACCCTGCCCGAGACCGTGGTGGAGCGTCCGCGGGGATTCGGTGACGGCAAGAGCCTCGGCGAACACTTCCGCGCCGGACGCGCCGTGGTGCTCGATCTGTCCACCATGGCCTCCGGCGACGCCCGCCGGATGGTCGACTTCGCCGCCGGCCTGGTCTTCGGACTCGACGGCCGCATGGAGAAGGTCACCGACCGCGAGCGCACCTTCCTCCTGCAGCCCGCCGGGATGGACCTCACCGAGGCCGAGGTCCGCGACGCCGTCAACGGCGCGTTCCGTCGCTGACCCCCGGGTGCCCACCCCGCCTGACCGGGTGCCGGCGGCGCGGCGCCGGCCACTGCCAGTAGGGTTATGTCGTGCGTGAAATCCTGCTGGTCCTTTACATCATCACCCAGGTCTTCTGGTACCTGCTGCTCGCCAGGATCGTCGTGGAGATGATCGCCTCCTTCTCCCGCGGCTGGAATCCCCGTGGCTTCCTGGCGGTGATCCTCGAGTGGCTGTTCACCATCACCGACCCGCCGGTCAAGGCGCTGCGCAAGGTCATCAAGCCCGTGCGGCTCGGCCAGGTCTCGCTGGACCTGTCGGTCCTCGTCCTCTTCGTGATCATCATCGTGATCCAGCTGATCCTGCGGATCCTCATGACCAGCGTCGCGTGAGCCGGGCTGCCGGCCGTGGGTGACGCCCGCGGCGGGCCGCAGGTGACGCGCGGGCCGAATGTGACTAGATTGGCACGCGTTAAGGTAGTAATGATGTCGTGGGTCCGGTTCGAGAACGCCGGGCCGGCACCCGAGACGACCACGAGGGGTATCCCATGCGCTTGACTCCAGCCGATGTGCACAACGTCGCGTTCTCAAAGCCGCCGATCGGTAAGCGGGGCTACAACGAGGACGAGGTCGACCAGTTTCTCGACCTGGTCGAGGAGGAGCTCGGAAAGCTCGTGGAGGACAACGACGACCTCCGTCAGCGTGTCGAGGAGCTGAACAAGGACCTCGAGAAGGCCCGCAAGGCGGCGGAGAAGTCCGACAAGGCCCCCGGTGACTCCGCGAGCGGTTCGGGTGCCGGCCGCGTCGAGGAGCCCCAGGCCGCCACGCCGGCCGCCGCGCCCCCAGCGCCGACGCCGGCCCCGGCCGCGGCCACCCCGTCGCTCGCGAAGAGCGAGGACAGCGGTGCCGCCAACTCCGACACGCATCTGCGTGCGGCCCGCGTTCTCGCGATGGCGCAGGAGATGGCGGACCGGCTGACCGGGGAGGCCAAGAAGGAGTCCGACGGGCTCATGGCCAAGGCGCGCGGCGAGTCCGATCGGCTGGTCGGCGACGCCAAGACGCAGTCGGAGAAGATGGTCGGCGACGCCCGCAGGGAGGCCGACAAGATCCTCGGCGAGGCCAAGACCAAGTCCGACGGGATCGTCAAGGACGCCCAGTCACGCTCCGAGCAGCAGATCAAGGAAGCCCAGGCCAAGGCGGACGCCCTGCAGGCCGACGCGGAGCGCAAGCACACCGAGATCATGGCCACCATCAACCAGCAGCGTGGCGTGCTCGAGGGCCGGATCGACCAGCTGCGGACCTTCGAGAAGGACTACCGCAGTCGCCTCACCAGCTACCTCGAGAACCAGCTGTCCGAGCTCGGGAAGTCCGGATCGGCTGCCCCGGCCGCCCCGGCGGAGAACGCCGGTGCGCCCGACCAGGGTGCCAAGAAGGACGGCGGCCACCGCGCCGAGTAGTCCTCCCGCGTCGACGCGTCCGGTCCCCGCCCCTGCCCAGGGTGCGGGGACCGACGTATATTCGGGGAGTGGGACCGCCCCGGAACAGGCGCGCCCCACGACACGCACCACGGCAGGAGGAACGCATGCTCGTCGCCGCACTCGGACTGACGATCCTCGGATTCGTCTTCCTCGTCGCCGCCGTCGCCACCGGTCAGATCGGGTGGGCGTGGGCCTGCATCGTGGTCGGCGCCCTCGGCCTGCTGCTGCTGGTCATGGATCTCATCCGCGGGAGATCCGCGCGTGACGGGTCCGGACGGGACCCGTCAGAGGTGGCGGACGCGGCGGACTCCCACGCCGACAGGTAACATCACCCCATGTCCGGCGGTGAGCCGGATGCGCTGCGATCCGGCCATCACCGGGGAGCGCTCGGAAGAACAGCCGGTCCCGTGGAGGGGGCGGCTCAGTAGAACCGAACGGGGGAGCCCGACCGGCCCCCGACCCATGAGTGGGCGTCGCACCGTCGTCGTCAAACGGGGTGGTACCGCGGACGGACGCGCCAGTCGTGTCCGGATCGTCCCCGAGCGCAGGCCTGTCGGCCCCACGGGTACCCACTCGTGCGGGCCCCGTACCGCGAGGAGTCCGCCCGCATGAGCACCGAGCCCACCGCCACGGGTAGCGCCTACCCGATTCTCGACCTCACCGGCGGCACCACGGCACAGTCGCCGTCGTTCCCCGCCCTCGAGGAGACCGTCCTGGCCCGGTGGGACCAGCGCGACACCTTCCGGGAGTCCGTCCGCAGACGGGCGGACGCCGAGGAATACGTCTTCTACGACGGCCCCCCGTTCGCCAACGGCCTACCCCACTACGGGCATCTGCTCACCGGGTACGTCAAGGACGTGATCCCGCGCTACCGCACCATGCGCGGATACCTGGTCGAGCGCCGCTTCGGATGGGACTGTCACGGTCTGCCGGCCGAGCTCGAGGCCGAGAAGCAGCTGGGGATCACCGAGAAGTCGCAGATCCTCGACATGGGTCTGGCCGAGTTCAACTCGGCCTGCGAGAAGTCGGTCCTGCGCTACACCGACGAGTGGGAGGAGTACGTCCACCGTCAGGCCCGTTGGGTGGACTTCGAGAACGACTACAAGACGCTGGACATCGACTTCACCGAGTCCGTCCTGTGGGCGTTCAAGCGGCTCTACGACAAGGGCCTGGTCTACAAGGGTTTCCGCGTGCTGCCGTACTCCTGGTACGAGCAGACGCCCCTGTCCAACCAGGAGACCCGGTTGGATGACGCGTACAAGATGCGTCAGGACCCCGCGGTCACCGTCGGCCTGCCGCTCGAGGCGCCGCAGTCCAGCCCGCTCCACGGCGCCGAGGCGCTGGTCTGGACCACCACCCCCTGGACCCTGCCGTCCAACCTGGCCGCCGCCGTCCACCCCGACATCGACTACTGCGTGGTGCAGGTGAACTCCGGTGAGCTCGCCGGCCGCCGCTTCGTGGTGGCCGAGGCCCGCCGCGGGGTGTATGCGCCCGAGTTCGGCGAGGACGCCGAGGTGGTGGCGACGGCGAAGGGCGCCGACCTGGTGGGTCTGACGTACGTCCCGCCGTTCGACTTCTTCGCCGGCCACCCCGGCGCGCACGTCGTGCTGTCGGCGGACTACGTCACCACCGAGTCGGGCACCGGCATCGTCCACCTCGCGCCGGCCTTCGGTGAGGAGGACAAGGACGCCTGCGACGCGGCCGGTATCGAGTTGGTCATTCCGGTCGGCCCCGACGGCAAGTTCACCGCCGAGGTGCCCCCGTACGCGGGCCAGCTGGTCTTCGACGCCAACGCGCCCATCTCACGCGACCTGCGTGCCGCGGGTCGCCTGATCCGGCACGAGACCATCGAGCACTCCTACCCGCACTCCTGGCGCTCCGGGCAGCCGTTGATCTACATGGCCCTGCCGGCCTGGTTCGTCAAGGTCACCGCGTTCCGGGACCGGATGGTCGAGCTCAATCGCGAACACATCACGTGGATGCCGGAGCACGTGCGCGACGGGCAGTTCGGCAAGTGGCTCGAGGGCGCGCGGGACTGGAACATCAACCGGAACCGGTACTGGGGCGCGCCGATCCCCGTGTGGGAGTCGGACGACCCGGCCTACCCGCGCGTGGACGTCTACGGCTCCCTCGACGAGCTCGAGGCCGACTTCGGGGTGCGGCCCACCGATCTGCACCGTCCGTACATCGACGAGCTGACCCGGCCCAACCCCGACGACCCGACCGGCAGATCCACCATGCGGCGGGTGGCCGACGTGTTCGACTGCTGGTTCGAGTCCGGGTCCATGCCGTTCGCGCAGGTCCACTACCCCTTCGAGAACAAGGAGTGGTTCGAGACCCACAACCCGGGCGACTTCATCGTCGAGTACAACGGTCAGACCCGCGGCTGGTTCTACACGCTGCACGTGCTGGCCACGGCGCTGTTCGACCGTCCCGCGTTCACGCACGTCGCCGCCCACGGGATCGTGCTGGGCAACGACGGGCTCAAGATGAGCAAGTCCAAGGGCAACTACCCGGACGTCAACGAGGTCTTCGCCCGCGACGGCTCCGATGCCATGCGATGGTTCCTCATGAGTTCCCCCATCCTCCGCGGTGGCAATCTCGTGGTGACCGAACAGGGCATCCGCGAGGGTGTGCGTCAGGCCATGCTGCCGCTCTGGAACTCCTACAGCTTCCTGCAGCTGTACGCCGCCGAGCGCGCCACCTGGCGCACGGACTCCCCGCACGTGCTGGACCGGTACATCCTGTCCCGGTTGGCCACGACCCGGGACGCGATGACCGAGGCCCTGGAGACCACGGACATCGCCGCCGCCTGCGACGAACTGCGACAGTTCGCCGACGCCCTGACCAACTGGTACGTGCGCAGGTCGCGCTCCCGGTTCTGGGCGGGGGAGGCCTCCGGTCAGGACTCCCGCGACGCCTTCGACACCCTCTACACGGTGCTGGAGACGACGATGCGGCTCGCCGCCCCGCTCCTCCCGCTCATGTCGGAGGTCGTGTGGACCGGCCTGACCGGGCGGGAGTCGGTCCACCTCGCGGACTGGCCGGCCGCCGACGAGCTCCCGCGCGACGCCGGGTTGGTCGAGGCCATGGAGGCCGTGCGGTCGGTGTGTTCGACCGTCTCCTCCGTGCGCAAGGCCAAGCAGCTGCGCGTGCGCCTGCCCCTGAACTCCCTCACCGTGGCGATGCCCGACGCCGAGAGGCTCGAGCCGTTCACCGGGATCATCGCCGACGAGGTCAACGTGCGCCACGTCCACCTGACGAGCGACGTGGCCGCCCACGGGCGGATGGAGCTGGCCGTCAACGCCCGCGCGGCGGGGCCGCGGTTGGGCAAGCAGGTTCAGGCGTGCATCAAGGCCGCCAAGACGGGGGACTGGTCCGAGGCCGACGGGGTGGTCATCGCCGGTGGGGTCGAACTGCAGGAGGGCGAGTACGAACACCGCCTCGTGGCCGCGGACCCGGAATCGACGGCCGCGCTCCCGGGCGGGGCCGGGCTGGTGGTGCTGGACCTGACCGTCACCGAGGAGCTGGAGGCGGAGGGCTGGGCCAAGGACCGGATCCGTGAGATCCAGGAGGCCCGCCGCGGCGCCGGGTTCGACATCTCCGACCGCATCCGGGTGCGCCTGGAGGTCCCGGCGGCCCGCCGCGACTGGGCCGACCGTCACGCCGGGCTGATCGCCGGCGAGGTCCTCGCCACGGACTTCGCTGTGGTGGACGCGCTGAACCCGGGCGATGGTGAGCCCGCCGAGCTCGCCGAGGGGGTCAGGATGACGCTGGCCCGGGTCTGACCGGGCCGGTCCTGAGCCGAGACGGGAGTCGGCATGGCTGACGGGCAGGACCGCTGGGTCCTGCACGTGGACATGGACGCCTTCTTCGCGTCCTGCGAGCAGCTCACCCGGCCGACCCTGCGGGGTCGGCCGGTGCTCGTGGGAGGGGTGGGGGGCCGCGGTGTGGTCGCGGGGTGCTCGTACGAGGCGCGGGCCCGCGGCGCCCGCTCGGCCATGCCCTCGCACCAGGCCCGGCGGCTCGTGGGCCCCTCGGCCGTGTTCGTCTTCCCCCGGATGGCGGTGTACCGGGCGTTGAGTCGCCGGGTGTTCGAGGTGTTCGCCGAGCACGCGCCGGTGGTCGAGCAGGTGTCGGTGGACGAGGCGTTCCTCGAACCGCCGGAGCTGCGGGGCGCCGACCCCGAGCGGACCCGCCGGTGGGCGCAGGACCTGCGGGCGGCGATTCGTGAGGCCACGGGTCTGCCGGCCTCGGTGGGGGCGGGCGCGGGCAAGCAGTACGCCAAGATCGCCTCCGAGCTGGCCAAGCCGGACGGGGTCGCGGTGGTGCCGCGCCGCGATCACGCCGAGGTCCTGTATCCGCTCCCGGTCCGGAGCCTGTGGGGTGTGGGGCCGGTGGCGGGGGAGCGGCTGTCCCAGTTCGGGATCTCGACCATCGGAGATCTGGCCGCGATGGACGACGACGACGTGGTCCACGCCCTCGGGAGGACCGTGGGGCCGGCGATCGCCCGGATCGCGCGAGGGTACGACGACCGGCCGGTGCACGAGCGGGCGGAAGCCAAGCAGATCAGCGCCGAGAGCACGTTCGCGGCGGATCTCACGACCGCCGGCCAGGTGGCCGTGGCGGTGCGCAGGTCCGCGGAGGGCGCACACCGGCGACTCCTGGGGGACGGCCGCGCGGCCCGGACGGTGACGGTCAAGGTCAAGCGCACGGACTTCACGTCGATCACGCGCTCGTACACCCTGCCGGCGGGCACGACGTCGCTGGAGACCATCGTCGCCGTGGCCCGGTCCCTGGCTCCCGATCCCCTGGACTTCGGCGCGATCCGGCTACTGGGCGTGGGCCTGTCGGGACTCACCGAGATCCACCAGGACGCGCTGTTCGAGCAGGAGTTCCTCCCCGGTGCGCGGCATGTCCCCGCCCACGACGAGTTCGAGGACCTCCCCGACATCGTCGGCGTCGGGACCACCGTCACCACCGACGACGACGAGACCGCGGTCGGGGGAGGGGCGTCATCGGCCGCGGACGACGGACTCCACGCGCCGCCGGCGATCGGGGCGTGGCGTCAGGGGCTGGAGGAGAGATTCCGCACGGGGTCGGACGTGCGTCATCCCGAGTTCGGCCACGGCTGGGTCCAGGGCTCCGGCCACGGCCGGGTGTCGGTCCGGTTCGAGACGGCGGTCACCGGGCCCGGGAGGATGCGGACCTTCGCCGAGGACGACCCCGATCTCGAGCTCGCCGATCCGCTCGACTCGCTCGGGTGGTGATCCCGGCCCGGTCGCCTCAGCTGTAGAGGTGGTACCTGGACCACTGGGTGCGGACCTCGTCGGCGTCGGCGAGCGAGAGCAGCGCGGTGAGCAGGACCCGTGCCTGGGCAGAGCGAAGGTACCCGCAGCTCAACACGCCCCGCCTGGCGAGCTCGGCGCCGCCGCCGGGCCCCGAGTACGTGGGCGTCGCCTCGCCCCGCGGCACGCGCGTCGAGGTCGCCACCACGATGTCCGGGCGCGTCGAGGCCAGGTCCGCGACGGCCTCGGCGACCAGTGGCGGGAGATTGCCGGACCCGGTCCCCTCGAGCACGAGCCCGCGGGCTCCGGCGTCGACGCAGGCCCGCAACGCCACGGCGTCGGACCCGGGCGGGCAGGAGACCACGTCCACCCGGGTGCCGGAGAAACGGGCCCGGCCGGTGAGCGTGGGTCGTTCGAGTTCCGGCGGCAGGCCCTCGACGGGGAGGTCCGGGGCGTTGCGGGCGAAGGCGACGGGCTCCGTGGTGTGCCACTTGCGCACCCCCCGGGCCTGGAGGATCGCCCGTCCCAGCACCACCAGGACACCGAGGCCGCGGGAGACCGGGTCGGCCGCGAGCAGCACCGCGTCGAGGAGGTTCGCGGGGCCGTCGGATTCGGGGTGGTCGGCGGGCAGCTGGGCACCGGTCACCGCCACCGGGCGGGGATCGGTGTGGTGCAGGTCCAGCGCCATGACCGACTCCTCCAGGGTGTCCGTCCCGTGGGCCACCACCACGCCGGTCACGCCCGGATCGGCGAGGGCGCCGGTGACCGCGTCGACCAGGCGGTCCCACTCCGCGGGGCCGAAGGTGGACGAGTCGGCGTCCAGCACGGCCCGCGCGCTCACGCGTATGGAGGCGGGCAACACGGCCCGGAGCCCGTCCAGCATGGCCCGTGTGGCGACGTCCGAGTCGCCCGCCACCACCACCCCTCCCGGCACCGTGGAGGCGGTGATCGTGCCGCCGGTGGTGCAGATCACGACGTGGGGGGTATCGGTGCTGGTCTCGACGCTGGTCACCCGGTCCACAGTGGTGGGCTCGGGACCGGTCGTCAACCACCCGGGCCGTGGTCGGTGGAACAATGGCGCACCGGTACCCGTTGGGCCGGTGAACGGCCCGACAGCTGCACATCACGACGAAAGGACCATGCGTGAGTCTTCGACGGACCATCGCCGCAGTCTCCCTGTCCGCCTTCGCCCTGGGCGGACTCGCCGCGTGCGGCGGGGACGACGACGGAGGGCGCGAGACGGCACCGGCGCCCACGGCCACCGAGCAGGAGGTCGCCGCCGTGCCCACCGCCGAGGAGCTGACCCAGCTGCTCGCCCGGGCCTCCGACCCGGCGGTGCCGCTGGAGGAGAAGGTCGACCTGGTCGAGGGCGGCGCCGAGGCGCCCGAGCTCTTCGACCAGATCGCCGCCCTCAAGGCCGAGCAGGGCGCCGACGTGACCATCACGGGTGCCGCCGAGGGCGACATCCCCGGCACGCTCATCGCCAACGCGGTGATCATGCAGCCCGGCCAGGAGGACATCAACGTCCAGGCGCAGTTCATCCAGCAGGGTGGCCAGTGGCAGCTGCAGCAGTCCTTCGCCTGCGCGCTCATCACCAACGCCGGGCTCGAGCCGCCGGCGACCTGCCAGGTCGCGTGATCTCCCCGGGTGTCGCCGGGTCCTAGCCCGCGCGGCGGAAGTCCAGCACCGAGTCCTCCTCGTAGGTCGTGCGTCGGCCCGAATCCGGGTCCACGTACACGGCCCGCGTCGAGGACTCGGTCGTTCCGTCCACGGGCACCGGCGCCCGGAGGTCCACCGTCAGCTCTCCCGACCCCGTGACCTCGTACGCCTCGACCTCCAGCGTGACGCCCGGGCCTCCGTCGGGCGCCGGGGCGTCCAGGGTCGCGGCGGTGTCGGGCGCCCCGACCTCCACGGTCACGGTCGCCACGTCGCCGTCGAGGGCGGTCAGCTCGTAGGTGACGGCCCGCTCCGGCGCCACCGCGTCGTCGACGGCCCGGGTGACGGTCCATCGGGCCCCCACACCGATCGCCTCCGTCGGCCACGCGACGGTCGCGTCGGACACGGCGTTGGCCGTGATCTCCACCCCCGCCCGCGCGGCATCCGTCGCGGTGGCGGGGGCCTCCAGCGAGAGTCCGCGGACGATGCCGTCCGCACTGCGGGTCCAGGTGACCGCGAAGCCGGGTGCGGTGGCGAACTGGGCCGAGCGGAGCTCGTCCACGGACGTGAAGTCCAGAGCCGTGACGGTGGCCCGTTGGGCGCCGTCGACATCCGGTTCCGACTCTCCCTCGACGGTCAACGTCTGCTCGGGGGTCTCGTCGATCCTCGGCTCCGAGCCCGGCACGGTCGTGCGAGACGTCGCGGACCTGGTGACGGCGACGGTCACGGGCTCACGCGAGGGGGCGTAGGCCAACACCCTCAGGTCCCCGGAGCCCTCGTCGAGGAGCTCGACCGTCGGGGCGGGGCCGGGGTCCACCTCCACCGCCGGCTCCAGGCCCTGGTCCTCCTGCGCGCTGACCGCCGCGTCCCCGGGGGAGTCCCCGCCGTCCGAGCACGCGGCCGTGGAGGCCACGAGCGCAGCGGCCAGCGCGGTGACGAGGAGTCGGCGACCGCCTCGCGTGGGTCGGGAAGGGCCGGAGGCACGGGGTGTTCGGGGGTTCACGACCCCCGATCCTAGAGGGTCCACCCACCGGGCCACCCGGCCCCGCCGGGGGATCAGGGATACTGGACCGCATGACGGAGACCAACGGGACGCGGTCCGACGCCACGGGGACGACGCCCGGCGGTGCCGGTGCCGGCTATTTCAGGGCGGGGCCGGTGGTCATGCTGATGATCGCCGCGGTGATCGTGACGGCGGACCAGGTGACCAAGGCCCTTGCGGTGTGGGGACTCGAGGGACAGGACCCGATCCGGATCGTCGGCGACACCGTACGACTGCTCCTCCTGCGCAACCCCGGGGCGGCCTTCTCGATGGGGACCGACTCGACCGTCGTCCTGAGCATCGTGGCGACACTGGTCGTGCTGGGATTGCTGTGGTTCTCGCGCCGGGTCCACTCGCGGTGGTGGGCGTGGGGACTCGGGTTGATCCTGGGTGGTGCCGCCGGGAATCTCGTCGACCGGTACATCCGCTCGCCCGGGGTGCTGCGCGGACACGTGGTGGACTTCGTCTCGGTCGGGTGGTGGCCGGTGTTCAACGTGGCCGACTCGAGTCTGGTCGTCGGCGTGATCGTGGTGGCCGTCGCCGTGTTCAGGGGCGTGGAGTTCGACGGCTCGCGTGGGTTGGTGGCGGAGGACTCCGCCGCGACGGAGCGTCGTGACGGCGGGGACGGCGGCGACACCGTGGGCGGAACGCATGGGTGAGCTGCGCACCTTCCCCGTCCCGGACGGTCTCGACGGGATGCGGGTGGATGCGGGCGTCTCCCGCCTGCTCGGGATCTCCCGGACCGCGGTCGCCGACCTCGCCGGCGAGGGCAAGGTGCTGATCGACGGCCGGGCCGTGGGCAAGTCCGACAAGCTCACCGGGATGTCGTGGATCGAGGTCGAGATGCCCGACCCGCGGGCCGAACCGGCGGTGGTCGCCGAGCCGGTGGAGGGGATGTCGGTCATCTACTCCGACGCCGACCTCGTCGTCGTCGACAAACCCGTCGGCGTGGCCGCCCACCCCTCCGTGGGCTGGACCGGCCCCACCGTGATCGGGGGGCTGGCGGCCGCCGGGTACCGCATCTCCACCTCGGGGCCGTCGGAGCGCAAGGGGATCGTCCACCGCCTCGACGTGGGCACCTCCGGCCTGATGGTGGTCGCGGCCTCCGAGCGCGCGTACACGCTCCTCAAGCGGGCGTTCCGCGACCGCACGGTCGACAAGACCTACCACGCGCTGGTCCAGGGACACCCCGATCCGCTGTCCGGGACCATCGACGCCCCCATCGGCCGCCACACCTCCAACGACTGGCGGTTCGCGGTCACCTCCGACGGCAAGCACTCGATCACCCACTACGACACGCTCGAGGCGCACCAGGCCGCGACGCTGGTCGAGGTGAAGCTGGAGACCGGGCGCACCCACCAGATCCGGGTGCACTTCTCCGCCCTGCACCACCCGTGCGCGGGGGACCTGACCTACGGCGCCGATCCGGTGCTGGCGAGGCGGCTCGGGTTGGAGCGGCAGTGGCTCCACGCGGTGGGGCTCGGGTTCGACCACCCGGGCACCGGTGAGCGCGTGGACTTCGCGAGCTCGTACCCCGATGACCTCCAGCACGCGCTGGACGCCCTCCGCGCGGCGTGAGCAGGCCCCGGGGCACCGGTCGGACGACCCCCCGATCGGCCGGCCTGCGGGTCCTCAGGATCGCGGGTGTCGGGGTGGTGATCGTCCTGGCGTTGGTCGCCGTCCTCACCGCGCTGCGCACCGAGCTCCCGCGCAGCCCCGGGGTGATGAGCGACGCGCTGGGCCCCGAGAACGGCGAGGTGGTCGACGACTACCTGGCGCGTGCCGCGAGCTCCCTGGGTGACGACGACGAGGACCCCGCCACCGGAGCAGACGACCACCGCTGGGCCCTGGTGTCCGCCGACCGGGCGTGGACCGTGCCCGAGGCGGCCGCCGTGGTCCGGGGGCTGCCGCGCGTCTCGGGGCTCTACGTCCAGGTTCCGGTCGAGGGCGTCGCCATGCCGGTGACCGGGGTGACACTGGCCGAGCCGGTGGCGGGGGAGTCGGGCCGAGAGCCGGTGTTCGACCGCGGCCTCCGCGACGTGGTGGAGCGTCTGGACGGCGACCTCCCCGTCGGCCCCGGGGCCCAGGCCCCACCCGACGCCGACCGCGCGGCCGCGACCGCCGCGCTCACCGTGTCGAGGATCCGATCCGGGGCACCGGCGATCATCGGTCTGCTCGCCCGGGGCACGCCGGCGCAGCTCCGGTCCGTGGCCGGTCAGCCGTGGGTGCGGGCGGTCGAGGCACTGCCCGCAGACGCCGTGTGGGAGCGCTTCGCCGTCCGCCCGCTCCAGCCCCAGCAGGTCGACGCCGCGTTCCCCCTCCCCGACGACGCCCCCGTGCCGTCGGCGTGAGCGCGCGGGTGCCGGGGTGGTGCGGATGACCGAGCGGGGAGGGGAGCTCCGCGGGCGGGATCCCGCCGACCGGTCGGTGGCGCTCGGGATGCTCGCCGGGGTCCTGGCGTACACGCTCTGGGGCTTCTTCCCCGCGTTCTTCCCGCTGCTCGAGCCCGCCGGTGCGGTCGAGATCGTGGGCCACCGCATCGTGTGGTCGCTGGTGATCATGGCGCTGGTGCTCACCGTCATGCGACGGTGGCGGGAGCTGTGGGCGCTCGACCGCCTCTCGTGGGCGCGGATCGCCGGCGCCGCCGCGTTCATCACCGTGAACTGGGGTGTGTACGTCCACACGGTCAACTCCGAGCGGGTCACCGAGGCGGCCCTGGGATACACGATCAACCCCCTGGTGAGCGTGCTCCTGGGAGTCGTGGTGTTCCGCGAACGGCTGAACCGTCCCCAGGTGTTCGCGGTGGCCCTCGCCGTCGTCGCGGTGGGGGTTCTCACCGTGGGGTACGGACACTTCCCGTACCTCTCGGTGCTCCTGGCGACGAGTTTCGGCCTGTACGGGGTCTTCAAGAAGAAGCTCCGGGTGGACCCGGTGGTGGGGATGACCGGGGAGGTGCTGCTCATCGCGCCGGTCGCGCTCGCCGTTCTGGTGTGGCTGGGCGCGACCGGCGCGGGCACGTTCACCGGACACGGGGCGGGGCACGCGGCGTTGCTCGCCACCTCGGGCCTGGTGACCGTGGTGCCGTTGCTGTTGTTCGCCGTGGCCGCCCAGCGGATACCCCTGGCCACCGTCGGGATGCTGCAGTACATCATCCCGGTCCTGCAGATGGCCTGGGGGATCCTGGTGGTCGGGGAGCGACTGGACGCCGTCCAGTGGACGGGCTTCGCGTTGATCTGGGTGGCGGTGATCGCGTTCACGCTGGCGGGACGGTCACGCCGCCGGACGCGTGCTGGCGTTTCGGGTCGTGTCGGATAACCGACCTACACTGGGCCGGACAAGCCGTAGGAGGAATGCTGCGTGGGCGGATCCCAGTTCGTGCATCTGCACAATCACACCGAGTTCTCGATGCTCGACGGGATGGCGCAGATCAACCCGATGTTCGCCGAGGCCTCCAGGCTCGGGATGCCCGCGGTGGGCATGACCGACCACGGCAACATGTACGGGTCCTCGGACTTCTACAAGCAGGCCGTCAAGACCGGGATCAAGCCGATCATCGGCATCGAGGCGTACGTCGCACCCGAGTCGAGGTTCAACAAGAAGCGCGTGCTGTGGGGTGAGAAACACCAGAAGGGTGACGACGTCGCGGGTTCGGGTGCCTACACCCACATGACCATGGTCGCCGAGAACGCGACCGGCCTGCGCAACCTGTTCCTGCTGTCCTCGCTGGCCTCCTACGAGGGACAGCTGGGCAAGTGGGCCCGGATGGACGCCGAGATCCTGGCCGAGCACTCCGAGGGGATCATCGCCACCTCCGGGTGCCCCTCCGGCGAGATCCAGACCCGACTGCGCCTGGGCCACCACAAGGAGGCCTACGAGGCGGCCGAGAAGTGGCAGTCGATCTTCGGGAAGGACAACTTCTTCCTGGAGCTCATGGACCACGGGATCGACATCGAGCGGCGGGTCCGTGAGGACCTGCTCAAGCTCGGCAGGGACATGGGCATGCCGCCGCTGGTGACGAACGACTGCCACTACGTCACCCGCGAGCAGTCCCACGCGCACGAGGCGATGCTCTGCGTGCAGACGGGCAAGACCCTCGCCGACGAGAACCGCTTCAAGTTCGACGGCGACGGGTACTTCCTCAAGTCCGCGGCCGAGATGCGTGCCCAGTGGGATACCGAGGTCCCGGGTGGATGCGACAACACGTTGTGGATCGCCGAACGCGTCCAGCCGTACGACGAGATCTGGGCGCCCAAGGACCGGATGCCCAAGTTCCCCGTGCCTGCGGGGGAGACGGAGGACTCCTGGCTCGCCCGCGAGGTCCACAAGGGCCTGCAGTGGCGTTTCCCCGCGGGGGTTCCGCAGGAGTACCTGGACCGCGCGGAGTTCGAGCTCGAGGTGATCAAGGGCAAGGGGTACCCCGGGTACTTCCTCGTGGTCGGTGACCTCATCGAGTACGCCCGCTCCATCGGGATCAAGGTCGGCCCGGGTCGAGGGTCCGCGGCGGGTGCGCTGGTGGCGTACGCGCTCAAGATCACCAATATCGACCCGATCGAGCACGGACTGCTGTTCGAGCGGTTCCTCAACCCGGAGCGCCCGTCCGCGCCCGATATCGATATCGACTTCGACGACCGCCGGCGCGGCGAGATGATCCGCTACGCCAGCGACAAGTGGGGCGCAGACAAGATCGCCCAGGTCATCACGTTCGGCACCATCAAGACCAAGGCCGCCATCAAGGACGCCGCGCGCGTGAACTTCGGCCAGCCCGGGTACGCGATCGCCGACCGGATCACCAAGGCCCTGCCGCCGGCGGTCATGGCCAAGGACATCCCCCTGTCGGGCATCACCGACCCCAAGCACGAGCGGTACGGCGAGGCCTCGGAGGTCCGCCAGCTCATCGAGACCGACCCCGACGTCAAGCGGATCTACGACACGGCCCGCGGACTGGAGGGAATGGTCCGCCAGGCGGGTGTCCACGCGTGCGCGGTGATCATGTCCTCCGAGCCGCTGCTCGACGTGATCCCCATGTGGAAGCGAGCGCAGGACGGGGCCCTGATCACCGGGTGGGACTACCCCTCGTGTGAGGACATCGGCCTGCTCAAGATGGACTTCCTGGGCCTGCGCAACCTCACGGTGATCGGCGACTGCCTGGAGAACATCAAGTCCAACCGTGGCGAGGAGATCGACCTCGACACGCTCAGCACCGATGACCAGGCGACCTACGACCTGCTGGCCAGCGGCGACACCCTCGGCGTGTTCCAGCTGGACTCCGGTGGCATGCGTGAGCTGCTCAAGCGCATGAAGCCGACCGGCTTCAACGACATCGTGGCCGCCCTCGCGCTGTACCGGCCCGGCCCCATGGGGATGGGGACGCACTGGAACTACGCCGACCGCAAGAACGGCAAGCAGGAGCTGGTGCCGATCCACCCGGAGCTGGAGGAGCCGCTCCGGGTGATCCTCGGCGAGACCCACGGTCTGATCGTGTACCAGGAGCAGATCATGGCCATCTCCCGCGAGCTCGCGGGATACACCGCCGGTGAGGCCGACGGCTTCCGCAAGGCCATGGGCAAGAAGAAGGCCGAGGTCCTGGCCGCCGAGTACGAGAAGTTCTCGGGCGGAATGTTCGAACGCGGTTTCTCCAAGGAGGCCGTGGACGCCCTGTGGGGGACCATCGAGCCCTTCGCCTCGTACGCGTTCAACAAGTCCCATGCGGCCGGCTACGGGCTGGTGTCCTTCTGGACCGGCTACCTCAAGGCCAACTATCCGGCGGAGTACATGGCCGCCCTGCTCACCTCCGTGGGTGACGACAAGGACAAGGCCGCGCTGTACCTGTCCAACTGCCGGCAGATGGGGATCCGGGTCCTGCCGCCGTCCGTCAACGAGTCGCTCACCAACTTCGCCTCGGTGGGCACGGACATCCGGTTCGGTATGGGTGCGGTCCGCAACGTCGGTTCGCACGTCGTGGACTCCGTCGTGGCCGCCCGTACGGAGAAGGGGGCGTTCACCGACTTCTCCGACTACCTGGCCAAGATCGACCAGACCGCGTGCACCAAGAAGGTCACGGAATCGCTGATCAAGGCCGGCGCGTTCGACTCCCTGGGGCACCCCCGCAAGGGACTGTTCCTGGTCCACGCCGACGCCGTCGAGTCGGTGATGTCCACCAAGAAGGCCGAGGCGGTGGGCCAGTTCGACCTCTTCGGCGGGGCGGACACGGACGAGACGGGAGGCGCCTCCGCCTTCAGCGACGTCTTCGCGGTCCGCGTGCCCGACGAGGAATGGGAGATCAAGCAGAAGCTGGCGCTCGAGCGGGAGATGCTCGGTCTGTACGTCTCGGGCCACCCGCTCGACGGGTTGGAGTCCGCGCTCGCCGCCAAGACCGACACGTCGATCGCCACCATCCACGAGGGCGAGCTCGCGCACGGCACCGCGGTGACCATCGGCGGGATCATCTCCGGTGTGGACCGGCGGGTCAACAAGAACGGCGAACCGTGGGCGATCGTGACCATCGAGGACTTCAACGGGAGCGTCGAGGTGCTCTTCTTCCCCAAGACGTACCGGCTCGCGGCGCTGGACATCGCCGAGGACGCGGTCGTCCTGGTCAAGGCGCGCATCAACATCCGCGAGGACCGGGTGTCGGTGTTCGGCGACACCCTCGAGGTGCCGGACCTGGTCGTGGGCGGCAACGGCGCCCCGCTGGCGCTGACCCTGCCCACCCGGATGTGCACCATCGAGACCGTCACCGCCCTCAAACAGGTGCTCGGCCGACACCCCGGACCCTCCGACGTCCACCTGCGGCTGGTCAACGGGAACTCCTCGACGGTGTTGCGACTGGACGACCATCTGCGGGTGGAGACGTCCTCCTCGCTCATGGGGGATCTCAAGGCGCTGCTCGGGCCGGGTTGTCTCACCGGATGACCAGTTGGCGGTGACGGACCGCACGGTGGGACACTGGTCGTCGTGACCGTCACCGACTCCGCCGCGACCCAGGTAGTGACCCCAGACGACATCGACATCGCCGCCCGCCGCATCGGCGACGTGATCCTCGCGAGCGAACTGCACCAGAGCGAGCGGTTGAGCGAGCAGACCGGCGCGACCATCCTGCTCAAGCGCGAGGACCAGCAGGCCGTCCGGTCGTACAAGATCCGTGGCGCCTACAACCTGATGTCGCAGCTGACCGGCGACGAGCGCAGCGCGGGCGTGGTGACGGCGAGTGCGGGCAACCACGCCCAGGGCGTCGCCTTCGCCTGCCGCAGCCTCGGGATCAACGGCCGCATCTACGTCCCCACCAACACCCCCAAGCAGAAGCGGGACCGCATCCTCGCCCACGGACGCAACTGGGTGGAGCTGGTGGTCACCGGCGTCAACTTCGACGCGGCCCAGACCGCCGCCCGCGCGGACGCCGAGCGGACCGGTGCCACGATGGTCCCGCCGTTCGACCACCCGGACACCATGGCCGGTCAGGGAACCATCGCGGCGGAGATCCTGGCGCAGCTCGACCGGGTCCCCGATGCGGTGGTGGTGCCGGTCGGCGGCGGCGGTCTGGTGGGCGGGCTCGCCACCTACCTGGCGGAGTACGCGCCCGACTGCAAGATCATCGCGGTGGAACCCGCGGGAGCGCCCTCTCTGACCCGGGCTCTCGAGGCGGGCGAGCCCGTCACCCTCGACACCGTGGACACCTTCGTCGACGGTGCGTCGGTGGCACGGCTCGGGGATTTCCCGTTCGGGGTGATCTCGTCGATGACCGAGCGGATCCAGGTCCTCACCGTGGACGAGGGTGCGGTGTGTACGGCGATGCTGGAGCTGTACCAGAACGAGGGGATCATCTCCGAGCCCGCCGGCGCGCTGGCGGTCACCGCACTCGAGCAGCTCGAGATCGACGAGGGCGCGACGGTCGTCTGCATCATCTCGGGCGGTAACAACGACGTCTCGCGGTACAGCGAGATCATCGAACGCTCGTTGGTGCACCAGGGGCTGAAGCACTACTTCCTGGTCAAGTTCCCCCAGGAGCCCGGCCAACTGCGTCGATTCCTCGACGAGGTGCTGGGTCCGGAGGACGACATCACGCAGTTCGAGTACCTCAAGCGCAACAACCGCGAGTACGGGGCCGCCCTCGTGGGTATCGAACTCGGCTCCGCCACGGGCCTGCACTCCCTGCTCGAGCGGATGGAGGCCTCCCGGATCGACTGTGAGCGGCTCGAGCCCGGCACCGCGGCGTACGAGTACCTGACCTGAGGCCCGTCTACCCGGTGTCCGGGCGGGTGCGCACCACCGCGAACCCGAACGCCTGACAGAAGACCGAGTCCTCGTCGACCACCGCCCCCGAGGCCAGCACCGCCTCGCCGGCCACCGGGACCCTGCTCGGCTCGGTTCCCAGGTTCACCACCAGGGCGAGCGATCCGCGGTGGACGATCAGCCAGCGGCCGTCGTCGGCCTCGACCCCGCACCGCACGCGGACCGACCCGAGCCACGGATCGGTCAGCTCGGGCTCGGCCCGCCGGAGGGCGATGAGTGCGCGGTACCCCCGGAGGATCTCGGCGTGCTGGTCCCGGGTCTGCTCGGACCGGTCCAGCACCGACCGCCGGAACGTCTCCGGGTCCTGGGGGTCGGCCACCGTGGCCGGGTCCCATCCCATCTCGGCGAACTCGCGGGTCCGGCCCCGGCGCACGGCGTCGGCGAGCTCGGGCTCGGGGTGCGAGGTGAAGAAGCAGAACGGGGTACGCGCGCCCCATTCCTCGCCCTGGAACAGCATCGGCGTGAAGGGGGAGCACAGGACGATCGCGGCCTTGGCCAGCTGCTGCGCGGGTGAGAGGTTCACGGAGGGCCGGTCACCCGCGGCGCGGTTGCCCACCTGGTCGTGGGTGAGCGTGTACGCCACGAACCGGCTGCCCGGGACCCGTCCGACATCCAGCGGGCGGCCGTGGACCCGCCCCCGGAACGCCGACCACGTCCCGGCGTGGAGGAACGCCCCGGTGAGGACCTGCCGGAGTGACTCGAGTGACCCGAAGTCCGAGTAGTAGCCCTGGCGTTCACCGGAGACCGCGGCGTGGACCGCGTGGTGCACGTCGTCGTCCCACTGTCCGGTGAGGCCCAGTCCGCCGCCCTCTCTCGCGGTGACCAACCGGGGGTCGTTCTGGTCCGACTCCGCGATCAGCGACAACGGTAGCCCGAGGTGGGCGGAGAGGGACTCGACCTCCACCGCCAGCTGCTCGAGCAGGTGCACGGCCGAGGCGTCGTGCAGGGCGTGGACCGCGTCCAGGCGCAGGGCGTCCACGTGGAACTCGTCGAACCAGCGCAGGGCGTTGTCGATGATGTACCGGCGCACCTCGCCCGAGTGGCGGCCGTCGAGGTTGAGCCCCGATCCCCACGGCCCGTCGGCGGCGGACAGGTACGGGCCGAACTCGGGCAGGTAGTTCCCCGACGGCCCGAGGTGGTTGTAGACCACGTCAAGACACACTCCCAGTCCGCGGGCGTGGCAGGCGTCCACGAACTGCTGGAACGCGTCCGGTCCTCCGTACGGCTCGTGCACGGCGAACCACGCCACCCCGTCGTAACCCCAGCCGTACTCGCCGTTGAACGCGTTGACGGGCATCACCTCGACCATGTCCACGCCCAGCTCCACCAGGTCGTCGAGGTACTCGATCGCGCTGGTCAGGGTGCCACCGGGGGAGAAGGTTCCCACGTGCATCTCATACAGGAGTGACCCGGCCAGTTGCCGACCCGTCCAGGCCGAGTCGGTCCAGCGCGTCGCGTCCACCCGGTGCACCCGCGAGAGCCCGTGCACGCCGTCGGGCTGACGCGCCGACCGCGGGTCGGGACGCGCGTCGCTCACCTCGCCGTCGTCGCCCGTCACCACGAACCCGTAGTCCCTGCCCTGCTCGCGGACGACGGTCGAGGCCCACCAGCCGTCGGCGGTGCGGTGCATGGCGATCGGATCGGCGTCGGCGGAGTCCAGGACCAGGCCGACGGCCTCGGCTGTCGGCGCCCAGACGGAGAACGTGTCACTGCTCGGGAAGGTCACACCCCCAGGGTAGGGAAAACCACCGGGGGCGGGGCGGCGATACTGGTCCCATGACCGACCCCGGGACACGTGTGCTCAGGCTGGCCGCCGGCCCGGACGTCACCGGCGAGTACGAGGAGAAGCGCTCGAGGTTCCTCGCCGTGGTGAGGAGGTGCGACGACGAGGAGGCCGCCCGCGACCTGATCGCCGACCTCCGCCGTGCCCATCCGGCCGCGCGCCACCACTGC
Source organism: Dietzia cercidiphylli (assembly GCF_039531545.1). Taxonomy (NCBI): domain Bacteria; kingdom Bacillati; phylum Actinomycetota; class Actinomycetes; order Mycobacteriales; family Dietziaceae; genus Dietzia; species Dietzia cercidiphylli. The sequence goes on from NZ_BAAAQG010000007.1 coordinate 556,350, forward strand.
AGCGCCTTCCTGGTGGACGTGCCGGGGTCGAGCCGGATCGAGCGCTCGAACGACGACGGCGAACCCTCCGGAACCGCCGGCACCCCCATGCTGGAGGTCCTGCGCGGCAGTGGGCTCACCGGGGTGAGCGCGGTGGTCGTGCGGTGGTTCGGCGGCACCCGGTTGGGCACGGGCGGTCTGGTCCGGGCGTACGGTTCCGCGGTGTCGGCCGCCCTCGACCGGGCGTGGCGGACGGGTCGGGTCGTGGAGGTCACGCGGACGCCGGCGTGGCGTGCCGAGGTCGACCACTCGGTGGCGGGAGGCCTCGAGGGAGCAGTCCGCGGGGCGGGTGCGCGGGTGCTCGGCGTGGACCACGGCCGGCGGGTGGTGTTGACCGTCGCCGGGGAGCTCGAGGTGCTGGGGCCGATCCTGGCGACCCGGACCTCCGGTGGGGTCGAGTGGCAACCCGCAGGGGTGGCGACCACCGAGAACGCGGTGCGGTGCCGAGATATGGAATCCTGACGGTATGAGCATGCAGCCCTACCAACCGAACTCGATCGAGGTCCAGAAGCAGCAGGTGCGCAAGGATGCGCGCACCACGGCGATCGCGCTGGGCGTGACCGTGGTGGCGCTGCCGATCGCGTTGTTCGCCAGCTCGTTCTTCACCGTGGTGGCGATCCTCGCCGGGATCGTGGCGATCTACAAAGGCAACCAGGTGCGCCAGGCCATCTCGGGCAAGCCCAAGAATCGCGAACTGTACTGACGGATCCGGATCGACCGTGGGCGTCCCCGGTCAGCCGTGGCGGCGGACCACGTCGGTGAGATCCGCCCGATCGGCCCGGAAGGTGTTGGCGGGGTGCTCGGGGTCGGCGTAGCCGAAGGCGATCCCGCACACGATCAGCCGGTCCTCACCGATCCCGAGGTGCTCGCGGACCCCGTCCGAGTAGAGCGCGAGCGCGGCCTGGGCGCAGGTGGCCACGCCCAGCGAGGACGCCGCCGCGAGGAACGTCGCCACATAGCCACCGCAGTCCACCGCGCCGTAGGTGCCCAGGCCCGCGTCCGAGGTGATCACCGCGACGTGCGGGGCGCCGAAGAACCGGTAGTTCTCCAGCATCTGCGTGAGCCGTGCCTCCTTGTCCGAGCGCTCGATGCCCAGCGCGGTGTAGAGGCCGTACCCGCTGGCCCGCCGCCGTTCGCCGTACACGCCCTCGTAGCGCTCGGGTGCCGGCAGGTCCGAGCGCATCCCGTTGGCCAACACGTACTCCGTGAGGTGCTTGCCGAACTCGGCGGTCGCCTGCCCGGTCACCAGGTCGACCTGCCAGGCCTGAGAGTTGCACCAGGACGCCGTGCGCTGGGCCATCTGCAGGATCCGGTCGATCGTCTCCTCGGGAACGGGGTCGGACGTGAATCCTCGGCAGCTGTAGCGGTCGTCGAGGATCCGCTCGAGCGTGGCGGCGGCGTCGGTCATGGGCCCTCCAGGAGGTCGTGCGGGACTGTGATGTCAGTCTCGCACGGGGGGCACGCGGCCCCCGGCCGGGGCCCGTCCCGAGCCCCGGCCGGATCCTTCGTGCAACCGGGTGACCGCGGTGGGATCAGTCCGCCGGGTTCCCGGCCACGTCCACGCTCCAGGTGACGCCGAACCGGTCCGTCAGCATCCCGAAGCCGGCGCTCCACGCGGACGCCGCGAGGGGCTCGATGACCGTCGCACCCTCGGCGAGTGCGCTCCAGTACCCCTCCGCCTCACCGAGGGAGCTGACGCTGACGGAGTCGAAGAACGGCTGATCGGTCACCGTCATGCCGTTCTGGCGGGTCGTGAGACCACCGAAGGGCTCGTCGCGTCCGGGGATGACGTACGCCATGACGCTGAAGCCGCAGTCCGCGGTGACGCGGCCGAAGACCACCTTCCCGGCGTCCGGGGCGTCCTGGGGCATCCCGACCTCGCCATAGGTCGTGATGTGCACCTCGCCGCCGAAGGCGCGCTGGTAGTGCGCGAGCGCCTCCCGTGCGGTGCCGGGCAGGTTGAGATGTGTGGTGGTGGTGACTGACATGGTGACTCCCTCGGGTGGGACCGGATCCGCGGCGATCTGCCGCTCGGCTCCATCGTGTCGGGGCTCGAGGACACAGGGTGTCCTCTTTTCCGGGAGAATAAGACCACCGCGCGCTGGCGACGGTACGACAGGTGATGCCCTCACGACTGCGGCACCGGATCGACGGGATCCGGTTCGACAACTCAGCCCACCCCACCGGAGTCGACTCCACCGGCGTCACCCCCGCCGTCGTGGAGGCCGTCAGCGAGGCGGTGCGGAGGAGGATGACCCTGCGCTTCGGCTACCGCGACCCCGATTCACCGTCCCGGCGGACACAACCGCACGGGGTGGTGGCGCGGAACGGACGCTGGTACCTGGTCGCGTGGGACCTGGACAGGGACGACTGGCGGACGTTCCGGGTGGATCGCATGACCCCACGACTACCCACCGGGCCCGCCTTCGAGGCCAGGGGGATCCCGACCGGCACCGCGACGGGATTCCTCGCGAGCCGGTCGAAGGGGTCCGCCCACGACGACGCGTGGCCGTGCGTCGGGGAGGTCGTGATCGACCTCCCCGTGATTGACGTGGCCCGCTGGGTGCACGACGGCGAGGTCGAGGCGCTGTCGGCGCACTCCACCCGGGTGACGCTCGGGTCGTGGTCCTGGGCCGGCGTGATCGCCGCGGTCGTGCGTTTCGACGCCGGGTTCCGCGTCCTCGGCCCCGACGGACTGCTCCGGGCGGCGCGGGAGCTCGAGACCCGGCTGGCCGCCGCGCGGACACCCCGTGACGGTGTCCCGACCGGTTAGCGACGACCGGTCTCGCTATCCTCGCCCTATGGCAGTGCGGGTGGACGCGTGGACGTGGTCGGTGCGGCTGTTCCCGTCGCGGACCAAGGCGGCGGCCGCCTGCCGCGGCGGGCACGTCAAGGTCAACGGGGAGGCGGTGCCACCGTCGAAGGCCGTCGTGCCCGGAGATCGCGTCCAGGTGACGGGCACGCTCGGTCGGATCCGCGTCCTCGAGGTGGTCCGGACGGTCAACAAACGGGTGGGCGCCCCCGTGGCCGTGACCTGCTACATCGATCACTCGCCACCGCCCCCTCCCAGGGAGGTGCTGGCCTCACAGCCCCGGAGGGAGAGGGGAGCGGGGCGGCCGACCAAGCGAGAGCGACGCGAGACCGACCGCCTCCAGGGCCGCGGGTAGGGCCGGTCAGTCGTCCGAGCGGACGATCAGCACGACCGGCGACACGGCCAGCAGGTCACCGACGTCCACCCGGCCGGAGATCGACGAGCCGTCCGGGCGAACCACCCAGGTGCCCTCCGGGAGCAGGACCTCGGTTCCGCCGAACTCGCCGGCCCCGACCACCGCGGTGCGCCGCCTGGCGATCATGCCGACCGTCGCACGCCCGTCGACGAACCTGGTGAACGCCACCACGTCGGCGGCGGCGGGCCCCCGCACCGGAAGCGGGACGTGCGCGCCGGCCGCCATCGCCGCCGGATGCGCACGCCGGATCCGCAGTGCCTCACGGACCAGCGCGAACTTGGGGTGCCCGCCGCGGGCCACCGCGCCGGACCGCAGGGGCTCGTAGTCCACGAACCGGCGGTTGTCCGGGTCGACCAGCGAGTCCTCCCACACCTCCGTGCCCTGGTAGACGTCGGGGACCCCGGGGGACAGCAGTTGTGTCGCCTTGGCGATCAACGAGTTGTCACGCCCGGCGGGGGCGATGCGGTCGACGAACGGGGTGAGCAACGCGCCGCCCGAGTCGAGCAGGGTGTCGATCCACCGGTGGGCGGCGGACTCGAAGTCCGCGTCCTGATCGGTCCAGGTGGTGTGCACGGCGGCCTCACGTAGGGCCTTGTCGGCGTAGTCGTGCAGCCGGGACCGCAGGTCGTCGGCGGGATCGTCGCGCTCCGGCCACACCCCCACGATCACCTGGAGCAGGAAGTAGCCCGCGTCCTCGGCGGGCGGGGGGAACGTCCGGAACACCTCGGAGACCAGATCCGCCCACTCGTCGGACAGCTGGGAGAGGACCGAGATCCGGGCGCGCACGTCCTCGCCCCGCTTGGTGTCGTGGGTGCTGAGCGCCGTCATGGCCAGGGGGGAGGCGAGCGCGCGTTCGGCCATCGCGAGGTGGAAGGCCTCCACCTGCATGCCCATCCGCCCCGGTGAACCGCCGACCTCGTTGAGCGAGACCAGCCGGCCGAGCCGGTAGAACAGGCGGTCCTCCTCGGCCTTGGCGGTGGCCGCACCGGTCACCTGCGCCAACCGGCTCGAGGCCTCGGCACCACGGGCCAGAGCCCCGGCCACGAGACCCAGCACGGGAGCCAGTTCGGGGCGGTCGCGGTGCAGATCGTCCAGTATCGCGGGCAGGGTCCCGCGGAGGACGGGATAGTCGGCGCGATAGGCGGGCGTGCGCTCGATCACCGAGACCAACGCCTCGCGGAGGAGGGCCTCCTCGTCGTCACCACCCGTCACGACACTCGGCTCCCTGCCGAGGGCGGCCTCACGCCGCACTGCGCGGGTCAGGCGGCCCAGTTCGGGGGCGAGGTCCTCCAGGACGATCTGCCGCTTGAGACGGGCGGACTGATCGTGGACCTGCTCCTCGTCGCCGGGGCCGCCGCAGTACCGGGAGGCCAGCTCGGTCAACCGCGCTTGTCCGCCCCGGTCCACCAGCATCTGGTCGATCAGCCGGAGGGCGTCGTATCCCGTGGTCCCGTCGACGGGCATGGCGGGTTCGAGCACCTCGGCGGGCGCGAGGATCTTCTCCACCAGCAGCCACCGGTCCTCGCCGGCCAGCCCGCGGAGCCGCCGGGTGTAGCCCACGGGATCGGCGAGACCGTCGGGGTGGTCGACCCGGATGCCGTCGACCAGATCCTCCTCGCACCAGCGGGCCACCTCGGCGTGGGTGGCGTCGAAGACCGCCGGGTCCTCCTGGCGCAGCCCGGCCAGCCCGGTCACGGTGAAGAACCGCCGGTAGCCCAGGAGCGGCTCCCGCCAGTGGACCAACCGGTAGTGCTGGCGGTCGTGCACCTGTTGCGCGGTCCCGCCCCCGGTGCCGGGGGCCACCGGGAAGCGATGGTCGTAGAAGTGCAGCTCGGCCTCCGCAGCGTCCGTGTCGGAGGTGTCGGTGTCTGTGGCGGTGTCGGTGGGGGTGACGACGACGAGCTGGTCGACGTCCTCCGGTGAACCCAACACCGGGATCGCTATCCGGCCGTCCGCCCCGTTGGCGGGCTCGGTGTCGAAGTCGAAGTACGTGAAATACGGCGACTCCGGGCCCCGGCGCAACGCGTCCCACCACCAGCGGTTCGCCGCCGGACGGTCCACGCCCAGGTGGTTGGGGACGATGTCCACCACCAGGCCCAGGTCGTGCTCCCGGCAGGCCGCCCGCAGCGACCGCAGTGCGCTGATCCCGCCGAGCTCCGCTGCGACCGTGGTCGGGTCCACCACGTCGTACCCGTGGGTCGATCCGGGGGTGGCCTCGAGGATCGGCGACAGGTACACCGATCCCACGCCGAGGTCGGCGAGGTAGGGGACCAGGGCCTCGACGTCGGCCAGGACGAACCCGCGGCCGTCCGGGTCGGACGCGGGCGTCCGCAGTTGGATGCGGTAGGTGCTCGCCAGGGCCGTACCCCTGCGCAGCGGCCCGGTCCCGGTCAGATCCGCGGCGGCCACGATCAGGTGACCTTGCGCAGCACGATCGTGCCGCGATCGGCCACCGTGATCGTGTCGTCCGACCCCAGCTCACCGGTGCGCTCCTCGAGGTGGACCGCGGTGTCCAGGACGACCTCCCAGCTCTCGGCGTACTCGGACCCCAACAACGAGAACTCGATGGGCTCGTGGTGGGCGTTGAACAGCAGGAGGAACGAGTCGTCGACGATCCGCTGGCCACGCTCGTCGGGTTCGTGGATGCCCTCACCGTTGAGATAGACGGCCAGGGACTTGCCGAAGCCGGAGTCCCAGTCCTTGTGGGTCATCTCGGACCCGTCCGGGCTGAACCAGGCGATGTCCTGTGGGTCCTCGTCGTCGCGGAGAACGGTGCCGAAGAACCTGCGCCGGCGGAACACCGGATGGTCCTTCCGCAGTCGGACCAGGGTGCGGGTGAACTCGAGGAGGTCTTCCTTCTCCTCGTCGAGGTCCCAGCTCATCCACGCGATCTCGTTGTCCTGGCAGTACACGTTGTTGTTCCCGCCCTGCGTGCGGGCGATCTCGTCACCGTGGGCGATCATCGGCGTGCCCTGCGACAGGATGAGGGTGGTCAGCATGTTGCGCCGCTGCCGGTGGCGCAGACGCAGCACCTCGGGGTCGTCGGTGGGTCCCTCGACCCCGCAGTTCCAGGAGCGGTTGTGGCTCTCGCCGTCGTTGCCGTCCTCGCCGTTGGCCTCGTTGTGCTTCTCGTTGTAGCTGACCAGGTCGTTGAGGGTCAAGCCGTCGTGGGCGGTGACGAAGTTGATCGAGGCGGTGGGGCGACGTCCGGTGTTCTCGTACAGGTCCGAGGAGCCGGTCAGGCGGGAGGCGAACTCGCCGAGAGTGGCGGGCTCTCCCCGCCAGAAGTCGCGGACGGTGTCGCGGAACTGCCCGTTCCACTCCGTCCACAGCGGCGGGAAGTTGCCCACCTGGTAGCCGCCCTCGCCGACGTCCCACGGCTCGGCGATCAGCTTGACCTGGCTGACCACCGGGTCCTGCTGGACCAGATCGAAGAACGAGGACAACCGGTCGACGTCGTGCAGCCCCCTGGCCAGGGCGGAGGCGAGATCGAACCGGAACCCGTCGACGTGCATGTCGAGGACCCAGTACCGCAGCGAGTCCATGATGAGCTGCAGGGAGTGGGGGTGCCGGACGTTGAGCGTGTTCCCGGTGCCCGTGTAGTCCATGTAGTGCTGTTCGTCGCCCTCGACCAGACGGTAGTACGCCTGGTTGTCGATCCCGCGGAACGCGATGGTGGGTCCCATGTGGTTACCCTCCGCGGTGTGGTTGTAGACCACGTCCAGGATCACCTCGATGTTGGCGTCGTGGAACGCCTTGACCATCGCCTTGAACTCGCTCACCGCGTCACCGGGCTTCTCCGCGAACGCGTACTCGTTGTGCGGGGCCAGGAAGCCGAAGCTGTTGTACCCCCAGTAGTTCCGCAGCCCCATGTCGATCAACCGCTGGTCCTGCATGAACTGGTGCACCGGCATCAACTCGATCGCGGTGACGCCGAGGTCGGTCAGGTAGTCGATGATCGCCGGGTGGGTCATGCCGGCGTAGGTGCCGCGCATCTCCGCCGGGATGTCGGGGTGCGTGGCGGTCATGCCCTTGACGTGGGCCTCGTAGATCACGGTGTTGTGGTACTCGTGCCGGGGCGCGCGGTCGTTGCCCCAGTCGAAGTAGGGGTTGATCACGACGGTGGTCATGGTGTGACCGAGGGAGTTCTCGGTGTTCCGTCGACCCGGGTCGTCCAGGTCGTAGCTGTGCAGGCTCGGGTGGCCGTCGAACTCCCCGTCGAAGGCCTTGCCGTACGGGTCGAGCAACAGCTTGGAGGGGTCGCAGCGCAGACCGTTCTCGGGCTCGTACGGCCCGTGCACCCGGAAGCCGTAGCGCTGCCCCGGGGTCACCCCGAACAGATAGCAGTGCCAGATATGACCGTCGACCTCGGTGAGCTCGACGCACTGCTCCCCGCCGTCGCGGTCGATCAGGCACAGGTCGACGCGCTCGGCCACCTCGGAGAACAGCGCGAAGTTGGTGCCGGTTCCGTCATACGTGGCACCGAGGGGGAAGGCGGTACCAGGCCAGGCACGGATGAGCTCTGGGGCGGACTGCTGCGCGTCGTCGTTGGTCACAAAGCCCAACAGTAGTGCGTTTCGGGGCGGGAGCCGCTGTGCCGGGCCCCCGGCGGTCACCACCAGCCGGTCGCGGGCCCCATCTGCCTGGCCAGTTCGCCCGACGCGGACCGGACCCACGACCCGGAGAGGTGGTGGGAATCGTGGTAGACGATCACGTTGCCCACCACGACCGGGCAGTTCGCCGGGTCGCACAGGCCGTCGGTGAGGTCGATCAGTCGGACCGAGTCGATCCCGGCCCCGGCGAGCCCGGCCGGGTTGATCGGCGCGATGGACCGCTCCCGGGGCATCCCGCACTCCTCGGGGGTGCCGCCGTCTCCCAGACAGTCCCCGGCCCGGATCGGGCCGCGGCCCTGGTTGAGCCACGGGGTGTCCCGGACGGCGATCACGCCGATGCCCTGCTGGTCGAGTGCACGCCATAGGTCCACGTACTGGCGCGGGGTGACGTCCGGGCCCACGACCCCCACCGGCCGGGTGGCGGTGGTGAACACGAAGTCGGGTGCCAGGCCCACGAGGGCGGCCAGGGCGGCGGGCGTCCACTCGGCGCAGCTCTCGTACAGCAACTCGTCGCTGTCGGACACCGAGGCGTCCAGGGTCAGCGGGCACCCCATCTTGAGCACCGTGACCACCCGGAAGCCGTAGTGTCGGCCGACCTCGTCGAGGCCGCTGATCCAGTGCTCGGCGTGGGAGCCACCCACCAAGGCGATGGTGCGCGGCGCGGTGACGTCGCCGTACACGCACATCTGCACCTCGGCCGACTCGAAGTTCGAGATGCAGCCGTCCAGGGTGCTCACGGGCAGGTCGTTGCCCACCTGCAGCAGTGAGGGGACGTAGTCGGCGTCCTCGGGGACCGGGATGCCGTCGAAGAAGGCGCGGGCCCCGGGGTGGTCCGGGTCGGTCAGTGAGTCGACATAGGGCACGGCCGAGCGGGAGGCGGACGTGGCGGTCCACCATCCGACCGTCCCGAGGCTGGCCACCGCGGCCACCACGACGAGGGCGGTGGCCTGGACGAAGCGGCGCTGATCGCGCGCGTTGCGTCCGGACCCCTTGCGGAGCGAGTCACGCTTCTGGGCGGCGGGGGTGGACCGCCCGCGTGCCCGGCTGGCCATCCGCAGCGGTCGCTCGACGTACTTCTCGGTCAACAGGGCGAGCACCACGGAGACCGCGACGATCGCCAGCCCCGACACCAGCGTGATCTCGGCCTGCCGGTCGTAGGAGAGCCAGAGGATGAGGAGCGGCCAGTGCCACAGGTACAGGGAGTACGAGATGTCGCCCAGGCGTCGGAACACCCGCGCGGACAGCAGCCAGGTGACCGGGTCCCTCCGCGGTGTCGCGCGCTCGCCCTCGGGGAGGTTGCCGCCGAGGATGATCAGCAGGGCCCCGCCGATCGGGTACCAGGCCAGGGGGCCGGGGAAGTAGGCGGCGCCGTCGATCACGAAGCCGCAGCTCACGATGAGCGCCAGCCCGGCGACGGTGCTGAGCATGCGCAACGGCCACGGCAGCACGATCCCCGCCAGCAGGATCGCCACGAGACCACCGACGAGGAGCTCCCACATCCGGGCGCCGGTGTCGTAGTAGTTCCAGGGCTGGTTGACGGCCTGCCCGTAGGCGGACCACCACACCGAGGCCGCGGTGCCCACGGCCACCACTCCGAGGAGCATCCACTTGGGCGAGCCGCCCCGCCCGATGAGCCGCCACATCGCGGTCAGGCCCAGGACGACGCCGAGGGCGACGAGATAGAACTGGCCCTGCACCGACATGGACCACAGGTGCTGCAGCGGCGAGATGGTGGCGTCGGCCGCCGCGTAGTCCTGGGAGGTGAGCGCGAGTTCCCAGTTCTGGTAGTACAGCAGTGAGGCGAGGGTCTGTTCGAAGATCGCCGACCACTGGGTAGGGGGCTTGATGAGGATCGTCCCCACGACGGTCGCGGCCACCGTGACCACCAACGCCGGGTACAGCCGACGGACCAGTCGCGTGAGATGGGGGATCGGGTTGAGGGCGGTGCGCCCGTCCGAGGCGCCGCGTAGGAGCGATCCCAGGAAGAAGAATCCGGAGAGGGTGAGGAACACATCGACGCCGCCGGAGACGCGGCCCATCCAGATGTGGAACACCACGACCAGTGCGATGGCCAGCCCGCGGAGCCCGTCGATGTCGTGCCGGTAGGCCATCTTCCCTCGCCGGCGGCGAGCAGGCGAGATCGGAGTGCTGGTGGCCACTGGCGAGTACTTCCTGACGGGTCGTCCGGTCTGTGCAGGCGCCCCGACTCTGCGAGCGCGTGCACCGAAGAGCATGGCGGAGCCGCGTCCGATTACACCACAGACGGTCGACAGCGCCCGCGTTGGTACAGTCCGGCCCATGCTCAGCTCGCCGCCGATCCGCGCCGTGGGGACCGTGACGGGAGTCGTCGGTCCGGCCGTGGTCGCGCTGCTGCTGTGGATCGTGGCGGCACCCCGCTCGGAGTTGCTCTCGGTGGGCGGCGGGAGGGGGTTGCGGCTCCCGGAGTCCGGGACGGACGGCGGCAGCCAGCTCCTGATGTTGATCGTCCTCCTCGGGGCGGCCGTCGTGTGTGCGGTGCTGACCTTGTGGCACCGTCACCCGGGCCTGCGGAGGCCGGGTGGCGTCACCGTCCTCGTGGTGCTTCCGGGGCTGACGTGTGCGGTCGCCGCGGCGGCCGCCTCGCCGCTCGCCGCGTTGCTGGCGCCGCCCGCGGAGGACGCCCCGTACGGGGCGGTGGTGGCGCAGTCGCCGGCGGCGGGGGCGCTGTTCTTCGACCGCATGATCTACGGGACGTCGGGGCCGTCGTGGGACTGGTTCCCGCCCGGGGCCGGATGGCTGGTATTCGGCGCGATGATCGCTGCCTTCACCGTCGCGGTGTTGGCCCATTTCAGCCACTCGCCGGAGTTGCGTGACGGGGTCGACGGAGTGCGGCCGGAGTCGGCTGCGCCGGACCGGCTCGCCTGAGCTCTACAGGCGGTTCTCGGCGACGGCGTCGACAGGCGGCCGGAGGGTCGCGAACTGGTCGGTGATCCGCAACCTGCGCTCGGAGAAGCGGTACAGCGCGGCGGGCCGACCCCCCGAGGGTCCCGGTGGCGCGCTGCGCCCGCACCGCACGAGCTCGCCCCGCCTGGTGAGGACCCTCTGCAGGTTGGTCGGATCCACAGGGTGGCCCAGGGCGGCGCCGTAGAGCTGCGCGAGATACGACAGCGTGAACTCCACGGGCGCCAGGGCGAACCCCAGGGTCGAGTAGGAGAGCTTGGCCGCGAGGCGGGCGCGGGCGCGGGCGACGATCTCCGCGTGGTCGTAGACGGTGTCGGGCAGCTGGTCGACCCGGAACCAGGCCGTGTCGTCGGGGATGGCCGGGTCGGCGTCGCTGGGGAGGACGCCGAGGAACCCGGAGGCGAACACGCGTCGGCCGGGTATGCGCCCCGGGTCGGAGAACTCCGCCACGGATTCCAGGTGGCTGAGCGATTGCACGTCGACCTTCTCGGCGAGCTGCCGGGTGGCGGAGGCGGGCAGGTCCTCGTCGTCCCGGACCTCACCGCCGGGCAGCGCCCACCGGCCGGCGGCGGGCCCGAGGGAGTGCCGCCAGAGCATCACGTGGAGCGTGGGCGCGGTGGCACCGGGGGCCGGTCGCACCTGGGTCACCACGACGAGCACCTCGTGACCGGTGTTACACTGCATCATGTTTTCGATTGTAAGTCGAAAACAGGGCCGGTGGCGTATCGGCCCACAGAACCGACCCGGGAGGGGGCAGCGATGAGCACTGCCACAGGACACGGCACCACGGTCGCGCCACGGCCCGACACCACCGTCGGACGGCTCGACTCGCCGCTCGCCACGAGGATCCGCCACGACGGCGCGGTGTACACGGGCGTCGAACCCGACGCGGAGTGGGCCGCCGAGATCCGCCGCCTCGCCGGCGAGCGTGACGCGGTGATCCTCGCCCACAACTACGAGGTCCCCGCCATCCAGGACATCGCCCACCACGTGGGGGACTCCCTGGCCCTGTCGCGCATCGCCGCGGAGGCCGAGCAGTCGACCATCATCTTCTGCGGCGTCCACTTCATGGCGGAGACCGCCAAGATCCTCTCGCCGGACAAGACCGTCCTCATCCCCGACGAGGCGGCGGGCTGTTCGCTGGCCGACTCCATCACCGCCGAGCAGTTGGCGGAGTGGAAGTCCGAGCACCCCGATGCCGTGGTGGTCTCCTACGTCAACACCACCGCCGCGGTGAAGGCCCTCACGGACATCTGCTGCACCAGCTCCAACGCGGTCGAGGTGGTCGAGTCGATCGACCCGGACCGCGAGGTGCTGTTCCTGCCCGACCAGTTCCTCGGCGCGCACGTCCGGCGCAAGACCGGCCGCGACAACGTGCTCGTGTGGGCGGGCGAGTGCCACGTCCACGCCGCGATCAACGGTGACCAGCTCACCGCCAAGTCGCAGGCCCACCCGGGCGCCGAGCTGTTCGTCCACCCCGAGTGCGGCTGCGCCACGAGCGCGCTGCACCTCGCCACCGAGGGTGCCGTGCCGGCCGACCAGGTCAAGATCCTGTCCACCGGCGGGATGGTCGACGCCGCCCGCTCCTCGGGTGCCCGCGAGGTCCTGGTGGCCACCGAGATCGGGATGATCCACCAGCTGCGCAAGGCGGCTCCGGAGATCGACTTCCTCCCGGTCAACGACCAGGCCAGCTGCCCCTACATGAAGATGATCACCCCGGCCGCGCTGCTGCGCGCGCTCGTCGAGGGCGCCGACGAGGTGCACGTCGATCCCGCAACGGCCGAGGCCGCGCGCGGGTCCGTCGAGCGGATGATCGCCATCGGCAACCCGGGATCCGGGGAGTGACCGGCGCGGGCGTGGGTTCGCCGGTATCCGGGGGAGACGACGACGAGCTCTTCGACCCCGACACCCGTGCCGACGCCCTGATCGCGATCAGGCGCGCCCTCGAGGAGGACCTGCGTTACGGCCCGGACGCCACCTCGCTGGCCACCGTGCCCGCGGACTCCCGTGCCACCGCACGACTCGCGACCCGATCCGACGGGGTGGTGGCCGGGTTGCCGCTGATCGGGATGGTCCTGACCGAGGTGCTCGGCGACGACTACTCGGTCACGCTCCGGGCGGGGGACGGTGACCGCGTCTCGGCCGGCGACGTGGTGGCCGAGATCACCGCTCCGACGCGCGGGCTGCTCACCGCCGAGCGGACACTGCTCAACCTCGTGTGCCACCTCTCGGGGGTGGCCACCGCGACCCGGGCATGGGCCGACGAGCTCAGTGGCACCGGCTGCGCCGTGCGCGACACCCGCAAGACCATGCCCGGCATGCGCCTGCTGCAGAAGTACGCCGTCCGCTGCGGCGGCGGGGTCAACCACCGACTCGGCCTCGGGGACGCCGTCCTGGTCAAGGACAACCACGTGGTGGCCGCCGGTGGGGTGGTTCCGGCGCTGGCCGCCGTGCGCGAGCACTTCCCGGACCTGCCCTGCGAGGTCGAGGTGGACTCCCTGGAGCAGCTCGACCAGATGCTCGACGCAGGCGTGGACCTGGTCCTGCTGGACAACTTCCCCGTCTGGCAGACGCAGATGGCCGTGCAGCGTCGGAACGCGATCTCGCCCCGGACCCGGCTGGAGTCCAGTGGCGGCCTCGGTCTGGACGTCGCCGCCGACTACGCGCGCTGTGGTGTCGACTTCCTCGCCGTCGGCGGGCTCACCCACTCGGTTGCGGTCCTCGACCTCGGCCTGGATATGTGAGGTCCACCGCACCCGGCCGTTCGGGTGAGGTGTGGGTCGCCGGAACCCGCGTAAAGTTTGATGACATGACGGGCTTCTGGGACACGAGCGAGAAGAGCACTCCGGCGGAACGCCGACAGCAGCGGATGGCGGAGGCGCGCCGACGCGTGGAGTCCGGGGAGAACACCTCACCGCCGCCTCCGCGGCCCGCCCCCGGCAAGCCCGCCCGGAGTCGCTCGGCGCGCTCGCCCAGGGCGGCCACCGTGGACCCGCTCTCCGTCACCGGGGCGCAGTTCGCCGTCTGGCGTAGCGTCCAGCACTTCTGCGCCACCGACTCGCTCCCGGACGCCCGCGGGGCCGATCTGGACCTGCTGGTCGCCTGGTCGGACTCCATCCAGCCGTTCCGCCTGCGCCAGCGGATAGTGGCACGCCTGGACTCCCAGGGCGCGTGGCTGCCGGTCTGCTACGCCAAGGACGGCGCCCGCGAGGCGATCACCCAGGCGCAGGCCGACCGTTACCGCGAGGCCAGGCTCGGCGAGTCCACACTCTCCGGTGGCGCGCAGAAGTCCCTCCGGGAGACCGACCACCCGGAGACCACGACCTCGCTCTGAGCAGGGCCGTCAGCGAGCGGCCAGTGCGAACCGCCGGCCCCGCGGTCGCGGGCCGGTGCTGAGGACCAACTCGTCGGCACCGGACTCACGGCCGGCCGGGCCCGTGGTCTCCTTGACGGCGGTGACCTCGTCGTCGTCGTGGAGGTCGTCGTCGGCGGTGCCGTCCCCGGTCGGGTCGTCGGTCAGGTTGACCGCCTCGGCGTCGCCGGGTTGCTCGTCCACCGCGACGATCGCCCCCTCCCGCTCGAGATCGATGATCGCGGTGCGGGCCGCCCGGGCGTACCGCAGGTGTCGCATCGCGGGGGTGTCCGTATCGGGGTCGGAGGGGTCCACGTCGCCCAGTCTCAGCGGCTCGCCCGAGGGGGCCTCGTAGGCCTCGCAGACCGATTCGACGATCTCGTCCACCCCCAGACTGTCCCACTCCCCGAGTTTGTCCACGACGATCATGCGGGCGCGTTCCAGCGCGTCGGGCCCGGGGTCGGTGGCGGCGTCGATGGCGGAACGGATCTTCTCGGAACGGATCTTGTCAGTCGAACTCATGACCCGAGCCTGCCAGTCCCGGCGCCGGGATGCAGCCGGTCGCGCGGGCGCGCCCGGTGTGCGCCCGGTGTGCTCTGACGGACGCGCCGCTAGGACGAGAGCTCGGCCATGACTCGGGGGACCTCCGACAGCAGCTCCCGGGCGAGGAAGCCGGTGGGCCCGACCCGCACCGCGAGCCGCTCACCGGCCCGGCCGTGGGCGAAGGTGGCCCAGGCGGCGGCCTGCGCGGGCTCTGCGCCGCGGGCGAGCAACCCGGCGATGACCCCGGCCTTGACGTCTCCGGACCCGGACACCCCGAGCCCCTGCGTGCCGGATTCGTCGCGCCACAGACGGCCGTCGGGCGACGCGATCCACGACGTGGCCGCCCCGGACACCACCACGGCGCGGGTGCGCCGGGCGAGGTCGGCGACCCGGCGTGGGGTGTCGGCCTCGACCTCGGACTCGGGGACGTCGAGCGTCCTCGAGAGCTCCCTGGGGTTCGGGGTGAGCACGCAGCGCCCGTCGAGGTGGGCGACCCCGTCCGGATCCGAGGTCAGGTACGCCAGGCCCAGCGCGTCCAGGACCAGCGTGCAATCCAGATCGGGGACGACCCGGCGGAGCAGTTCCCCGGCGACCCCGACGCGGCCGAGGCCGGGCCCGATGACGACGGCCGCACAACCCTCCGCCAGCTCGCAGATGGTCTCCGCACCGGCCGGGGTCAGCTCGCCCTCCTCGTCCTCGGGCAGTCCGACCGTCATCGACTCCGGGATCCGCAGCGCCAGGCCAGGCGCCACGGAGGACGCCGTGGCGATCTGGAGCTTGCCGGCGCCGGCGCGCAGCGCGGCCTCCGCGGCGAGGAGCACCCCGCCCGGGGTCGTGCGACCGCCTCCCACCACGAGCACCCGGCCCCGGCTCTCCTTGCCGCCGCCCGGCGCGGGAAGAGCCCAGCCCCGCAGACGGTGGGAGGTCAGGACGATCTCCTTCTCCGACGGACCGCCGTTCACCGGCCGTCCTCGTCCGCCGCGGATCCCTCGCGGGTCGTCGGTGCCGCGGCCCGCTCCACGGCCGTGGTGTCGGCGTACCGCTCGAGTTCCAGCGCCGCGCCGCCGTGCCGGTACGTGGTGACCGAGCAGTTGGGTAGGGGGTCCGCCCGGTCCACGTGGAGGATGTCCTGCTCGGCCATCTGCTCCAGCGCCACCCGGAACCCCATGATCACCGCCTGGTGGCTGAAGACGCACAACCGTTCACCGGCGTACTGCTGGCGCAGGTCGGTGAGCAGGTAACGCACGCGGAGGACCACGTCCGTCCAGCTCTCACCGCCCGGGGGCCGGTAGTAGAACTTCCCGATCCGGTCGCGCCGCTCCGCCTCCTCCGGGAAGCGGTCACGGATACCGTGTCCGGTGAATCCGTCCAGGATCCCGAGGTCACGCTCGCGCAGCCGCTCGTCGGTGAGGAGAGTGGCGTCCAGGCGGGCGGCCTCCAGCGCGGCGGCGGCGGTGTCCGCCGCGCGCCGGTACGGGGAGGTCAACCACACCGTGGGTCGGTGCTCCTCCGGCAGGTCGGCGAGCCACGCGCCGACCGCCGACGCCTGCGTGAACCCGGTATCCGACAGGGGTGTGTCGGCGTCCCGGTAGTCCAGGTCGAGGCGGTGCGCCCCGGCGGCCCGGGCCTCGTCGTCGGCGATGTTCCCCACGCTCTGCCCGTGGCGGACGAGCAGGAGTCGGGACAGTTCGGTCATATCCGCAACCTACCCATCCGCATCCCGCCCGTCCCCGGACTCACGGCGTGAGGACGATCTTCACGGCCCCGTCCTGCTTCTTCTGGAAGATCTCGTAAGCGTGGGGGGCGTCCGACAGTGGGAGCCGGTGCGTGGCGAAGTCGTCCACGCCCAGCGGGTCGGCATCGGTGAGCAGCGGCATGATGTCCGGCACCCAGCGCTTGACGTTGGCCTGCCCCATCTTGAGCGTGAGCTGCTTGTCGAACATCGTCAGCATCGGCAACGGGTCGGCGACACCGCCGTACACGCCGGACAGCGAGATGGTCCCACCGCGGCGCACGATGTCGATGGCGGAGTAGAACGCGGCGAGCCTGTCGACTCCCGAGTGCTCCATCATCTTCTTGCCCAGGAACTTCGGGAGCATCCCCACGGCCGCGTGGGCCGCCGTGGCGACGGGGGACCCGTGTGCCTCCATCCCCACCGCGTCGATCACGGAGTCCGGCCCGCGGCCGTCGGTCATGTCGCGGATCACGTCGCCCAGCTCACCGGGGAGCTCGGAGGGGTCGAGTACCTCGACACCCCGGTGCGCCTGCCGGGCCCGGCGCTCCGCGACCGGGTCCACTCCGATGACGCGGTGTCCGCGGTGGGCGGCGATCCGGGCGGCCATGTCGCCGATCGGTCCCAACCCCAGGACGACGACCGTCCCGCCGTCGGGGATCTGCGCGTACTCGACCGCCTGCCAGGCCGTCGGCAGCACGTCGGACAGGTACAGGTACCGGTCGTCGGTGTGCTCGTGCGGCACCTGGATGGTGGTGTTCTGGGCCTGCGGGACCCTCAGGTACGCGGCCTGACCGCCCGAGACGCTGCCGTACAGCTCGGAGTACCCGAACAGTGCCGCGCCCATACCCTGGTCACGGACCTGGGTGGTCTCGCACTGAGTATTGAGGCCCTTGTCACACATGTAGCAGTGGCCGCACGAGATCTGGAACGGCATCACCACGCGGTCGCCGGGTTTCAGGTCGGAGAGACCGGACCCCACCTCCTCGACGATCCCCATCGGCTCGTGGCCGAGGATGTCGCCCTCGTTCATGAACGGCCCGAGCACCTCGTACAGGTGTAGGTCGGATCCGCAGATGTTCGTGCTGGTGATCCTGACGATCGCGTCGGTGGGATCCTCGATCCTGGGATCGGGTACCTCGTCCACGCGGACGTCGCGCTTGCCGTGCCAGGTGACCGCCTTCATGGCAGGCTCCTCTCGCTGGTCGTGTCATGCGCGCTCACGCATATCACCGACGCTACGAGGCCGCGGGAGTCGACGCATCCGGTCGCCCGAGGAGGTAGACCTGAGTGGTGACCGATCTCCGCCAACCCCGCGTGGTGATCATCGGCGCGGGGGTCGCGGGGATAGCCGCCGCGCACACGTTCATGCGGGCCGGGCTGACCGACGTGACGATCTGCGAGAAGGGCACCGACGTCGGTGGGGTGTGGCACTGGAACCGTTATCCGGGTCTGACCTGCGACGTTCCCTCCCAGCTCTACCAGTTCGGGTTCGCCCCCAAGGCCGACTGGTCACACGTCTGGGCATCGGGGGAGGAGATCCAGCGGTACCACCGGGACGTGGTGGACCGGGTCGGTCTGAACGCCTGGCTGCGGCTCGGGACCGAGGTGACGGACGCCGTGTACGACGACGAGTCCGCCACCTGGACGGTGACGACGGCAGCGGGGGAGGTGCTGCACGCGGACTTCGTGGTGTGCGCGACCGGGGTGCTGCACCACCCGTACGTGCCCGATATCGACGGGCTCGACTCGTTCGCCGGACCGGTCGTCCACACCGCCCGCTGGGATCCCGGGCTGGAGACCGGCGGGTCCCGGGTGGCGGTGATCGGCTCCGGTTCCACGGGAGTGCAGATCGTGTCCGCCCTGCAGCCGGAGGCGTCACGGCTTCTGCACTTCGCCCGATCCCCGCAGTGGATCCTGTGGGCGCCGATGACTGTGCGGCAGCCCGCACCGCTCACCGCCCTGCTCCGTCGGTCACCCGGATCGCAGCGGAGGATGTACGCGACGGCCCTGTGGGCCTCGGGGATCCTGGCGGACGTGGTCCTCAAGCCGACCTGGCGGCGTCGCGCGGTGCAGGCCTACGCCCGCGTGAGTCTCCGTCGGCAGGTCCGCGATCGTCGGCTCCGGGAGGCGTTGACCCCGGACTACGAACCACTGTGCAAGCGCCAGGTGGTCTCGGGTACCTACTACCGCGCAATCACCGCCCCCAACGCGGAGTTGGTCACGGGTCCGATCTCCGAGGTGACGCCCACCGGCATCCGTACCGGCGACGGTGTCCACCACGAGGTCGACGTGATCGTGCTGGCCACGGGTTTCCGAACCCACGAGTACATGCGGCCCATGCGGATCACCGGCCGCGACGGCCTGAGTCTCGATGAGGCCTGGGCCGCAGGTCCGCGCGCATACCGGATGACCGCGATCCCGGGATTCCCCAATCTCTTCACCGTCCTCGGCCCCAACTCGCCGACCGGATCGATCCCACTGCAGTTCTCGGCAGAGCTCACCTCGCGTTACATCGCGCAGTGGATCGAGCGATGGCGGCTCGGCGAGCTCGACGCGGTCGAGGTGACCGAGCGGGCGACCGCCGAGTTCTCCCGCGCGGTGGGTGCGGCGATGGGACCGACGGTGTGGAACACCGGGTGCACGTCCTGGTACCAGACCGCCGGCGGTGAGATCGATCTCTGGCCCTTCGACCGGAAGCGGATGGGGGAGATGCTCGACCACCCCGACGAGCAGGACTTCACGACGGTCCTGCTCGGCTCCTGAGAATGCGGTGCGCTGCCGGTCGCGAGGTGGATAAAGTGACTGTCATTCTCCGGACGTAGGCCGACTCGTCGGCAGTGTCGATGGTGGTGACTATGAGCAATCCGTCAGGTGGCTCCGGTTGGGACGGTTCCAGCTGGGACGGTCACCGAGGCAACGACGGGGGGTGGGGGCAGGAGGCTTACGGAACGGGTCCACAGGCTCGCTCTCGCAACGGCCTCATGTGGGTGATGGGTGGGCTCATCGTGGTGCTGCTCGTCGTCCTCGCCGGCGCGGCCGGCTACCTCGTCGCCTCGGACGGCGGCGAACCGGGTGCGGTGCCAGAGCCGACGACGACCTCCGTGGAACCGGCTACGGGGTCCCCCGTCCCTGAGACGATGCCAGCTGCAACCGCTTCTCCATCAGCACGGACCTCCGACTGCGACCCGGACGAGATCGCGAGGGAGGCGGGTATCGCCCGTCGGAACGTCAACGTGGACCGGTGCGCGGGGGCGTGGGCACTGGCGCACGTCTTCGTACAGCAGGGCGAACCCGCCGGGGATACGCAGTACATAGTGAGCCGTGTCGATGGGAGCTGGAACCGATACACCGGGATCCCGTCCACAACGTGCCGTCAGGAGGCGGAGGCCGACGGCATGCCCGCCGAGATCGCCGCGGTCCTGGACGACTGCCGGTCCTCGGCCGCACCGACCGGCGATCTGGGACTGAATGTCCCGATGTCCCGCCCCGCGTGCGATGGCCGGGGGATCGTGGTCCTGTACTCCGCCGTCACCCCGGGTGAGTACGCGCAGGAGATCGCTGCAGCACTGGCGCGGAACCCGGGTGCGTCCTACTTACGCACCGACATGGCGTGCCCATCGCTGCGCGCGAGGGATGAGAACGGCAACGTCATCTATGCCGTCTACCGTGCTTCCGGGTACTCCCGGCAGGAGCTGTGCGCAGACGTGCGAGCGATGGGGCCACCCGCCTACGGTCGCTGGCTGGACTCCACCAGCGACCCGTCGACGCTGGTCACCTGCTGAACAGGCCGGCGGCTCACCGCAGGATGAGTGGGATGTGCTGCTCTGCCGCGGTATTGGCCCCGTGATGACCGAGGAGGCCCGACTCCATCTTCTCGTGGTGGGTGCGGGCGAGGATGACGCCGCCGGTGGCGACCGCGATGACGTGACCCAGACGGTCCGCATGTTCCCGGCCCGGCCCGAACAACTGCTCGTCCAGCACCTGTTCCCGGCTCAGCACCCGCGCGTGCCCCGCCAACTCCTCGCGCCAGGCGGCCAACACCGCCGACTCCGACCCGGCCCGTGCGTGCACGTGCCGTACCCGGGCCTCGCCGGCGACCGCCTCGACGTCCGCGAGGAGCGACGGGGTGGCATCGATATCGATCACGGTCTCCGCGGCCACCATGCCGTGGTCGGCGGTGACGAGCATCCCGCAGTAGGGGGGCAGATCCGTCGCCAGGTCGGCGACGAAGGCGTCCACCTCGCGCAACGACTGGATCCACTCCGGGGAGCCCGGACCGTGGATGTGCCCGATGAGATCGAGGTCTCCGAAGTAGGAATAGACGAACCGTCTGGACGTCGAGGGAGCGGCGACGACACCGAGTATCGCCTCGCGGATCTCCTGCAGTGAGATCGCCGGGCGGTACTCGCCCTCCGCCCGGAACGCGGCGCGGGTGAGTCCGGATGCCCGGAAGTCCTCGCGCATGACGTAGGTGACGTCGACCCCCTCCTCGGTGAGCAGTTCGAGCAGACTCGGCAGCACCTGCACCTCACGGGGAGGGAACCGGTCCAGTGCGGAGGGCCCCTCCGCCGACCCCGTGGTCCACCGGAGCGAGTTGAAGACGGTAGGTGTCTCTGCACCCTCGTCCGGGAGCGCGAAGCTGTACCCGACGATCCCGTGGCGGGAACACGGCGCTCCCACCGCCAGGCTGGTCAGACTCGTGGCCGTGGTGGCGGGGAACCCCGCGGAGATCATCCGCGTGGTCATCGCCGAGAGGGTGGGGGCGACCTCGGCGTGCTGCCGGATGAGCTCGGCGCCGAGGCCGTCGACCAGGACGAGCACCGTATCCCGCGTGGGCGGGAGAGCCAGTGGGTTGCGGAGGTCGAGGCCCAGCGAGGCGGCGATCGACGGCATGACGTCTGCCAGCGAATGGTCGGCGGGGGTGGTCGGGATCCCGGTCATGGCTCCACTCTCCCTGATCGCGCCCGCGAACGGTGCGGACCGGCGCCGGGCGGGCGGACGGCATCAGGGCGGAGGTTGTGACGCGACGACGTGGTGGTCGTGACGTGTCGACGGGGTGGTCGTGACGTAACACCGCCCCGCTCGTGACGTATATGTGATGGACTCAAGAATCCTTAACTCATCGTGGGGCTCGCGCCCCCGTCATGCTCGGAGATCACTGTGACCAGATCCATCGCCTGCGCCGGTGCGCTGGCCGCCGCACTTCTCGTCTTCTCGACCGGCGCCGCCGCAGCCCAGAGCGCAGACGGCCTGTCGTCGGGCGCCCTCGACTCGTCGTCGCTCACCGGGTCCGCCGGAACGGGCACCGATGCGGACACCGGCGGCGGCCTCGGCTCCGCCGGCGACCTGCTTCCGGCCTCCGTCACCGGTTCGCTGCCCGGTTACACCTCCGGTCCGGTCGGTTCCGTCGCCAGCGCCGTCTGTGGCGTCGGCACCGTGGCCGGCACGGCGGCCAACCTGGCGGGCATCCCGCTGCCGCCCATCGGGGTCGTGTGCATGGTCGTCAAGCCCGTCGCGGAGTCCGTCGACTTCCTGATGCGCGGGGACGTCCCGGGGTCGGTCGACGCCGTCATCGGCGGGGTGCCCGTGGTGGGCGACTCGCTGGCCGGAGCCGTCAACACGGACTCGGCGACCGACGCCGTGGAGGGCTCGCTGGGCGAGGAGCGGCTCGGCTCGATCACCGGGTCCTCGGTGTCGCCCGAGGGTTCGCCGGAGACCGCTCCGGTGAACTGAGCCGGATCAGCGTTGCCCGCGCCCGAAGGCGTGCGGCTCGACCGGTCGCTGCGCGCTGGGGAGCCCGGCCACCACGAGTCGGTAGGACTCCGTGACCAACTCCTCGACCACGTCGGGGCCGAGGCTCCCCCCGGGGTGCAGTGAGATCCAGTGCCTCTTGTCCATGTGGTAGCCGGGGGTGATGTCGGCGTGCGCGTCACGGAGGGCGAGGCCGTCCGAGGGTGATGCCTTGATCACCACGAGGGGCTCGTCGTCGACAACGGTGTGGATCATGAACACCTTGCCGCGGACCTTGTAGACGTCGACGTCCGGCCCGAACGGGAACTCCAGGGTCGACGCCGGTAGTTCGCGTGCCCGCATCGCCGCACATTTCTGGAGTTCCCGCCCGTTCATCCCAGTGACGCTACGACACGCTGCGGGCTCCGTCATCGAGAAGAGCGTTCCGCACACCTGCTTCTCGGCCGACGTGTTCGGAACGCTCTTCGCGACTCGTGCGCTTTTCGCGTCTCGTGCGACCTTCGTGACCCGTGCGCTCGTCGCGATTCGTGCGACCCGCGCGACCCGCGGGGTCGGTCGGGCTCGATGCGAGGGGATTGGCGAGGGTGCCCGCGAACTGCAGCGATCCCGCCTGATCGGTCAGATCCACCATCTGCCGGGTGTCGCGCAACTGCAGGCGGTTGAGGCACGAGTGCTTGAACCGCGGCGCGAACAGCGCCTGCCAGGTCGCCTCGTCGACCTCAGTCCGGTCGACGTCGCCGTCGCCGTCGCCGTCGCCGCCCAGCGCCAGCAGGCACCGGCGGGTCTCGTCCCAGAACTCCGATGCCGTCAGGACCCCGGACTCGTCGAGGATCGCGGCGAGGTGACGCAGTACCCCGTCCATCACGTCGGTGTGGATGCTCAACGCGGCCGTCTCGGCGTCCACGAGGTGCCGGATCCGCTCGATCCCCTCGGGCAGCGGTCGGTCGGTCACCACGGCCACCTCCTCGCCGATGTCCTTGAACAGCACCCGGCGCGGCAGGTGGTCCGGGCCGATCACCACGATCACGTTCTCACCGTGGGGCATGAACACCAACCCGTGCGCGAGCAGACAGCGGGCCACCGGCAGAACGTAGGCCTCGAGCAGCGCGCGGAGCCACGTGCGGGCGTCCGCCCCTGACCGCTCCAGGTGTTCGACGACGAGGGGGCACCCGTGGAGGTCGACGTGCAGTAGTGAGGCCAGCGTGAAGGCCCGCTCGCCCTCCGCCAGTCGCGGCACCGGGCTCTCACGCCACAGGGCGGCGATCATCTTGGTGTGCGGCCCCTCGTCCGAGACGCCGGACTCCGCTGCGCGGTGGTAGGCGTCGCCTGTGTACCCCACGGCGGCGACCTCGCGCAGGACTCCGAAGTCGAGTGCCCGGAGCACGGGATCCCCGGCCACCAGACCGGCCACCCAGTCGTTGACCGCCGGGGTGTCACGCATGTACCGAGGAGACAGTCCGCGGGTGAAGCCCATGTTCTGCACCGCCAGTGCCGTCTTGACGTACCCGCGCTCGGGACGGGTCACGTCGAAGAACGTGCGTACGGACTGCTGCGGGCGGTACTCACTGCGGGACTCGCCCAGGTGGACGAGGTCGCGGCGGGCCAGGTCGGGGCCGAACGCCACGGCGATCTTGTGCTCCCACTGCCACGGGTGGACGGGAATGAGGCGGTACCCGTCCGGATCGAGGCCCAGCTCCCGAAGTCGTGTGTCGCACCGGTCGAGGTCGTCACCGTCGAACTCCCGACGGTAGTGCTCGTTCTCCTCCAGTCCGGTCACGGTGGCGAGGTGGCTGAGTTCACGGCGGGCGGCGAGCCACACCAGACGTACCGTCGCGGGAGCCTCCGGGGTGTAGCGGTGTCGGTCGGTCAGCCCCAGTCCGATGCGCCCGTTGTTGGCCACGAAGCCCGGGTGCCCCTCGGTCATCGCGGCCTCGACCTCCTGCAGGTCGGCACCGGCCAGTTCCTGCACGGGGCGGGCGCGGTGGTGCAGACAGAACGCGGCGGACCCGAGGGTCGCGGCGATCTCCTCCAGATAGACGCCGACGAGTGACGCGGGGATACCGAGCACCGGGGCCAGCGCGGTGATGAGGGCCGGGGCGTCGGGTTCGACCGGCTCGCCGGCGACCTCCCGGCGCAGCGAACCCTCGTCCACCACCCAGTGCTCCAGGGGCAGCACCCGCCCGCGGAACAGCCACCTCTCCTCAGCCGCGCGCACCTCGTACACGTCCGGGTCCGCGGTGGGCTGAGGCGAGACGAGTCGCTCGTGGGAGAACTCGGCCAGGGCCTTGGCGCACAGGTGACGGTGGGCCCGCCGCATCGCGTGGCCGGCGAGGTGCGCGTGGGGCACGGCACCGGCCGACGGGGGTGACGACGACACGGCCCGTGTGGTCCGCCCGATCTCGGAGGCCCGGAAGTCCCCGACGTCGCAGAAGGAGAGCAGGGCGGTCTTGTCGGCGAGTTCCACCGCCCCGCCCTCCCGGAAGCCGGCTCGGGCGTTGAGGCGGTGCACGGCGGTGTTGCGGATGTCCGGCTCCACCACCACGCGTCGGGCGCCCTGCGGACCGAAGGCGGTCTCGCAGATCGCGCCGATCACGGCGGCCGTGGTGCCCGGCACGGGCGTCCGCGAGGGGGCGACCAGCAGGTGCATACCCAGGTCCCCGGGTTCGTGCGGGTACGAGCCGTCGAGCTCGACCGCGGCCGGGTCGTAGTACACCGCCAACCCCACTCGCAGTCCGTCGATACGCACCATGTGGACCTGCCGGTGTGGGCTGCTCTGCCAGTCGCGGAAGAACGCCGAGATCTGTTCGGGCGCCATGTGCCGCATGCCCCAGTACGCCGACCCGGGGTGCGAGAGCCAGGCGTGGAGGGTCCCGACGGTATCGGCGTCCGTGGAGAGGGAAGAGAGCGAGACGAGCCCGGCGGGGGTACTGACGGTGTGATGGTTCATCGGGCCTCCTGGGCCTGCTGGTCGGCGGGGGAGTGGCGCACGGCGGACGTCCCGGCTCGGGTCGGATCGGTCTCCCGGGTGGGGCAGGACTCGCCGGCCGGGGCGCCGAACCGCTGGAACGCGATGCGTGATTCGACGGGGTAGACCTCGCGACCGGTGACGGACCGCAGGATGATGCTGTTGCGCATCGCCCCCATCCCCAGGTCCGGGGCGCTGAGCCCGTGGGTGTGCTCCTCGGCGTTCTGGACATGGACACGCCGATGGGCCAGGTCGATGGTGTGGTCGCGGGCCACGCGGTAGCGACGGGGCCTGCCCTCGCCGGCCCGCCCGGGTCCGGGGTCCTCCCAGTCGATCTCCGAGGCGATCCCGTCGAGGAACCGCGGAGCGGTGGCGGAGTAACCGGTGGCCATCACCAGACCGTCCGTGTGGTGTTGCCAGGCCCGGCCGGTGTCGTTGCAGTGCAGGTCCAGGCGGATCCCCGACTCGTCGACGGTGGCCCCGTCCAGGGCGGTCGCGGCCACCAGCAACCCGGTGTCCAGTCCGTGGGCGGACCGGCGGTAGAGAAGATCGTGGATCTCGTTGATCAACTCGGCGTCGATGCCCTTGTAGAGGGACCGTTGCTCGCGCAGCAACCGGTCCCGGGTGCCGGCGTCGAGACCGTGGAAGTGGTCGATGTACTCCGGGGAGGTCATCTCCAGGGTGAGCCTGGTGCACTCCATGGGGAAGAACCGGGGGGACCGGGTGATCCAGTCCACGCGGGGGCCGGAGTGCCCGGACGTCGCCACCAGGTCGTGGAAGATCTCGGCGGCCGACTGGCCGCTGCCCACGACGGTCACCGAGTCCAACCCGAGCAGCTCCTCGCGCCGGTGCAGGTAGTCGGCAGCGTGCAGCGCGACCCGTCGGCCCGCGTGTGGGGAGGCGCCGTCGAGCGAGTCCGTGTCGACAGGCGACCACGGGGTGGTGCCGATCCCCAGTGCGAGGTGCCGGGCGCGGTAGGTCTCCGTGCCGTCGGAGGTGATCGCGGTGACCCGGTAGACGGGCCCGTCCTCGTCGTCGTCGGTCCCTCCGTTCCCCCCGTCCGGCCCGCCCCCGGCGCCCTGTGCCGCCTCGCGCCGGACGTCCACCACCTGCCGTCCCCACCGGAGTCCACCCACCCGCTCGGAGGCCCAGCGACAGTACGCGTCGTACTCCGCGCGCAGGGGCTGGAAGTTCTCGCGGATGTAGAACGGATACAACCGGCCCACCTGTTTGAGATAGGACAGGAACGAGTACGGAGAGGTGGGGTCGGCCAGCGTGACCAGATCGGCGAGGAACGGCACCTGGATGGTCGCGTCGTCGAACATGAGTCCGTGGTGCCACGCGAAGCCCTCGCGGGAGTCGAGGAATACGGCGTCGATCTCCAGCGGGTCGGCGAGGCACGCCAGCCCGAGGTTGAACGGACCGATGCCCACCCCCAGCAGGTCGTGGATCTTCCCGCTCATGACATCACCCCCGCGGTGGTGGCCTGGCGCATCCCCTCGGCCAGGTACCGGGCGGCCTCGCGGACGTCGGCGAGCACGGCCGCCACGTCCCGGTCGGACAGCTCCGGGTCCAGGATCGTGAGTTTGAGGCACGGTCTGCCGTCCACCACCGTCGCCGCGACCACCGACCGTCCCTCGGCGAACAGCGCGTCCCTGACGGGACGGACCAGGGCGTCGGACTCGTCGGGGTCACACCCCTCGGGCCGGGGGCGGAAGAGGACGGTCGACAGTGCCGGCCTGCGAACCAGCTCGAGGTCGGGCTCGGAGTCGATGGTCCGACCGATCCGCCGGGCCACGTCGATCGCGTCGTCGAGCATGCGGCCGATCCCGTCGGCGCCGAGTACGCGCAGCGTCATCCAGAGCTTCAACGCGTCGAAGCGGCGGGTGGTCTGCAGGGACTTGTCCACGGCGTGATCGTCACCGTCCGCGGGGTTGAGGTAGTCGGCGCTGACGGTGGAGTGGCGGAAACCGGAGCCGTCCCGCAGGAGAAGAGCGGATGCGGCCACCGGCAGGAAGAAGGTCTTGTGGAAGTCGACGGTCACCGAGTCGGCCAGCCCGATCCCGTCGAGGAGATCGCGGCGGGTGGGGGAGACCAGCAACCCGCCGCCGTAGGCGGCGTCCACGTGCAACCAGACGTCGTGACGGCGACAGACCAGTCCGATCTCACGCAACGGGTCGATCGCGCCGTGGTCGGTGGTACCGGCCAGGGCGACGACGGCCGCGACCTCGTCACCGGCGTCCGCCACGGATGCCAGGGCGCGGTCGAGGGTGGCGGGGTCCATGCGGTCGCCGTCCCCGGGGAGGACGATCACCGCGTCCGGCGCCAGGCCGAGCAGACGCGCGGCCTTGACCACGCTGAGATGGGCGTGCTCGCCGGTGACGATCCGCAGTCGGGACAGACGGGCGCAACGGTCCGCGGGCGTGGTCCCCCAGGGGCCGGGGCGGGAGAGTCGATCCTCGCGAGCGGTGAACAACCCCTGGAGGTTGGACTGCGATCCGCCGGTGGTGAAGACGCCGTCCGGCGTGACCCGGTCCGGCCGGTCGAACTCGATCAGGTCGGCGACCCAGTCGACGAGTCTCTGCTCGATCAGGCACGCCGAGGTGCCCTGGTCCCACGTCTCCACCGCGGTGTTGACGGAGGTGGCGAGCGTCTCGGCGGCCAGCGCGGGGATCGTGACCGGACAGTTGAGGTGCGAGAGGTAGCGGGGGTGGTGGTACCCCACGGCGTGGTCGAGGTAGAGCGCACGCACCTCCACCAGGGCCTTGTCGAGCGTCCCCAGCGGGGTCGACAGATCCACCGCCGCGGTCTGTGACGCGAGATGCGCGGGAGAGGCGGACGAGCGCGGGGTGGTACGACCGTCGAGGTATCGACCGACCTCGGCGGTCGCCGCGGCCAGGGCGGCGGCGTGGTCCTTCCTGCTCCGGTGGCTCAACAGGTGTTCGTTCACGGGTGCTCCGAACTGATCGGGGACGTAGGTACCGGCGAACGTTATGAGGGTAGGCTTGCCTTATCAACACTAGGGTGACATGAGTCACGTTGTGCCCCAGGCGAAGTGGGAATGTGGGAGTACGGTCTTGCGTTTCGGCGCATCGTCGCTCTACTGTTGCCCCGATAAGGTAAGCCAAGCCTAAGCGGCTTTTATCCCATCGGAGACCCCATGAGTCCACTCACCGTCCGATCCCGTGTCCGTGCGGTCGACGCCCCCGATCGCGCACGGGTCGTGCTGCTCCTGGCCGCGCTCCTCGCGACACTGGCGGTGTTGGCCGGGTGCACGACGGGCTCAGTGGGTGGATCGCAGGACCCGGCCACGGCGACCGACGTCGAGCGCGACGGGGAGTTCCCCCGCACCATCACCCACGCGTACGGGCAGACGGAGATCACCGAACCGCCCCAGCGGGTGGCCACGATCTCCTGGGTCAACGCGGATGTCTCGCTGGCGCTGGGAGTGGTTCCGGTGGGCATGCCGCGGAACTCGTTCGGCGGCAACGCCGGTGGATCCACCGACTGGTTCGACGCCGAACTGGAGTCGGTGGGCGGCGAGATGCCGGAGTTGTACTCGGAGACGGACGGCATCAACACCGAGGCCATCGCCGCGCTCCAGCCCGACGTCATCCTGGGTGCCTACTCCGGGATGACCGCCGAGGAGTACGAGACCCTGTCCAAGATCGCCCCCACCATCGCGATGCCCGAGGGTGACGTGGCCTTCGGTACGCCCTGGCAGGACTCGACCCGCCTCATCGGCGAGGCGCTCGGCCGCTCGGAGCGGGCGGAGGAGCTCATCGACGAGGTGGAGGACCGGATCGCCCAGGTCGCCGACGATCACCCGGGCGTCCGGGGG
This sequence comes from Dietzia cercidiphylli, assembly GCF_039531545.1. Lineage (NCBI taxonomy): Bacteria > Bacillati > Actinomycetota > Actinomycetes > Mycobacteriales > Dietziaceae > Dietzia > Dietzia cercidiphylli. Next base: position 585,356 of record NZ_BAAAQG010000007.1, read on the forward strand.
ACGACCTTCATCTACGGCACGGTGGATCCCGACGCGGCCGAGAAGATCTACGCGTTCACCGACGTGGACAACCGACCGCGATTCCTCGAGCAGCTGGGGATGGTGCAGGCCCCCGTCGTCTCCGAGGCCTCGACCGGCGCCGCCGACCAGTTCGCCGTCACCTGGTCACCCGAGCGGGCCGACGAGCTCGTCTCGGACATCCTGGTCACCTACGCGGCGTCGCCCGACGTGCGCGCCGCGATCGAGGCGGATCCGCTGCTGGGTCGCATCCCCGCGGTCGAGGCGGGCCGGATGGTGGTGCAGACCGACGAGCAGCAGGTGCTGTCCATCTCGGCGGCGTCGCCGCTCAGCCTGCCCTGGGCGCTCGACAACGTGGTCCCGGACATCATCGCCGCCGCGGAGCAGAACTGACCGATGCAGGTGACCGCGACGAGCCGGAGCGACCCCGCACCCGCGGGGCCGCCGGCGGCCCCGGTGCGGACCTCCGCACCGGGGCGCCACCGCGTGGTGCTGGGCACCGTGACCGCCTCGGTGTTGCTCGTCGCGTCGGTGGCCGCCTCGCTCTTCCTCGGATCCCGGTCGGTCGACCCCGCCGTCGTCGTTTCGGTCCTGACCGGACTGCCGTCCCAGCTGATGTCCGGAGACCTCGCCGCGGCGCTGGCCCCGGGGTCCGGCGCGGGGATGGACGAGGCGGTGGTGACCGCCCGCGTCCCCCGCACGATCACCGCGATCGTCGTGGGTGCCGCACTGGCCGTGGCCGGCGCCGGGTTGCAGGGCGCCACCCGGAACCCGCTCGGTGACCCGGGGTTGCTCGGGCTGACCGCGGGCGCCGCCCTCGGCGTGGTGCTGGGGTTGGCGCTGGCGCCCACGGCGGGCCCGACCGCGGTCGCCGTCTTCGCGGTCGCCGGGTCGCTCACCGCCGGAATGGTGGTCGTGGGGGCCGGGCGACTCGGCGCGGATTCCGGCACCGGACTGGTGCTCGCGGGAGCCGCGGTGACGGCCGGCTGCACCGCGGCGACCTCGTCGCTGGTCATAGCCCTCCCCGGTGTGCTCGACCGGTTCCGCTTCTGGGGACTGGGATCAGTGGCACGCTCCGGGGCCCCGGAGATCACCGCCGCGGTGCCGTTCATCCTCCTCGGACTCGCGCTCGTCCTCGCCGGGGCCGCGTCACTCGACGCACTCGCGCTGGGCGACGACCTGGCGCGCGGGCTCGGGGTCGGCCCGGTGGCCGGCCGGGCGGTCGTCCTGGGTGGAGTGGTGATCCTGTCCGGGGTCGCCACCGCGCTGGCCGGCCCGATCGCGTTCCTCGGGCTCCTCGTCCCCCATCTGCTGCGCCGGCTCGTCGGGGTCGGCAACAGGGTGGTCCTGGGGTTGTCCGTGATCGTGGGCCCCGTCGTCCTGCTCCTCGCCGACACCGTGGGGCGTGTCCTCGCCCCGCCGGGTGAGATCGCCGTCGGTGTGATGACGGTGGCGATGGGCGTGCCGTTCCTGATCGCCATGCTGCGGATGAACCGGGGGGTGGGCGCCTCGTGAGCACCGCAGTCCTCGACCGACCCGCCGACCGGGTGGAGACGGACGAGCTCGTCCGGACACTCGCCGCCGGTCGCCGGAGACGAGCCCTGCTCCTTGTGCTCGCGCTCGTCGCCGCCCTCGTGGCGGCCATGGCCGTCCGCGTCCTCCTGGGTCGGTACACGGTGACCATCCCCGACTTCCTCGCCATCCTCGGAGGGGCGACCATTCCCGGCGCGACCTTCGTGGTGATGGAGGACAAGCTTCCCCGCGCGGTGTTGGGCGCACTGGCGGGGCTGGCGTTCGGCGCCTCCGGAGCCCTGTTCCGTCGCGTCCTGGGCAACCCCCTGGCCAGTCCCGACATCCTGGGCATCTCCCACGGGGCATCCGCGGGGGCCGTCGCCGGGATGGCGTTCTGGGGGCTGCGCGGGGTGGCGATCATCCCCGCGGCGCTCCTCGGATCAGCGGTGGCGCTGGCCCTCGTCCTGAGCGCCTCCGCGGGGCGTCACACCGGGATCGTCGGCCAACGATTCCTGCTCGGCGGCGTGGCGGTGGCCGCACTGGGCACCGCCGTGGTGACCCAGCTCATCGCGCGCCTCCCTCTGGCGGGAGCGCAGGAGGCCGCGGTCTGGACCGTCGGCTCGCTCTCCGGTGCCTCGGCCCAGCGCATCGTGTGGCTCGCGGTGACCCTGGCGCTCCTGCTGCCACTGGCCGTCTGGTTGCACTCCGCACTCCGGCCCGCGGAGTTGGGGCCCGAGCTCGCGGTGGGGTTGGGCTCCCGGCCCGTCCCGACGCGCGCGGCCGCTCTCGGGGTGGGCACCGTGCTCGCGGCGGCCGCGACCGCGGTGGCCGGCCCCCTCGCGTTCGTGGCCCTGCTCGCCACGCCGATCGCCACCGCACTCGGCCGCGGACGCCCGCGGATCGTCGCCGCCGCACTCACCGGCGCGGTGATCGTGGTGGTGGCCGACATCGTTGCCTCCGAGGCCCTGACCACCGTGGACCTCCCCACCGGTGTGGTGACCGGCGCGCTCGGCGCCCCCGCCATGCTCTGGATCCTCCTGCGCTCCCGAAAGGTCGCCTGATGAGTATCACCACGCCCGTCGCCACCGCGTTGCCCATGGAATCACCGCCCGGTTCCGCGCCCGCCTTCCGCCTGCGAGGGCTGACCCTGGGCTACGGGGCCGACCCCGTGATCCGGGATCTCGATCTGGACATCCCCAGCGGCCGCACCACGGTGCTGATCGGCGCCAACGGCTGTGGCAAGTCCACCATCCTGCGGGCGCTGGGCCGCCAACTCGCCCCGCTCGCCGGATCGATCGAGGTGGCCGGGCGGGACCTGGCCACCGTCAGGTCGCGCGAGCACGCCAGATCGGTGGCGTTTCTCCCGCAGTCTCCACTGGTGCCCGAGGGCCTCACGGTGGCGGAGTTGGTGGCCCGCGGGCGCCACCCGCACCGACGGTGGTGGGGATCGGCGGACGGCGACGACGTGGCGGTCGCCGAGGCGCTGGACCTCACCGGCACCGCGGGCTTCGCCCACCGCCGGGTCGACGAACTCTCCGGCGGCCAGCGCCAGCGGGTGTGGGTGGCGTTGGTGCTGGCCCAGGCGACCCCCGCGCTCCTGCTCGACGAGCCGTGCTCGTTTCTCGACCTGGCCCACCAGCTGGACGTGCTGGACCTGGTCCGCGATCTGCCGCTGCCCGCCGGTCACGGCCCGGATCCGGACGGCCCCGGGGCGGGTCGCCGGACGGTGGTGGCCGTCCTCCACGAGCTCACCCTGGCCGCGCGTGTGGCCGACCATCTGGTGGCCGTGGCCGAGGGTGGGGTGGTGGCCGCGGGGCCGCCCGATCAGGTGATCAACCCCGAGACCCTGCGCCGGGTGTTCGATCTGGAGGCCGACATCATCAGCGACCCGCTCACCGGCCATCCCGTGGTGCTGCCGCGGGGACGAACGAAGGGGACAGTATGACCGCTATCGCCGTAGAGGCCCCGATCCTCGTCGCGCAGACCCGGGTGGTCCGGGTCCGCGAACTGGGGGAGTCCTACCTGCGCCTGGTGTTGGCCGGCCCGGACCTCTCGAGGTGGTCTCGCGACGTCGTGGACCCGGGGACGGTGCGAGACGCGTACATCAAGGTGTTCGTCCCCCCGCCGGGCGGGCGGGGGATCGTGCCCGACCCGCTCGCCATCCGGGAGTGGTTGACCCTCCCGGAGCAGGAGCGGGGCTGGATGCGGACCTACACCGTGCGCCGGGCCGACTCGGTGGAGCTCGACGGCGAGCACGTCCCCGCGCTGACCGTGGACGTGGTGGTGCATCCCGGTGCGGACGAGGGACCGGGCTCGGGATGGGCGCGGTCGGTCCGGCCCGGGGACACCGTGCACCTGGCCGGCCCCGGGCGGGGCCACGCCCCGTGGGCGGCGTGGGCTCCCGGAGCCGCCGGCCGGGTGGTGTGCGCGGGTGACGAGACCGCGGCGCCGGCCCTGCTGTCCATCGCCGGGGAGCTGGCCGCGGAGCCACGGGGGACGAGAGAGGTCCGGATCGTCCTGGAGTTGCCGACACCGGCCGACGTGCGCGCGCTGTCGGCCGAGGCGCCGGAGACCGTCACCCTGCTCTCGCGGTCCGGTGAGCGGGGACACGCGCTCGTCCATCACCTCGGCGGAGTGTTGGGCGTGGGTCAGGGATGCGTCGAGTCGGTCCTCGACGGGCGCCGTCCCGCCGAGCGGGAATGGCAGACGGCCACCACCGTCTCCGCCGGGGACCCGTATGTGTTCCTGGCCGGGGAGGCGGGGCTGGTCCGCGCGATGCGCCGCCTCGCCGTGGACGGCGCCGGGATCCCCAAGGGGGCCGTGTCGTTCATGGGCTACTGGCGCAGGGGTGCGGCCGAATCCTGAGCGCTCGGGCGGATCAGGTCGTCTCCGGGCCCTCGTCGGGCGCCGGGTACGACGGATCCCGCAACGCGCCGAGCAGACGCGGATACCGCGATCCGGGCAGGCGGTTCCCCACCGGATCGAAGTGCAGGTTCTCGTCGTCGTCCTCCCAGGTGTCCACCGTCACACGCCCGAGGGTCTCCCATCTGCCCAGCGGAGTGGCGTGCTGGAGGGTCCACGTGCCGCCGTCGCCTGTCGGGATGGCGGCCAACAACAGCTGCCGCCCGGCGACCCTGACGGGGAACATCGAGGTCATGGTGCGGCCGGTCGTGCGCCATCCCGTGGTCAGTACGTAACGACTGATCGGACCCAGGCCCGTGCTCGCGAGCAGGATGTCGACGGGGCGGTCGGCGTGGATGCGGATGGCCATCCCGCCGATGTCGGGGACGACGTCCGGCAGACCCACGGCGCGCGAGAAACGGATCGTCGCCGGCCACCTGCCCGTGATGTCCAGGAGCGGTGAACCGGTTCGGCCGACCCCGGTCACGCTCAGGGTCGCCTGGGCGACGATGCCCTTGGGGTGCAGGGCCTTGGGTCGTGCCAGGCGCGTCACCGCCGCCGCGACCCCGAAGACCGAACCGAGAAGACCCGCGACGGGGGACGAGCGCACGGCCACCTCCGCGGAAGCCTCCGGGCGACGGTCGACTGGGGCGTGGGCGGAGGTGCCGCGGGCGGTTCTCCGATGGGTGCGGGGCATGATCCCAACGATACTCAGCGCCGCGTCTCACACAGCGGCGCTACGTGCAGTGCTCGACCGACCGCGCCTCGTCCGCACCGCCGCGCCGACCGCGCCCCGCCGACCCCGCCCCGCCGAGTGGTCGATTCCGATCGCGTTTGCGCAGGGCGAATTCTCCCGCTCGGCGTACTTGCGACCACTCGCCGAAAAGGGTGGACTCGGCCCCGGAGTTAGGCGCGCCGATTGATCCAGTCATCGACCCTGCGGGCGACGCGACCCGATCACCGCAACTCACCTCGTCGCGTGAAGCGTTCAGAAGATGGTGATCGAGTGGTGGGTCCGCGGACTGCCCTGACGACCCCAGGGGACCTGGCCGACGGTGTCCGGGCTCAGCTCCACACTGCGTGGAGGCGCGGGAGCGCCCAGTCCCAGGGGATGCGCTCCTGCTCGAGCCGGAGGTCCCCGCCGGTCGTCAGCGCCTCGAGCGCGTCGAGCTCATCCGGTGTGAGGCGCGATGGCGCGGCCCGGGTCGGCGAGGGGTCGGGCACCGCATACTCGCGCCATGCGTCCAGGGTCTCGGTGTCCATGAGAACGCTCACGGCGTGCGGGGCGTGATGGCGTAGACGGTCGAGGATCGCGAAGCCGTGCGAGTCGAGGTCGCCCCAGTACGCGATGTGAGCGCGGAGTGCCCAGGGCAGGGCGGCGACGGCGTCGACCGCGAACCCCCGGCCGAACAACGCGACGGTCTCGGGGAGGTCCGGCAGGGCGAGGAAGGTGGTGAGGTTCTCGACGACGACGAGGTGAGGCGGTCCCCCCGAGGTACGCCACAGAGTGGCGAGCTGATCGACCGGGCTCTCGACGTCACGCAACGGGAACGCGATGTCCGGATCAAGCACCCTCATGCGGATGCGGACGTCCGGGCCCAGCAATCCCAGCCCGGTGGCCGTCCCGCGGACCGCGTCGTCGACGCCGGCCCGAGCGGCGTCGAGCACAGCCTCGACCACCCGGGTCCGGGTCTCGATCCACTTGGTGTCGACCCCCGGGACCGCGATCTCGCGGGCACGACGCCCGGCGGTGGGGTTCGCGAGTGCCCAGCGGCACACTGCCAGGAGCTGGTTGAACGCGCCCTCCTCCCAGTCCTCCCAGGTGGCCGAGGTCTCTGCGGCGGCGCGGCGCAGCATGGAGTGATCGGGCCCGAGGTCGATGATCCGGAGCGTGCGGTTCAGCAGCCGAGCCCACCGCGACGCCCGGTCCGCGATGTGGGCGATGGTGTCGGCGCCGACCACTTCAACGCGTTGCGGGAGCGGTACGACGCCGAACCCGGGCAGGCGGCGGTCCGCCCAGGTCAGCCGGACATCGGGTCCTCCATGGGTGCTCTCGAACTCGCGCCATCGCCTGATCCACGCCGCTGTCCCACTGGGGTCTTCGGCTGCGTTCGCGGCGGTCGGCGGCGCCGTGCTGAACCGGACGACCTCGGCGTCCCCGCCGAAGGGGTCGGCGAGCCACCGACGGTGGACCCGGGCGAACCGGGTGGCACACGCGGCCGTCAGTTGGTCTGGGTCGCGCGGCTCCGAGCGGGTAGCCACCATCAGGCCTCGTCCCAGGTGACGCGCTCGATCCGGGAGTGGCTGCCGTCGTCGTTGCCCACCACCACGAGTCCGCCGATGTACGGCTCGAGGGTCTGCAGGAGCTTGAGCGGGGTGGCCAGGACCATGTGGAAACCGAAGTCGGTGAACACGTCCATCGCCCGACGCGTGTACTCGGGATCGGCGCGGTCGAACGCCTCGTCCAGAACGACCGTCCCGTAGCCGGGGACGTCGGCGTCGATGTCGGCCAGCTGGAAGCGCAGCGCCGCGGCGAGGCAGAAGAACACCAGCTTCTGCGCCTGCCCGCCGGACAGCCCGGACGAGGAATCGTGGTAGTTGGTCGGGGCGCCGTCGGCGTCGATCTCGATGCCGATGAACCCCACGTGCTTGCGGGTGTCCAGCACCGTCTGCCGCCAGCGACGGTCGCCGGCGTCCGCCGACCCGAGCTTGTCGAGCAGACGTGACATCACGGCGAAACCCGCCTCCGCGGCGTCCACGGTGCGGCTGTCGAGTGCGCCGGTCAGGGCCGTTTCCAGGTCACCGAGGAAGTCGGTGACGGTCTCCGAGCGCCGGTCCCGCACCTCGATCTGCAACCAGCGTCCCGACTGGAATTCCGATCGATGAAGGGACTCGTTGACGGGTCGGATCTTGGCTTCGATTTCCGACCGGGCCCGGCGGATGCGGCGGGCGAGCTCGCCCAGGTTGCGGGTCTGCATCTCGCCGATGAGGCCGAGGAAGCGTTCCTCGAAATCGGCCAACCTGTCCCGCCGCAGGCGGACGAGCACCTCCACCGCCTCACCGACGAACTCCGGGTCCGACTTGAGGTCGGCCTTCATCGTGGGCCAGATCTCGAGATATGAGGTGAGGATCGCCGTGATGCGCCGGTGGATGCGGTCGCGCTCGGTGGCGGTGGCCGACTGCTCCACCGCGATCGCGCGTTCGGCCCGCTGACACACGTCCTGCACGTTGTCGGCCGTCAGCCTGCGTGTGGCGGCGGACAGGCGCGCGCGGATCCGGTCGGCGGCGTCGGGATCGGCAGCACCGTGGGACTCTTCGGAGGCACTACGCTCGGCCAATTGCGCGAGGCGGGCCTGCAGCCCGGCGACGTGGTTCGCCGCGACTGCTCGGTCACCGGTGGCCGCATCGTATGTCGATTGCGCCCGCGACTGGAACTCCTCGGCATCACGTAGTTCCCGCTCCATCTCGGCAACCTCCGGGTGCGCCTCGCGCCACCGGTCGAGCCGCTCTCGGGCGTCGTCGGCCCGTCGTTGGGCGGTGGTCGAGTCGATCTCCTCCCACCGCAGTCCGCGGAGCGCAGCTCCCGCCTGCTGCCGGGAGCGTCGATCGGCGTCGAGGTTCTCCAGCGCCGCCCACCGGCTCTCCGCGGAGTCGATCCGGGACTGGATCTGATCGCGCCGAGCGGTGAGCGCCTCCACCTTGGCGTCGTTGAGACCACCCAGCTGGAAGACCGCCGGATCGTCGATGCTGCGTCGGTCGTCCTTCTCGAACCTCCGACCACGCTTGATGAGGCCGTGCAGGGTGACCGCCCGCTCCAGGGCGCCCAATTCGTCGGAGGACTCGACGCAGGTCAGGTCGAACTCGCTCGCGAGTCGACGACGCATCCACTGCTGGAACGGACCGGGGGCGGGCTCCATCTTTCGGACCAGGCTGTCCGGGCCGGTCCTCTTGGCAGGCGAGTCATCGGTGGTGTCGACGACCTCGTAGACCAGCCGAATGCCCAGATGCGTGTCGTTGACCGCGCGCGTGACCGCGGCGCGGAGATGGTCGGGGACGAGCATCGTCCGCGCGAAGCCGGAGAGCACCCGTTCGGCTGCCGGCCGCCACCTCGCATGCTCGGAGGACACATCGAGCAACTCTCCCGCGAACGGGAGTTCGCGGGGATTGGCCCCAGCCGCACGACAGACCAGGTCCCGCGCTGCCAAGAGGCGCGAATCAATGTTCGAGCGGTGACGGAGCAGCGCCTGGAGGTCGGCCGTCACACGGGCGAGGGTGCTCGACTGCTCGTTGAGGTCCCCGGCGACCTCGCGGAGCTTCGTCCGATCACGCGCTCGCTCGGCTTCCTGGTCCGCGTCGTCCCGGTCGAGCCTGGCGAGGAGGACGGCGAAGTCCTCGGCGGTGGCCGGAAGTGTGCCGCCGAGTCGCTCGAGCTCCGTGGCCGCCCGTTCGCGACGGGAGGTCACCGACGTTGCGTGGTCGAGCGCGCGGCCCAGCTCCCGCGCGAGCTCGTCGCGCCCGGCGCCCGCACTGCCCCGCAACCGGGAGCGGAGGTCGTCGCTGGTCGTTCTGGCTGAGTCGAGCTGATCACGGGCAGTGGCGACGGCGGCCTCGGCGGCGACGAGGGCTCCGCGCGCGGTCGACAGCTCCTCCTCGACCAGCGCGGTGGTAACGGCCACCTGCACGGCCGGGAAGGCCGAGCTCTCGGCGTCGAGTTCCTCGGCCCTCCCCAGCACCTGGATCCGTGAGGCACTCAGGTCCGCGAGCGGCTCGAGGTGAGAGATCTGTCTACGGACGTCGACCACCGACCGGTGCGCTTCCCGCAGTTCGGCGAACTGCTCGACAGCCCGGTCGGCCACGGCGAACGTGTCCGGCTCGTCGAGCATGAAGTCCCGGAAGAGCTGATCGAGGCTGGACAGGGATTTGGCGGACAGAGTCCGGTGGAGGAGCAACTGCGCGGCCTCCGACGCGATGCCCAGCCGGCGCCGGAACGCCGCGGCGAAGGCCGAATAGCTGTCGTGGAACCTGATGTCCGGGAACTCGCGCTTGAGCGCTCGCTTGTCGATCCCGTTGCGCAGGTGACCGAACATCTCCGTCAGATCGAGGGGGGAGTCGGAGGGGTGCTCGGCGACGCCGTGGAGGCGCTTGATCCCGGTCGCGGAGTTGTCGCCCGAACGGGCGTAGAGCAGGAGCAGCAGCGTCACACTGCTCCCCGTCCCGTTCGAGTAGGTGAGCGCGATGGCCGAGAACGTGGCCTTGGGGCGAAGGTAGACGGAGGCGAGGTCGCCCGTCTCGCCGTCGGCCCCTCGACGCCATGCGCCGCGGAGATACGAGACGAGCGTGCGCCCGGAGCCCCGGCCGGCCTCTTCCTGGGCCGCCGCATTGAACCGGAGGTGAGCGGGCGGGACGAGTACGGCGGAGACCGCGTCTATCAGGGTCGACTTGCCGGAGCCGGAACCGCCGGTGACCAGGAAGCCCTTCCTGGGGACCGCGACGTCGTGATACCCGTCGAGCGTGCCCCAGTTGCACACCTGGATTCGCGAGAGCCGCCTCTGCCCGGGGTGCTTTGGCATACCGGGCAACTTCAGGTCATCCGGCATCGTCGTCCGCCTCGTCGTCGTCGAACAGGGAGGCACCCTCGTCGGAGGCATCGCCGTGCGCGGCGATCAACCCCCGGTACTCGTCGCGGATACCCGCCACCACGTCGGCATCGAAGAGGTGCCGGAGGACCGGAGACACCTCGGCACGTCCCTCGGTCTCGGTCTCGGTGAGCAGTGAGTACGTCTTGAGCCGGTTCCACGAGGCGTCGAACTTGCGGGTGTAGCGGGCCCGGTCGGAGTCGATCACCCGGCGATAGACGTCGATCTGTTCGGCGACGTCGGTGCGGTCGACGATCACCCGCTCGCCGGGCTGGGCCACTGACAACTCCGACCGCAGGTGCAGGAGTAGGACGGTGTCCATATGGGAAAGGGTCTCGGTTCGGAGGACAGCGGGTACCTCGACGTGGCCGGAGGTGTCGACCTGGCGCGTGAACGCGATCCCGGCGTCGTGGTCCAGGACAAGATCGAGGAACACGTCCGCGAGCCTGGAGCGGAGAGCGGGCTCGTCGGACACGACCGCTGCCCAGATCTCCGGCTGGCGATGCGCCTGCACCAGTGGACCCGTGAGCAGGCGGGCGAGCGCGCGTCGGGAAGCGAAGGACAGCGTCCCGGTGTCACCGGGCCACAACGCGTCGCGGTCGTCGGCCGGGGCATCAGTCGAGGCGGCGGTGGGCGGGGCACCGTCTCCCGGGGGAGCCGTCACGTGTTCTCCTCGTTCGATCGGTCGGCGGTGAACACCAGCGTAGGGATCCGGGCGGTGTGCTCGGAACCGGCCGCGCCTGTCCACGTGACGGTCTCCGTCGCGTCCGGGGCGTCCGGTGGGGCCTGCACGTGGCCCCTGATGGCCAGGTTGAGCAGGCCCACCACACTGGCCACGCCCTGGGTGGCGGGGTGTTCGCGCAGGACGGTGCCGATGGACGACGGTCCGAGTCGGCTCACCACGTCGTCGACATGGGCGCGTAGTTCGACCTCGTCGATCTCCGAGGCGCGCACGAGCGCGGTGAGTGCGGAGAGGTCGGCGGTGCCCGTGTCGTGGTGGGAGACCTCCGCCGCCACGCGTTCCTCCCCGGGGTTCCTCAGGCGCAGGGCGCTCACCGATCGGACGGACATGCCGATCCGGCGGAGCGGGACGGACATCGACGTGGTCGGTCGGGCTGCGTTCGTCCTGCTGGCCTCGGCCGCGGCGGACCGGGCCGACCGGATCAGGGCGATCATCTGACGGTGTTCGACGTAGGCATCGGTCGCGACGAAGTGCCGCAGGCTCCGCGAGAGGGACGTGAGGACACCGTTGACCTCGGCGCCCGCCGATTCCATCTCCTCGAACAGTGCGCGCAGTTCGCGGCGCGCGGCCGGCGGGAGGTCCGCCACCTGCGGTCGGCTCAGGATGTCGTTGATCCACGCGTCGACCGAGGCGGAGCGCTCGGGGTCGAGGAGTACCGAGTAGAACGACGAGAAACTCCGACCCGCCTCCGAGTCACCGATGAGATCGACACCCCCGAAGACCGCGTCGAGCACGTCGCCGCGGGCACCGTCCTGGTCCAGGAGACGACGACGAAGATCCTGGTTGAGCGAGTCGAACTCAGCGCGGACCCGTGCGAAGTCGGCGGGGATGTCGTCCGCGCCGTGCAGGATCTCGGCCACCTTCTCCCGGACCTGCTCGGGATCCGCGAGTTCGACCTCGCCCGCCTCGACGCGCGCGATCGCGGCATCGATCCGCTCCCGCTCCCGGGTGAGGGACGCGAGTCGGCCCTGGATCGATGGATCGGTGTCCCGGGCGAGGTCCTCGAGCTGGCGGGTCAGAGTCTCGACCCGTGAGACGGTGAGTCCGCGACGCGGGGTCTGCAGACCGTCGAGGAAGTCCACGGCCACCAGGGCTGACTGTGTGGGCTCTACCGTCTCGCCGGTCGCGGCGGTTCCTGGACGCCTGAGCATCCAGCCGGCGTCCACCCACGCCCGCACGTAGGACTGTGCGGTCCCGGGAAGATCCGCACCGGAGTCGCGCACCGCCAGCAACGTCCTGTCGAGGAACTCGTAGAGCTCCGCTGACGGTACCCGGCGGGAGGAGCCCTCGAACATCTCCCTCAGAACCGCCACAATCAGCGGCCAAAGCGGGCTGCGCAGCAGCGCGAGGGTCGGAGACTCCGCGTTCAGCCGGGTGAGGGCAAAGAAGCGGGCCAGCGCGGACATGGCGTTCATGGTGGCATGTGGGTACGACGCCAGCGGCAGCGAGTGGTCGATTTCGATCGCGTTTGCCCAGGGCGAATTCTCCCGCTCGGCGTATTTGCGACCACTCGCCGAGGAGGGTGGGCTCGGCCCCGGAGTTCGCCCCGCCGGGGCGCTCAGTCGTCGACGCCGCGGGCCGCCAACGCGTCGCCGAGCTGGTCGGCCGTGGTGAGTGCCCCGAGGACGGTGGGTACGACCAGCGCCCTGATCGACATGCCCAGACCGCGCGCCTTGCGGGCCTCGGTCACCTGCCGGAGCTGCCGGGCGAGCAGGGGGATCGCCCGGATCGTCAGGACCAGTACGAGCGCCACCCGATCCGGCGAGACCCCGACGCGGCGCAGTGGCTGGGCGGCCCGGGTGACCGCGTCGAGCATGTCCGAGACCCTGGTGGTCAGCGCGACCAGGCCCGCCACCGCCACCGCCACCAGAAGCGCACCGCTCACGCGCAGAGCGGTGTCGAGGTCGGCGACGATCCACTGCAACACCAGGATCGCGAGCAACATCGGCAGCACCGGACGCACCTGGTCCCAGGCGGCGCGCGGCCGGATGCGCCCGATCGCATAGAGCGCCGCGGCGAACCCCAGCGCGGGCAGCACGTGCCAGGCGTCCCGCACCGACAGCGACACCGCGAGGATCAGCGCGCAGACCAGGAGGATCTTCAGGCCCGCCGGCAGGCGGTGGAGCAGCGAGTGCCCGGGTTGGTAGGTGGCGAACACCTAGACCCCCGGCCCCGAAGCGGTATCCGATCCCGATCCCGATCCCGATCCCGATCCGGTACCCGAGCCCGGACGCAGCGCGATCCGGCGGTACCCCGACAGCGCGGCCGCGGGGGCGTCGTCGATCACCACCCGGCCGCCGTCCACCACCAGTACGCGGTCGAAGTCGGCCACCAGGTCCAGGTCGTGGGTCACCACCACGAGCTGCTGGGGGAGTCCGGCGAAGGTCTCGGCCACCAGCGCGCGGTTGCGCAGGTCGAGCAGGGTGGTGGGTTCGTCGGCCACGATCACCGAGGGCTCGATCACCAGCACCGCCGCCAGGGCGAGTAGTTGCTTCTGACCGCCGGACAGGAGGTGGCAGGGGTGATCGGCGTGATCGGAGAGGTTGTAGGTGGCGAGTACCTGGTCGACCCGTCGTCGTCGATCCTCGCGGTTCAGGCCCGATCGGCGCAGGGAGAACTCGACGTCCTCCGCCACGGTGGGCATGACGATCTGGGTGTCGGGATCGGTGAAGCAGAAGCCGACCCGGCGGCGCACCTGCGCGCCCTTGCGGCGCGTGTCGAGGCCGTCGACGGTCACCGTGCCCGAGGTGGGGACGACCAGCCCGTTGATCATCCGCGCGAGCGTCGACTTGCCCCCGCCGTTGACGCCGACGATCCCGATTCGCCGCTCGGACAGCACGAGATCGATGTCGGCGAGGACGGTCCGGTCACCGTAGGCGTGGTTGACGCCGTCGAAGCGGATCTCGGTGCCTCGGTCGTCGGCCACGCGGGGGTCGGTCACGCGGGGGTCGGACGACGCCCACGCAGCGGGGCGATCAGACCGGGCCGCGCCTTGTGGACCTGCACGGCGACGACCGCCGTGATGACCGCCTTGACGAGGTCGCCGGGGAGGAAGACGCCGTTCGCCGCGATCGCGGCCGTCAACGTCAGCTCGGTGCGGATCAGCATGCCCACCACGCCGAAGGCGTAGATGACCACGATGCCGCCGAGGATGTTGATGAGCAGCCCGGGGATCAGCCGGTACCGCGGCATCAGCATCGCGGTGAGCAGGCCGATCACGACGACGGCCGGGAGCCAGCCGATGAGGAAACCCGCGGTGGGACTGGCCAGCGCGGTGAGGGTGGTGCGACCGCCGGCGAGGACGGGCAGCGCGAGACCGATCACGATCACCGCGAGGACCGACAGCAGTCCCTTGCGCCAGCCCAGAAGGGCGCCGGCGAGCATGACGCCGAGCGTCTGCAGCGTGATCGGCACCCCGGCGGAGCCGATGCTGATCTGACCGGGGAGACCGAGGACGACGATGAGGGCGGCGAACACCGCGATCTGGGCGAGATCTCGGGTTGCGCTCCGGGCCGGGGCCTGATCGATGGAGGTGCTCACGTGGACTTCCTTGTCACCTGGAAAGCTGATCGACGATGGACGGGGTTCATTGTTGCCCCTGTCACCCCGAACCGCCTCATCGGGGTGGGCGGCTCCGCGTGTCCGGTCGCGGGCCCGGCCGGACTGGCTTAGAGTGACCTGAATCACACCCAGCGGTTCGGGGGACCAGTGACGACTCGATCCCAACGCGTCTTCGGCGAGGTCATCGCCGCATTCCTCGTGGCAGTCCTGGCGTTCGTCCACCTGCCGGCCCACGTCAGCGCGCAACCCTATGCCGTCTACCTGGACGTCGCGGCCGACAACCCGCACGGTGAGTCGGCGGGAGGCTTCTCCACCTCCATGACCACCGATCGCGACGAGTTGGGGGCGGCGCTGGACGTGGTGCGGGCCGCGGGCGTGGCGCCGGAGCGATACGGGACCCTGGCCCGCCAGTACTGGCTGGTCGTCGGTGCCCAGAACGCGGGGATCGACCTCGACGAGTGGGAGCCGGCCCGGGGGCTGGAGGCGAACCTGGAGACGGTCGACAAGGTGTACGTGAACTACCTGCGGCTGTACAACTCCCACGACGGGTTCTGGTGGACCGGGATGGCCGGGCTGGCCGGGATGTCGTTCGCCGCCGGGTTCTGGGACCTCGACGAGGTGGGGGGCGTGCTCAGCGTGCCCGGGGTGCACGAGGTGGGGACCGGGGTCGGTGACGCCCTCGGTGGAGTGCCGTGGGAGCTGGCGGCCGGGATGCCGCGCGACGTGAGATTACTGGCCACCGCGGGTCCGACGCTCACGCGGCCGGACGTGGACTGGTACCTGCACCGGCTGCTGATCATGCAGCGCAACATCTTCATGGACATGGTCCCGATGCACGAGGCCTACCTGGCAGGGGGGTTGCCGGCGGTCAGGGAACTCGCGGCGGGCGGGGCGTATGACGAGTACGCGCTCGATGCCTGGCGGAGACTCGACGAGGGCTCACCGGACGGCAGGTCGGAGGCGCTGCTGCGGATGGCGTCGCGGGAGCAGAACCAGATCATCGCCGAACAGTGGGACGCGACGGCGGCCGGCCGAGGGGACGTCGGTCGGGTGCTCACCTACATCACCACGGTGGGCGGCTCCCCCGATATCCCCGGGGCCTCCACCCTGGGTGGGTTCCGCCCGCTGTCGGTGCGCGCGGACGTCAACGGCCGACCGACGGTGCTGCACACCCCGCTGCCCGCGTTCAACTGGGCCGACAGGGAACCGCGCTGGGAGTACATCGAGCAGGATCTCGTGCCGGCGTTCCGGTCGCTCGTGCGCGACCGGCCCGACGAGGCGCCCCGCTACCTGGACGTGGGCTTCCGGCCGCGGGCCGAACAGAACCGCATCCTCGTGCGGCTGCCGGTGTTCGTCGGGCAGATGGCGTCGGGGTGGGCGATCGGGCCGGGGTGACGCGCGACGCTTGGGTCGCGAACCCGTAGCCGCGCCGCCTCTCCGGTCAACCCGGCGGATCGATCAGAGCGTCTACCGCGGTGAGCACCTCGTCCAGCGGCCGCCCTCCCTCGATGAGTTCGGAGGCCTTGAACGTCACGGCCATGACCAGCTCGGTGGTCAACTGTGGATCGGAGCGGGAGGACTCGGCGAGCGATTCGCGCAGTGGGGTGGTCATCTCGGTGTGCATCCGGGTCAGCCGCTCGCGCGCCGGGCCGTCGGGGAGCTGCGCGGCCAGCGCGGTGAGGATCGCGTGGTCACCGGCGGCGACCAGATCCAGGGTGGTGTGCACGTAGGCCACGACCCCCCGGCGACCGCCGCCTGCGTCACGCACTGCTCCAGTGACGGTGTCGATCCACCGTGGCATGAGGTCCTCCGCCACGGCGACGACCAACTCCGCGCGCGAGGAGAAGTAGGTGTAGAAGTTCGACCGTGTCATGCCCGCCCGGGCGGTCAGCTCATTGATGTCGGGAGGGGTGCCGGGGGCCTCGGAGAGCATCGACCGGGCCGCGTCGAGCAGGACCCGACGCTTGGCGTCCCGGTGTTCGCCCACGGTGGGGGCGTCGATACGTGGAATGTCGGTCTCCCGTCACCTTCTCGGCGGAGGCCCGATCATACGTGTCCATCAGGTCACACGTGCGCGTGCAGCCGCCCGTCGACCATCTCCAGGACCCGGTCGCAGTGTTCGAGGATCTCGTGGTCGTGCGTGACCAGAACCGTCGCGACGCCGTTCTGATGGGCCTCCTCCGCGAGCAGGCGCACCACGTCGTGGCTGGTCCTGCGATCCAGCGCGGCGGTGGGTTCGTCCACCAGCAGCAGATCCGGCGAGGACATCAGGGCGCGGGCGATGCCCACCCGCTGACGCTCGCCGCCGGACATGGTGGCCGGGCGGCGGCGCGCGCGGTGGGTCAGACCGACGGCCTCGAGCAGGTGGTCGGGATCGCGACGCCGGGACCGGTCTCC
Organism: Dietzia cercidiphylli; assembly: GCF_039531545.1. Lineage (NCBI taxonomy): Bacteria > Bacillati > Actinomycetota > Actinomycetes > Mycobacteriales > Dietziaceae > Dietzia > Dietzia cercidiphylli. Next base: position 602,123 of record NZ_BAAAQG010000007.1, read on the forward strand.
GCCGAGTGTTCCCACGAGCCGGAGTTGGTCGCGCGCGGTGAGAGCGGGCACAAGGTTGCCGGACTGGAACACGAACCCGACGTGGTCGCGCCGGAACCGGGTGAGGTCCCGGCGACCGAGACCGGTGATGTCGCGGCCGCCCACCTCGACGGTGCCTGAGGTCGGGGACAGCAGTCCGCCGGCCACGGCCAGGAGGCTCGACTTGCCCGCTCCGGAGGGGCCGACCACGGCCAGGACCTCGCCACGGGCCACCTCGTCGTCGACACCGGCCAGCGCGTAGACGGTCTGGTCGCCGTCCCGGAAAGTCAATTCGACACCGCTCAGGCGAAGGCCCGGGGTGGAGGCGTCGCCGGTGTGTGTGGTGGTGGTCATCGGTTCTCTCCCAGTGCGCTGTGCGGGTTGACGGCGGTGATGCGGATGGTGGCGAGGGTGGCGCCGACCAGTCCCAGAGTCAGGAGGAGGGCGGCTCCGAGTGCGATGGGTCCGGTCGCGAGGGCGAACGGCATGCCGGTGCCCACCAGGAACGACCCCACTCCCACGCCGATGGCCACACCGACCGCGATGGACCCCGCCAGCAGGATGAAGGCCTGCCCGATCGCGTCGCCCAGGAGTCGCACGGTCGAGGCGCCCATGGCGCGCAGGACAGCGATCTCGCGGGATCGCTGGACGGTGAGGATGGCGAAGAACGCACCGACGACCAGCGCTGAGATGGCGTACAGGAACCAGGTGATCATCGACATCGTCATCATCTCGGCCTGGTATCCGGGCGAGGAGTCGAACGACTCCTCCAGGGTGCGCGACGAGGTGTCGGCCGCGGCATCGCCGGTGGCCAGGTCGGGCAACTCGCCGTCGACCCCGGCGAGGGCCACGACGCTGTACTCCTCACGGGCGCCGGCGCGCGACTCCTCGCCGAAGCGGGTGCCGGCGTGCACGTCCTGCCACGTGGCCAGGGTGGTGAAGGCCATGTCGACGTGGCCGAAGGTGTGCTGGGCGGCCGCGATGCCGACGACCTCGAGGGGGATCCCCAGTCGGTCGACCGTCACCGTGTCGCCCGGGCCGACGGAATCGGCGGCGGTGGCGCTGATGAGGATCTCCCCGTCGGACGCGGGCGCCCGGCCCTCGGCCACCTCGGGAACGAGCGGGCCCTCGGGGTCCGCGCCGATGAGGGTGAGGTCCACCGGGGTCCCGGAGGAGGTCCTGGCGTTGATGATCGACAGACCCATCGGTGTGGCCACCGACACGTCGGGTCGTGCGGCCCAGGCCTCGACCTGGTCGGGCCCGACCACGGATCGGGTGAACGCCGAGTCGGTGCGGGTCTCGGGAGCGAACGCGACGGCCTGGACGGGCATGCGCTGCAGGCCGGAGACGCCGTCGTTGACCAGTCCCGAGGACAGCCCGGCGAGGAGAACCACGAGGACGCTGATCAGGGCCACGACGGAGCCCATCAGGGTGAATCGGGATCGCGCGAAGGTCAGTTCGCGTAGGGCGAGAAACATGGAGGCCTTCCGGCATCGACATCGGGAACGGGGAAGATGCTAACACCATGTCAGTATCATGCTGACACAGTGTCGCGAAGGTCTCACCGCGGTGCGGTGTCGGCAGGACCCGGCGATTCGACCCGATCCGCAGGCGCGGGCGGGTACTCCTGGAACATGCCCCGCGTCATTCCCGACACCCCCGTCTACGGCCACCCCTCCGAGGAGAAGGTCGTGGAGCTACTCACGGATCAACTCTCCGACGACAGCCTGATCGTGGTAGGCCAGCGCGTCTCCACCGCGGAGAAGGAGCACGAGGTCGACATCCTCGTGGCGATGCCCGGTGCAGGGATCGTGGCGATCGAGGTCAAGGCCGGACAGATCGCGATCGAGGACGGTCGGTGGGTGCAGGGGAGCGGCGGCAAGCAGCACACGATCGATCCCGTCACCCAGTGTCGTGAGGCCCTCTACGCCCTGCGCGGGCACGTCGATACGGACCCACGATGGCCCCGTCAGTACCAGCGCTGGACCCACATGCTGGTCTTCCCTCACGCGTCGATCCCGGGGGATTTCGCACTTCCCGACATTCAGCGCGATCGAATCGTCGACCGTGATCAGCTCGATCAGCTCGCCACCCTCGCCTACCGTCTCGCGCAGAACTCCGGGCCGAGCGATCGACCCTTCCTCGCCGTCGACACCGTCAACCGACTGGCAGAGATCCTCGGTGGCCGGGGCTTACCGCAGCGCGACGTGGTGGCACGCGCCGCGGAGAACGCCGACATCGCCGACGCGCTCACCCGCGAGCAATCGGTGCTTCTCCGGGCAGTCGACGCACTGCCGCGCGTGGAGATCCGTGGTGGCGCGGGCAGCGGCAAGACCTACCTCGCACTGGAGCAGGCGCGGCGTCTGTCGAGGGCCGGTCAGCGCGTCGCGTTGATCTGCTACTCACACGGCCTCGCGGGATACCTCCGGCGCGTGACGAGCGGATGGAGTAGACGCGAGCAGCCGGCGTACGTGGGGGAGTTCCACGCACTGGGTGTCGAGTGGGGCGCGCCTGCCGGACCGGACGAGCGGGTCCGGTCCGAGGAGACGGTCCGGTGGTGGGAGGAGGAGCTCCCCCGCCTCATGGCGGAGCTCGCCGACGAACTGCCCGACGGCAAGAGGTTCGACGCCGTGATCGTGGACGAGGCCCAGGACTTCGCAGACAGCTGGTGGCGCCCGGTGATCGGTGCGCTGCGCGACCGTGAGCGCGGCCGTCTGATGATCGTCGGCGACGCCGGGCAGAGCGTGTTCCGGCGGACCGGTCGGCCGCCCGTCGACCTGGTGCCGCTGGTGCTCGATCACAACCTGCGCAACACGCGCCAGATCGCCAGTGCCTTCCTACCCCTGGTGGGCCAGCGCATGCAGTTGCGCGGTGGCTCGGGGCCCGCGGTCCGTTACGTCGAGGTGCCCGAGGGCGAGGACGCCGTGGCGATCGGTGACGACGAGGCAATGCGCCTGCTCGACGCGGGCTGGGAGCCGCGGGACGTCGCGCTGCTGACCACCGGATCGCGGCACCCGATGCAGGTCGAGCTGCAGCAGGGCGGCAACGACGCCTACTGGGAGACCTTCTGGAGCGGCGAGGACATCTTCTACGGCCACGTGCTGGGCTTCAAGGGCCTGGAGCGCCGCGCCGTGGTGCTGGTGTGCAACCACCACGACGGCATGGACCGGGTCCGCGAGAGGGTGTACGTGGGGCTGTCGCGGGCGACGGATGTACTGGTGGTGGTGGGTGATCCCGGTGCAACGTGAGGCGGCAGGTCGGCGTGTGGACGCGTGGCGGGGCGCGCGAGTCGAATGAGAACCACCGCCCCGACCTCACGCGAGGCCGGGGCGGTGGTCAGGCGGCCCAGGTGCGGTGGTCAGCTTCCGAGGTCGGCGGAACCTTCGACGATCTCGGCCTGCTCGGCTTTCTGGGCACCGTGGGAGACGGTGATCTTGCGCGGCTGAGCCTCCTCGGCCACGGGGATCACCAGGCGCAGAACGCCGTCGCTGTAGTCGGCCTCGATCCTGTCGGTGGCCAGGCCCTTGCCCAGGGCGAGCTGCCGGGCGAAGGTGCCCGACTGGCGCTCATGCATGAGCCACTGGGCATCGCCCTCGGCGGGGGCGCGGCGTTCGGCACGGACGGTGAGGGTGCGGTCCTCCACGTCGATGTCGATGCTGGAGGGATCGACGCCCGGCAGGTCGATGAGCCCGACGAAGCGATCGCCCTCCTTGTACAGGTCCATCGGCAGCGAGGTGGAGGCGGTCGCGCTGCGCAGCCCCTCGCCCAGGAGGCGATCGAGCTCACGGAACGGATCGAAACGGGTGCTGGTGGCCATGATGGTCTCCTTCAGGACTGGTCGGGGTGCGCCCGGCGTCTCCGGGGTCGCACACGGTTCAACTCACCGCTGTAGTTGAGTATTCCCGACTCAGGTCAGAAAATCTGACTTGAGTCGGGTGGACTCAGTCGCCTACTGCGGCGGGCAGTGATGGCAGAACCCCCGCGTGGGATCCGGACTAGACGGCGGTGCGTAGGCCGGACCCTGCAGTGGCGGCGAGCGCCCCTCGCAGACCTCGTCGCACAGGACCCGGAGAATTCCGTCCACCTCGTCGTAATCGAGGGCCATCACGCCGGATAACGGTGGGAGAACGGTCCGGGCAGGCAGAGCGCCCCGGTCCACGGATTGACCGGTTACTGCCTGGCCAGGTTCACCAGGAAGTCGATGGTCCCGGTCGGATCGACGGTGACGAAGCCCAGGCTCGGCGGCTCCACGCCGACCTCGGTCCACGTCACCGGCACGGCGCCGGAGGCGATCAGCTCCTCACCCGACCGGAGGACCGTCACCTCCACGGACTTTCGGACGGTCGTCCCCTTGATGGTCAGGTCCACCTCCATCGGGATCGTGGCCGTGGTCCCGTCCGAGGGTGTCGACGCCAGTCCGACGGGTGCCGCCAGAGCGAGCGTCGCCGAGGGGTGGGCCTGGGCGTCGAGGATCTCGGGGGAGCGGGCACGGTTGTCACGTTGCCCGATGTCGGTGGCGATCCCCTCGATGCGCACCTCGAACTCGGCGGAATCGAGGGTGCTCCCGGAGATGGTCGCCCCACCGGTGACCTGGCTCGTGCTCCCGACCACGGTCACGGGCTCCCCGCGCAGGATCTCGTCCACCGTGTAGCCGGCGGTGGTCTCGTTGGGTTCGGAGCCCGGAACCACCACCCAGGAGCCGTCCAGGTCCCCGGTCGCAGCCTCGGCGCCGTCGGTGGAGACCGTCGCAGCCGGAGCGTCGTCGCCACCGCGCACAGCCTTGTAGAGGTAGGGCGCCGAGATGACGACGACGATGACGACGACCAGAGCGCCGATGATCCAGGGGAGTCTCCGCATGTGTCGAGCTTAGGAGTCGATGCCCCGTTCCGGAGCGACGATGGGTGGAGGATCGTCAGGCGAGACGATGACTCGACCCGACTCGTTCTCGGCTCGATCACGTGGCGTTCAGGACCCTGATTCGCGACTCTTGTCATGCGGCGTCACCTACCCTCATTCTCAGCGGCAGAGTGGTCGCGAGCGTGTTCGGGTAGCCGGGAGGCGCGACATGGGCCAGAACCCTCCTCAATGGAGTGACTTCCCCACGTCGGAGTTCGGGCGGATCCCTCAGGCGGGTCCGGTGGCGTCCACTCAGAAACAGTCGATGTCCCCGGCCTTGGCCGTGATGATCACACTGATGGCCGTGCTGATCGTGGGTCTCATCGCAGTCGTGGCGTTCCTGATGATCCCGCGATTCACCAGTCCGACCGCTGCACCCGTGACGTCGACGGTGTCCGCCACGGCGACGGCCCCGAGTGCTGCGGAACCAGACCGGCCTCAGGTCCAACCGGCGCAACCGAATGCTCCGTCCGGGTCGTTCGTGTGCTCGAACGTCGGCGGGGGCCCGCTCTCGCATTCCGCGGTGGGGTCATCAGTCACCTCGTGCGAGTTCGCGGTGTCAGTCCGTTCCACGTACCTCGCATCCGGAGGCGACGGGGGCCCGATGACCATCGACGCCTACAGCCCGGTGACGGGTACGACGTACACGATGTCCTGTTCGGGCGGACCGGTTGTGACCTGCACCGGCGGCAACAACGCTGTCGTGTACATCTACTGATGGGTCTACTGAGCAGGCGTGGGGCGCTGGCCTCGGGTTCCTGCGGGCTCGTCCTCGTCGTCTCCGGTTGTGGTGGGCTGGTCCCGACGAGCGAGCCCTTACAGACCGTCTACGTCACTTCCACGGTCACCACCGTCTCTCCGGGACCGGTAGGACCGGGCGGAGCAGAGGGTCCGGATACCGCCCAGCTCACGGTCCCGCCCGTCGCCGACCCCAGGCCCGGCGGTATGGATCTCTCCGGGGTGATCGATGGTGTTCCGAGTCCGGTTGGTATCGCCGTAGCCGGAGTCGGTGGTCGCTCCGAGGTCCAGACGGCGGGAGTCGTGCAGTCGGGTGCCGCCTGGTCGACTATCAAGGTCCCGCTGGCCGTCGCCGTCGCGCGCGTCTCTCCGGCCTCCCTCGAGTCGGCGTCTACCGCGATCACGGCATCCGACAACGCGGCGGCCGAGCGATTGTGGGACGCCCTCGGCGGGGGAGCCTCGTCGGCGGCCGGGATCGGCGCAGTGCTCGCGGACGGGGGTGACAGCACCACCCGGGTGCCGACAGTCCGCACCCGCGCGGAGTACTCGATCTTCGGTCAGACCCGGTGGCCACTCGTCGATCAAGCGCGGTTCGGCAGTCTCCTGCCATGCATCGGGTCATCGGCCCGAGTTCTCGATCTGATGGGCCGGGTATCACCGGATCAGAGCTGGGGACTCGGCCGCATTCCGGGTGCCCGGTTCAAAGGAGGTTGGGGGCCGGGGGAGAGTGGCGGTTATCTCGTGCGACAGTTCGGGATCGTGCCGGCCGCGGGAGGGGAGGTGGCCGTCGCCATCGCGGTCGAATCAGCGTCATTCGACCAGGGCGTCGGGACGCTCTCGGCAGTAGCAGATGCGCTTGCTCTCCGACTCCCGTCGCTCCAGGGCGAGCAGTGCTGATCGACTACACCACCCCGAGCTCACGCGCCCTGGCCACCGCGGCCGTCCGTGACGTCGCGCCGAGTTTGTCGAAGACGTGCACGAGGTGCGTCTTGACCGTCGCTTCCGACACGTTGAGGGACGAGGCCACCTGCCGGTTGGTCTCGCCCGTGGCCACCGCGCGCAACACCTCCACCTCGCGGTCGGTCAGGACCGGACGCGGGTCGCGCAGCCGGCTCATCAGCGTGGCGGCGACGGTGGGGGAGAGCGCGCTCTCCCCGCCCGCGGCGGCGCGGACGGCCGCCAGCAGCTCGTCGGGGCCGGCGTCCTTGAGGAGGTATCCGCAGGCGCCCGCCTCGATGGCACCGAGGATGTCTGCGTCGGTGTCGTGGCTGGTCAGCACGAGGACCTGCGGCGGCGAGTCGAGTTCGCGAAGTCGCCGGGTCGCCCTGACCCCCGCGGAGGCGTCCCCCGCGAAGCGCAGGTCCATGAGCACCACGTCCGCGTCGCCGATCCGCGCCCGCTCGACCGCGCCGTCGGCGGTGGGGACGTCGGCCACCACCTCGATCGCGGGGTCGGAGGCCAGCAGCGCGCGAAGGCCTGTCCGGACCACCGCGTGATCGTCGGCGATCAACACGCGCACCTTCGTCGTCGTCATATCCCCGAGCCTCCCACCGCCGTCGGCAGCACGGCGCGGATCGTGGTCCCCGCGCCGGCCTCGGAGCTCACGTCGAACTCTCCTCCCAGCCCGGACACCCGACGCGCCATCCCGTCCAGGCCGAACGAGGCGGTGGGCCGCGGCGCGGAGATGTCGAAACCCCGACCGTCATCACGCACCTCGAGGGCGACGGCGGCGGATGAACCGGTCAGCGTCAACGCCACCCTCGAGGGTGAGGCATGCGTGACCGCGTTGGCCAATGCCTCCTGCGCCACGCGCACGAGCACGGCGGCGACCTCGGCGGGAGGGTCGAGCTCGAGGGAGCAGTCAGCGGTCACCTCGACCGCAGGATGCTCCGCGCGTGTCCGCTCCACCACGCGGACCAGTGCGCCGGCGAGCGACACGCCGTCGAGTGGGGCGGGCCGTAGCGCGGCGATGAGGCGGCGGGTCTCGGTGAGGTTCTCGCCGGCCACCTCCCGCGCGAACCGGATCTGGCCGACGGCCGGGTGTGAGGGATCGGCGCGCTCGACGGCGTGCAGCAGCATCCCGATGCTCGCGAGCCCCTGGGCGACGGTGTCGTGGATCTCACCGGCCAGGCGCGCTCGCTCGGACTCGCGGCCCACCTCGCGCTGCTGTCGAGCCAGCTCGGAGCGGGTCCTGACCAACTCGGCGATCACCTCGCGCCGTGCCCGGGACTCCCGATCGAGCGCCCGGACCCCGGTGCCCAGACCCACCGCCACGAGCGCCCCCACCACGGGGCCCACGACCCCGGCGGGAGTGAACCCCCCGTGCATCCCCAGAGCCACCACCGCCACGGTGGCGAGCGCCGCGACCGCCGCGATCCCGGCCCACACAGCCAGCAGGAACTGGGCCAGGAAGAACAGCGGGAACGCCAGGTAGGCGGCCTCCGGCACCCGCACCACCAGGACCGACCACAGCGCCAGCACCGCGGCGAGCCACCACAGCCTCGCGGTCCGGCCGGTCCCGGACAGGCGGTCCCACACGGTCCCCGCCAGGTACACCACGGTGAACCCGAGAGCAGCCGCCACCGCCACGTGGTCCAGCTCGCCGCCGGTGTCCCGGTGCGCGCTGACCAGAGTGAACGCGAGTAGCGCCGCCACGAGGGTGTGCAGGGCCACCTGCAGCTGGGTGAAGACCGCGCGCACTCCGGCCGATTCGGGCGGCAGCTCTGCGCTCTCTCGGGGGAGGGAGGGGCCGGTCACCCGGTCGACGCTAGCCGTTGCCGTCGCCCCGGGCATCCATCGAAGGATGGATTCGGCGCTCCACCTTCCTGGTGCGCGAGACCATCCGCACGGGCGATTCGGGAGACGCGGGCGGCGACGAACCTGGAGGCATACCGCCACGAGAGGAAACCCCATGTTCTTCGCACTCCGCGACCTGCGCACCGCGCGGGGCCGCTTCGCGCTCATCACGGGCGTCGTGCTGCTGCTGTCCGTGCTTGTCGCCGGCCTGCTCGGGCTCACCGCGGGCCTCGCGCACCAGAGTGTGTCCGCGCTGCGGGCGCTGGGCAGCGGCGACTCGGACTTCGTCCTGCCCGCCGACGAGGACGGGGCGGTCGACCTGGACCGTGCAGCCCTCACCGGCGAGCAACTGGACCGGGTGACCGCCGCCGACCCCTCCGCCGTCCCCGTGGGCGTGGCCCGCATCCGCGTGGACGACGGCACCGAGACCGGCGCCTCGGCCGTCGCCGTGGGTCTCGGTGGCCCCGTGGGTTCGTTGACCCCGCCCTCACCGGGGGAGGTCCTGACCTCTACAGGCGTCGACGACGAGCTGGGCGCCGAGGCCACCGAACTCAGAATCGAGGGTGGCGCGCTGGGCGTCGCCGGAAGCGCCGGCGACCTCTGGCATTCGCACACCCCCGTCGTCGTCACCGACCTGGCCACCTGGCGCGAGCTCGCCCCACGCGGTGGGGCGGCCACCGCCGTCGCGGTCTCGTCCGCGTCCTCGGGGTCCACCACCGCTGGTCTGACGGTGGTGGACCCCGAGGGTCTGGTGTCCTCCCTGCCATCACACCGCGCCGAGAACACCTCGCTGAACACCATGACCTACATGCTGCTGGCCGTCACCGCGCTGGTCGTGGGCGCGTTCTTCGCGGTCTGGGGGATGCAGCGCCGCAGAGACATCGCGGTGATCAAGGCCCTGGGTGCCTCCACCGCCACGGTGGTGCGCGACTCGGTCGGCCAGGCGGCCATCGTGCTGGCGGTGGGCATCGGAACCGGCGTGGGGATCGCCGCGCTGTTCGGCGCCGTCGCGGGCGGGGCGGTGCCCTACATCGTCTCGCCCGCCACCACCGTGTTCCCCGCCGCGCTCCTGGCTGTCCTCGGACTCGCCGGAGCCGCCGTCTCGCTCCGCCCCGTCGTCACGGCGGACCCGGCCACCGCACTGGGCGCGCTCCGGTGAACCGGACTCCCGGCCGCGATCGCGCGACCTCGTCGTCACACCCTCTACTCATCCAGGAGAACCGCATGTCCCATGCCCCCGTCCTCGACGCCTCTGCCGTCGGCACCCCCGCGACCACCGCGCTGCGGATGGACGACGTCGTCCTGACCTACCCCGACGGAGACGGCCGGATCACCGCCGTCGACCACGTCTCGTGCGGGATCGACCGCGGCCGCAGTCTCGCGGTGACCGGGCCCTCCGGCTCGGGCAAGTCCAGTCTGCTGGCCGTGGCCGCCACCCTCACCCCGCCCGAGTCCGGCCACGCGTGGCTGGCTACGCGCGACGGCGAGGTGGACCTGGCGGCGGTGAGTGCTCGTCGGGCGGCTGAGCTGCGCCGGACGGAGATCGGCATCGTCTTCCAACAGTCCAACCTGGTCGAGTCTCTCACCGCGCGCGAGCAACTCCAGGCCATGGCGTGGCTCGGCGGGCGGCCGTCGAGGGCGCGGCGCGCCCAGGTGCGTGAGCGCGCCGACGAGCTGCTCGACAGGGTGGGCCTGGGCTCGTTGGCCGGCCGGACCGTCGGAGCGCTGTCGGGGGGTCAACGTCAACGGGTGGCCATCGCACGGGCGCTGGTCAACCGGCCGTCGCTGCTTCTGGCCGACGAGCCGACCAGTGCGCTGGACTCGGAGTCGGGTGCCGTGGTGATGGACCTGCTGGTGCGCACGGCGCAGGAGTTCGACGTGGCGCTGATGCTCGTCACACACGACGACACGGTGGCGGCGCGGTGTGATGCCCGCATGCACCTGGTGGACGGGGCGGTCCGGTCCGGCTAGGTGCAGCAGTTCGGGTCGAGCGCAGCACGCAGGGCGTCGATCGCGGACCCGCGGGCACGGTGGAACACGCTCATCCCGCGCCGCTCCGACTCGATCATCCCGGCCTCGCGGAGTCGGCCCAGGTGATGGGACGTGGTGGACTCGGCCACGCCGGTGGCTGCGGCCAGGTCTCCGGTGCGGACCTCGCCGTCGTCACTGGTGAGCAGGAGCGACAGGAGCCGGATCCGTACCGGGTCGGCGAGGGCCTTGAGTCGCAGCGCGATCTCCACGGCGTCCTCGTGGCCGATAGTGCCCGCCGACATCGGTGCGCAGCACACCGGCGAGCTGACGTCGAGGAGGGGCAGTGCCTTGGGCATGTCCGCGAGTGTAGCCCAGCTTCTTGACGTATATCGAAATGGGTGCTTATCTGTGCGGAGTAGTAATTCGATATCCGTCACAAAGGTGGAGGTTCCGACCATGTCCCGTGTACAACTCGCCCTCAATGTCGACGACGTCGACGAGGCCGTCCGGTTCTACTCGACCCTGTTCGGTGTCGAACCCGCCAAGCGCAAGCCCGGCTACGCCAACTTCGTGGTGGAGCAGCCGCCCCTCAAGCTGGTCCTGCTCGAGAACCCGGGCCAGGGCGGCTCACTCAACCACCTGGGCGTCGAGGTCGAGTCGAGCGAGCAGGTCCACGGTGAGATCGCGCGACTGACCGACGCCGGACTTTTCACCGACGAGGAGATCGGCACGACCTGCTGCTTCGCCACCCAGGACAAGGTGTGGGTCACCGGCCCCGGAGGCGAACGGTGGGAGGTCTACACGGTCCTCGCCGACTCGGAGACGTTCGGGACCTCGCCGGTGGCGGATCACGACACCACGAACGACGACGAGGCCGGCATGTGCTGCGCGTGAGCGGCCGGAGGGTGCGGTCGACCGCGTCCACAACACCCGCGAGGGTGGCATGAGGGAGGCTCGGGCGCGGGCGCACCTAGACTGGTTCGCGGCCGTCGGCCGGTTGCTCGACGTCCCGTGATCCAACGGAAAGGCCACACCATGCTCTCCCGCATCGACCTGCGCGGTCGCACCCTCGGCACCGCCGAGCTGCGTCGCACACTCCCGCGAGGCGCCGCCGACGTCGACTCCGTCGTCGACACCGTCCGCCCGGTGGTCGAGGCGATCCGGGAGCACGGGGCCTTCGCCGCGCTCGACTACGGCGAGGAGTTCGACCGGGTCCGGCCCACTTCGGTCCGGGTTCCCGCGGAGGTCATCACGGAGGCCGGCGAGACCCTCGACCCCGATGTGCGCGCGGCGTTGGTCGAGGCCATCCGCCGCGCGAGGATCGTCCACTCCGCCCAACGCCGCTCGGACACCGTCACCGAGGTCGCCGCCGGTGGCTTCGTCACCGAGAAGTGGGTGCCCGTCGAGCGGGTGGGCCTCTATGTCCCCGGCGGAAAGGCCGTGTACCCGTCGAGCGTCATCATGAACGTCGTGCCGGCGCAGGTCGCGGGGGTCGGCTCACTCGTGGTGGCCTCCCCGCCACAGGCCGACTCCGGCGGCTGGCCGCACCCCACCATCCTCGGCGCGTGCGCGCTGCTCGGCGTCGATGAGGTCTGGGCCGTCGGCGGCGCCCAGGCCGTGGCACTGCTCGCCCACGGCGGCGAGGACACCGACGGCCGCGAGCTCGAGCCCGTCGACATGGTCACCGGCCCCGGCAACGTCTACGTCACCGCCGCCAAGCGACTGTGCCGCAGTGTCGTGGGGATCGATTCGGAGGCCGGCCCCACGGAGATCGCCGTCCTGGCCGACCACACGGCCGACCCGGTCCACATCGCCTACGACCTCATCAGCCAGGCCGAGCACGACCCCAATGCGGCGAGCGTGCTGGTCACGGACTCCGAGCAGCTCGCCGACGCCGTCGACCGGGAGGTCGAGGCCCGGTACACCGTCACCCTCAACGCCGACCGCGTCCGCGAGGCGCTCGAGGGCCCGCAGTCGGGAATCGTCCTGGTGGACGACATCGACGCCGGCCTGCGCGTGGTCGACGCGTACGCGGCCGAGCACCTGGAGGTGCAGACCCGCGACTCCGCCGCCGACGCCGCCCGGGTGCGCAACGCCGGGGCGATCTTCGTGGGCGCCTACTCCCCGGTCCCGCTCGGCGACTACGCGGCGGGCTCGAACCACGTCCTGCCCACGTCGGGCACCGCCCGTCACTCGTCCGGATTGAGCGTGCAGACCTTCCTGCGCGGTATCCACGTCATCGACTACGACCGCGCCGCACTCAAGGAGATCGCCCCGACCGTCGTCGCGCTCGCCGACGCCGAGCGGTTGCCGGCCCACGGCGAGGCGGTCCGGGCCCGCTTCGAGGACCTCACCGCCGCGGAGGAGGAACAGTGAGCGACACCCCCCGGCCAGGAGTCGGCCTGGACGCGCTGCCCCTACGCGAGAACCTGCGCGGGAAGAGCGCCTACGGAGCCCCGCAACTCGAGGTGCCGGTGCAGCTCAACACCAACGAGAACCCGCACCCGCCCAGTGCGGCGCTGGTCGCCGATATCGCGGAGGCGGTCTCCGCGGCGGCGGCCGACCTCAACCGCTACCCGGACCGGGACGCCGTCGACCTGCGCACCGACCTCGCCGCCTACCTCACGCGGCAGACCGGGGTGGAGCTGGACGTGGACATGGTGTGGGCGGCCAACGGCTCCAACGAGATCCTCCAGCAGTTGCTGCAGGCCTTCGGCGGACCCGGTCGCAGTGCGATGGGATTCGTCCCCAGCTACTCCATGCACCCGATCCTCGCCGCGGGCACGGACACCGAGTGGATCCCGGTCGACCGGGGCGCGGACCTGGCGATCGACGTCGAGGCCGCGCTGGCGGCGATCGCCGGGCACCGCCCCGACGTCGTCTTCCTCACCACGCCCAACAATCCGACGGGCCACGTGATCGAGCTGGACGACCTGCGGCGGCTGATCGACGCGGCACCGGGGATCGTCGTGGTCGACGAGGCGTACGCGGAGTTCTCCCCGTCGCCGAGCGCGTGCACGCTCCTGGCCGAGTACCCGGCGAAGCTGGTCGTCTCGCGCACCATGAGCAAGGCGTTCGCGTTCGCCGGCGGGCGGCTCGGTTACTTCGCGGCCGACCCCTCGTTCGTCGACGCCGTGCTGCTCGTCCGCCTGCCGTACCACCTGTCGGTGATCGCGCAGGCCGCCGCCGCGGCCGCGCTGCGGCACGCCGACGAGACCCTGGCGTCGGTCGCCCTGCTGGCCGAGGAGCGCAAGCGCGTCACCGCGGGGCTCGAGTCGCTCGGCTACGACGTGCTGCCCAGCGAGGCCAACTTCGTGCTCTACGGGCCCTTCGTGGACGCGCCCCGCGCGTGGCGGCGCTACCTCGACGCGGGCGTGCTCATCCGCGACGTGGGCATCCCCGGCCGTCTTCGTGCGACCATCGGGCTGGAGAGCGAGAACGACCGGCTGCTGCAGGTGAGCGCCGAGTTGGCGGGAACAGAGATCACCACGACGAGGGAGAGACGATGAGCGAGCAGGGCGGACGCGTCGGTCGCGTCGAGCGCACCACCAGGGAGTCGTCGATCGTCGTCGAGATCGACCTCGACGGCACCGGCCGGACGGAGATCGCCACCGGCGTCCCGTTCTTCGATCACATGCTCACCGCGTTCGGCCAGCACGGAGCGTTCGACCTCACGGTCCGCGCGACGGGCGACGTCGAGATCGAGGCGCACCACACCGTCGAGGACACCGCCATCGTTCTGGGCCAGGCGCTCGGGAAGGCACTGGGGGACAAGCGCGGCATCCGCCGCTTCGGCCAGTGCTCGATCCCCATGGACGAGACGCTCGCCGAGGCGGTCGTCGACGTCTCCGGGCGCCCGTACTGCGTCCACACGGGGGAGCCCGACGTCATGATCGGGTACGTCGTCGTGGGCCACGACAGCGCGCCGTACGGCACCGTGCTCAACCGGCACGTGTTCGAGACCCTCGCGTCGCACGCCCGCATCGCGCTGCACGTCCGCGTGCACTACGGGCGCGACCCCCACCACATCACCGAGGCGGAGTACAAGGCCGTCGCCCGGGCGCTGCGCGCCGCGGTCGAGCCGGATCCGCGGATCAGCGGGATCCCCTCGACCAAGGGCGCTCTGTGATGGCGAAGTGACCGCGGGGGTCACGAAGCCGGGCGCGTTCGCACAGCTGTCCCGGACCCCCGGTGTGCCGGCGGCGTTCGTCCTGGTGCTCCTCGCCTTCGGTGGCTTCTCGCTGCTCCTGCCCGTGGTGCCCCTCGCCGTGGTCCGGGGCGGGGGCAGCGAGCTGGTCGCCGGTGCGACCACCGGTGTGTTCATGACGGTCACCGTGCTGGTCCAACTGCTCACCCCGAGGATCACCGCGGCGATCGGCTACCGTTGGGTGCTCGCGATCGGCAGCGCGCTCCTCGGCCTGCCCTCGGGGCTGCTCGCCCTGTTCGACGGGCCGTTCGCGGTGCTGGCGGTCAGCGGTGTGCGTGGGGCGGGCTTCGGCATGATGACGGTCGCCGGCTCCGCACTGGTCGCCGAGCTCGCGCCACCCGGGATGCTCGGCCGCGCCACCTCGCTGATCGGCCTCGCGGTGGGGATCTCCGAGGCCATCTTCCTGCCTGTCGGTCTGTGGCTGCTGGAGGTCTTCGGTCTGGCCACGGTCGCCTGGAGCGCGACGGCGTTCGGTGTGGTCGGACTGCTCGCGGCGGCACGACTCCCCGACGTGCACCCCGCTCCCGCCAGGCCTTCCGACCCGTCCGCACTGGGCCGCCGGGCGATGCTCGTCCTGCTCGCCGGGCCGTTCCTGGTCATGGTGGCGGTGTCGCTGCCGTACGGCGCCGCCGCGTCGTTCCTCTCGCCCGCCCTGGACTCGATCGTCTCGGGCAGCGGCGCGGTCGTCGCGGGGGTCGGGCTCGGATTGCTGGGGGTGGGCGTGATCGTCGGGCGCACCTTCGCGGGACTCGTCTCCGACCGGCGCGGCCCCGGCGCCCTGGTCTGGCCCGGACTGGCGGTCTCGGCGCTCGGCATGGCCGGTATCGCCGGCCTGCTCTCGGTGTCGGCGAACCCGTGGTGGTTCATCGCCCCGACCGTGGTGTTCGGACTCGGGTTCGGCGCCGTGCAGAACGAGGCGCTCGTCGCCTCGTTCGAGCGGATGCCGCGCTCGCGCCTGGGGACCGCGTCCGCCTCGTGGAACATCTCCTTCGACGCGGGCACGGGTCTCGGGTCGGTGGTCATGGGTGGCGTCGCCGGTTTCGGATACGTCGTCCTGTTCACGGTCGCGGCCGGCGTGGTGCTGCTCGTCGGCGGTCCCGCGGCGGTGGGCGCCCGGCGCACCCGGCCGACGCGTGATCTGACCTCGCCCGCCACGGACGATAAAGTGAGCCCATGACCTCATCGGCCCCGCGGGTGGCGCTCCTCGACTACGGCTCGGGCAATCTCCGCTCGGCCCATCGCGCGCTGGAGCGTGTCGGCGCCCGGGTCGAGCTCACCTCGGACCACCGGGTCGCCACCGAGGCGGACGCGCTCGTGGTCCCGGGGGTCGGTGCGTTCGCGGCGTGCATGGAGGGTCTCCGGGCGGTCAAGGGGCCGCGGATCATCGGCGAGCGTCTCGCCGGCGGTCGCCCCGTCCTGGGGATCTGTGTGGGTATGCAGGTGATGTTCGAGCGTGGGACGGAGTTCTCGGACGGCGAGCACGCCGATTCCGGGGCGGCGGGCTGCGGTGAGTGGCCCGGGGTGGTCGAGCGGCTGGAGGCACCGGTGCTGCCGCACATGGGGTGGAACACCGTCGAGGCGCCCGAGCGCAGCGTCCTGTTCGCCGGCATGCCCGCCGACGAGCGCTTCTACTTCGTCCACTCCTACGGGGTGCAGCGGTGGGAGATGGAACCGTCCGACCACCTGGCCCCGCCGGATGTCACCTGGGCCCGGCACGGCACGAGGTTCGTCGCCGCCGTGGAGAACGGGCCCCTGTCCGCCACCCAGTTCCACCCCGAGAAGTCGGGCGACGCCGGACTTCAGCTGCTCGAGAACTGGATCAGATCCCTTGGCTGACCGCCGGGGTCGCCCGGCGCCCGTGTCGTTCGCGGTACTGGCGTTGGGGGTATCCGGGGCGGGGGTCCTCTCCCTGGGGCTGACGGCCCTGGCGGTGGCGCTGCTCCCGCTGCCGCCGGTGGGCCGGGCGGTCGTGGCGCTGGTCGGGGTGGTCATGACGGTCGTGGCCATGGGGGTCGTGTCCACCCGCATCACCGATCGGGCGATCCGTGCCGAGTACGGGGACGAGCCCGCCGTCGAGGTCGGGGTCGACTCCGGCGTACACCCCGGGGAGCCGTCGGAACCGGCCGAGGGCGATGGGGAGCACCCCCGGGCGGACGGACTACGCTGATGCCCGTGACCAACGCTTCTTACCTCGAACTCCTGCCCGCCGTGGACGTCGCCGACGGGCAGGCCGTCCGTCTGGTGCAGGGGGAGGCCGGGACCGAGACCTCGTACGGATCTCCGCTCGAGGCCGCGATGCAGTGGCAGCGGGACGGGGCCGAGTGGGTCCACCTGGTGGATCTCGACGCCGCCTTCGGACGCGGGACCAACCGCGACCTCCTGGCCGAGGTGGTCGGCGCGCTCGACGTCAAGGTCGAGATGTCCGGGGGGATCCGCGACGACGACTCGCTGGAGGCCGCCCTCGCGACCGGCTGCGCCCGGGTCAACCTGGGGACCGCCGCCCTGGAGGACCCGGAGTGGTGCGCCTCCGCGATCGCCCGGCACGGGGACCGCATCGCGGTGGGGCTGGACGTCCGTGTGGTCGACGGCGAGCCCCGACTCCGTGGCCGCGGGTGGGTGTCCGACGGGGGCAACCTGTGGGAGGTGCTGGAGCGCCTCGACAAGGACGGGTGTGCGCGGTACGTCGTCACCGACGTCTCCAAGGACGGCATGCTCAACGGTCCGAACCTCGAGATGCTCTCCCAGGTGTGCTCGGTCACCGGAGCGCCGGTGGTGGCGTCCGGCGGGGTGTCCTCCGTGGCCGACCTCGAGGCCATCGCGACGCTGGTGCCCGAGGGCGTCGAGGGCGCGATCGTGGGCAAGGCCCTCTACGCCGGTCGCTTCACCCTCCCCGAGGCGCTGGCCGCGGTGAGCGTCCGCTGAGCCGGCAGTGACCACCAGGCGGCTCCACCCCACCCCATGACCTCGAGCAGGAGGCCCGAGATGACCGATCAGACCGGAAACACCCTGCCGACGGACCTGTCCGTCGACCCCGCGGAGGCGCTCGCCCTGGCGGCCCGCGTGCTCGAGGAGGTCACCCCCCGCTTCGTCGAGGGACTGGGTGCCGAGGGCACGCGCGCCAAGGGCTCGCGCAACGACTTCGCGACCGAGCTCGACCTCGAGCTGGAGCGTCGGATCTCCGACGCCCTGCGCGAGGGCACCGATCTCGAGGTGCACGGCGAGGAGTTCGGCGGCCCGCCGGTCAACGAGGGCACACTCTGGGTGGTCGACCCGATCGACGGCACGGCCAACTACTCCCTCGGCATCCCCACCACCGGCATCCTCGTCTCGCTGGTCCACGAGCGGCAGCCCGTGCTCGGGCTGACCTGGCTTCCCCTCCTCGGCCTGCGGTTCACCTCGATCGCCGGGGGCCCGCTCAAGGAGAACGACGAGGAGATCCCGCGGATCGCCGACGTCTCCATCCGCGACGTCGCGCTGGGCCTCGGGTCGCTCAACACCGGCGCCCGCACCACCTACCCGCCGGCCTATCGACGAGAGGTGTTCGAGCAGCTCACCCTCGACGCCGCCCGCACCCGCAAGTTCGGGTCGACGGGGGTGGACCTGTCGTTCGTGGGTTCCAGCCGGTTGTCCGCTGCGGTGAGCTTCGGCAACTACGCGTGGGACAACGCCGCGGGCGCCTCCCACATCCGCGCGGCCGGGGGAGTGGTCACCGACCTGACCGGTGAGCCGTGGTCGATCGACTCCCAGTCGATCCTCGCCGCCGGCCCGCGAGCGCACGCGGAGGTGCTCGGCACCATCCGCGAGCTCGGCGAGCCGGGCAACTTCTTCGAGGCGGGCCGTCGCCGGGCCACCCCCGGTCCCGACGGCAACCGCCCGTGGCTCGACGGGGAGCGGTGAACCGGGCATGACACTCGCCACCCGGGTGATCCCGTGCCTCGACGTCGACGCGGGCCGCGTGGTCAAGGGCGTGAACTTCCTCGATCTGCGGGACGCCGGTGATCCGGTCGAGCTGGCAGCCGCCTACGACGCGCAGGGCGCGGACGAGCTGACCTTCCTCGACGTCACCGCGTCGTCCTCGGGGCGCGGGACCATGCTCGACGTGGTCACACGCACCGCGGAGCAGGTCTTCATCCCCCTCACCGTGGGCGGCGGGGTACGCGCTGCCGAGGACGTCGACCAGCTGCTCCGCGCCGGGGCGGACAAGGTCAGCGTCAACACCGCCGCGATCGCGCGTCCGGAGCTGCTCGAGGAGCTCAGCAGGCGCTTCGGCTCCCAGTGCATCGTCCTGTCCGTCGACGCCCGGACGGTGCCGGCGGGCGAGGCCCCCACACCATCGGGATGGGAGGTCACCACCCACGGTGGCCGCCGGGGCACCGGGATCGACGCCGTCGAGTGGGCCCGGCGTGGCCAGGAGCTGGGGGTGGGGGAGATCCTGCTCAACTCGATGGACGCGGACGGCACCAAGGCGGGTTTCGACCTGGACATGGTCCGTGCGGTCCGTGCGGCGGTGACGATCCCCGTGATCGCCTCCGGCGGGGCCGGCGCGGTCGAGCACTTCGCCCCCGCGGTCAAGGCCGGCGCCGACGCCGTTCTCGCGGCCAGCGTCTTCCACTTCGGCGAGATGACGATCGGCGACGTGAAGAGGGCCATGGCGGCCGAGGGGATGACGGTCCGATGAGTGATCCGGCCCTGGACCCGACCATCGCCGACCGGCTCACCCGGAACGCGGAGGGTCTGATCGCTGCCGTCGTGCAGGACGCGACCTCCGGTCGGGTCCTCATGATGGCGTGGATGGACGACGCCGCCCTCGCCGAGACGCTGGCCACGCGGCGCGGGGTGTACTACTCGCGCTCGCGCGGGACGCGGTGGGTCAAGGGGGAGACCTCCGGCCACGTGCAGCACGTGCGCAGAGTGGAGATCGACTGCGACGGCGACACCGTCCTGCTGAAGGTGGACCAGACCGGGGCAGCCTGCCACAACGGCACGGTCAGCTGCTTCGACACCGACACACTCCTCGGGGAGGACTGAGCCCGTGCCCTTCATCCAGATCAACCAGCTCGACGGGATGGACCCCGAGTCCAAGTCCCGGGTGATCGAGGCCGTCACAGCCGCCTACGCCGAGGCCGCGGGCAAGGACCCGGCCAAGGTGTGGGTGCTCGTCAACGACATGCCGCACGACTCGTTCGGGATCGGCGGCCGGGTCGTCGGATGAGTACCAGGACCACCACCTTCGAGCAGTTCCGGGCGCTCGCCTCGGGCCACCGGGTCGTCCCCGTGGTGCGCACGGTGCTCGCCGACTCCGAGACGCCGCTCTCCGCGTACGACAAGCTCGCGGCCGACCGGCCCGGGACCTTCCTGCTGGAGTCGGCCGAGCACGGCCGGTCGTGGTCGCGGTGGTCGTTCATCGGCTGTGGGTCTGCCGCGGCGTTGACCGTCGACGACGCGGGTGAGGCCATGTGGTTGGGGCACGTGCCCGCGGGGGCTCCGACGGGCGGAGACCCGCTCGACGCCCTGCGCCGGACCCTGGACCTGCTGAGGACCGACCAGATCGAGGGCCTGCCGCCGCTGACGTCCGGGCTGGTGGGTTACCTCGGGTACGACATCGTGCGCCGACTCGAGCGCATCACACCGGACACCACCGATGACCTCCACATCCCCGAGCTCGTCCAGATGCTGGCCACCGACCTGGCGGCGTTCGACCACCACGAGGGCCGGATCCACCTGATCGCCAACGCGGTCAACTGGGACGGCAGCGACGACCGGGTCGAGGAGGCCTACGCCGACGCGGTGGCCAGGGTGGACTCGATGACGGCGAGGCTCGCGGCTCCCGGCGCCGGCGGGGTCAGCGTCTTCGACACACCGGATCCGCGGATGCGCCGCCGCACCGACGAGTCGACCTACCACGAGCGGGTGGCCGACATCATCGAGCAGATCTACTCCGGGGAAGCCTTCCAGGTGGTGCTCAGCCAGCGCTTCGAGGTCGACACCTCGGCCTCGCCGAGAGACGTCTACCGGATCCTGCGCACGACCAATCCGAGCCCCTACATGTATCTGATGACGGTCCCGGACGGCAGCGGGGACGACGGCTTCGGTGGCACCGCGTTCACCATCGTCGGATCGAGCCCCGAGGCCCTGGTCAAGGTGCAGGACGGGCTGGCCACGACCCATCCGATCGCCGGGACCCGGCCGCGGGGTGAGGACGACGAGCACGATGTCCTGCTGGCCAAGGACCTCGTGGAGGACGCCAAGGAGAACGCCGAGCACCTCATGTTGGTGGATCTGGGTCGCAACGACCTCGGCCGCGTCTGCGAGCCGGGCTCCGTCGTCGTGACCGAGTTCCGCCAGGTCGAGCGGTACAGCCACGTGATGCACCTGGTCTCCACCGTGACGGGCCGCCTGGCGGAGGGGCGCACGGGCATCGACGCCGTCACGGCCTGTTTCCCGGCCGGCACCCTGTCGGGCTCGCCCAAACCCCGCGCGCTGCAGATCATCGAGGATCTCGAGGACACCCGTCGCGGGGTCTACGGGGGAGTGGTCGGCTATGTGGACTTCGCCGGCAACGCCGATCAGGCGATCGCCATCAGGTCCGCGGTGCTCAAGGACGGGACCGCCTACGTCCAGGCCGGTGCCGGGATCGTCGCCGACTCGGTCGCCGCGTCCGAGGACGAGGAGTGCCGCAACAAGGCGATGGCGGTCCTCCGCGCCGTCGCGGCGGCGGACACCCTGAGACCCGCGGGCCCCACGGGAGGCGCTGCGGGCGCGGACACGCCGGGGGAGGGCCGGTGACCCAGAACGCCCGGCTCCGCATCCCCGTCGTGCTGTTGCTCCTCGGCGCCGTCTTGTTGTGGATCGCCTCCCGGATGGTGTGGGTGGACGTGGTCGCGTTCAACGACCAGTCGGGTGAGGCCCGGCGCAGCCTGACGGGTGCGCAGTGGCAGCCGGCGCTCGTCCCGTTGGCGGTGGGTGCTCTCGCCGCGGTGGCCGCGGTGGCGCTGGTCCGGGGGACGGGGGCCCGGGTGGTCGGGGCCGTCATCGCCCTCCTGGGCCTGGCCACCGGCGCGCTGCTGTTCTCGACCGTCGGCGGAGTGGACCAGGACCGGGTCCACTCCACGGTGACGGGTGAGGAGGAGCTCGGCCGCACCAACGCGGGCCCGGGGACGGCCGGTGCGCAGGCGGTGCCGGAGTGGTCGGAGATCACGGAGATCTCGACCCGGTCGGCCGGTCCGGTTCTCACCGGAGCAGGAGCGCTGGCCCTCGTCGCCGCGGGAGCCGTCCCCATGATCTGGCCGACCCGGAGGGTTCAGCGGGATGATCGCTATGTGACGCCCGGGGCGCGCCGCGGTGACCCGGAGGCCGGCGAGGACACCGGGGACACCGGTCGTGACCTGTGGCAGGAACTCGACGACGGGCGCGATCCCACGGGCTGAGCATCCCCGACCGGGTCCCGATTCTCGGAACCCCGCCTGCTGCCTCTATTGTTGATCTCGATCACACTTCCTGCCCGAACACTGCAGAGGGAGGTCACGGTGGGTACCGTGCTCGACTCGATTATCGACGGGGTCCGCGAGGACGTCGCGGCCCGCGAGGCTGTCATCGACCTCACTGCGGTCAAGAAGGCGGCCCGGTCGGCGCCGGAACCGCGTGACGCGCTCAAGGCGCTCCGGGGTGCCGGGGTCGGCGTCATCGCCGAGGTCAAGCGCGCCAGTCCCTCGAAGGGGCCGCTCGCCGAGATCCCCGACCCCGCCGTGCTGGCCCGGATGTACGAGGAGGGCGGGGCCCGCGTCATCTCCTGCCTCACCGAGGAACGCCGGTTCAACGGCAGCCTGGCGGACCTGGACGCCGTCCGCCGCGCCGTCGACATCCCGGTCCTCCGCAAGGATTTCGTGGTGGGCCCGTACCAGATCCACGAGGCCCGGGCGCACGGCGCGGACCTCGTGCTGCTCATCGTGGCCGCTCTGGAGCAGGACGCGCTGGTGTCCCTGCTGGACCGGACGGAGTCGCTCGGGATGACGGCACTGGTGGAGGTGCACACGGAGGAGGAGGCGGACCGCGCCCTCGAGGCCGGCGCCACCGTCATCGGTGTCAACGCCCGGAACCTCAAGACCCTCGAGGTCGACCGCGACGTGTTCTCCCGCATCGCTCCCGGCCTGCCGTCCGGGGTGGTCAAGATCGCCGAGTCGGGCGTCCGTGACGCGTCCGATCTCCTGGCGTACGCCAGCGTGGGCGCGGACGCGGTGCTGGTCGGCGAGGGGCTGGTGACGAAGGGCGACCCGCGCGCGGCGTGCAACGCCCTGGCCACGGCGGGTTCCCACCCGTCCTGCCCGCAGGGACCCCGCTAGGCCCCCGTCGCCCGCTTCCGGCAGACTGGGAGCCGTGAATTCTAACGAGCTGACACCGCTGCCCTCGATGGGAGACGTGCTCCGGACGACGACCGGACACGAGCCCGACCAGCGAGGCCACTGGGGCGCCTTCGGCGGGCGCTACGTCCCGGAGGCGCTCATGGCGGTCGTCGACGAGGTTGCCGACGCCTACGCCAAGGCCCGCGCGGACGACGCCTATCTGAACGAGCTCGACCGTCTCCAGCGCGACTACTCGGGTCGGCCGTCGCCGCTGTACGAGGCGGGGCGTTTCGGGGCCGAGATCGGCGCCCGTGTCTTCCTCAAGCGCGAGGACCTCAACCACACCGGATCGCACAAGATCAACAACGTCCTCGGCCAGGTGCTCCTCGCGCACCGCATGGGTAAGAAGCGGGTCATCGCCGAGACCGGGGCCGGCCAGCACGGCGTCGCCTCCGCCACGGCCTGCGCCCTGCTCGGGCTGGAGTGCAAGATCTACATGGGTGCGGTGGACGTCCGTCGTCAGGCGCTCAACGTCGCGCGGATGCGTCTGCTCGGCGCGGAGGTCGAGGCCGTGGAGGTCGGTTCCGCGACCCTCAAGGACGCGATCAACGAGGCGATGCGGGACTGGGTCTCCCGGGCGGACGACACCTACTACGCGTTCGGCACCGCCGCCGGCCCGCACCCGTTCCCCGCGATGGTCCGCGACTTCCAGCGGGTCGTGGGCACCGAGGCGCGCGCCCAGATCCTGGAGCGGATCGGGCGCCTGCCCGATGCCGCCGTGGCGTGCGTGGGCGGTGGGTCCAACGCGATCGGGTTGTTCCACCCGTTCATCGACGACTCCTCGGTCCGCCTGGTGGGCTGCGAGGCGGGCGGCGACGGCGTGGCGTCCGGTCGCACCGCCGCGACCGTGAACGCCGGGAGGCCGGGCGTCTTCCAGGGCTCGTACGCGCACCTCATGCAGGACGAGGACGGCCAGACCATCGAGTCGCACTCCATCTCGGCGGGACTGGACTACCCGGGCGTCGGGCCCGAGCACTCCTACCTGTCCGACATCGGTCGCGCCGAGTACCGGCCGGTGACCGACACCCAGGCGATGGACGCGTTCGCCCAGCTGTGCCGCACCGAGGGGATCATCCCCGCCATCGAGTCCGCCCACGCGATCGCCGGAGCCGCCCAGCTCGCCGCCGAGGGCGTAGACCTGATCCTGGTCAACGTCTCGGGTCGGGGCGACAAGGACGTCGACACCGCCGCCCGGTGGTTCGGCCTGTTGGGCGGGGGGACCCCACCCGAGGCCGGGGTGGACTCGAGCCGGGGTGCCGACGACGGCGAGGGCGAGTACGCGGACGGGGGAGTCGAGGGATGAGCGTTCTCAGCGAGGTCTTCGAGCGGTGCCGTGCCGAGAACCGGGCCGCTCTCATCGGCTACTACCCGGCGGGGTACCCCACGGTCGAGGGGTCGATCGAGGCCGTGCGGACGATGGTCGCCCACGGGTGCGACGTCATCGAGGTGGGGATCCCGTACTCGGATCCCATGATGGACGGTCCCACCATCCAGGCGGCCGCGGACGTGGCGCTGGAGGCCGGCTTCCGGATCCGGGACACCTTCGCCGTGATCCGGGCGGTGGCCGAGGCCGGCGCGGTTCCGGTCGTCATGAGCTACTGGAACCCGATCCTCCAGTACGGCGTCGACCGGTTCGCGGAGGACCTCGCGGCCGCCGGGGGGACCGGGGTCATCACACCGGACCTCATCCCGGACGAGGCGGGGGACTGGATCGCCGCCACGGACGCACACGGGATCGACCGGGTGTTCCTGGTCGCGCCGTCGTCGACGCCCGAACGGCTGGCCATGACGCTGTCCCACACGAGCGGGTTCGTCTACATCCAGGCGGTCATGGGGGTGACCGGAGCGAGGGACGTGGTGTCCGACGCCCCTCGCACCCTCACCGCACGGGTCCGCGAGCATTCGGACCTGGCGTGCGGCGTCGGACTCGGGGTGCGCAACGGTGACCAGGCCGCGGAGATCGCCTCCTATGCGGACGGCGTGATCGTGGGGTCCGCCCTCATCACCGCGGCCACCGAGGGGGGCGAGGCCCTCGCCCGGCTGACGGCCGAGCTCGCGGCGGGCGTGCGTCGGCCGGGGGCCGGCTCGTGATCCCGAGCCCGCCCCAGGGGGTCTGGGAGCTCGGGCCGTTCCCGCTGCGCGCCTACGCGCTGTGGATCAT
This sequence comes from Dietzia cercidiphylli, assembly GCF_039531545.1. NCBI lineage: Bacteria > Bacillati > Actinomycetota > Actinomycetes > Mycobacteriales > Dietziaceae > Dietzia > Dietzia cercidiphylli. Next base: position 627,309 of record NZ_BAAAQG010000007.1, read on the forward strand.
CCTCGGCATCGTCGTGGCCATCTGGTGGGGCGAGAGGCGATGGGTCGCCCGCGGCGGGCGCGCGGGGGTCGTGCTCGACACCGCACTGTGGGCCGTCCCATTCGGGCTCGTGGGTGGTCGCCTCTACCACGTGGCCACCGACTGGTACCGCTACTTCGGGGAGGGCAGGAATCCGGTCGACGCCCTGAAGATCTGGGACGGCGGTCTGGGGATCTGGGGCGCCGTCGCGCTGGGCGCGGTCGGCGCCTACATCGGGCTGCGCCAGCAGGGCATCCGGGCGATCGGTGCGTTCGGCGACGCGGTCGCTCCGGGGATCGTCCTGGCACAGGGGATCGGGCGTCTGGGGAACTACTTCAACCAGGAGCTCTACGGTCGCGAGACCGACGTGCCCTGGGCACTGGAGATCTACCAGCGCTACGACGAGAGCTACGGATACTCCGAGACCATCGGTCGCTCCACCGGGCAGGTGCTCGCGACCGTCCACCCCACGTTCCTCTACGAATTGCTGTGGAACGTCCTGGTGGCCGTGGCGCTGGTGGTGATCGATCGCAGGTTCCGACTCGGACACGGTCGGCTCTTCGCCCTCTACGTGGCCCTGTACTGCTTCGGTCGGTTCTGGGTGGAGTTGCTCCGGGCGGATGCGGCGACCGAGGTCCTCGGGATGCGCATCAACACACTCGTCTCTGTCGTCGTCATGGTGGCCGCACTGGTCTACGTGTGGCGGGCACGCCGGGGCCGCGAGGACCCGTCGGAACTTCGTGCCCCCGAGGACCTGACCGGCGGGTCCCCGGAGGACGCACCCCCGTTGGCCGGTCGTTGACGTCGCGTTAACCGGTCATCCCGGTGAGGGGACTAGATTGGTACGGGTGAACCGTCGTACCAAGATCGTCTGCACCCTGGGTCCCGCCGTCGCGTCGGAGGCCGGCATCCGTGAACTCGTCGATGCCGGGATGAACGTCGCCCGGCTCAACTTCAGTCACGGCGACCATGCCGACCACGAGGCCAACTACCGCTGGGTCCGCAAGGCCTCCGACGAGTCGGGGCACGCCGTCGGTGTGCTCGCGGACCTCCAGGGCCCCAAGATCCGGCTCGGCCGCTTCATCGAGGGTCGCCACGAATGGGCGGAGGGCGACATGGTCGCCATCACCGTCGCGGACGTGGAGGGCACCAAGGACCGGGTCTCGACGACCTACAAGGGGCTGGCCACCGACGCCCGACCCGGCGACCGGCTGCTCGTGGATGACGGCAACATCGGCCTGACGGTGCAGCGGGTCGAGGGCGAAGACGTCCACTGCGTCGTCACCGAGGGGGGCACGGTCTCCAACAACAAGGGCGTGTCCCTCCCGGGGATGAACGTCTCGGTTCCGGCGCTGAGCGAGAAGGACATCGCGGACCTGCGCTTCGCCCTCGCGTTGGGCGTCGACTTCATCGCCCTGTCCTTCGTCCGGTCTCCGGCGGATGTCGACCTGGTGCACGAGATCATGGACGAGGTCGGCGTGCACGTCCCGGTGATCGCCAAGCTCGAGAAGCCCGAGGCGGTCAAGAACCTCGAGTCCATCGTCCTGGCCTTCGACGCGATCATGGTGGCCCGCGGCGACCTGGGCGTGGAGCTTCCCCTGCAGGACGTTCCGCTGGTCCAGAAGCGGGCGATCCAGATCGCGCGGGAGAACGCCAAGCCGGTCATCGTGGCCACACAGATGCTCGAGTCCATGATCGCCAACTCCCGGCCCACCCGCGCGGAGGCGTCCGACGTCGCCAACGCCGTGCTCGACGGGGCCGACGCCGTGATGCTCTCGGGCGAGACCTCCGTGGGCAAGTACCCCATCGACGCGGTGCGGACCATGTCGTCCATCGCCCTCGCGGTCGAGGCCGACTCCACCGCCGCGCCGGACCTCGTCCACATCCCGAGGACCAAGCGCGGGGTCATCTCCTACTCGGCCCGCGAGATCGGGGAGCGGCTGGGCGCCAAGGCGCTCGTCGCGGTGACCTCGACCGGTGACACCGTCCGCCGGCTCGCGCGCCTGCACAGTCATCTGCCCCTCATCGCCATCACCGGCGATCCGCGCATCCGGAGCCAGTTGGCTCTCACGTGGGGTACCGAGACCTTCCTGACCGACCGGGTCCACGAGACGGCGGAGCTCGTCAAGGTGACCGACGAACTGTTGCTCCCACTCGAGGGGTACAACGAGGACGATCTCATCGTGATCGTCGCGGGCAACGTGCCGGGAGTCGAGGGGTCGACCAACTTCATCCTCGTTCACAGGATGGGCGAGGCGGATCACTGATCACCTTCGGGTAACAACTCGGTAGCGCCGGTGAGCACCTGCTCACCGGCGCTTTCGTATCTATTCGTGCTTTTGACGTGACAGAGCCGAGATACATCTGTTACCTTTTTGGAGGCCACCGGGGAAGCCGGTCGGCCCGCCGCTTCGCCAACGCACCGAACTCCGAGGTTTCCCCTGATGTCCGACGCCACTCGAATCCACTTCACCGAGCTCGCCGATCGACTCGGTGTGGCCGGCTCCGGCGCGACCGCCGGCCGCCACCGTGCCGCCCGCTCCGCGAGCGGGATGGGCCGCATCGTCGCCGGCGCCGTGGCCGGTGCCGCTCTCACCGGTGGCGTCGCGATGGCCGCAGCCCCCGCCGCGTCCGCCCAGTCCTCCGACATCGACGTCAACCAGCTCGGCCAGATGGCCCAGGAGTTCGCGCAGGGCATCGGCCTGAACGAGGCGCAGCTGCGGGAGTACGCCATCGATCCCGCGATGTTCGGTTCGCTCGGCCTGCCCGCCGCCGCCGTCGGCGGTGCCCACGCCCCGACCTACGGCCCCATCACCTCGGGCTTCGGTCCTCGCTGGGGGACCTTCCACAACGGCACCGACTTCGGGGCGCCGATCGGTACGCCGATGTTCGCCGCCAAGTCCGGCACGGTCGTCGCCGCCGGCCCGGCCTCGGGTTACGGGCTGTGGATCCGCATCCAGACCGACGACGGGTACCTGCTCGAGTACGGCCACAACGACCAGAACTACGTCTCGGTGGGCCAGCGCGTCCACGCCGGTCAGGTCATCGGCACCGTGGGCAACCGCGGGTACTCGACCGGACCGCACCTGCACTTCGGCGTGCGTAACCCCGCCGGCCAGTGGATCGACCCCGTGCCGTGGCTGCGTGCCAACGGCGTCGCCGTCTGATCGGACCCCTCGAGCAGTCTGCTCGACCCGCCGGAGCCCCGGACACCACGTGTGTCCGGGGCTCCGGCCGTTCCGCGTGCAGACAGATGGCGGATTCTGCATGTGTGGCAGTGTGGGAGGGGTCCGGGCCGGGCCGCGCATGATCCGGTCCCGAGCCGAACCGACCTCGAGGAGAATCAGGGAATGTCACAGACCGTCAGGGGCGTCATCGCCCGTACCAAGGGTGCGGAGGTCGAGCTCGTCGACGTCGTCGTCCCCGATCCGGGACCGAACGACGTCGTCGTCCGCGTGCAGGCGTGCGGCGTCTGCCACACCGACCTGGCCTACCGCGATGGCGGCATCAACGACGAGTACCCCTTCCTCCTCGGTCACGAGGCCGCGGGGATCGTGGAGAGCGTGGGCGACCGCGTGACCCACGTGGCCGAGGGCGACTTCGTGGTGTTGAACTGGCGCGCGGTCTGCGGCGAGTGCCGGGCCTGTAAGCGCGGCCAGCAGCAGTACTGCTTCGCCACCCACAACGCCTCGCAGAAGATGACCCTCACCGACGGCACGGAGCTCAGCCCGGCGCTCGGTATCGGTGCGTTCATCGACAAGACCCTCGTCCACGAGGGGCAGTGCACCAAGGTGGACCCGGCGGCCGACCCGGCCGTCGCGGGACTCCTGGGCTGCGGCGTGATGGCCGGCCTCGGTGCCGCGGTCAACACGGGCAACGTCACGCGCGGCCAGTCCGTCGCCGTGATCGGGTGCGGCGGCGTCGGCATCGCCGCGGTCGTGGGTGCCCGTCTGGCGGGCGCCTCGACCATCGTCGCCGTGGACCTCGACGACACCAAGCTCGAGTGGGCCCGCGAGTTCGGGGCCACCGACGTGGTCAACTCCTCCGGCACGGACCCCGTGGCCGCCATCCAGGAGCTCACGGGCGGCTTCGGCGCCGACGTCGTGATCGATGCGGTCGGCCGCCCCGAGACCTACGAGCAGGCCTTCTATGCCCGTGACCTCGCGGGCACCGTGGTCCTGGTGGGCGTGCCCACGCCCGAGATGCGGCTCGAGATGCCGCTTCTCGACTTCTTCGGCCGCGGGGGTTCGCTCAAGTCCTCCTGGTACGGCGACTGCCTCCCCGAGCGCGACTTCCCGATGCTGGTCGACCTGCATCTGCAGGGGCGGTTGCCGCTGGAGAAGTTCGTCAGCGAACGCATCGGCCTGGACGCGGTCGAGGCCGCGTTCGGCGCCATGAAGTCCGGTTCCGTCCTCCGATCGGTGGTGACCCTGTGAGCGAGACGTACACGAGTGCCGGCAATGCCGGTGGACTGCGTATCGAGAAGGTCGTGACGAGCGGCGTCTTCGCCCTCGACGGCGGCGAGTGGGAGGTGGACAACAACATCTGGATCCTCGGTGACGACTCCGAGGTGTACGTCATCGACGCCGCCCACACCGCCCAGCCGATCATCGACGCGGTGGCCGGGCGCACGGTCAAGGGCATCCTGTGCTCGCACGCCCACAACGACCACATCACCGTCGCCCCGGAGCTCGCCCGCGAGCTCGACACCCGGGTCTTCGTCCACCCCGGCGACCAGATGCTGTGGGAGGAGACCCACCCGACGGTCGCCCACGAGGACCTCGAGGACGGGCAGGTCTTCCAGATCGCCGGGACCGGGTTCACGGTCATGAACACCCCCGGCCACTCGCCGGGCTCGTGTGTCTTCCACGTCCCCGAGGCGGGCGTCCTGTTCTCCGGCGACACCCTGTTCTCCGGAGGGCCCGGTGCCACGGGACGGTCGTACTCCGATTTCCCGACCATCATCACCTCGATCCGCGACCGGATCCTCACCCTGCCCGCCGAGACCCTGGTCCACACCGGCCACGGTGACGGCACGAAGGTGGGCGAGGAGTCCCCACATCTGGAGGAGTGGATCGCCCGGGGCAGCTGACCGGGCACGATGGGGGGATGACGACGACGGACCGCGCCCCGGAGACGGACCGGCGCACCCCCTGGCACACACTGTCCACCGCAGAGGTGGTCTCCCGCCTCGGCGCGGGGTCGAACGGCCTGACCCGCGCCGAGGCGTCGCGTCGTCTCGCCGAGCACGGTCCCAACACCCTGCCGGTGGCGGCCGGGGTGCCGGCCTGGAGACGGGTCCTGCGGCTGCTCCGCGACCCCATGATCATGGTTCTCGCGGTGGCCGCCGTGGTGAGCGCCGTGATCTCGCGCGAGTGGGAGACCCCGGTCGTCATCCTCCTGGTGGTGGTGCTCAACACCGTGCTGAACTACGTGCAGGAGACGCGGGCCGAGGAGAGCCTGGCCGCGTTGCGCGACATGGCGGTGCCGCACAGCCGGGTGGTGCGGGACGGCGCCGAGGTGGAGGTGGACAGCGCGGATCTCGTCCCGGGGGACGTCGTGGTGGTGGAATCCGGCGACAGGGTCCCCGCTGACGGTCGCGTTCTCGAGGCGTCCCGGTTCCAGGTGGCGGAGTCGGCCCTGACCGGCGAGTCGGTCCCCGTGGACAAGACGGCGGGAGCGGTGGCCGCCGCGGACGCGCCGCTCGGTGACCGCACCGGCATGGTGTTCATGAACACCGAGGTCACCCGCGGTCGGGCGCGCGTGGTGGTCACGGGGACCGGTGAGCGCACGGAGATGGGGGCGATCGCCGAGCTGCTCGGCGGGGCGGGCGGTGAGCAGACGCCGCTCCAACGGCGGATCGGGGTCCTGGCACGGGTCCTCACCGTGATCGCGCTGGTCGTGGTGACGCTGGTGATGGGGATCGGACTGGTGCGCGGGCAGTCCTGGGAGGACATGCTCCTCAGCGCGGTCTCGCTCGCCGTGGCCACCATCCCGGAGGGCCTCACCGCCGTGGTGGCGTTCACCCTCGCGATGGGCGCCGCGAGGCTCGCCCGTGAGGGGGCGATCATCAAGAACCTCGCGGCGGTGGAGACCCTCGGGTCGACCAGCCACATCGCCACGGACAAGACCGGGACCCTCACCCTCAACGAGATGACCGTGACGCGGATCGTCGCGGGCGGTTCCGCCTACACCGTCACCGGGACCGGATACGAGGCGACCGGCACGGTCCTGTCGTCCGATCCGGATGCCGTTCCGGACCTCCGGAGGGCGGCGGTCGCCATGACGCTGTGCAACGACGCGATCGTGACCGACGGCGAACTCGTCGGCGACCCCACCGAGGGCGCTCTCCTCGTGGCCGCCACCAAGTGCGGGCTCGACGTGGAGGGACTGCGTGCCGCACGGCCGCGGGTGGCCCAGGTGCCCTTCGACTCCGACCACAGGTTCATGGCCACCGTCAACCGCTCACCGGGCGGGGAGCTCGCGCTCAGCGCCAAGGGCGCGACCGGTGCGCTGCTGCCCCGGTCGACCCACGTGTGGAACGGCACGGACGCCGTGGAGCTCACCGACGAGCTGCACGAGGCGATCCGTCTCGCGACCGAAGAGCTCGCGGAGCGGGGCCTGCGGACCCTGCTCGTGGCGGGGCGCCCGTTCGAGTCGGCACCAGGCGAGGACGGATCCGGCGAGACCGGAGTAGATGAGAGCGTGCTCCTCGACGAGGTGCGGGGGCTGACCGTGTTCGCGGTGGTCGGCATCGTCGACCCGCCCCGGTCCGAGGCCGCCGAGGCCATCCGGGTGGCGCGCGCGGCCGGGATCTCCGTCCACATGATCACCGGAGACCACCTCGTCACGGCCTCGTCGATCGCCCGCGACCTGGGGATCGAGGGGGAGTCGGTGCGAGGGGTCGATCTCGACGGGATCGACGACGACGAGCTGTCCGAGCGGGCTCCCGGAATGGGAGTCCTCGCCCGGGTGTCCCCCGAGCACAAGATCCGGATGGTCCGGGCCCTGCAGTCCGGCGGGGACGTGGTGGCCATGACCGGGGACGGCGTCAACGACGCACCCGCGCTGAGTCAGGCCGACATCGGGATCGCGATGGGGATCACCGGCACCGACGTGTCCAAGGGTGCGGCCGACATGGTGCTCACGGACGACAACTTCGCGACCATCGTCTCGGCCGTCGAGCAGGGCCGCGGAATCTACGACAACATCGTGAAGTTCGTGAAGTTCCAGCTCACCACCGCGTGGGCGTTCGTTCTGGTGTTCCTCGCCAGCGGGCTGTTCGGGTTGGCGGCCGTGCCGTTCACCGCCCTGCAGGTCCTGCTGGTCAACATCGTCATGGACGGCCCGCCCGCCATGGCGCTGGGTGTGGAGCCCGTGGAGAAGAACGCGATGCGGCGGCCGCCCCGACCCGCGGACGAGCAGATCCTCACCCCGTCACGACTGGTGCGGATCCTGTGGCTGGGCGTGGTCATGGCCACCGGGACACTGCTGGTCCTCGCGTTCGCGGAGACGCTGTTCCCCGAGCGCGCGGGCGTGCCGTTGTTCGCCACCACCCTCGCCTACGCCGCCTTCGTGTTCTTCCAGGTGTTCAACCTGATGAACGTCCGCTCCACGGACGGTTCGGTGTTCTCCCGGGACATGGCGCACAACGCCCCGATCTGGGTGGCACTGGCGGCGGTCCCGCTGCTGTTGGTGGCCGTGGTCCAGGTGCCCTTCCTCCAGGGGATCTTCGACACCACCCCGTTGCACGCGGACGAGTGGTTGTTGGCGGTCGCGGTGGGCTCGTCGATCCTCTGGCTCGAGGAGCTCCGGAAGATCGGGGCGAGGTGGCGTGCTCGGCGGCAGGAGGGATCGGGCACGATGGTGGTGGTCTGACGCGCCCCTGTCGAGGGCGCCGCCACCGGCGATTCCGGCGGGCGCGACGTGGTCAGGCAGAGGAGGAGTCACGATCATGGGCAGGGTCACCGCCAGCAACACCATCGTCATCGAGGCGCCCGTCGCGACCGTGACGGCCGCGATCGCGGACTACGCCCAGGTCCGTCCCCGGATCCAGCCCGAGCAGTTCACCGCGTACAGGTTGATCGAGGGCGGCCAGGGGCACGGCACCGTGGCGGCGTGGAACCTCCAGGCCACCAAGAAGCGCAGCCGGGACGTCAAGGCCACGGTGACCGTGGACGAGGCCGCGGCGCACTGGTCGCTGGTGGAGAAGGACGCCAATTCGTCCATGGCCACCACCTACACGGTCCGCGAGGCCACCGGCGGTGCGCTGGTGGAGATGACCACGTCGTGGGACGGGGCCGGGGGAGTGGGCGGGTTCTTCGAGCGGACCTTCGCCCCGGCCGGGCTCAAGCGGATCCAGCACCAGTTGCTCTCGAACCTCAAGGCCGACGTCGAGGGGTAGGCCCCGAGCGTGGAGCCGAGGGGTAGGCCCCGGGCGTGGAGCCGAGGGATAGGTCCCGAACCAGGCGCCGGGGGGTAGGCCCCGGGCTTGGAGCCGCGGGGTAGGCCCCGGTGCTTAGCGGTCCGGGTTGTCAGGGGCCTCCCTCGTCGTCATCGTGTCCGATTCCCCGGGCTCGGCGGTGGCGGTCGTGGTGACGTCCACGCGCTCGGGTGTATCCCCTCCGGTAGCCACCTCGGCCGCCGCGAGGTCGGTTCCCGACGGGGCCGCCGCCGCGGTGGCTTCGCGGGCGGCCTCGGCCTGGGCCGAGCCGGTCCGGAGCACGATCGGTGGCAAGAAGGCCAGGACCACCGTGGCGACGACGGCGAGGATGCCGGCGACCAGGTAGATCTCCGACATGCTCAGCGCGTAGCCCTGTTCGAAGGGGTAGGCCACCAGCTCGGGCAGGCGGTTGATGACGGACGAGTCCTTGGTGACCGTCTCGAGCGCGCCCGCGCCGGACACCGGGTCGGCGAGGGCCTGCACGATCCCGAGAGCCTCGGGGTCGGCGCGCAGCACCGGGTCGGCCAGGCCCTCCTGCACCCCGCGGGCGAGGCTGCCGTCGGCGCCCGCCAGCTCCAGCTCGCTGGTGATGGAGCCGCCGACCCGGCTGAAGAGGATCGAGAGGAACACGGCCACCCCGGCGGTGCCGCCGAGCTGGCGGAAGAAGGTGGCGGACGCGGTGGCCACGCCGATCTCGCGCGGACTCACGGCGTTCTGCACGATCAGTGTCAGCGGCTGCATGCAGTTGCCCAGGCCGATTCCCAGCACCAGCATGTAGCCCATGACCAGGGTCAGTGAGGTGTCGGCGTCGATGGTCCACAGCAGGAACAGCCCGACGGCAGAGATGGCGGTGCCGAGGATCGGGAACTCGCGGACCCGGCCGGTCCTGGAGATGAGCTGGCCCGACACGATCGAGGCGCCCATCATGCCCGCCACCAGCGGCAGCATCATGAGGCCGGATTCCATGGGATCGGCGCCGTGCACGATCTGCATGTACAGAGGCAGGGTCATCATCCCGCCGAACATGGCCATTCCCACGATCACCCCGCCGGCGGTGACGATCGCGAAGGTGCGGTCGCGGAACAGACGCAGTGGGATGAGAGCCTGGTCGCCGGCCCGGGCCTCGACGATGAGGAACAGGCCGATCCCGCCCAGGCCCACGACGTAGCAGGCCAGTGCGGCCGGTGAGCCCCAGCCCCAGGTGTTGCCCTGTTCGGCCACCAGCAGGAGCGGCACCAGCCCGACGACGATCGCGGCCGCGCCCGCCCAGTCCACCCGGTGGTCCACGCGGACGTTCTTGACGTTGAGGGTGATCATCACCAGGGTCAGAGCGATGGCGCCGATGGGGACGTTCATGAGGAAGATCCAGCGCCAGCCGTCGATGCCGAAGATCGTCTCCACGCCGGCGAAGAAGCCGCCGACGACCGGACCGATGACCGAGGACGAGGCGAACACCGCGAGCATGTAGCCCTGGTACTTGGCACGGTCGCGCGGCGGGATGATGTCGCCGATGATCGCCAGGGAGAGCGACATCAGGGCGCCGGCGCCCAGTCCCTGGATCCCGCGGTACAGCGCGAGCGTGTACATCGAGTCGGCGAGCGTGCACAGCAGGGAGCCGAACACGAAGATCACGATGCCGATGACGAAGAACGGTTTGCGCCCGTAGATGTCCGAGAGCTTGCCGTACAGCGGCGTCGAGATGGTCGAGGTCATGAGGTACGCGGTGGTCACCCACGCCTGCGCGTCCAGGCCCTGCAGATCGTCGGCGATGGTCCGGATGGCGGTCGACACGATGGTCTGGTCCAGGCTCGCGAGGAACATCGCCGACATGAGGCCGGCGAGGATCACCAGGATCTGGCGATGAGAGAACTCGCCGTCCTCACCGGCCTGGGTCGTGACGGGTGAGCGGTCGGTCATCAGTTCTCCTTGGCGGACGTGAGGGCGTCGAGCTCGGTGCGCAGTGACTCCGCGAGGCGCTCCAGTCCCTCGTCGAGTGAGGCCGCCTGTTCGGGGGTCCAGTCGGCGAGGACGTCGGCCATCCACTGGCCCCGTCCGGCGAACACGCGGGTGACGAGGTCGCTTCCCTCGGACGTGAGGGTGACGACGCTCGCGCGCCCGTCATCCGGGTCGGGGACCTTGGCGACCAGACCGAGGGTCTCGAGGTGGCGGACCTGACGGCTCACCACCGAGATATCGGTGTGGAGACGGTCTGCCAGGTTCGTGACTCGGGCGGGTTCGTCATGGATGGCGAACAGCAGGGGGTGGGCGGACTGCTCCAGGGACTCGTGGAACCGCGGGACCGAGACATTGACCGCGCGTAGCAGTTTGACCACGCGGGACAGGTCCATGACGAGCTTGCCTCCCTGTTCGGCGTCAATCGCCACCCTGACCTCCCCGGTCTTGATTAAATTGCTTGCAGCAAGCAAGTATATGCACGGGCTTCTGGTTCCTGCAATCGACGGGAAAGGAGAGGTCTCGGGTGCGCCCGGAGTGCGGCACGGGCCGAGTTGACTATCGAAGAGGGAAGTCGACGCCGGTCGACAGCAGGGTGACCTCAAGGCCGATCCGGAAGGGGTTCCTCCGGCGGTGAAGCCGCTATCTACGTGGAGATGTGGTGACTGCGCGGCGTGGAAGTGCCCCCGGTCGGACTCGAACCGACACTGGACGGGTTTTGAATCCGTTGCCTCTGCCAATTGGGCTACGGGGGCGAACGCGGCGAGCCGCTGGTCGGAAAGTCTAACCGACGACCGGTGAGCGGCTGTCCGACGCCCGCCCTAGAGTGGCCGTGTGAGCACCACGAGCCAGACCGCCGAAGCCAGTTCCGCCGCCACCACCGCGTCCACCGACGCCGCCGAGGCACACGGGCCCACCCGTCTGTTGCTCCTCGACGGGCACTCGCTGGCCTTCCGCGCGTTCTACGCGCTTCCCGCGGAGAACTTCTCCACGGCCTCCGGGCAGCACACCAACGCGGTCTACGGATTCCTGTCGATGGTCGCCAACCTGGTCACCACCGAGGAGCCCACCCACCTGGCGGTGGCGTTCGACGTCTCCCGGGCGACCCTGCACCGGACGGCCGAGTACCCGGAGTACAAGTCGACGCGCTCGGCTGCCCCCGAGGAGTTCAAGGGACAGGTCGAGCTGATCCAGGAGGCGCTGGCGGCACTCGGGGTCCGCACCCTGTCCCTGGAGGGCCACGAGGCCGACGACATCATCGCGACCCTGGCCACCCAGGCGGCAGGGGCCGACACACTCATCTGCACGGGGGACCGCGACGCGCTGCAGCTGGTCTCCGACGCGGTGACCGTCCTCTACCCGGTCAAGGGAGTCTCGGAGCTCGCCCGCTTCACCCCCGAGGCGGTGGAGGCCAAATACGGGGTGACCCCCGCTCAGTACCCGGACGTCGCCGCGCTGCGGGGCGACACCTCCGACAACCTCCCCGGTGTGCCCAAGGTTGGCGACAAGACGGCGGCGAAGTGGATCGTCCAGTACGGCAGCCTGTCGGAACTGATCGCGCACGCGGACGAGGTCAAGGGCAAGGTGGGGGAGAGCTTCCGCGAGCACCTCCCGCAGGTGCAGCTCAACCGCCGTATCACCGAACTCACCCGGGACCTCGACCTCGGCGTCCAGATCGATGAACTCACGAGGCGCCTGCCCGAACGGGCGGACGTCAACGCCCTGTTCGACCGGCTGGAGTTCGGTCCCCAGGCCCGCGACCGGTTCCTCTCCGCGTTCCTCCCGGAAGGCGCACCCGAGCCGGTGCCGGAGATCGAGATCGAGCAGGCCGCGGTCCTGCGGGCGGGCGAGGTCTCGGACTGGCTGGCGGCCCACGCGCCGGCCGGGAGTCGGCACGGCCTCGTCGTCGTCGGTCCCTCACGACCGGGCGCGGGGGACGCGCAGTCGGTCACCGTGGCGGCGGCGGGCGGAGCCTCCGGACATATCGACCTCGCACGGATCGGCCCCGCCGACGACCAGGCTCTACAGGCGTGGTTGGCCGACGACGCGGTGTCGAAGGCGGTACACGATGCCAAGGCCGCGACCCACGCCCTGATGGGCCGGGACCTCCGCCTGGGCGGTGTGACGCTGGATGTGGCACTCGCCGCCTATCTCGTCCGTCCCGGTCAGCGCAGCTACGGCCTGGCGGAGTTGTTCCAGCGCCACCTGCAGCGTGAGCTCCCGGAGCCCGAGGCGGCGGAGAAACAACTGTCGCTGCTGGATGAGGTCGACGAGTCCGAGGCCGAGCAGCAGGCGGCCAACTCGGCGGCGACCCGCGCCCGGGCCGTGATCGACCTCGCCGAGCGCCTCGACGTGGAGCTGGAGCAGGTGCACGGTGCGCAGCTGCTCGCGGATATGGAACTGCCGCTCGTGCCGGTGCTCGCGCGGATGGAGTCGATCGGAATCGCGGTCGACTCGTCGGCCCTGGACGACCTCCGCGACGGGTTCGCCGACCGTGGGCGTGACGCGGCAGAGGCGGCCTACGCCGCGATCGGGGGCGAGCAGATCAACCTCGGTTCGCCCAAGCAGCTCCAGGTGGTGCTGTTCGACACCCTGGGCATGCCCAAGACCAAGAAGACCAAGACGGGGTACACCACCGACGCCAAGGCGCTGGAGGAGCTTCTCTCCAAAGAAACCGGGGACACCCCGGGACGGGCCTTCCTCGAGGCACTGCTGCTGCACCGCGAGGCGACCAAGATGCGCACCACCGTCGAGGGGCTGATCAAGTCCATCGGGGACGACGGGCGCATCCACACCACGTTCAACCAGACGGTCGCCGCGACCGGGCGGTTGTCCTCCACCGATCCGAACCTGCAGAACATCCCGGTCCGCACCGAGGACGGCCGACGGATCCGCAGGTCGTTCGTCGTGGGCGAGGGCTACGACTGCCTGCTCACGGCCGACTACAGCCAGATCGAGATGCGCGTGATGGCGCACCTGTCCGGTGACGAAGGACTGATCGAGGCGTTCCGGACCGGCGAGGACCTGCACTCCTTCGTCGGCTCCCGGGCGTTCGGGGTGCCGATCGACCAGGTCACCCCCGAGCTCCGGCGCAGGGTCAAGGCCATGAGCTACGGGCTCGCCTACGGGCTCAGCGCGTTCGGTTTGGCCGCGCAGCTCGGCATCAGCCAGACCGAGGCCCGCGAGCAGATGGACGCCTACTTCTCCCGCTTCGGGGGAGTCCGCGACTACCTGCACGCGGTGGTGGACCAGGCCCGACGTGACGGCTACACCGAGACGCTGTTCGGTCGTCGGCGCTACCTGCCCGAGCTCAACTCGGACAACCGGCTCAAGCGCGAGAACGCCGAGCGTGCGGCCCTCAACGCCCCTATCCAGGGCACCGCCGCGGACATCATCAAGGCGGCGATGCTCAAGGTGGACGCCGACCTCGACGAGCGGGGGCTGCAGAGTCGTCTGTTGCTCCAGGTCCATGACGAACTGGTGCTCGAGGTGGCAAAGGGCGAACTCGAGGAGGTCCGCGAGCTCGTCGTCGACCGGATGTACTCCGCCATCGAACTCAACGTCCCGCTGGACGTCTCCACGGGCACGGGGCCCGACTGGGACTCCGCGGCCCACTGAGTAACCAGTGGGTAACCACTGACGCCAAAAGCGGGCGGTGCGTTTTGTGGTGCTCGACGTATGCCCTAGGTTCATTGCAGATTCGGCTACCCGACGCCTGAAAGGGCACGCACATGACCCTCACCTCACGGCGCGGCCTCCGTGCTGCACTGGCACTGACCGCCACCGCGGCCCTCGCGCTCACCGGCTGCACCACCAACACCGAGGGTCCCGAGGACTCGGGAGAGCCGAGGCAGGAGGTCTCGCTCGAGACGGACGACGAGATCGCCGCCCTCGTACCGGCCGAGATCCGCGAGAAGGGCGTGCTGGTGATCGGCACCAACCCGCCGTACGCGCCCAACGAGTTCAAGAACGAGCGGGGCGAGATCGTCGGCTTCGACATCGACGTGATGACCGCCGCCGCCCAGCTCATGGGATTGCGTGCGGAGTTCCGCGAGTCCGACTTCGAGAAGATCATCCCCGCCATCGAGGGCGGCACCATGGACATGGGCGCCTCGTCGTTCACCGTCAACGACGAGCGGCTGCAGACCGTCGACTTCGTCACCTACTTCGAGGCCGGCATCCAGTGGGCATCGGCGGCGGGCACCGACGTCGACCCCGACGACGCGTGTGGCCTGAGCGTGGCGGTCCAGCGCACCACGGTCTCCGACCAGGAGGACGTGCCCGCCCGCAGCGAGGCGTGCGTCGCCGCCGGCAATCCCCCGATCGAGAAGGTCCAGTTCGATTCCCAGGACGAGGCCTCCACCGCCGTGGCGCTCGGCAAGGTCGACGCCATGTCCGCCGACTCGCCCATCTCGGCGTACGCCGTCAAGCAGTCCGAGGGCAAGATGCAGCTGGCCGGGGACGTCTTCGACTCCGCCCCCTACGGTTGGCCCGTGCGCAAGGGGTCCGAACTGGCCGCCGCGCTCGAGGCCGCAGCGGACAAGCTCATCGAGACCGGTGACTTCGAGAAGATCGCCCAGAACTGGGGCCTCGAGGACGGGTTGATCGACGACGCCGAGATCCGGAAGGGCTGAGTGACCGGTCGGTGAGCACCGCGCAGAACCGCGCCTCGGCCCCCCGAGACGCTCCTGACCCCATCGAGGCGGTGCCGCTCCGGCACCCGTGGCGGTGGGTGTCGGCGACCATCGTCCTGGTCCTGGTGTTCCTGTTCATCTGGGGCGCCGCGACCAACCCGGCCTACGGCTGGGGCACCTACGGCCGCTACCTGTTCGACACCCGGTTCGGCATGGCGGTGTTCTACACCATCGCGCTGACGGTGCTGTCGATGATCCTCGCCGTCATCCTGGGGGTCATCCTCTCGGTGATGCGGATGAGCAGCAACCCGGTGCTCAAGGCCGTGGCCTGGGTGTACCTGTGGATCTTCCGGGGGACGCCGATCTACGTCCAGCTGCTGTTCTGGGGCCTGATCTTCACGCTGTACCGGCAGGTCCAGTTCGGCATCCCCTTCACCGACTTCCAGATCGTCCGCTTCGACGACACGATGGTGTTGTACTCGGCGTTCTGGCTGGCGGTGGTGGGTCTGGCCATGAACGAGGCCGCCTACATGGCCGAGATCGTGCGGGCGGGTATCTCGTCCGTTCCGGAGGGACAGGCCGAGGCCTCCACCGCGCTCGGCATGTCGTGGGGTCAGACCATGCGCCGGACGATCCTGCCGCAGGCCATGCGGGTGATCATCCCGCCCACCGGCAACGAGTTGATCTCGATGCTCAAGACCACCTCACTCGTCGTTGCCATCCCGTTCTCCGGCGAGCTCTACGGTCAGGCCCGCGACATCTCCGGGGTCAATTTCCAGCCGATCCCGCTGCTGCTGGTCGCGGCCACCTGGTACCTGGTGATCACCAGCGTGCTCATGGTGGGCCAGCACTTCCTCGAGAAGAAGTTCTCCCGCGGCGCCACCCGCCAGCTCACGGCAAAGCAGTTGCGGGCGCTGGCCGAGGCGGACGGCCTCACCCCCTCCGGGCTCGCCGCGGCCAGAGGGACCGACCAGTCGGGAGGGATGCCATGACTCCGATGGTCAGGGCCGAGCAGGTCTGCAAGAGTTTCGGATCGCTGAGGGTGCTCAAGGGCATCGACATCGAGGTGGCCGCCGGAGAGGTGCTGTGCCTGGTCGGCCCGTCCGGGTCCGGCAAGTCCACCTTCCTCCGGTGCATCAACCACCTCGAGCGTGTCGATGCCGGTCGGCTGTACGTCGACGGCGACCTGGTGGGGTACCGCGAGAAGGGCGACAAGCTCTACGAGATCTCGCCCAGGCACGCGGCCAGGCAACGCCGGGACATCGGGATGGTGTTCCAGCACTTCAACCTCTTCCTGCACCGCACCGCCCTGGAGAACGTCATCGAGGCGCCGATGCTGGTCAAGGGTGAGTCGAGGGCGGAGGCCACCGAGCGGGCCAGGGCACTGCTGGAGAAGGTCGGGCTCTCGGCGAAGGCGGACGCCTACCCGGCGCAGCTGTCCGGTGGTCAGCAGCAGCGGGTGGCGATCGCCCGCGCGCTGGCGATGGAGCCCAAGCTCATGCTGTTCGACGAGCCCACGTCGGCACTCGACCCCGAACTGGTCGGTGAGGTCCTGGGGGTCATGCGGGATCTCGCGGACGCCGGCATGACCATGATCGTCGTCACCCACGAGATGGGTTTCGCCCGGGAGGTCGCCGACACGATCGCCTTCATGGACGACGGAGTCGTGGTCGAGGCCGGGCGTCCGTCCGAGGTGCTCGTGACGCCCGCCCATCAGCGGACCAGGGACTTCCTGTCGAAGATCCTCTAGCCGGAGCCCCGATCCTGTTGCCGTGAGGCAGGAGGGGGCGCGGGTCAGGGGAGAGCGGCCACGAAGATGGCGGTGCCGGGGAAGATGCTGCCGCGCAGCGGGCTCCACTGCCCCCATTCGCGGTCCAGCCATTCCGGCCACTCGGGCTCGATCAGGTCCTTCACCTCGAATCCGGCGCCGACCAGTTCCCGGATCCGGTCACCAGCCGTGCGGTGGTGCTCGACGTAGGTGAGGTCGCCCTGCTCGTCGTACTCGGTGTAGGGCGTGCGGTCGAAATACGGGAACGCGGCCACGAGTCCCTCGGGGCCCGGATCGTCACGGAAGATCCACCGCATCGGGTGGTTGACGGAGAAGACGAACCGTCCGCCGGGTCGGAGCACGCGTGCGGCCTCCGCCATGACCCCGGCGGTGTCCGCCACGAAGGGGATCGCCCCGAACGCGGAGAACGCGACGTCGAAGCTGTCGGTGGCGAAGGGCAGGCGGCCGGCATCGGCCTGGATCAGTGGTACCCCGGCCGCGGGGCCCGTCGACCGGCTCGCGGCCTCGGCGCCCACGCGGAGCATCCCGGCGGAGAGGTCGACGGCGACGGCGCGGGCCCCGCGGCCGGCGATCCACCGGGAGCACGGTGCGGAACCGCACCCGATCTCCAGGACGTCGCGGCCCGTGACGTCACCCAGGAGATTCCAGTCGCCCTCGTGCAGGCCCTCGGGACACCACACGAACTCGCCGTCGGGGGAGTGTGCGCCGAGGAAATCCCCGTGTTCGTCGTGGTACTCGACCGCTTCCGTGTCCCACCACGTGCGGGAGGCGCGGACGGACTCGCCGTGGTCGGGGGGGTTTGTGGACGTCACGCTGGCAGAGTACAGTTGACCGTCGCGTGCGTACACGCTCGCGAACATCTGTCCACCTACGATTCCTATCCACTCCGGAGCACCCCACCCTATGACCACCAAAACCACCTCGCCGCAGGTAGCCGTCAACGACATCGGCTCCGCGGAGGATTTCCTCGCCGCCATCGACGCCACGATCAAGTACTTCAACGATGGCGACATCGTCGAGGGCACGATCGTCAAGGTCGACCGCGACGAGGTCCTGCTCGACATCGGATACAAGACCGAGGGTGTCATCCCCTCGCGCGAACTTTCCATCAAGCACGATGTCGACCCCGGTGAGGTCGTCGAGGTGGGCGACGAGGTCGAGGCCCTGGTCCTGACCAAGGAGGACAAGGACGGCCGTCTGATCCTGTCCAAGAAGCGCGCCCAGTACGAGCGCGCCTGGGGCACGATCGAGGAGCTCAAGGAGAAGGACGAGGCCGTCAAGGGCACCGTCATCGAGGTCGTCAAGGGTGGCCTGATCCTCGACATCGGCCTCCGTGGCTTCCTCCCCGCCTCCCTGGTGGAGATGCGCCGCGTCCGCGACCTCCTTCCCTACGTGGGGCAGGAGCTCGAGGCCAAGATCATCGAGCTGGACAAGAACCGCAACAACGTCGTGCTCTCGCGTCGTGCATGGCTCGAGCAGACCCAGTCCGCGGTCCGCTCCGAGTTCCTGCACCAGCTGCAGAAGGGCCAGGTCCGCAAGGGCGTCGTGTCCTCGATCGTCAACTTCGGTGCGTTCGTCGACCTCGGCGGCGTCGACGGTCTCGTGCACGTGTCCGAGCTGTCCTGGAAGCACATCGATCACCCGTCCGAGGTCGTCGAGGTGGGCCAGGAGGTCACCGTCGAGGTCCTCGACGTCGACCTGGACCGCGAGCGTGTCTCGCTATCGCTCAAGGCCACCCAGGAGGATCCGTGGCGGCACTTCGCCCGGACCCACGCGATCGGTCAGATCGTGCCGGGCAAGGTCACCAAGCTCGTGCCGTTCGGCGCGTTCGTGCGAGTCGACGAGGGCATCGAGGGCCTCGTCCACATCTCCGAGCTGGCCGAGCGCCACGTCGAGGTCCCGGATCAGGTCGTCACGGTCAACGACGACGCGATGGTCAAGGTCATCGACATCGACCTCGACCGTCGTCGTATCTCGCTCTCGCTCAAGCAGGCGGACGAGGACTACACGGAGGAGTTCGACCCGTCGAAGTACGGCATGGCCGACAGCTACGACGAGGCCGGGAACTACATCTTCCCCGAGGGCTTCGATCCCGAGACCAACGAGTGGCTCGAGGGCTTCGAGAAGCAGCGTGAGGAGTGGGAGAACCGCTACGCGGAGGCCGAGCGTCGTCACAAGATGCACACCGGTCAGATCGAGAAGGGTCGCGCCGCTGCCGCGGAGGCCGCTGAGGCCGCGCCGACCAACTACTCGTCTGAGTCCGCTCCGTCGTCGCGTCCCGCTGCTGCGGCCGACGCCGCTCCGGCCGAGACCACCGGCGGTTCGCTGGCCTCGGACGAGCAGCTGGCAGCCCTGCGTGCCAAGCTCGCCGGAGGCGAGTGATTCTCGCTGACTGAGGCGGACTCCCGCCTCGCACCATGAACGAACGGCCCCGGTCGTC